>JBAYTX010000053.1:0-23453 GCA_041675415.1 Rhizobium sp. | reverse complement strand
GTCGCAGCCGGTCGAGTTTCGGGTATTCCCGTTATGTCTCGCGTCCTTCCAGCCGCCTTTCCCTCGACCAGAGGTCTGGATCCGGATCAGCCACGATCGCAATACCGTCATTAATCAAGGTGTCCCGGATCAGCGTCCATGAGACAGAAGCGGTTTAAATGAGAAGAGAGGATTTTCGGCTCATCGTAGCTCATTCAAAGGAAGCGAAGATGAGACAAAAATCCGGGCCGCAGACACCATCGGCCGAGAAGACGATCAAGGACATCCGCCGCGCCACGCGCAAGCACCATTCCGCCGAGGACAAAATCCGGGTCGTCCTGGAAGGCCTGCATGGCGAAGACAGCATCGCCGCGATCTGCCGCCGAGAGCTTCCGGGCCGGTGTCATGACGCGGCTGGGCCTTGGCTACGATACGCTGAAGGGAGTGAAGCCCGACATTGTCATGGTCTCGGTCTCCTCTTCGGGACAGACCGGGCCAGATTCACACTTTGCAGGCTACGCTCCGTTGTTCGGCGCCTGGGGTGGCATCGGTTATCTGACCGGCTACGGCGACGGGCCGCCGGTGGAGATGCGCCATGTCATGGATCATTCCGTCGGCATGAACGCGGCTTTGGCCATCGTCGCTGCATTGCATCAGCGTCGCAGGACCGGAAAGGGCGCCCATATCGACGTCGCCGCCCGCGAAGTGGCTTCCTCTCTCATCGGCGAAGCCGTGATGGCGGTGTCCACAGGAACCAAGCTCGAGCGGATGGGAAACGAGCATTACAGGCGCGCGCCACATGGTGTCTATGCCACGCGCGAGCCGGACCGGTGGCTTACCATCTCCGTGGGAACGGACGATCAGTGGCAAGCTCTGCTGAGTATCATGGATCGGCAGGATCTGGGTGGCCAAGCCTTTGCGTCCGAGCAGGCCCGCCATGCCGAGCGGGCCGCACTTGATCGCATCGTCTCCGAATGGTGCGCGACGCAGTTTGCCGACGAGACCGCAGGCAGGCTTCAAAATGCCGGCGTTCCCGCGCACGTCTCCTGGAATACACAGGACATCGTCAGCGACCCCCATCTGCAGGAGCGCGGGGCGATTGTCGAGGTTGCCGAGCTCGACGGATGCACACGGTCGGCGGTCGGTTTTCCTGCACGTTTTTCGGTCAGCGATCAGCCCTCGATCGATCGCGGCACCCCGCGACTGGGCGAGCAAGAACAATATGTCTACGGCGAACTGCTGGGCATGGACACCAAGCAATATGAAGAACTCGTCGAGCAGCAGGTCATCTACTGAATTCTGAAGGAGTTACCAATGTCGACAGATGCCGGATTGCGGGAACCAGGCGACTATTCGCAGGCTATCGGCCGCACCGAACGCAAGACCGCAGTGATCGCGTCCGAGCGCGTATCGGCGATGGCCAATTTGCTGGACCTCCACGCCTTGCCGGGCAGCGGCGGGGCATTGCCTCCTGCCTGGCACTGGCTGTTCTTCAACCCTTTTGTTCGTCGCAGAGAACTGGGGGTGGACGGACACCCACAGCGGGGAGGGTTCCTTCCCGATGTAAAACTTCCCCGGCGAATGTGGGCCGGTGGTCGTCTGGCCTATCTGGCGCCGGTCCCGATTGGTGCCACGGTCGAACGGGAAAGCGAGATTGCCGATGTCTCAGCCAAGAGCGGACGTGCGGGCCAGCTCGTCTTCGTGACTGTGCGCCATCGAATTTTTCATGCAGGTACGCTTTGTGTCGAGGAGGAACAGGACATTGTCTACAGAGAGGCGCCCGCTGCCGACACGCCGCTGCCGAAACCCCAACCGGCGCCCGACCAGGCGCAATGGTCCGAGCCTGTCACACCCGACCCGGTGTTGCTCTTCCGCTATTCGGCGCTGACGTATAACGGCCACCGCATCCATTACGACAGACCCTATGCGACAGGGGAGGAAGGATACCGTGATCTTGTCGTCCACGGCCCCTTGATCTCGACGCTGCTGCATGGCCTTGCCGAGCGCTGCCGGCCCAAAACCAGGCTTCGCCGCTTCGAATTCCGGGCAATGGCGCCACTATTCGTGGATCGCGGCTTCACGATCGAGGCGGCTCAGGACGAGAGCAACCAGCATCTGAACCTCTGGGCGAAGGGGCCCGATGGCGAGCTTGCGATGCGTGCGGATGCCTCGTTTTTTGAGTGAGACTGTGACCATCTGCCGATATTTCTTTAAGGGTTTGACGAGAACAAGATGAGCCAGCCACGTAGTTACCTCTTCGTTCCAGGCGACAGGCCGGACCGGTTCCCCAAGGCGGCAGCCTCCGGAGCCCATCGAATCATTCTCGACCTGGAGGACGCTGTGGGACCCGGGGAAAAGTCATTGGCGCGACAGGCAGTCGCACAATGGTTCGGCCAGGGCGGTGCCGGCATCGTACGCGTCAACGGTGCTGACACCCCCTGGTTCGATACCGATCTTTCAATGCTTGCGGCATATCCGCGGGCCGAGCTGATGTTGCCGAAGGCGGCACCCGGGAGCCTTGCCGGTGTTTTGGAACAGTCCCCCGGGCGTGCTGTCGTCGCTCTGATCGAAACGGTCGAGGGGCTCGTTCACATTCATGCGGTTGCATCAGCCAAAGGTGTCACCAGACTTGCATTCGGCAACCTCGATTTCGGAGCCGACGCGCGCATTCCCGGCACCGGCCCTCATCTCGATCCTGCCCGTTTCCAGATTGTATTGGCATCGCGCCACGCGGGAATGCCTGCGCCGATCGACGGGGTTACAGTCTCCCTGCAGGACGAGTCGGTGCTGGCACAGGATATCGAGCATGCTCGCAACTGCGGTTTTGCGGCAAAGCTGTGCATTCATCCCCGTCAGGTCGATCGCGTCAATGCGGGTTTTGCTCCGTCGCCGGAAGACATCGATTGGGCCCATCGGATAGTAGGAGCCATCGATGAAAGCGGCGGTGCCGTGGTCCAGGTCGATGGCAAGATGGTTGACAAACCCGTCCTCGATCGCGCCAGAGCGATACTCACAGATGCTCTGCAATAGCCAGCCAACGGGATTGTGAGTGATCAGGCATGGAAGCAGATCAACATCCGGCCGCGAATTATCTGAGGCAGATTGGCTTTCCGAAACTGGGAGTTTCTGGTCCGTCCCGTGATCCGATCCTTCCGGCATTCCGACATTGGAGCAAGCGTCGGAGTTTGAGAGCAGTCCTTGATCTTGCTTCAGGTCTGGAGGCCGCCTGCGCAACAGTGACCCCACGTTTCGTCACCAGCCCGACGGCTTCAAGCTTGCACTTCAACGCGTTCGGTCTATGATATCCAGCGCATTGAACGATTGTATTGCAGTCAGCAAAGGATCCGTGCACCAACGCCAATCTCCAGCCGTTCGGGGTCTGCCTTGAGGCTGTAGAATGCCGTGCAATTTCGCGTGGTTTGCTGTCACATGTTGACCTGGAGACAATTGCGAATGGTCATGTTTTATTGCTTTTGGCTGAAGCGAGTGCCGGGCAGCGCCATGCGGGAACGGGTGTCAAATCGCGGCGACAATCGACAGACAACCTCTTGAAAGCTCACATCTAGCTCCCTGGATTGTCATGGTGGTGCCGCGAAGACCAAATACTCCAGTGCCATGCTGGAGTCTTTCTTTTGAACGCCCACCAATCGCTTGCGCCTTCGCGCTGACGCTGCATCGCAAGCGACTGAGAGTCGATGCTTTTATTGGCGAGCTACCTCCAATGGTAGGTGGTTCGTGCTGCTTCCTTGCACGCTTGCGGCGTATCTGTTGAGATAGATCAAAGCCGGATCAGCCGGGGGTCGTATCTTTACAATGGTTCGCCGCATATTCTGGAATAGACCGCCCGCCTATTTGTTCGATGCGCGAAGCCTCTCGCCATCTGGACGATGATGATCCGGTAAGGTCTGCTAGCGACGGGCAGGTTCCGACAGCCTTTTGAAACAAGATCTGTAGGCGTGACCAACAAATCAAGGGAGGTATGAAATGCCGACGAAATCCCAGCTTCTATGGATGTACGAGATCATGGAAAAGGCGCGGTACTATGAAGACACCATGGCTGCTGCCTACATGGAAGGAAAATCCCCGAAATTCGATATAGGTGCGGGTCCATTGCCGGGTGAAATGCATCTCGCAGCTGGTCAGGAGCCGTGCGCAGCTGCTGTTTGTGTCCATTTGCGGGCCGATGATACTGTGACGGCAACCCATCGGCCCCACCATGCTGCCATTGCCAAGGGCGTCGATCTCAAGAAAATGACGGCTGAGATTTTCGGCAAGGCAACCGGGCTTGGCGGCGGCCGCGGCGGCCACATGCATCTTCTGGATCCCGCCGTCAACTTCGTCTGCAGCGGCATCATCGGCGAGGGAGCGGGGCCAGCAGTTGGCGCGGCCCTGGCCGCCAAGCTGAAGGGAAGTGATGCCATCGCGGTATCCTATATTGGTGAAGGAGCCGCCAACCAAGGGGGGGTTCATGAAGCACTCAATCTCGCCGCCCTATGGAAACTGCCGGTCGTCTTCATAATCGAGGACAATGGCTGGGGAATCTCTGTTCCAAAATCCGCCTCGACTGCCGTTGCGGACAACAGCGTGAGGGCAGCGGGCTACGGCATTCCCGGTTCGCATGTCGCCGACAATGATACACTGACGCTGTTCGACCTTGCGGAGCAGGCCGTCAATCGCGCCAGGCGCGGCGATGGCCCGACGCTGATCGAAGTGGAGACCTATCGCTATTACGGCCACTTCCAGGGCGACCCAGAACTCTATCGCCCGAAGGGCGAGGTGGCCGCGCTGAAAGCCAAGGATCCGATTGCACGACTTCGCCGGCAAATCATCGGACAGGGTGTGACCGAGGAGGAAGCCAACGAGGCATTGAGCAAGGCCAAAAGGGAAGTCGATGAGGCCTTCGCGTTTGCCCGAGCCGCTGCCTATCCCGCTCCGGGCGACGCCCTGACCCGGGTCTTCGCCTGACCGATCTTTCCCTTCCAAGGAGGAAACTATGTCTAGCAATCGCATCATGACGGTTTCTCGGGCGATCTCCGAAGCGATCGCGCAAGAAATGCGCGCCGATCCCACCGTCTTCATTATGGGTGAGGATATTGGCACCTATGGCGGCATTTTCGGCGCCACGACTGGCCTTCTGGCCGAGTTCGGCAAGGAGCGCGTCCGCGACACGCCGATTTCTGAAACCGGCTTCATCGGCGCTGGCGTCGGCGCCGCCATGGCGGGCATGCGACCGATCGTCGAACTGATGTTCGTCGATTTCTTCGGCGTCTGCATGGACGCGATCTACAATCTTGCCGCCAAGAACATTTATTTCTCCGGCGGCAATTACAAAGTGCCTATGGTCATCATGACCGCCACGGGCGGCGGATATTCCGATGCTGGCCAGCATTCGCAGACCCTGCATGCGACCTTCGCCCACTTGCCTGGCCTAAAAGTGGTCGCGCCGTCCAACGCCTACGATGCCAAAGGGCTGATGATCTCGGCCATCCGCGATGACAGCCCTGTGATGTTCATGTTCCATAAGGGGCTGCAGGGCTTGGCCTGGATGGCCTCCCCCGAAGGGGCTGCTTCTGAACTGCCGGAGGAGGCCTATGCCATTCCGTTCGGCGAAGCCAAGGTGGTGCGGCCGGGCAAGGATGTAACGATCGTCAGCCTTAGCATGATGGTGCACAGGTCACTCGATGCTGCGGAAGAACTGGCGACGCAGGGCATAGAAGCGGAGGTAATCGACCTTCGCACCATAGTGCCGCTCGACCGCAAGAAGGTGATCGAATCGGTTCGCAAGACCGGCCGGCTTGTCGTTGTCGATGAAGACTACAAGAGTTTCGGCCTCACAGGCGAAATTATCGCCACCGTTGCCGAGGAGGATCCCACGCTTTTGAAGGCGGCACCCCAGCGTCTGGCGGTTCCCGATGTGCCGATTCCTTATAGCAGGCCGATGGAGCAATACGTCCTGCCATCCGCTGACAAGATCGTCGCTGCCGTGCTGACAACGATGAAGAAGGGGGCCTGATTTGGCCGACATCACGATCGCACCCGACCTGTGGGATGCCAACATCAATCCGGAAGGCATCATCGCAAACTGGTTCTATGCTGATGGCAGCACCGTCGCTGCGGGCGCGACCATCGCAGAGTTGATGGTGGAAAAAACCACCTTCGACATTGCGGCGCCATCGGCTGGCATCCTGCACATCGCCGTCCCCAAGGACGGCGCTGTGAAGCCGGGAACGGTGATCGGCACCATTGATGCGGCCTGATCTTCTCGCCCGGCCCCTGGCGGCGGCCATTGCCGCCGTTGCCAGGGTTCACGGTCTCACCATCGATCCGTGCGTGGAAGGTTTCACGACGGCGGCGGAGGGGCTTGAAAGGCAGGAGCGGCTTTGCGACGAGATTGGCGACGGCTGCCGCCTGCGCACTCTCTTTTGGCAAGCACCACAGGCTATCATCGTAGGACGCACTGACACACGACTGCCCACCTTCGATGCAGCAGTGCAACGATTGGTGGCGGAAAACTGGCCAGTCGTTGTCCGTCGCAGCGGCGGAACTGCTTGTCCGATTTCGCCAGGTACGATTCAGATTGCCCTTGCCCGCAGTGCGGGAGCCGACTTCGCTATCGATGTTGCCTACCGCGAACTCTCGGCGATGATTGGCGACGCGTTGGCTTCCATCGGTCTCGTGGCGACGATCGGCGAAGTGGCCGAATCTTTCTGCCCCGGCCGCTTCGATATTCAAATCGACGGCCGTAAGCTTGGAGGAATATCGCAACATTGGTGTGAGAGAAACGGTCACAGGGTGGTAACAACTGCGGCATCGTTCGTCCTGGCGCAGGATCCGTCAGAACTCACGCGGATCGTGAATCTCTTCTATGAAAGCGCAGGAGGTGCAAGACGTTGCCCGGCTGATGCCATTATCAGTCTGGACCTCGCGCTCCAGGACTTTGGATCAAAGCCGAATGTTTTTTGCCACAGTGCCGATTAGATAAGATAAACGCATCTGATCTGCCCGGACGACACGTGTCAAACGCCGACTTGCCCGCACATACCGTTTCGAGCCGCCAGGGCTCATGAGTGGCGGGATCAGCTTGACCTCATCGTCCTGGCAATCCTTGTGCCGGCACGACCTTCCAGAATAGCGATCGCGTTCTCCAGTCGGACGATCCCGGTGAAACCTGCCCTGCAGCCGACGCCCGCTTCACGTTCCGCGGCGTGGCAAGCCGACCGACAACGGCTTCATCGAGACGTTCAACAGCAAGCTCAGGGCGGAGTGGCTGAACCGGCACTGGTTCCTGACCCTTGACGACGCGCGTCAGAAAATGGAGGATTGGCGTAGAGACTACAATGAGGTTCGACCTCACAGCGCCATCGGCAACAAACCGCCGATTTCGCTGATGATTGGCTCAGGCGCATCCGGTCCGCCATGAGCAAATAGCCCGGGAAATCACCCAGCCCGGCGGTCCAAAATGGGGAAGCACCTCAAAGAAACCCAAGACTCTTCCGAAAACTGGAGGGAAGTAGGGGCTCAGGTCAGCGGCCGTCTATATCGGGCGTGAGCCTGAAAAGGTCAGCCGCGCCGATTGACAGCGGGTGATCGTCTTCTTCGGTTTTAGCGTTGAGATCGGTTGCTGAAGCGCCAGGATTCGTGTTCAGATTTCGTTGATCTCGCCGTGGTGGTACGAGAGCACATCCAAACTAGTTACATGTCTCAAAAGAAGGCACGATTCTTACGATCTTGCGTGGATGAGCATGATTGCCTCTGAGAACGCCACAATGATTATTCAACCTTCAGAACGGAAACTGCCAACTCGCTGTTGTGGATATAGTCGTTTGCGTCAGGCTGCCTTTGCAGTAGCAGAATGAACAACAGATCCGTCAGTGTCAGTTGCGCGTCACGCGCCGTGATGGATGAGGAACGGACCCGCTCCTCGTCCGCAACCGTGTGCAGGCAGATGTCTGCTTGACGGGACAGCGGATTGGTCCGAAGCCCCGTCACTGCAATCAGTGTCGCGCCACGCTTCTTGGCCACCTCGGCTATGCGTAGTGTTTCAATACTTGTTCCCGAATAGGAGAGAGCGAAAAGAACGTCATTGACCCCAAGCGTCGATGCACTGGCCATTTGCACATGGCTATCGCTGTCGTGCAGCACATTGCGACCGAGTTTCATCAGCTTGTAAGAAAAGTCGCGGGCGACAAGTGACGAAGCGCCAACGCCGGCCAAGTGCACACGGCTAGCTCTATCCAGCAATTCCAATGCCTTCTCGATGCTATTCTCGTTGTTGGCCGAAATGGTCTGCTGCATCGACAGAAGCTTGCTGCCTATCAGCTTTTGCAGGATGGTCAGATAGCTGTCACCGAGTTCTATCGTGCCATGTATCATCCCCGATGGCACGTTCCATTCCTGCGCTTTGGCTTCACTAATCGCGAGCTTCAGTTCCTGATACCCGCCAAAGCCCAGCTTCTGACTGAACTTCACAACACTCGACTGGCTTCGGCCAGTCTCTGCTGCAAGTGCCGCCGACGACAAGCGCAGCACCTGTTCCGGGTTGTCGACGATGAACTGCCCAATCTGGCGGTCCGCAGGTGCCATCACCTCGAGCTGCGCGTGGATTTTCTTCAAAACTGACATAGCTTCTCTCAGAGCATTCGCGATACTCAACCCGCACACGCCCTGCATGAGGGCAACAATGCATAGGACACCCACCGGCCCGTGGTCTACGCCTGTGGTCTTGGCATCCGCGCCGATCTCGTCATTCAGTCACGCGAGTAGGGATGGAATTTTAAATTCCAGTATCGTTGACATATATGAATTCAATATTAATGTCGATGCTGCAACTCACTGCGATATACGCGGCCCAATTGCCCCAATTTCTTGGTATAAGGGTTCCACCTATGGACAGACTTCGAATCGTTGGAGGGCCGCGGCTTCAAGGCGCGGTGACGATTTCAGGCGCGAAAAACGCTGCTCTTCCGCAGATAGCCGCGGCACTGCTAAGTCCCTTCCCGTTAGAACTGACGAATCTCCCTGCAGTTGCCGATGTGGAAAACATGCTCGGTGTCGTGAGACTCCATGGTGCTGAAGTTGACCGGTCAGCCCACTCGATCACTATTGATGCCGGCGCGGTTGTTTCCAGGGAAACATCCTATGACGCCGTAAGACGGATGCGGGCGACGGTGCTGGTCTTGGGGCCACTACTCGCCCGGTTCGGTCAAGCGCGCGTTTCATTGCCCGGCGGATGCGCAATTGGCGCGCGCCCTGTCGATATGCATGTGAAGGCTCTCGCGACGCTCGGTGCCGACATAAAGGTCGAAAACGGCCTGATCGTTGCCTCCGCGCCCAGCGCACTGAAGGGGGCGCGAATCGTGTTGAGTTCGCCATCGGTGGGCGCGACCGAGACAGCGATGATGGCGGCGACGGCGGCGAAAGGAGAGACGGAAATCCTCAATGCCGCGCGCGAACCTGAAGTGGCGGATCTCGCCGCCTGCCTGAGTGCAATGGGTGCCCGGATTGAAGGGGCAGGAACACATCGGATTCTCATTGAAGGAGACACAAGCTGGCGTCCCGCCGCCCACAGCATCATTCCCGACCGCATAGAAGCCGGAACCTACGCGATCGCCGCTGCCATCACAGGTGGCCAGCTGGAATTGGTGCATGCCCGTCTGGAACATCTTGCATCGGTTACGCAGGCGCTCGAAGCAACGGGCGTCAGTATCTGGCCAAGTGATCGCGGCCTCATTGTTTCGAGGGACGGCCCTCTCTCGGCCGTTGACATCACGACAGAACCCTATCCGGGCTTCCCCACCGATCTTCAGGCCCAATTCATGGCATTGGTGTGCTGCGCGGACGGTGCTTCGCTTTTGCGCGAAACGGTCTTCGAGAACCGTTTCATGCATGTACCCGAGTTGAGGCGTCTCGGCGCAAATATCACGCTTCAGGGCACTACGGCTCTTGTGCGTGGCGGCGCACCACTGAAGGGAGCTCCAGTCATGGCGACAGACTTGCGCGCCTCCGTGTCACTTGTCCTTGCGGCGCTCGTGTCCGAGGGCGAGACCATCATCAATCGTGTGTATCACCTTGATCGGGGCTACGAGCAGTTGGACCGCAAGCTCCGCCTCTGCGGGGCAGACATCGAGCGGTTGGATTCATGAG
The DNA here is from genome assembly GCA_041675415.1 of Rhizobium sp. Lineage (GTDB taxonomy): Bacteria > Pseudomonadota > Alphaproteobacteria > Rhizobiales > Rhizobiaceae > Allorhizobium. Next base: position 13,331 of record JBAYTX010000053.1, on the reverse strand, counting down.
CGTTGAAGCCGAGTACATGCAATATTTCCTTGGGGTCGATGGCGGGGGGACCGGATGTCGCGCCCGCATCGAGGACGAGAAGGGTGCTGTGCTGGGGCAGGGCTTCTCAGGTCCCGCCACAACGAGGCTCGGAATAGAGGAGGCCTGGGCCTCGATTGAGGCGGCGTTCGACGCTGCCATCGAGCAGGCGGGCTTATCCACGGTCGAGATTGCGCGCATTCATGCCGGTATTGGGCTTGCCGGCATCGGGCGCAAGGGCGCGCTCGAAGCACTTCAGGGCATTCCGCATCCATTCGCCAGCCTTCACTATACAAGCGACGGAATGGGCGCGTGTCTGGGTGCTCACTCTGGTCAGGATGGCGCGATTGTTATCGCGGGTACAGGGTCGATTGGGCTTGGCTTCGTCGAAGGACGCCAACTCCGAGTTGGGGGGTATGGTTTTCCGATTTCCGACGAGGGGAGCGGCGCGGATCTGGGGTTGAAGGCCGTGCAGCTCGCATTGCGCGCGCATGACGGTCGCCACGAGAAAACCGCCCTGTTGTCGGAGGTCATGCATCGCTTTCGCAATGATCCTGCGGAGGCAATTGCCTGGATGGACGGCTCCTCGGCGACAGACTACGCGACCTTTGCGCCCATGGTGATGCGCCATGCCGATCAAGGCGATGCCGCAGGGCGACGCATTGTTCAGGGCGCCGCGGAGCAAGTCGATACCCTTGTGAGGGCGCTTTGTGAAATGGGCGCTCCTCGAGTATCATTGCTCGGAGGTTTGTCGAGTCCGCTCGAAGCATGGCTGGCCCCTGATGTCCGTCGGCGCCTAAAGCCCGCCGACGGCGATGCCGTCTGGGGCGCAATCATTCTCGCCAGGAAATCGTCGGGTCACTTTTGATCCCGGTCTCAGCGTAGCACCTCTTGATTTCAGCCAGCCGAGCTCACCGTTGAAGAAGGCGTCTGAGGGCTCCCTCCACGAGTCTGCACAACGAGCGATTGGAATGGAATATTTTATTCCCATGAATATTGACAGAGGGAATATTTGATCGTAATTCCTTAACGAGACAATAGGGAGGCGCAGGGAGAAGCGCAGGGGGCGCAACCAGGACCGAGACCAGGCATTGATCGGCATCGATGATTGCCTGGACGAGATCCCGTCGAGCTTCCCCGGATATCCACATGAATGACGCAACGGGCCGGAAAAGTGTCACGCCGACGGCGGATGCCACCACACCGGTTGAGGCGCAATCTTGAGAATGAGCAGTACATGGTAGAACACGCGCTATTATCGGAACTGGAGAAGTTGGTCTCGGAAGGCCGTAATCCGAAAACGATGGATATCGACCTGTTGCCGCCAATTGACATCCTCCGGCAGATGAATGACGCCGACAGAGAAGTTCCTTTGGCTGTCGACGCGGTAATCGCGGAAATCGCCTCAACGGTAGACACGATCGTAAGCGCCTTCCAGAAGGGTGGACGGCTTATTTATCTGGGTGCCGGTACGAGCGGCCGATTGGGAGTTCTCGATGCCTCGGAGTGTCCCCCGACCTTTGGCGTGCGCGAAGGAATGGTCGTAGGACTGATTGCGGGTGGGTCTGAAGCATTGATCCGATCGATAGAGGGCGCCGAGGACGACCAGGAAGAGGGCCGGCGATCTCTGGTGGACATCGATCTTAAAGCTGAGGATGTTGTCGTCGGGATAGCGGTGAGTGGGCGCACGCCCTACGTTATCGGAGGACTGAACTATGCCAAGCAGGTGGGGGCGGCAACGGTCGCGCTATCCTGCAATCCCGACTCCATCATCGCCGGTATGGCCGACCACGCAATCTCACCTGTCGTTGGCCCCGAAATCCTCACGGGTTCGACCCGACTGAAGTCGGGCACGGCGCAGAAGCTCATCCTCAATATGCTGTCCACCGCAAGTATGATCAGGATGGGCAAGAGTTACCAGAACCTCATGGTGGACGTTAACGCGAGCAACCAAAAGCTTGTCGCCCGCGCGACAAGAATAGTCATGCAAGCAACCGGTTGTACGCCACAGCAAGCGAGGCTCTTTCTCGACAAGACGGACAACGATGCCAAGCTTGCGATCTTGATCGCAATCACCGGCATGGACGTTGAGGAAGGTCGTCTCGCCCTACAAAATGCCGGAGGATTTCTTCGGAAAGCGATAAGCGAAAGAGCCTCGCGAACGGCCGACTTGGACTAAGACGACATGTTGAAGCGGTCAGAATAGACAGCAAGACACCAACCAACGGAGAGGGCAACTAGAATGAAAACTTTGCATTTTACGTCTAAAGTGGTATCCACGATCACGATCACGATCACGATAATGGCAGCGCTCGGCGTTACGGCCGTCGCAACACCAGTCGCTGCAGCGACGTTGCGCATGGCCTGGTCCCAGGATGCCACCGGTCTCGACCCCCACAAGCAAACGGCTTTTTCGTCCATACGGCTTCTCGAGCTGGTCTATGAGCCACTGGTACGCCTCGACAAGGATTTGCAGGTTGTTCCGGCAATTGCCGAGTCGTGGCAGTTTTCGCCGAGTGGCTCGGAGTTGACCTTCAAGCTCAATCCAAACGCCAAATTCCAAAACGGTGCGGCGGTCACGTCCGCTGACGTAAAGGCATCGTTTGAGCGGATTCTCGATGAGGCAACAGGTGCCGCCGCGCGAGCGAATTTCCGCTCGATTGCCACGATCGAAACGCCTGATCCGGTCACGGTCGTGTTCAAGCTCTCGCAACCGGACGTTCCCATCCTGACTGCGATGACTAGCCTGAATGCCGCTATTGTCCCCGCGAGCGAAATTGTGGCCGGAACCATCGGAAACACCACCGTCGGCTCCGGTCCGTTCGTCCTGGAAAAGTGGGATCCGAATTCCAAGGAGGTGCTTGTTGCGAACAAGGCATGGGCAGGTGGTACTGTCGGTGTTGACGGTATCGATATTAGCGTGCTCCCGGACGAGACGGCGATCCTGGCCGCGCTCCGCACCAAGCAGATCGATTTCGCGCTCTTGAACGATCCGTTGATCGCCACCATGGTTCCGCGCGAAGAAAGCTTGCAGCTTAACCGGGTTCCGGTTCTCGCCTATCACGTGCTGCAGCTCAATCCATCGCGCAATGCGTTGACGGAACTCGGCGTGCGCCAAGCCATTTCATGCGCGATCGATCGGCAGGATATCCTGGATACGGCCTCGCTCGGCGAAGGAAAGGTCACGGGACCATTGACGATGCCAGCGTTCGCGTCCGACCCGAACCAACTATTCTGCTACAAGCGCGATCTCGAGAAGGCCAAGAAACTCATGGCCGATGCCGGCTATGCAGATGGCTTCAGTGCGACGGTCATTGCGGCCAGCGGCGAACCGGCAACGGCGGCGGCAGAAGCGCAGGTCATTCAGTCCCAGCTTGCCGAAATCGGCATCAAGCTGGATATCAAGATGATGGAGTTGAACGTCTATGTGGACGCCTGGTTGAAAGGCGATTTCGACATGGCGGTCGCCCTCAACGGAGGTAGCGCCGATCCGTATTCAATGTACAACCGTTACTGGACCAAATCGGGCAATCTGCAAAAGGTCGCGAACTATATCGACGATACGCTCGATGGTCTGATGCAGAAGGGGCGCATTGAAACGGAGATGACGGCACGCAAGGCGATCTTCGCCGATTTTGAGAAGCATCTCGCCGAGGTGTCGCCATGGATCTGGCTCTACACTTCCTTTAACTACACCGCGCAGCAGAAAAATGTTCTGGGATTCGAGCAGGCACCGACCGGATCACTTTTCGGCCTGAGCAAGGTCACCATCCAGCCCTAAGCCATTCCGTCCGGCATTAAGCGTTCACAAGACAGGCCCTCCATGAATTATCTCGCGCGAAGACTGATAACGTTTCCGTTGGTAATGATTGGGGTGTCTGTCCTTGTGTTCGTGGCGATCCGGCTAGTGCCTGGGGATTCGATCACCGCGATGCTGGGAACGGAAGCCGGCCTGCTTACTCCGCAGCAACGTCAGGCCCTGGCCGAATATTTCGGTATCGACCAGAGCTGGCACCTCCAATACTGGCGGTGGGTGAAAGGCATTTTCAATGGCGATCTCGGCATCTCGGTCACCTATGGCAAACCCGTTCTCGCTGTAATCGTGGAGCGCTTCCCGCTAACGCTCGAGCTGGCCCTCCTTTCCATGGCCGTTGCACTTCTGGTCGGCCTGCCGGCAGGCGTTTTCGCCGCCACCCGCAACCAGAGAATGTCCGATCTCCTGGTGCGGATCCTTGCCATGATCGGACAGTCCACTCCAAATTTTGTATTCGGCCTGCTCGTTATATATGTGTTGTCGGCCGGATTCGGCATTCTTCCCACCATGGGCGAATTTTCGTCCCTGTGGACGGATCCAGGTCGCAATTTCAGTCAGATGATCCTCCCGGCCATCACGCTAGGATTTGCATTCGCCGCTTCGGTAACGCGGATTTCGCGTTCGGCAATGCTCGACGTTCTGAGTGAGGATTATGTCATGACTGCTCGCAGCAAGGGCGTATCGTCACGCAGCGTCATTTGGCGCCACGCTCTTCCCAACGCCCTGATTCCTGTCGTCACACTTAGTGGCGTTGAGTTCGGCTATCTGTTGGGCGGCGCCGTCCTGGTTGAGCAGATCTACGCTTTGCCGGGCCTGGGACGCATGGTCCTGGATGCCATTTTGCAGCGAGATTACGCGCTGGTACAGGGAAGCGTGTTGTTCATTGCCTTCAATTTCATGATCGTCAATCTGTTTGTCGACCTTGCTTATGTGGCACTCGATCCACGCATAAGTCTGGGGCAGGGTTGATGTCTGTGTTTCGCGCTATTTTCAGACATACAAGCGGCAGGATCGGTGGCGTCATCGTCGGGCTATACCTGGTAATCGCTTTTTTCGGAATGATGGGCCTGACCCCCCACGATGCGCTGATGCAATATCGCGTGGATAGACTTCAGCCGCCAAGTTGGGTGTTCTGGATGGGCACCGACCTTTTCGGGCGCGATGTCGCAAGCCGCCTCATGAAGGGGATTGGGCAATCGTTTGTCGTTTCCTTCCTGTCGGTTTCCCTGGCGACCCTTGCCGGCACAGTGCTCGGGCTGACCGCCGCCTGGTTCGGGAAGCGATGGGACGGTTTGATCATGCGTCTTATGGATATCTTGCTGGCATTTCCGGCAATCCTGCTTGCCTTACTTGTCATTACCGTTATAGGCCCCGGAATATGGACCTCCGTTGCCGCCATTGCGATCGTCTACACGCCGATCTTCACACGCGTGGTGCGGGGTCCCGCCCTGTCGCTCAAGGCGCGTGACTTCGTCGACGCTGCAAGGACCTTCGGCAGCAGCACGCGCTATATTCTGACACGCCATCTCCTGCTCAATCTGGTCGGGCCGTTGACGGTGCAGGTTACCTTGGCCTTGGCATGGGCCTTGTTGACCGAGGCAAGCCTGAGTTTCCTTGGTCTTGGCACGCAACCGCCGGCGTCATCGTTGGGATTGATGCTGAGCGATAGCCGAAATCTGATGGAAACCGCTCCATGGCTGCTGATTTTCCCGGGCCTGACAATCATGATCGGTATCCTGGGGTTCAACCTGCTTGGCGATGCCTTGCGAGACATTCTCGATCCCAAGACCCGGAGGGCGGTCGCATGAGCAAGCTGCTTTCCGTATCTGATTTGCGTGTCGGCTTTGGACGAAATCCGCAGGCGAACGAAGTGGTGCGCGGCATCAGCTTCGACCTTGCCGCCGGCGAGACGCTTGCCATCGTCGGCGAGAGCGGTTCGGGCAAGTCGGTCAGCGCCCTGTCGATCAATCGCCTCGTCGATTTTGGCGGCGGCCGCATCACCGGCGGTTCGATCACGCTGCAACGGGCCGACGGCAGCTTTGTTGATCTGACGAAGGCGACAGAACCCGAACTGGTGAGGATTCGCGGTGCCGAGATAGGCATGATCTTTCAGGAGCCGATGACCTCGCTCAATCCCGTGCTCACTATCGGCAGCCAGATCGAAGAGTCCTTTCGTCTTCATCGCGGTTTGACCGGGCGGCAAGCGACAATCGCGGCACGGGACGCGCTCGACCGCGTCCGTATCCCGGATGCCGCGAGGCGTCTGAAATATTGTCCAAACCAGTTGTCGGGGGGGATGCTCCAGCGTGTGATGATCGCTACGGCCTTGGCCTGCAATCCACGCCTGCTTATCGCAGACGAGCCCACGACCGCCCTGGATGTCACCGTTCAGGCCCAGATCATGGCGCTTCTGGCGGGACTAAAGCGTGAAACCGGCATGGCGATGATTTTCATCACGCATGACATTGGCCTTGTCGCCGGCATCGCCGACCGGGTGATGGTCATGCAAGCAGGGCAGGCTGTGGAGCTGGGCGAACTGGACCAGATACTCGATAATCCCCGACATCCCTATACTCAGCATCTGCTTCGTGCCGTACCGCATTTTTCCCGAGGTCTTGCTGTCCGCTCCGACTTTCGGCGCGATTTGGCGGCGAAGAGTGATCCTGTGCTGAAAGTTGACGGGCTAACCGTGCGGTTCCCGGTCAGGGGTGGCTTATTCGGCCGTCCCACCGGTGCGGTTCATGCCGTGGAAGGAGTGGCGTTCGACCTCATGCCGGGCGAGACGCTTGCCATCGTTGGAGAGAGTGGCTCCGGCAAATCCACAACCGCGCGTTCAATTCTGGGCCTGGTGCGATCCACGCGCGGCAGGCACTCCACGGCGACAGGCGAAACGATCGCGCATCGAGGCACTGCATCGATGCAAATGGTGTTTCAGAATCCTTACGCTTCGCTCAATCCACGTCTTCGCATTGACAAGATACTTGCCGAGCCGGTCGTCGCCGCCGGAGGTCGGGCCGATGGAGAGATGCGCGCAAGAATGATCATGCTCTTGAAGCGCGTCGGACTGCCGGAAAACAGTCTCGAACGCTATCCGCATGAATTCTCCGGTGGCCAGCGCCAGCGATTGTGCATTGCGCGTGCCCTCATGCTTGATCCTTCCGTTGTCGTCCTGGACGAAGCGGTTTCGGCTCTCGACGTCTCCGTGCAGGCGAAGGTCCTGGAATTGCTCATCGATCTGCAGCGGGAGTATGGCTTGGCCTATCTCTTCATTTCTCATGACATGGCAGTCGTGGAGCGCATAGCCCACCGGATCGCGGTCATGTATGCCGGCCAAATTGTCGAGATCGGCGATGCCTGTTCGATACTGTCAAAACCGAGGCACCCTTACACCAAAAAGCTGATTTCCGCCGTTCCTTCAATCGATCGCCGCAACGAGGACTTTGCGCTTGATACGCGTCAGATTCCTTCGCTTGTTCATCCCTTGGGCTTTGAACCGGCGCCGGTCGAGTGGCTGCGTTTCGGCGTCGATCACATGGCGCTTGCAGAGCTCTGAGACGCTGAGAGAGTATGGAATAAGGTTATGACAGTTTCCGAACGTGGAGAATCCCGTACTGATCCTGAACTTGTTCAGATATTTGAACGTGCGTTCAGACCGGTGGAAGCTGCCGTGGCGACCTCTCGCGTTCCTGGCGCGGTGCTTGGCATTCTGGACCGAAGCCGCGGACGGCTGGTGCGGGCGACAGGCTCCGCCCAGCTCGTTCCGTCACCACGCCCGATGCGTGTGACGACATGGTTCGATCTGGCCTCGTTGACGAAGGTCATTTTCACCACGCCTCGCATCCTTGCTCTCGCAGCCGATGGCAAGATCGATCTCGATGCGCCGCTCATTTCCGTTCTGCCGGATCTTCGCCAGTACAGCCTGGACGCTTGGGAGCGGAAGGTCACCTTCCGTCAGTGCCTGGGCCACCAGACACCGTTTCCGGCCGTTGAACCAATCTATACGTATGGCCGTGATCCCGAGCTCCTGCGAGCCTTTGTCATGCAGCGCGAATGGCGGGCCGCAGAGCCCGTCTATTCCGACATCAACTTCATCCTGTTGGGCTTTGCGCTGGAGCGCCTCTCTCGGTGCGGCATTCGCGCCATGGACGCAGGTGCCGGATTTGCCTTTTCGGCGGAACCCGATCTGTCCGCTGCAACTGAAGACTGCACTTGGCGCCACCGCGTACTGTGCGGTGAGGTGCATGACGATAATTGTGCGGCGTTGCAGGGCGCCGGCCATGCCGGACTGTTTGGAACGGCGGCGTCGATCCTTGATTTCGCGGAACGGCTACTGGACGGTGCCGAAGCTGGAGACGCTTCAGTCTCGCTGATGCGAACGCCCCTTTCGGCAACGCGCACGTATGGATGGGAACGCCCGCATGAAGGCTGGTCCGGTGGCCGGTTCAGCAGTGCGGGCACGATCGGCCATACCGGTTTCACTGGCACAGGTCTTTGGATCGATTTCGACAGGGGAAGGGCGTGGACCTTGCTCACCAACCGGATTCATCCGACCCGTCATTTTGATAGCGGAATAGTATCGCTTCGACAGACCGTCAGTGACTCCGTCAACAGAACTTAGGAGCGGCATCATGGAACCAATATGGGCCGTAGGCCTGATGACGGGCACTGTCCTCGACGGCAATATCGACGTCGCCCTTCTGAGGACGGATGGCGAGCGGATCGAGCGGTTTGGCAACTACTCGCTGACGCCATATCCGCAATCAATCCGTAACTTGCTCGAAGACACCCTGGCGCAGGCCCGGGCCTGGAATTTTGAAGGTCCCGAGCCAGCAATCTTTCAACAGGCGGAGGAGGAGCTCACCGCTGCGCAGTCCGAAGCGGTCAGGAACCTGGTCGAGGAATGCGGACTTAGGATGGCGGATATCGGGGTTGTTGGCTTTCACGGTCAGACCGTACTACATCGAGCGCCGCGACCGGGGAGGTTCGGGGAAACCCGCCAACTCGGCGATGGGAATTTGATGCGTGATATTCTTGGGACAAAAGTGGCCTACGATTTCCGCTCGGCGGATATGCGCGCCGGCGGCCAAGGCGCTCCCTTGTCTGCCGCATATCACGCTGCCCTGCTTCGCAATGCCAAAAGTGGCGGCGATGCCGCTATCCTCAACCTCGGTGGAGTTGCCAATATCACATGGTGGGATGGGGGCGATGATCTCGTCGCGTTTGACACTGGTCCGGCCAATGCACCGCTCAACGACTTCGTCAAGTCGCATGGCCTTGGCGAAATGGATCGCGATGGAGCCCTTGCCTTGGCCGGGACGGTAGACGAAGCAAGGCTTTCAAAACTTCTGGAGCACCCATATCTCACCGCGCCCTATCCGAAATCCCTCGATCGCTTCGATTTCGGCGCGGCCATGGCCGAAGGCTTGACACCGCAGGATGGGGCAGCGCTTCTAACAGCATTCACTACCGCAGCAGTCGGCAAGGCGCTCGATCTTCTGCCTCAACGGCCGAAGACGCTCGTCGTCAGTGGAGGCGGCCGCCGCAACCCGGCGATGATGGCCATGCTGAAGATCCGCGCAGGCGTCGAAGCGGTGCCCGCCGAGGCCCGGGGGTGGCGCGGCGATGCGGTCGAAGCGGAATGTTTCGCATTCCTGGCTGTTCGCGTTTTGCGCGGTTTGCCGATCAGTTTTCCGACGACGACGGGTGCGCCTGAGCCAATGCGTGGCGGGCGACTTGCTGGCTGAGAGACCGCGCTTTAGCTGGTCGCTCCAAGTTGCTTCTGCAAGAAAATTCGGCTGCGACCGACGGGGAAGTCCGGCAGGACGCCAAATGGCCTGTAACCCTGCCGCTGATATACCCTCTCGGCTTTCGGGCTGAATGTATCGATCAAGGCGCCATGGCATCCCCGCGCCACAGCCTCCTGTTCTGCGGCATCGAGCATCTTGGCGGCAACGTGTTGGCCACGCAGCTTTTCGTCAACCCACAGCCATTGCACGTAGAGCCATCCCCAGGCCGTGTATCCGGATATACCGGCGACCACGGCGCCGGACTCGTCGCGGACGAAAACGGCAACCACCTGTCTTCCGGACGGTCCAACATCGCTGTCATTGAAGGCTGCAAGTTGTTCGCCAACGAACTGTAGGTCTTGCGGATGGGGGGCGGCTGTTACTTCGAGGGAGACACTCATATTCCCGTCCAGAATCTCTAAAATGGAGCTTCTCCAAACGCACATGCCGGCGAAGAAAGCAACCGTCCTACTTCTCGTCCTTGCCTGGTTTCCGTGCGGGCCCTTCACGCCTGTCCTGGCCGTTTCGGGAGCCGTAGGCCACGCAAGAACTTTTCAGACACACAAATGTATGGAATATTTTATTCCTGTCAATCGTTGACATTGTGAATTATTATTCGTATTCGTCTGGTGGCGAACAGACAGGTCCCACGCACAGGGCTGTTCCGCCGGAACTCTGCATGACAGGAAAGGCATGGCTATCGCGTTCATGCCGGCGGCGCGGCCGGGCTGACGCGTGGAATCAAGTAATTCCTCAATCCAACCGCAGCCGGAAGATCACAAACATGACGACCTTCATGCGCCGAGAGATCGACGAGATACCAGATGCCACCGCCAGGCTTCTGGAGAAGTCAGAAAAGAACCTGCGCCGGGCAGGCGACAGCCTTCGGGAACTCGATCCAGCGGTGATTGCAACAATTGCACGTGGTTCGTCCGACCATGCCGCCCATTTCCTCAAATACGCCGCTGAAATACAGGCTCATGTGCCGGTTGCCTCGCTGGGTCCGTCGCTGGCCTCGATCTACGGGGTGCAACTTCGCCTCGACCGTGCAGCCGCCATCGCCGTCTCACAGTCCGGCAAGAGCCCCGATATTGTTGCGATGACGAGGGGCGCCCGCGACGGCGGGGCTCTGACGCTTGCGCTCGTCAACACGCTGCCCTCGCCGCTGGGCGATGCGGCCGAATTGGCGATAGACATTGCCGCCGGACCGGAACTGGCGGTGGCCGCCACCAAGTCCTTTGTCAATTCCGCCGTGGCCGGCCTTGCGATCCTGGCCGAATGGACGGTCGATGAGCAGTTGAAGCGAGCCGTTGCAGATTTGCCCATGCATTTTCGCGAGGCTCTTAAACTTGACTGGTCCGACCTGAACAGCGCCATCGAAGGTGCCGATTCACTATACACGCTCGGGCGAGGGCCGGCACTTGCCATTGCCGGGGAGGCCTCGTTGAAGTGCAAGGAGACCTGCGAATTGCACGCCGAGTCCTATTCCGCGGCGGAAGTCCTGCATGGTCCCGTATCGCTGGTCGCCCCAAACTTCCCCGTCATCGCGTTTGCCGCCCGCGACTGCGCCGAAGGTTCGGTCGCAGATATGGCCGACAGGCTCACCGCGAAGGGCGCCCATGTCTTCGTGACCTCCGAGCGAGCTGCATTGGCCAAACGGCTTCCCTTCCTTTCTACCGGGCATCCGCTCACAGACACCCTCGCGCTCAGCCTTCCCTTTTATGGCTTCGTCGAGCAGCTTTCGCGCGCCCGCGGCTTCAATCCGGATGCCCCCGCAGCTCTCAGCAAAGTGACGCAGACGCGATGACCTCATCCACGGCAACAGCGATCGTCGGTGCCCGCTTGTTTGACGGTGTCGACTGGCATGAGGATGCGACATTGGTGATCGAGGACGGCAAGATCATCGCACTCGACACGCATGCGACATCGCCCGGCAAGATGGAGCAGATCGATGCCCACGGGTATCTCCTGGTACCGGGTTTCGTCGATCTACAGGTAAATGGTGGTGGTGGCGTATTGTTCAACAACATGCCAACCCTTGATGGCATCGCGCGCATCTGTTCGACACATGCTGCGTTTGGCACCACGGCGCTGCTTGTGACGCTGATTACCGACACGCCCGAGACAGGCTTCCAGGCCGTCGCTGCAGGAAAGGCCGCACGTGAGGCTTGCATACCTGGCTACCTCGGGTTGCACCTGGAAGGCCCACACATTTCACAAGTTCGCAAAGGCACCCACGATCCGGCCCAGATCCGTCCAATGGAAGCGGTGGATCTGGAGGCGCTTTGCCGCTCGCGTGACGCGGTGGGCACGTTGCTTGCCACCGTCGCCCCGGAGAATGTCTCGCCGGATCAGGTGGCTGCGCTTGCGCGCGCAGGCATTGTCGTCAGCCTCGGCCACACCGATGCGTCGTGCAAGGCCGCGAAGACATATGCGGCTGCGGGCGCGACGATGGTCACCCATCTCTTCAACGCGATGAGTCCGCTCGGCCACCGCGAGCCGGGACTTGTGGGCGCTGCTCTCGATACAGGCACTCTGCATTGCGGCCTGATTGCTGACGGTTTTCACGTCGATCCGCTTACCATGGGGGTGGCGCTTCGGGCAAAGCGAGGACCGGGGCATCTTTTCCTGGTGACCGATGCCATGTCGACGATCGGCTCCGATCAGGACGGATTTGAACTCAACGGGCGGCGAGTTTATCGACGCGACGGTCGCTTGACGCTCGCCGACGGCACCCTGGCTGGCGCCGACATCGATATGCTGTCCTCGGTGCGTTACGTCTACGAGCGCGTCGGTCTTCCACTGGAAGAAGCCTTGCGCATGGCGTCTGTCTATCCGGCCGAGGCGATAGGTGCTGCGAACAAAGGTTGCCTCAAGCCGGGTTGCGACGCCGATTTCCTTTTGTTGTCGCCCAACCTTGACTTACATTCAACATGGATCAGCGGTAACTGCGTATTCAACGCTTCTGCCGAAAATGAACATCTGCGCGTCTAGCTGTGATGGTTCCCGATGACGACCCCAACCAGGCTGCAGGTTTTAGCTGAAAAGTCATGTTCCGGGTGGCTCTCAACTGGAGGGTCAACCTATGATGCTTATTTGCAGACGGCGGCGACGAGGCGGCGGCAAGCATCGACCAGATTCGGCTCCTGAAGTAGCGCGCCGCCGATCAGGTACATGACATCGTCGCCATAGGCTTCGCGCATCTCCGGCACGCGGGCGAAGGTCATGCCGCCACCCGGAGCGGCAGCGATCGCCTTGGGTCCGCCAAGGTCGGCCGCACAGGCCCGAGCAATGGACAGGCACTCCTCGCGGGTAAAGCCGAAACGCCCCCCGAAATTCGGGTAGATGACGGCGTCCGCACCCATCAGCCGGTGCAAGGTGCCGAAGAAGGTGCGATGCGAGAAACCGCAGTCGGGCGAGACGACATTCGCACCGGCAAAGGCGGGATGCGAGACAATGGGCAGCAGGAAATCCGGATCTGCGGCAAGGGTGCGAACGACATCGTAGCCGGCCAGTGCCGGAGCGATCATCACGGCACCGGCGCCGGCTTCCTGCGCTTGTCTTGCGCGCTCGATGATCGAGGGTGCGGGGCCTGTGATATTCGGCACGAACCTCGTCTTGCCGCCGCTCTTCGCATTCGCCTCGCCGACCGCTTCGACGCAGGCTTTCAGCCGCTCTTCAAAGGGCGACGTCTTCTGGTCGACCAGCCCGTG
>JBAYTX010000052.1:0-25699 GCA_041675415.1 Rhizobium sp. | reverse complement strand
TCCGGGACATGGCGGGAATCAAGACCGTCACCTGGAATTATGGCCAGTCGGGTATCGTGACGACCGTGGAACACGAACGGCCGCATGACGGCTGCGCGGAAGAGCATTTCCTACCTGCGGGACCGTTCGCGATTCTGCCGCTCAAGGGCAATCGTTCCTCGCTTGTCTGGACGGAGCGCACCGAGGATGCCGATGCGCTGGTGGCGGCCGACGATCTGGTGTTCGAGGAAGAACTGGAGCGCCGTTTCGGCCACAAGCTTGGCGCTCTGAAGGCGACCGGCGATCGCCGGGCATTTCCGCTCGGGCTGACTCTTGCGCGGTCCTTCGTTGCGCCGCGCCTTGCCCTTGCGGGAGATGCGGCGCATGGCATCCATCCGATATCGGGTCAGGGGCTCAATCTTGGCTTCAAGGACGTGGCCGCACTTGCCGAGACGATTGTCGAGGCCGATCGCCTCGGTCTCGATATCGGGGATCTGAATGTCCTTGAACGCTACGAGCAATGGCGGCGCTTCGACACGTTCCGCATGGGCGTAACCACGGATGTACTGAACAGGTTGTTTTCCAACGATTTCGCGCCGATCCGTATCGTTCGCGATTTCGGATTGGGCGTCGTCGACCGTCTTCCCGAGCTCAAATCCTATTTCATGCGGGAAGCCGCGGGAACCGCAGGATCTGCACGTCCGCGGCTTTTGGCCGGCGAAGCGCTATGACGCGCTGAAACGAGCAGAGGGCTACGCTTCCAGTTTGCGCGCCTCGGAGACCAGCATAATCGGAACACCGTCGCGGATAGGATAGGCAAGTCTGGCCTTTTCGGATACGAGTTCGTTCCTCTCGCGGTCATAGCGCAGGTGCCCTTGTGTCAGAGGGCAAACGAGAAGCTCGAGCAGCTTCGGGTCGACTGTGCGCATCAGGCTGTCCATCGCGACCCCGGACTATTGCAGTACTGTATCGGCGTCGCCGAACGCGCGCGCCAGATGGATTTCAGTGATCGCGATCAGTGTCTCGGCGCGAGTCTTGAGGTCGGGAGCCTCCAGCAGGGCTTGCTTTTCGGCCGGACCAAAGGGCGACATCATCGAAAGCGAATTGACGAGCGTGATATTGCTGGCCCTCTCCACACTTTCCCAGTCGGCCTCGAGCTTGTTAGCGTCTAGATAGGCGCGGAAGGACGCAAGTAGCCCTTCCCTGTCGACTGTCGCTTCCTCGTCGTCGCTCGAAAGGTCAGCGATGAAAGGCGCAATGCGAAATGTCCTGTAGGGGCGATGGCCGTTGACCTCTTCCATTAGGCGGAATCGGCAGACGCCCCCAAGTGAGGTGACGTAGCGTCCGTCACCGGTTTCGGCCAGCGAGGTGATGCGGCCGATACAGCCGACCTGACAGAGGGCGGGCCCGGACGCAGCTTCATTTTTGGCGTTCTCATGGAAGGATGGCTGTACAATGCCGACCAACCGGTTACCGGCAAGAGCGGCATCGAACATCTCGAGATAACGAGGTTCAAAGATATTCAGAGGTAGTTGCCCGCTGGGCAGCAAAAGAACCCCACTCAGGGGAAACACGGACAGTGTCCCCGGTAAGTCCTTCGCTGTCAGGTACCTGGCATTTCCGACCTTCATGACCGCACTCCCTTCGCGGCCCGCGCTGGAATCCGCGATCCTCATAATGTGGTTCTCCGGCGATGGATCTCAAGGGCGCGGGCATTCCTCCATCAAGAAAAGAGAATGGAGGAAAGCTTCCTGCGCGCCATGATCGTGGCCGGATCCTTTGGACCCCAAACCTCAAAGAACTGGAGAAGCTGACGCCGGGCACCATCATCGTCAAAGGTCCGGTCACGGCGCATGATCATCAGCAGATGCTCGGCCGCCTCTTCTCGCAATCCCTGGACGCTCAGGATCTTCGCGAGCTTCATGCGGGCTTCGTGATTGTCCGGGTCGAGGGCGAGTTCATGCTCGAGCGCCTTTGGGTCACCGAGCTTGTGCGCCTCGTCGATCTGCTCGAGTTTCTTTTGGACAGCTTGTATTTCGGTGGCTTTCGACTGTTCCTCCGGAAGGCCGGCAAGCAGTTGTCGCGCCCGATCCTGCTGGCCAGCGCCAATCATGCATTCGGCGATACCGGCGATAGCCTGGGTGTTCTTGGGGTCCGCCTGCATCACAGCGCCGAAAAGTTGCGCCGCTCCTTCGTAATTGCCTTGCGCGAGCAGCGCTGCGGCTTCTTCGAGCGCTGCGGTCACTTCGGCCCCGCCATCGGCGGCAGAGGAACCTCCGATCTTGTCGATGAACTGCCGGATCTGGCTTTCGGGAACCGCGCCCATGAACCCGTCGACGGGCTGGCCATTGACGAAGGCGACAACGGCGGGAATCGACTGGATTCCCAATTGGCCCGGGATGGCCGGATGATCATCGATGTTGAGTTTTACGAGTTTCACGCGTCCGTTCGACTCGTTGACGACCTTTTCTATGACCGGAGCAAGTTGACGGCACGGGCCACACCATGGGGCCCAGAAATCGACGAGCACCGGCTGCTTGCGGGACTCTTCGAGAACGTCCTTGGCAAAACCTGCGGTCGTCGTGTCCTTGATGTGGCTTCTGGGCGGAACGTCGCCCAGGTGAGCCTGACCCGTCATCTGGCCGCCGAAACCGCCGTAGGGATTGCTGTTGTCACTCATCAAATTCTCCCGCCGTTCGTGGCCCCGTCGGGCCTTTCTCTGTCGCTAAGATCGTATGTCAGGCTGTCACTTTCAAGACAAGCGGCTCATGGCCCGTGGCAGCAAGAAAGCGCAAAAGATCATCACGCGCAATCGATGTGGTCGCATCATTCGAAAGCGGGTGGCCGTTGATCACGTCCTCGTTCATCAGGCTCGCATCGAGCACGAAGGTGACGTCGTGGCCGATGTCGTTGATCGCGCCGAACACGGTCACAGAGCCCGGCATCACTCCGAGATATTCCATCAGCTTTTCGGGTTTGCCGAAGGAGACCCGGCTCGCCGCGCCGATCAGCGTGTGCACTGTCTTCAGGTCGACGACCGCGTTTTCCTCGACGGTCAGGAGAAAAAAACGATCCTTCTTATCCTTCACGAACAGATTCTTCGTGTGGGCGCCGGGAATTTCGTCACGCAGCGCAATCGCTTCCGCCACCGTAAATACCGGTGCATGGTACTTTGTCTCGTGGGCAATTGCGAGAGCGTCGAGAAAGGCAAAAAGGTCACTGGCCGTCTTTGGCGTAGTCTCAGTCATCAATGGTCTCCGCAAGGGTGTTGCGACGCACGGACATGTTGCTCGTCCCTGTGAGCGTGATACGTCCGGTGCCTCGTCTTGGCAATCGTCGCACTTGATCCGTGGTCGGCTTCTTCGGCGCCTAGTGGTGAATACGGAATCCTGGCGAACCGCGCTTTCTTTGGGCCGTCGAACGGCGCAATATTTTTTCTTGCTGAATCCATCATTTCCCTGTTGCATTTAAAAAACGGTTGGGCCATATAGCGCCCGTCGCCGCAATACGGATGACCCACGATCCTTCGACTACCCCCGGATCGCGGATATGAGCGGGTGTAGCTCAGGGGTAGAGCACAACCTTGCCAAGGTTGGGGTCGGGCGTTCGAATCGCCTCACCCGCTCCAGTTTCCTGCTACTGGATTCTATGAAAACCACCCGGCGGCCCTAGCTGTGTTGCCCGGCATTCTGAGTTTTACACAGCCAGCAGCTTCCATCCGATTTTCGTTCCATAGTCCTACCGGCTCCATGTACCCGGCATACGGATCGTGCGGCGCGGACGATTCTGCGGTCTAAGCGCCGACAATGGCTTCGCGGCGGTCTGATGGGCCGCCTCAGCTTTTCGCGAAGATGTAGTCGGTTTCCTGCCGACGCTCATCGCCGGGTCGCAAGATAACCTCCGGGAAGCCGTTCTGATTGATGGCATCGGGCCAAATCTGCGTCTCCAGGCAGAAGCCGGCGAACGGGCCGTAGTTGCGCCCCTCCAGCCCGGGTACCGGAACGTTGAGCTTTGATCCGGAATAGAATTGCACACCGGGTTCGGTGGTGCGCACTTCCATCGTCACGCCGGAATTGATGCTGCGGGCAAGGGCAACGGGACGCTTGGCGACGCGATCCGGCGACAGGCAGAAATTGTGGTCGTAGAGGACCTGGCTGCCGCCCGCTTGGCGTCCCATCGGGGCCATGGAGCGAAAATCGAAGGGCGTGCCGTCGACGGGCCGGATTTCCCCGGTCGGGATCAGCAATTCATCGACGGGCAGATAGGCATCGGCGGCGAGCATCAGATCGTGCCCAAGCGCGTCGTTTCGCCCGTCGAGATTGAAATAGGAATGCTGGCAGATATTGGCGAGAGTCGGGCGATCGGTCGTCGACCGATAGTCGACGGAGAGAACGCCGCCATCCTGCAACTGATAGATCGCAGTCACAGCGCAGTTGCCGGGATAGCCGGCTCGGCCATCCGGATCGACGATCTTCAGCACTACCCGGTCGCCCGCGAGATCGGCGATCTCCCAGTTGCTTTTGGCGAGTCCCTCGCTGCCGCCATGGAGGTGGCCTCGGCCGTTCTCGTTGCATTCAAGCTGATAGGTTTCGCCATCAAGCGAAAACTTGCCGCCGGCGATGCGGTTCGCGCAGCGGCCGGGTGTTGCTCCGAAATAGGAGGAATGACGCGGATAGTCGGCGAAGCTTTCAAAGCCGAGAACAAGCGGCGGAGCGTGACCTTCCAACCGCAGGTCCTGGATGACCGCGCCCCAGGTGATAACCTTCATCGTCAGCCCGCCGCCCTTGAGTGTCACGCGATAGACCGGTTCACCCAATTCCGTATGCCCGAAGATCTCGCGTTCCATTCCCGTTCCCTTTTTGTTTTCGGTCTCGCTGCGGGCCTAATGCGACAGCTCGCGTGCCGCATTCTCGAGGCCGCCCAGCGTCAGCGGATACATGCTGCCTGCCATCAGCCGCTGTATCAGGCCGACGGAGGCCGTATAGCCCCAATGGTCCTGCTTCAACGGATTGAGCCAAAGGCATCTGCGAAAATGTCCGGTGATCCTATTGATCCAGACTTGTCCGGCTTCGGCATTCCAATGCTCGACCGATCCGCCCGGCTGCGTGATCTCATAAGGACTCATTGCCGCGTCTCCGACGAAAATGACGCGGTAGTCCGGTCCGAAGGTACGAATGATATGCTCGGTTGCGATCACTTCGTTGTGGCGGCGGCGGTTGTCCTTCCAGACCCGTTCATAGGGGCAGTTGTGGAAGTAGAAATAATCCATGTGGCGAAATTCTGAGCGCGCCGCCGAAAAGAGTTCTTCCACCACGCGGATATGGTCATCCATCGAGCCGCCAACATCGAAGAACATCAGGAGCTTGATGGCGTTGCGTCGTTCCGGGCGCGTTTGGACGTCGAGATAGCCGTGCTCCGCTGTGGCACGTATGGTGCCGGAAAGGTCGAATTCGTCCGCGGCACCCTCGCGAATGAAGCGGCGCAGACGCCTGAGCGCCACCTTGATGTTGCGAGTGCCGAGTTCGACGGAGTCGTCGAGGTTGCGGAACTCCCGCTTGTCCCAAACTTTCACGGCGCGGCGGTTGCGCGAGCCATCCTGTCCGATTCTGACCCCTTCCGGATTGTAACCGTAGGCGCCGAAGGGCGATGTTCCCGCCGTACCAATCCATTTCGAGCCGCCCTGGTGCCTGTCCTTCTGCTCCGCGAGCCGCTGACGTAGCGTTTCCATCAGCTTGTCGAAGCCGCCGAGCGCCTCGACCAGTTTCTTGTCCTCTTCCGACAGGTGCTTTTCCGCCAGTTTCTTCAGCCATTCCTCGGGGATCGGTACGGTCTCGACGCCATCGGCGCTGGAGACGGCCTTGAGCCCGCCGAACATCTCGGAAAACACCCGGTCAAAGCGGTCGATATGGCGCTCGTCCTTGATGAGTGCCGTGCGGGCGAGAAAGTAGAAGGCCTCGGTGTCGAAGTCGGCGAGCCCCTTTTCCATGCCTTCGAGAAGGGCGAGGAATTCCCGGAGCGTCACCGGCACTTTCGCGTCCCTGAGCTTCAGGAAAAAGGGAATGAACATCGCAGTCAGATCTTTTTCTGATAGACGATGAAGGGCGACTTCTCCGCGACCCTGTCGTAGAGCCGGCGGGCGGTGATGTTGGACTCCTGTGTCAGCCAGTAGACTTTTGGTGCGCCCGCCGTTGCTGCCCTCGCATAAACAGCTTCAATCAAGGCCCGTCCGACGCCGGTGCCTCGCACATCCGGATCGGCATAAAGATCCTGAAGGTAACAGATATCGTGGATCGTCCAGCAAGAGCGGTGAAAGAGGAAATGAGTCAGTCCCACCGGCCTGCCGTCGAGAATAGCGAGAAGGCCGGTGAACTCGTTCGCGCCTTTGCCGGTCAGTCGCGCAAAGGTCAAGGCATAGATATCCTCCGGCAGCTCGGTCTCGTAGAAGGCGAGATAGGCTTTCCAGAGCCGCCGCCACTCTGCTTCGTCATCCAGCCGCACAGGTCTGATTTCGAGGCTGCTCATGTCACCTCTCCGAACCAATCTTTTCCAGATGATAGGGCGTTGTCTGGTATATTTCGTTGATCCAGTTGCCGAAGAACAGATGAGCGTGGCTGCGCCAGCGGTTCAACGGCTTTTTCGCAGGGTCGTCATCGGGGAAATAGTTATGCGGCAGCTTCACCGGGACGCCCGCCGCGACATCGCGAAAATACTCGTCCGCCAGTGATGTGGAATCGTATTCCACATGGTTGAACATGTAGAGCCTGTTGGCCTTTTTTTCATGCACGAGACACACGCCCATCTCGTCTGATTCCATCAGGATCTCAAGACCTGGTACCTTGTCGATGTCGGAGCGGCGTACTTCCGTCCAGCGCGATACCGGAATCTGGAAATCGTCGGAGAAACCGTTGAGATAGACGGACGACGGGTTGTGGATGTGATGCCGGTAGACCCCGAAGGCCTTTTCGTCGAGGTCGTGCTTGGGCACGCCGTGGAAATGGTAGATCGCAGCCATAGCGCCCCAGCAGACATTTAGCGTGGAGTGTACATTGGTGGTCGTCCAGTCGAGGATCTGCTTCATCTCGTCCCAGTAAGTGACTTCCTCATATGGCAGAGTCTCGACGGGGGCGCCGGTAATGATGAAGCCATCGAACTTGCGATGCTTCACCTCGTCCCAAGTCTCGTAGAAGGCCAGGAGATGCTCCTCCGACGTATTCTTGGCCTTGTGGCCGCCAATCCGCACGAGAGAGAGCTCGACCTGCAGTGGCGAGGCGCCGACCAGGCGGGCGAACTGGACCTCGGTCTTGATCTTGTTCGGCATGAGATTGAGAAGCCCGATCTGCAGCGGGCGGATGTCCTGACGGATCGCCACCGTCTCGGTCATCACCCGCACGCCCTCGTCAACGAGGGTTTCAAAGGCGGGCAGCGTATCGGGTATCCTGATGGGCATCGTTTCTCATTCCCAGCATCGGCGGACAAAACCGCAAAATAAAACCGGCGGCGAGAAATCGCGACCGGTCCTCGGGAAGTCAGACTTTCCTCGGCCCCTTTAGCGATTTCTTTAACGTGGCTGCAAGCCGGCCGGCCAAATCACCACAAGTGCTGATTAAATACGCCTGGCGCCGGAGCGGGTCAACGAAAATCAATCTCGTTCCGTTGCCATGGAGGCGTCCCCTCAGCGCCCCTCCCGCCGGGCCATGAAGGCCAGGCGCTCGAAGAGGTGCACGTCCTGCTCGTTCTTCAAAAGTGCGCCGTGCAGTTTCGGCAGCGCATGTTTGGGATCGGCGCGAAGATCAGCCGGATCAATATCCTCGGCGACAAGAAGGCGGATCCAGTCGAGCGCTTCCGAGGTCGAAGGCTTCTTCCTGAGACCAGGCGTCTCGCGGACCTCATAGAATTGCATCAGTGCACTGCGGACAAGCGCCTGCTTGATACCCGGGTAGTGGACCTCGACGATGCGAGAGAGTGTCTCTGCGTCGGGAAAACGAATATAATGAAAGAAGCAGCGACGCAGGAAGGCGTCCGGCAGCTCCTTCTCGTTGTTCGAGGTGATGATGACGATCGGCCTGATCCTGGCGGTGATCGTCTCACCAGTCTCGTAGACATGGAATTCCATGCGGTCGAGCTCTTGCAGAAGATCATTCGGAAATTCGATGTCGGCCTTGTCTATCTCGTCGATCAAAAGCACGGTCTTTTGGGATGCCGCGAAAGACTGCCATAGCTTGCCCTTGCGGATATAGTTTTTCACGTCGTTGACGCGCTCATCGCCCAACTGGCTGTCGCGAAGGCGCGAAACAGCGTCGTATTCATAGAGCCCCTGCTGTGCCTTGGTTGTCGATTTGATATTCCATTCGAGCATGTCGAGACCAAGCGCTGCGGCCACCTGGCGGGCCAGTTCCGTCTTGCCCGTGCCGGGTTCGCCCTTGACCAGAAGGGGCCTCTCAAGCCTTATCGCTGCATTGACCGCAACCATCAGATCCTTGTCGGCGATATAATCGGCGGTTCCCTGAAACTGCATCGTCACTCTTTTCCCAACCCCAACTATCGGTGCGCAAGGTAGTGGCTGGATTCGTGGCGCGCAAGCGCAGCAGAGGTCTCCGCGCGTGCGTTTTTTCCACATAAAGCTTGTATTAGTGGCCAAACCTGTCAAGGTAGCGCAAGCAAAACGTCCGGATGTCTCATTGGGCGCATCTGTCCGGGCAAAGAGAAGGTTGTTCGAGCTTCAACCGGACACGCCGCCTTCATTAAGCAATTCGACAGCACACGAGCCAATCACGCCAAGCCTCTTCTCTGACGGGCGATTGGTTGCTTCCACTGCATCGGCCCTGCGCCGGTGGTTTTACTTCGATGCGATCCATATGCCGTGATGAGCGACCGGTGTTGCGGCCAGGATCCGGAATCCAATGAGGCCAAGGAGGATATCATGGGCGTACACCGCTATAGAATCGGTGACACTGTCATTCTGAAGGACGGTCCGGTGCGGATGGCCAAAGCCTCGGGGGTCTGCAAGGTCCTAGCGGCGCTGCCGGAGTCGCAAGGCTCGAGACGATACAGGGTCCGGTTCGACAGCGAAAACTTCGACCGTAGTATCGCCGAAGACGAGATTGACACTGGGCGCTCGCCGACTTCCGGCAGTGCTCCGGCACAGAGCAATAAAGGAAAAGACCCATGGCTAAAGGCCAGCAGCGTTCGAACCGCGAAGTAAGAAAACCGAAACAGGACAAGCCAAAGCCCGTTTCCGAGAAGGCGTCGCCCTTTCAGACGCAGATGAAAAACGCGGAAACGGGAAAGGCCGGAAAGACGCACTGACAGCGCGCAGTATTCGCTTCCGGATCACATTGGGATGTCTGTTTCCATCGTGGGTATCCGGTAAATCCCGTACAACCAACCAAGGAGAGAATGTGCAAGTTCTAGTAAGAGATAACAATGTCGACCAGGCCCTCAGAGTGCTGAAGAAAAAGATGCAGCGCGAGGGACTCTTCCGTGAAATGAAGGCGCGCTCCGCGTACGAAAAGCCGTCGGAAAAACGGACCCGCGAAAAGGCTGAAGCCATCCGCCGGACCCGCAAGCTGGCGCGCAAGAAATTGCAGCGCGAAGGTCTGCTGCCGGCACCGAAGAAAAAGCTGATTGGCGCTGGCCGCTAACCTGGCCTGAAGCGTTCCGCGAGGCCGATGCGCGGCGCGGAACGCCCTTTCCCTTTTGCCTCAATATGCGCTATGGGCAGGCGCATGACGCAAACCATCTTCACCATATTGCTGGGCGGTCATCTGGCGCTCACCGATCGCCTCAGGACGTCCTTAACGGGGAGCCACTTCCTCGCGGCCGATGGCGGCATGCGGCATGCATCCGCGCTCGGTGTCGTGCCCGAGCTGTGGGTCGGTGATTTCGATTCCAGCGTTGAAGCCCAGTTCGAAGACTTCCCAGACGTGCCCCGCATGCCCTATCCGGCTCAGAAGGCCCAGACCGATGGCGCGATCGCCATCGAAGAGGCACTCAAGCGCGGAGCCGACCGCTTGATCCTCGCAGGCGCGCTTGGCGGCGAGCGTTCAGATCATGCGCTCATGCACCTGTTGCAGGGACTGCAGCTCGCAAAAGAAGGCCTCGATGTTCTCCTGACGTCCGGCGAGGAGGAAGCCTATCCGCTGCTCGCCGGGACAACGCTGGTGGACCTTCCAGCCGGGTCGCTTTTCTCGATCCTTGGGTTCTCGCCACTTGCCGGATTGTCAATCGGCAACGCCCGCTATCCGCTCAAGGATTTCTCCTTGCCCTTCGGTTCGACCCGCACGATCTCCAATGTCGCTGAAGGCGCTATCACCCTGTCGCTTGCAAGCGGCGAGGCGATTCTGCTTGCCCGACCCTTTGACCTGACCGGAGCCTGATGCCTTGGCACCTCCCATTCTCAAACTCGACGACATTTTCCTGTCCTTCGGCGGTACGCCGCTTTTGAACGGCGCCGGCTTGCAGGTGGAGCCGGGCGACCGCATCTGCCTCGTCGGCCGCAACGGATCGGGCAAGTCGACGCTGATGAAGATTGCCGCCGGCATGGTCGAGCCGCAGTCGGGCGAGGTGTTCCGCCATCCGGGCGCCACCATCCGCTATCTTGAGCAGGCGCCCGATTTCGGCAGCCACAAGACCGTGCAGGCCTATGCCGAGGCGGGGCTCGGACCGGGCGACGATCCGTATCGCGTCACCTATCTGCTCGAGCATCTGGGGCTGACCGGCCAGGAAGATCCGGCAAGCCTTTCGGGCGGCGAGGCCAGGCGTGCGGCGCTCGCCCGCGTCATGGCGCCGGAACCCGACATCCTGATGCTCGACGAGCCGACCAACCATCTTGACCTCCCGACCATCGAATGGCTGGAAGGGGAGCTCGCCAAGAGCCGCAGCGCGCTGGTGGTGATTTCGCATGACCGTCGTTTCCTCGAAAAGGTCTCGACCGCCACCGTCTGGCTCGACCGTGGTCTGTCGCGCCGGCTGAACCGCGGCTTCGGCCATTTCGAGGAATGGCGCGACAAGGTGCTGGAAGAGGAAGAGATCGAGCAGCACAAGCTCGGCAAGGAGATCCAGCGCGAGGAGCACTGGTTGCGCTATGGCGTGACCGCAAGGCGCAAGCGCAACATGCGCCGCCTCGG
Source organism: Rhizobium sp. (assembly GCA_041675415.1). Taxonomy (GTDB): domain Bacteria; phylum Pseudomonadota; class Alphaproteobacteria; order Rhizobiales; family Rhizobiaceae; genus Allorhizobium. The sequence continues at coordinate 14,594 of JBAYTX010000052.1, read as the reverse complement.
CAACCTGCAAAGCCTGCGGGCCGAATATCGCGGCCACAAGGGGCCGCAGGGCACGATCCAGGCGAGCGCCACGGAAGGCCGAGAGTCCGGCAAGCTGGTCATCGAGGCGGACAAGATCACAAAAGCCTATGGTGATCGCACCATCGTCGCGCCGTTCTCGATCCGCGTGCACCGCGGCGACTGCATCGGCCTCATCGGCCCGAACGGTGCCGGCAAGACGACGCTTCTCAAGATACTGACCGGCCAGCTTGCCCCCGACAGCGGCACGGTGAAGCTCGGCACCAATCTCGAGATCGCGGTGCTCGACCAGAAGCGCGAGGACCTCAACCTCGAGGATTCGCTGGCGCACTACCTGACCGACGGGCGCGGCGAGAACCTTCTGGTCAACGGCGAGCAGAAGCATGTGACCGGCTACATGAAGGATTTCCTGTTCCAGCCGGAACAGGCGCGCACCCCGATCAAGAACCTTTCCGGCGGGGAACGCGCCCGGCTGATGCTGGCGCGGATGATGGCCAAACCGTCGAACCTCCTGATCCTCGACGAACCCACCAACGATCTCGACATCGAGACGCTCGACCTGTTGCAGGAAATCGTCGCCGGCTATTCCGGCACGGTCATCCTGGTCAGCCACGACCGCGACTTCCTCGACCGCACCGTGACCTCGACCATCGCGCCGGCCGATCCGGAGGCCCTCGACGGCCGCTGGATCGAATATGCCGGTGGCTATTCCGACATGCTGGCGCAGAAGAAGGGTGCCGAGGACGAGCGCCGGCGCGCCGACAAGGCCGAGAAGGCGAAATCGTCCGATGGCGCGGCCGGCAAGCCGGCCGATGGCGGGGCCAAGGCCAAGGGCAAGCTCTCCTACAAGCAGAAGTTCGCGCTGGAGAACCTGCCGAAGGAGATGGAGAAGACGGAGAAAGAAATCACCGCCCGAGAGGCGAATATGGCCGATCCCAACCTATTCACCAAGGATCCCCAGACCTTCAACAAGCTCGCCGCCGAGACCGAAAAGCTGCGCGCCGACCTTACCCGCATGGAAGAGGAATGGCTGGAACTGGAAATGTTGCGCGAGGAGCTGGAAGGCTGATCTACTTCCAGGCGGGCGGACGTTCCGTGGCGCCGATACTTTCGTTTGCCGGATGGAGCAGTTCCAGGTGCAGCAGGCGGGGCGAAAGCGCGTCGTAAAAGGCGCCCGAGCGGCCAATATAGATAAGGGTGGTTTCAGGCAACTCCCTCAAGATTGAGGCAAGACGGCTGCTTGTATCGGGCTCGAGTCCTTCCAGCACATCATTGAACACGATCCATTTCGGGCGGCGCAAGAGGAGATTTGCAAACGCCAGCGACATCTGTTCGTCCTTGTCCAGCTCGCGATCCCAGCGCATGCGTTCATCGAGCATCCGGGCAAGCGACCCGAGTCCGACACGGGTGAGGGCTTCTGCCATTTGCTCATCTGAAAAGGCTATTGGTGCGATCGGATAGCCGAGGATGTCGCGCAGCCGCCCTTCCGGCAGATACTCAAGCTGCGGCACGAACAGCATATCGTCCACTGGAAGTTCGATTGTCCCGCTTCCCCATGGCCACAGCCCGGCGATCGCATTGAACAGCAGCTTGCGGTTGATGCCCTGATCGCCATTGATCATGACCCGTTCGCCGAAAGCTATTGATGGGTTTTGTTCCTTGACCCGGTATGCGTGGTCACTGTTCCCCCCGTGTGGCTTGGCGCAAATAGTGACATCCAAAAGGGACAGCTGGCCAGAGGCGCTGGGTCGGTGGGCGATCTCGCCGCCGTCGGGATGATAACCGTCCATTTCGACAAGGGCGGCGCGCAACGCCATGACACGGAGAAGGGTGGCCTTCCAGTCCGCGATTGCACCGAAATTGTCGACATACCAGCGTAGCGCAGAATAAACTTGGTTGAAGGCCGCCGCTGCCATCATCAGGCCGCCAAAGGTCATGCTTCCGGCGAAATAGGCTGGCGAAGCGATCAAAGTCGGGACTATCAGCGCCAGCCACCCGAACCCGGCCGTCACCCAGGTCAGGTTGGTGAGCGCAGTCGCCAACTGCCTGATCATGCCGAGGACCTGGTCTATATTGGAATGGATACGATTGCGCTCGGTCTCTTCTCCCCGGGCAAGCGCTATCGCCTCGAGATTTTCGTTCGTCCTCATCAAGGAGAAGCGCAAGTCCGCCTCCCGAGCGTAACGATTGGCGTTGAGGCGTGTCAGCCGGAAGCCGACGACGTTACTCACCAGCGATGCCGTACCGGCATAGAGGATTGCTCCCCAAACCATATAGCCGGGAATTGAAAAGCTCGTTTCCCCGACCTGGAAGACCACGCCGCTCGACAATTGCCACAGGACGCCGATGAAACTCACGAGCAGGACCGTTGCCTGGACGAGGCCGATCGAGAGGGAAGTGGTCATTTCCGACAGTTTACGGGCATCCTCATGCAGCCGCTGGTCGGGATTGACTCCGAGCGGGCTTGAGACCGAGAGGCGATAGGCTCGCCTGCCTATCAGCCATTGATCGACGATATCGCGTGCGAGACCCTCACGCATGTAGAGCGCGGTCATCTGGTTGAGCCAGGTCTGCACAACGTTCAGCAGAAGAAGGAACCCGGCGATCACTGCGAAATTCTTCAGCTGGACCAGGAATTCGGCGACGTCACGGCGCTCCAGAGAGTTGTAGAACGGGGCGTTCCATCGATTGAGCAAGATCTGGCCATAGGCAGTCAGCAGGATAATCGCCAGCAGAGCGGCCGCCAGCGCTAGAACCCGGTTCCGCACCGAGGAAGCCCAAAAGGATCGCGTTGCAATCTGGATCTGTCGGCGAAAACTGATCTCGAAGGGCGCGTCTTCGGCCCCGTCCTTTGATGGTGCAGCCTCTATATGGGACATGGCTGAGACTCTTGCTGCATCAACTCGTTCTGACAATACCCTTCTGGTCCTTGCTGTTCGGTTGATAAGCGGAATGCTGTGGCATGAAAAGGGCAAGGACGCGGATTATGGCTCCCGAAGGAAGGAATAACGCCGTTCCATGCTGTCTCTGGGTCGGTTTGCCCGCCACTTGCATGCCGCCTGGCATAGCGTTATGTCTGAAAGCGCTCTAACGGGGTGCCTTGTGTCCATTGCGGACAGCCGGCTGAGAGGCGAAGAGCCAACCCGCGGAACCTGATCCGGCTAACACCGGCGGAGGGATTAGACGCGTATATCGACGCCCTTGTCCCGGATTTGAATACCTTACGAAGGGGCGGAACATGCCAGCTTGCAAGATGAATCTCCCGCGCCGCGTGTTTGCTGCGGCAGTCGTGCTCACGCTCTCCTCGGCCCTTGGTGCCGTGGCGGCCGACAGGACGCTAACAATCTACACTTATGAAAGCTTCATGTCCGAGTGGGGGCCGGGGCCGAAGGTAAAGGAGGCCTTCGAGAAGACATGCGATTGCACGGTCGACTTCGTTGGTGTTGCAGATGGCGTTGCGCTTCTCACTCGCCTCAAGCTGGAAGGTGGAACCAGCAAGGCCGACATCGTCCTTGGCCTCGACACCAATCTGGTCAGCGAAGCCAAGCACAGCGGTTTTTTTGATGTCCATGGCATCGACACGTCCGCCGTCTCGGTGCCCGGAAATTTCTCCGATGATACGTTCGTGCCTTACGACTACGGGCATTTCGCGGTCGTCTATGACACGCAGGTGCTGAAGACTCCACCGGCGAGCATGAAGGAGCTGGTTGAGGGCGATCCTTCGCAGAAGATCGTGATCGAGGATCCGCGCACTTCGACACCGGGCCTCGGCCTCCTGCTCTGGGTCAAGGCGATCTATGGAGACGAAGCACCCAAGGCCTGGACAAAGCTCAAGGAGCGGGTACTGACCGTGACGCCCGGCTGGTCCGAGGCCTATGGCCTGTTCACCAAGGGTGAGGTACCGATGGTGCTTTCCTACACCACTTCTCCCGCCTATCATATGATCGCTGAGGAAAGCGACCGCTACCAGGCCGCGGCGTTTTCCGAGGGCCATTATATCCAGATCGAGGTTGCGGGACTATTGAAGGATGCCCCGCAGAAGGAGCTGGCGCGAAACTTCCTGAAATTCATGGTGAGCCCCGGTTTTCAGGACACGGTCCCAACCAACAACTGGATGATGCCGGCGGCTCCGACGTCCGAACCGCTGCCGGAGGCCTTCAGCAAGCTCGTCTCGCCGCAAAAGACCTTCCTGATGCAACCTGACGAAGTGGCCGAAAACCGCAAGCGCTGGATCGACGAGTGGCTTGCCGCCATGACGCTCAACTGAATCTCATGCTGAGTGCCCGCGAACGCATAATTGCCTTTTCCGCCGGGGTCCTCAGCCTCGCCGCGATCGGGTTCTTTATCGGCGTCGCGGTGGTATCCCTCTTGCAGTACCGAGCCGGGGGCGGGATTGCATCCCTGTTTTCCGATCCGTTCCTCTTCTCGGTGCTGCGCTTCACGATTCTGCAATCGGCTCTTTCGACACTGCTCTCGGTGGCTTTCGCTGTCCTCGTGGCACGTGCCCTTGCCCGACAGAGGCACTTTGTCGGGCGCCAGTGGCTGATCCGTCTGATGGCAGTTCCCATGGGCCTGCCCGTTCTGATCGGCGCGCTTGGCCTTGTCGGCATCTGGGGAAGACAGGGCATTGTCAACGACGCCCTTGCCTTTCTCGGATTTGGCGAACCCGTCAGCATCTACGGTCTCGCCGGTATCCTCCTCGCCCATGTGTTCTTCAACATGCCGCTTGCAGCGCGCCTCATGCTGGCCGGGCTCGAGCGGGTGCCTTCTGAATACTGGCTGATGAGCGCGGGCCTCGGCATGAAGCCGGTCTCTGTCTTCCGGTTCATCGAATGGCCGGCGCTCCGCGTGCTGATTCCTGGCATCGCCGGGTTAATCTTCATGCTCTGCGCGACGAGCTTCACGCTGGTGCTGGTACTCGGCGGCGGACCTGCCGCAACGACGATCGAGGTTGCCATCTACCAGTCCTTGCGCTTTGACTTCGAACCCGCGCGTGCCGTTTCGCTCGCCTTCCTGCAAATCGCGGTTACTGCCACCATCCTCGGGGCGATGGCTCTATTTCCCGCACCTGCAGAGTATGATGCCACGGCGGATAGGCCGTCGCGGCGATTTGACGGCCTGTCCCCGCGCGCGCGTCTGTCCGACGGCGTCACACTCGTCGCTGCGACGCTCTTCATTGCGCTACCGCTTTCCTCGATCGTCTTGTCCGGCCTTCGATCCGACCTCCTGAAGCTCGTTCAGGAGGAGGCCTTCATCCGCGCCGCGGCGACAAGTCTCGCCATCGGGCTCTGTTCGGCTATCCTCTCCATTGGCCTCGCAATTGCGATCATCAATGCCCAGGTGGCAAGCAACGCGCGGCGTCGGCCCTCGATCCCGGCGAGGGGCTTCTCGGTCTTGCTGTCGGCATCCTCGTCGCTTGTCCTGCTTGTTCCGACGATCGTGCTTGCCACGGGCTGGTTTATGGCGCTGAGGTCGCTCGGCAATATTGCCAGCTGTGCTCCGGCGGTGGTCGTTGCGATCAACAGCCTGATGGCCTTGCCGTTTGTCATGCGGGTCCTGGCGCCCGCATATGCCATTCATCGCGCCCGGACCGCCAGATTGGTTGCCAGCCTCGGAATGTCGGGGCTGGCCAAATTGCGGCTCGTGGACTGGCCCTTGCTCAAGAAGTCGCTGCTTACGGCGCTGTCCTTTGCGATGGCCTTGTCGCTCGGCGATCTCGGCGCTGTCGCGCTGTTCGGTTCGGAAAAGATCACTACATTGCCTTGGCTGATCTATAATCGCATGGGGCATTACCGTACCAATGACGCTGATGGACTGGCATTGATTTTGGGTATGGTTTGTCTACTTCTGACCCTTGCCGGGACCTCCGGCACCCTTCCCCGAAAGGAAAAGGCAGATGATGCCGCACACGTCTAGCGCCGTTATCCTCGAGGAGGTGCGACTGAGGCTTGGGACGCGTGATTTCCATTTCGATTGCCGAATACCGAAAGGCGCGATCACGGTGGTGGCCGGCCCGTCGGGGTCGGGCAAGTCAACGTTACTCAATATTGTCGCGGGTTTCGAGACGCCCGACGGCGGCCGCGTCCTGATCGAGGGGAGGGATGTCAGGAACCTTCTTCCCGCGGAACGGCCAGTGTCGTTCGTATTCCAGGATAACAATCTGTTTGCCCATCTCGACCTTTTCACCAATGTCGGGCTCGGGATAAATCCCGCACTGCGGCTTGACAGTGCCGATCGGGAGGCGATTTCGACGGCGCTGAAGCGGGTTGGCCTCGAAGGGTTTGAACGACGTTTACCCTCGACGCTTTCGGGCGGCGAACGTCAGCGGGCGGCGTTTGCAAGGGCGCTGGTTCGTCGTAAACCGGTGCTTTTGCTTGATGAACCTTTTGCTGCACTCGATCCTGGCTTGCGCACGGTAATGGCCGATTTGCTGGAAGGCCTGCGCAATGAGACGGGCAGCACCGTCATTATCGTCAGTCATGATCCAGACGAAGTGGCGCGGCTTGCACGGCACGTGATCTTCATCGACGCGGGGTGCATTGCTTTCAGTGGACCGAGCGAGATATTTTTCGGGCGTAGTGACCTAACTGCAGTCGCCAGTTTCCTCAAACGCTGATCTTACGTGTTGCATCTGGGTGTCATCGCCTTAATTTGGACGTGCCCCGATGGCATTCGCAATCCGAATGAGGCATTTTCAGTTTCCCGCCTTGGTGTTTCCTTATCAACGACCGCACCTTTCCCTATATGTTATTTTATCGTTGTCGAATGAATGATGTCATGTGGGACTGGTCGGAAGCAGGGAATGTGGGCGAGGATCCGTGTCGGCGGGGCTATAGCGCATCGGTTCCGATCTTTTGCGACGAAGGAACAAGGTGATTCGGGCAAGATGCAGGCTCTGACAGACAAGAACGTGATGGCGTCCAAGCGCGTTCGCGGCGGCCGGCAACACCGCGGCATGGCGCCTTTGCTTGTCGTCCTGCTGTCGTCGAGCATCCTGCTGTCGTCCTGCCAGTCCCTGTTCGAACAGGCCTACGTGCCGAACGTCTCTCCGTCCAGCAGTCCCCAGATTGTCGATGAAGTGCAGAAGGACGATCCGCGCGCACAGATGGGTGCGCGCGAGCATCCGCGCATCGTGGCGAGCTATGGCGGCGAGTATCACGACGAAAAAACGGAAAAGCTGGTGGCCCGGATTGCGGGTGCCCTGACGGCAGTCTCGGAGAATCCGAACCAGTCCTACCGCATTACCATTCTGAATTCACCGGCTATCAATGCATTCGCGCTGCCTGGCGGTTTTCTATATGTTACGCGGGGTTTGCTCGCTCTTGCCAACGACGCTTCCGAAGTGGCGGCGGTCCTCTCCCACGAAATGGCCCATGTGACGGCCAATCACGGAATCGAGCGCCAGCGCCGGGAAGAAGCCGAGGTCATTGCCAGCCGGGTAGTGGCAGAGGTCCTGTCCAGCGATCTCGCGGGAAAACAGGCGCTTGCACGCGGGAAGCTCAGGCTCGCGGCATTCTCACGGCAACAGGAGCTGCAAGCCGACGTCATCGGCGTGAGGACGCTTGGCGAAGCCGGCTACGATCCCTATGCGGCTGCGCGTTTTCTGGATTCGATGGCAAGCTATAGTCATTTTACCTCGGTCGAGCCAGATTCCGACCAGAGCCTCGACTTCCTTTCGAGCCATCCGAATGCCCCCCAGCGCGTGGAACTGGCCAGGCGCCATGCGCGAGCGTTCGGACCACAAGGAACCTATGGCGAGAGTGGCCGCGACTACTACCTGAACGGTATCGACGGGCTGCTTTACGGCGATAGTCCCCAGGAAGGTTATGTTCGCGGTCAGACTTTCCTTCACGGCAGTCTAGGCATCCGTTTCGAAGTTCCAGACGGGTTCCAGATCGACAACAAGGTCGAGGCAGTGCTCGCCACGGGGCCCGGAGACATTGCGATTCGATTCGATGGGGTGGCCGACAACGAGCGCCGGAGCCTGTCGAACTACATTTCGAGCGGCTGGGTCACGGGTCTGCTGCCCGAGACGATTCGCCCAATCACTGTCAACGGTCTCGAAGCCGCGACGGCTCGGGCCGCTGCCGAACGCTGGGATTTCGACGTCACCGTTATCCGGATCGGTTCGCAGATCTTTCGTTTCCTGACGGCGGTGCCGAAGGATAGTCCCCTGCTTGAACCGACGGCCGAAAAGCTTCGTTCAAGCTTCCGGCGCATCACGCCGCAGGAGGCGGCCACGTTGAAGCCCTTGCGTGTCCGCGTGGTGACAGTCGGCTCCGGCGATACGATCGGCACGCTGGCAGCGCGGATGATGGGCACGGAGCGCAAGCTCGAACTTTTCAAGCTTATCAACGCGCTGAATGCCGGTTCCACACTTGCGCCGGGGAGCCGGGTAAAGATCATTTCGGAGTAGTAGATGCCCAACAGGACATCGGGTCTCGCGATTAGACCGCCAGTTCCCGAAGTTCGTTGGTGTTCGGTGCGCAGATGCTGAGCGCTGCTTTCAGTTTTTCCATTGCGCGCGTCTCGATTTGGCGAACGCGTTCCTTTGATATGCCGAGTTCGGCGCCGAGTTCCTCAAGCGTGGCTCCGTCTTCAGAAAGGCGCCTAGCGCGAATGATCCGTGTTTCACGATCATTGAGTCGTTCCATGGCGCATTTCAGCCAGTGAGACCACCTCTCGCCGTCGATAATGCCGCGGACTTGTTCGTCCGGCGGCAGGTCTTCGCTTTCGAGCATTTCCAGTTGTTCCGTTCCTTCTCCGTGCCTGCCCATGACGGGCGCCTGCAACGAGGCGTCGTTTCCGGAAAGCCGCGCGTCCATGGACTGGACATCGGCAAGACTGACCCCTAGTGCAGAGGCAATTTCCTGATGGATTGCCTGATCGCTCAGCCGGTTGTCGCCCTGAGCGAGCTTGGCTCGAAGGCGGCGCAGGTTGAAGAACAGCGCCTTCTGGGAGGAACTCGTGCCGCCGCGAACGATCGACCAATTGCGCAGGATATAGTCCTGCATGGATGCACGGATCCACCAGCCCGCATAGGTCGAAAAGCGAACTTCGCGCGCAGGGTCGAATCTCGCAGCAGCCTCCAGCAACCCGATATAGCCTTCCTGGATCAAGTCGCTGAGCGGCAGGCCGAAGCCACGAAATTTGGTCGCCATCGCGATTACCAGACGCATGTGAGCATGGGCGATCCGGTTGCGCGCGTCCTGATCCTGGCGATCCTTCCAGCGGATTGCGAGATCGAGTTCCTCGTCGCGCTCGAGAAAGGGTTGCGCCATTGCAAATCTGATGATGTGTCTGTCAGCGGACATGGGTTTCATTGGCATCTCCATGGGCGAACCGGACCTCCGCGCGGAAGCACGCCTTCCCGCGGCTTCAGATGAACGGGCGAAAAGCGTCCCGGTTCCGTCTTATTTGCTGAAAACTTTCCACCTTGTGCCGCCGCGACGAAGCGCGAAGGCACGTGCCTTCCAATTACTATTACGGAAGAGTGGGGTGACCGGATCACACGTACAATGCAAGGCGTGCGATTTTGCGGTCATTCTCACGAAGTCGTGAAGATGCTGAATGAAGCGGACTCGGCGGATAGCGGGCGCTCGTTCGTCGAACTTTGCTGGAAAGTCTGCCGGCTATTAAGGTTTGCGCAGGCGCATTCGCTGCTCACCCGCGCTTGGCAAGCGCTTCAATCCGAGCGGCAAGCGGGGTGTTGGATAGCCGCTGGGGGTGAGCTTGAAGACGATGCCGTATCTCGAAAAGACGATTGCCATCATGAGCGAGAACCATGAGCCATAGGCAAGACCCGCGATCACGTCGCTCGGGTAGTGGGCCCCGACCATGACGCGGGTCATGGCCAGCCAGATGGCAAAAATAGCCAGAACCAAGCGGTGACGCGGAAGCAAAAGCGCGAGGACCATGAAGAGCGCGCCTATGGTAGTCGCATGGCCGGATGGAAAGCTCTCGAAGCGGGCGCTGCCGGCAAAGGGTGAGAAACCGAAAATTCCCCATTCCTCGAAATTGACGGGGCGCGCGCGGCCGATAGCGCGCTTGATCAGATTGGCGGAGAGCCCCGAAAGAGCCACACTTGCGAAAACATAAAACGCAATCTGTCCGGTGTAGAGCGCATTGAACCGCGCCTTTGCGCTGTCGAGCCTGCGGGACGTGGCCAGGGCCTCGAAAAACACGAATGCCGAGCCGAAGAGAATCCACCCTGATTTTCCGATATCTGTGAGCGTGTTTCCAACCGAACGGATGATTGCCGGCATGTTCTGCATTGCGGCAACCACGGGGCCATCGAAGACAAAGAATGCAAGAAGCGCAAGGTTGACTGCGATCAACAGGAACGATTGCCAGTGCGACGACGGCAAGGGGATCCGATTGCGATCGCGGCGCGCCCTAAGCCATGCGGTGATCTTTCCCATGCAGTTCTTGTCCGGTGTCTCGCCTTGCTGGCCTCTGTTCACCTTGATTCCTCGAGGCGGAGCGGGCTCATGCCCGTGTTGTCTGGGACTGGCCTATAGCAAGTTCGGCAGACCTTGTCATGCAACTCCGCGCGGGACTGTGGCCGCGCGGAGCGCCAAAGGGCATATAGCCAGCTCAGGCAGAATGCGCCTTGAATTCTGATAGAATGGCATCGCCCATTTCGGAAGTGCCGACCTGGCGGCATCCGTCGGCCATGATGTCGCCAGTGCGGATACCCTTATCGAGCACATTGGCGATAGCCTTTTCCAGTACGTCTGCTTCCTTCACCATGTTGAAGGAGTAACGCAGGCACATGGCAAAAGACGCGATCATGGCGATCGGGTTGGCAATGCCTTTGCCGGAGATGTCGGGGGCGGAGCCGTGAACCGGTTCATAGAGCGCCTTGCGCTTTCCGGTCTTGGCGTCGGGGGCGCCCAACGAAGCGGACGGCAGCATGCCGAGCGAACCGGTCAGCATGGCGGCGACGTCGGAGAGCATGTCGCCGAACAGGTTGTCGGTAACGATGACGTCGAACTGTTTTGGCGCACGAACGAGCTGCATACCGCCGGCATCCGCCAGCATGTGCTCAAGCTTGACGTCGGGATATTTCCGCTTGTGGACGTCAGAGACGACCTGGTTCCACAACACGCCCGACTTCATGACGTTGCGCTTTTCCATCGAGCAAACGCGGTTGTTGCGGGTGCGCGCCAGTTCGAAGGCGACCGAGGCGATGCGCTCAATCTCGTAGGTGTCATAGACCTGGGTGTCGATCGCCCGCTTCTGGCCGTTGCCGAGGTCGGTGATCGTTTTCGGCTCGCCGAAATAGACGCCGCCAGTCAGTTCGCGCACGATTAGGATGTCGAGGCCCTCGACCAGTTCCGGCTTCAACGAGGAGGCGTTGGCGAGCGCTGGATAGCAGATGGCCGGACGCAGGTTGGCGAACAGCTCGAGATCCTTGCGCAGGCGCAGCAGGCCGGCCTCGGGGCGGACCTCGTAAGGAACAGCGTCCCACTTCGGACCGCCGACGGCACCGAACAGCACGGCGTCCGCAGCCATCGCCTTGGCCATGTCCTCTTCCGATATCGCCACGCCATGCGCGTCATAGGCACAACCGCCGACCAGGCCTTCGTCGGTTTCGAAGCCGGCTGCCATGTCGCTGTTCATATAGGCAACGATCTTGCGGACCTCTGCCATGGCTTCCGGGCCGATCCCGTCACCCGGGAGAAGGAAAAGCTTGCGCACTGTCATGGGGAACCCCTTGCTTTGGACGAGTTGCGGCGTTTTATCGGCCGTGGGACTGCTTTTCAAGCGCGCCAAGGCCCTGTGCGGTACGCTCTTGGCACGTTTCCTGGCGGCTTTTCGGCATCATTCCTGAATGACAATCCGTCTCAGTATACGCCGCACGAAGGGAGCGATCAGCAGGACGGAGGGAAAGGCGAAAGCCCAGGAGGGAAGCCATGCCTTAAGCCAGAGAAACGGAAGCGCATCGGTTAGGCCGAGCCCCATGATGGTTGCAAGGCCGGACACGAAGAAGGACATCATTCCCGACAACAATAATCCGAACGCGACAGGCTCGAAACGCTTGGGAAGAAACGGAGGAATCACGCGCAACATTGATCCTGCGTTTCACGCCCAGGGGTGCGAAATGGCGTTGGCCTTTTCAAAGCGGTCAATGCTGTTCGCCTTTTCGAGTGTCAAGCCGATGTCGTCGAGGCCGTTCAGCAGGCAATGACGCTTGAAGGCATCGATGTCGAACTTGATGGTGCCGCCGTCAGGACCGGTGATTTCCTGGGCTTCGAGATCGACGGTCAGCACGGCGTTGGAGCCGCGGCTTGCGTCATCCATCAGCTTTTCCAGGTTTTCCGGGCTGACGACGATGGGCAGGATGCCGTTTTTGAAGCAGTTGTTGTAGAAGATATCGGCGAAGCTCGTGGAGATTACGCAGCGGATGCCGAAGTCGAGCAGCGCCCAGGGAGCATGCTCGCGCGACGAACCGCAACCGAAATTGTCACCGGCGACGAGGATCTGGGCGTTGCGATAGGCTGGCTTGTTCAGAACGAAATCGGGGTTTTCCGAGCCATCGTCCTTATAGCGGGCCTCGGCGAACAGGCCGGTGCCGAGGCCAGTACGCTTGATGGTCTTCAGATAGTCCTTGGGAATGATCATGTCGGTGTCGATATTGACGACCGGAAGGGGTGCTGCGACGCCGGTGAGCTTTACGAACTTTTCCATCAGACCCTGCCTTCGGAATGCAATTCAGGAATTCCCGCAGCCCTTAGAGGAAAATCATGCGAATTTGAAGGCCTTTATTGGCCAAACGGGTACGCCCCGGCACTGAAAGCTACGCTTTTGCGGACAATAGAAGTTCTTCAGAGATCGATGATCGTGCCGCGGCCGTCGTTCCACACCCGCATTTCGCGGCCTTGCGTCTTTGCCTTGGCATAGGCGGGCGCGGACTTGGTGCGCATGGAAAACATGCGGGCAATCATTGACAGGGTCAGAACGGCGCCGGCGATCAAGGTCAGCGATACCGTGAAGACGGCAGCCACTGCAAGGACGGAAATGCCTGCCAAAGCGAGGCCTACGGAACGGAGATTCTGCATGATCGGAATCCTTTCTTCAAGTAAAGGTGGTCCTTCTCCCCCCGGATTGCAAGGGGTTTTATTATCAGCCGTCTTGCACGCTCCGGCAAAGCTTGGCACAAGTTCGTGCATGACCTCTTTCAATGCCAATCATCCTGTTCGACTGCGCCGCTCCGTCTTGAGCGTCCCTGCCGTCAATCCGCGCGCGCTCGCCAAGGCGCAAGGCCTCGATTGCGATTCAGTGATTTTCGACCTTGAGGATTCGGTCGCTCCGGAGAAGAAAGCCGAAGCCCGCGACAATCTTCGGCGCTTCTTTGCAGAAACGCCGCTTGAAGGTAAGGAAAGCATCATCCGCATCAATGCGTCCGATACGGAATTCGCTGCGGCCGACATGGCGGCAGTCATTGCCTGCCAACCAGATGCAGTGCTGCTGCCGAAGGTCGATAGCCCGATGGATGTGCAGGCGGTGGCCGATCTGCTTTCCGATAGCGACGTGCCGGATAGCCTGCGCATATGGGCAATGATGGAAACGCCGCTCGGCGTTCTCAATGCTGCTGCGATCGCGGAAGCGGGTAGGACCGGCGGCGCACGGCTCGACTGCTTCGTGATCGGGCTCAACGATCTGCGCAAGGCGACGGGTGTCTTGCCGGCGCCTGGGCGGACCTACCTCATGCCGTGGCTGATGCAGGTGGTTCTGGCCGCAAGGGCGTTCGGGCTCGATGTGATCGATAGCGTTTCGAACGATTTCAGGGATCTCGCAGCCTTCGACGATGAATGCGTGCAGGGCCGCGCCATGGGCTTCGACGGCAAGATGCTGATCCATCCGGCGCAGATCGACGGCGCCAACCGGCATTTCGGCTTTTCGCAAGAGGTGCTCTCCGAGGCGCGGCAGATAATTGCAGCCTTTGCGGAACCGGAGGCGAGAGGCCTCAATGTTGTCAACATGAACGGCCGGATGGTCGAGCGCCTGCATCTGGAGCAGGCCGAGCGGCTCATGCAAAAGGCGCAACTGGTATTCGAACGAAAGAAAGAAAAGCCATGAAGATCTATCGTTTCCTGACCGGCCCGGACGATGCGTCCTTTTGTCATCGCGTGACGGCAGCTCTCAACGATGGCTGGGAACTCGCCGGCTCGCCGGCCCTCACCTTCAATTCCCAGAGGGGTGTGGTAACCTGCGGCCAGGCGATCACCAAGACGGTCGAGGGTAAGGATTACCATCCCGATATGAAGCTTTCCGAGCAATAGGACAGCGAGCCTCTCGGGATCGTCCTGACGCCCGCTCGTCGCGGCATAGGTGTTTTTCCGCAATAGGCCATTGTGCTCCAATGGCGATTTTCATCATTGTCGGCGAAACGACGACGTGTCCGCGGCGGGCGCGGATTTGCGATCCTTCTCAAATCTCAGGAGAAATAGTCGTCCGTGAAGAATTTCCAAGACATTGAATTGGCGTTTTAATCCGGTTCTTTGACGTATTGGTTTTTGCAAGTTTGCACGGTTGTTGATCGTGGAAACTTGCAAATTGCGCGGGCGAGC
>JBAYTX010000051.1:0-26199 GCA_041675415.1 Rhizobium sp. | reverse complement strand
TCACGATCGGCCTCAACTGCGCGCTCGGTGCAGATGCCATGCGCCCGCACCTGCAGGAACTTTCCAGCGTCGCCGACACATTCATTTGTGCCTATCCCAACGCGGGCCTGCCCAACGAATTCGGCCAGTATGACGAGAGCCCGGAGGACATGGCGCGCCAGATCGGGGGCTTTGCCCGTGACGGGCTGGTCAATGTCGTCGGCGGTTGTTGCGGCTCGACCCCCGGGCATATCAAGGCCATTGCGGAGGCGGTCGCTGGCGGCAAGCCCCGTCAGGTGCCTGAACACCGGCCGTTCATGTCGCTTTCCGGTCTGGAACCCTTCGTGCTGACCAAAGACATTCCGTTCGTCAATGTCGGTGAGCGGACGAACGTCACGGGTTCTGCCAAATTCCGCAAGCTGATAACGGCTGGTGACTATACGGCCGCGCTGGTCGTTGCGCGGGACCAGGTCGAAAACGGTGCCCAGATCATCGACATCAACATGGACGAGGGGCTGATCGACTCCCAGCGCGCGATGGTCGAGTTCCTGAACCTGATTGCCGCCGAGCCGGATATCGCGCGCGTGCCCGTCATGATCGACTCCTCGAAGTTCGAGATTATCGAGGCGGGCCTGAAATGCGTGCAGGGCAAACCCGTGGTCAACTCGATCTCGCTCAAGGAAGGGGAGGAAAAATTCCTCGCCCAGGCGCAACTGGTGCGCAACTACGGCGCCGCCGTCGTCGTGATGGCTTTTGATGAGCAGGGGCAGGCAGATACCTACCAGCGCAAGGTCGAGATTTGCGAGCGGGCGTACAAGCTGCTCACCGAGAACGCGGGGTTCTCGCCGGAAGACATCATTTTCGATCCGAATGTCTTTGCCGTTGCCACCGGCATCGAGGAGCACGACAACTACGGCGTCGACTTCATCGAGGCGACCCGCACCATCCGCCAGAAGATGCCGCTCGTTCATATTTCCGGCGGCGTCTCCAACCTGTCTTTCTCGTTCCGCGGCAACGAACCCGTACGCGAGGCGATGCATGCCGTGTTCCTCTATCACGCCATTCAGGCCGGCATGGACATGGGCATCGTCAATGCCGGCCAGCTTGCGGTCTATGAGAGCATCGACCCGGAACTGCGCGAGGCCTGCGAGGACGTGGTTCTCAACCGCCGGAAGGATTCGACCGAGCGGCTGCTGGAGATCGCCGAACGCTATCGCGGCACCGGCGAGAAGCAGGCCCGCACCCAGGATATGAGCTGGCGGGAATTGCCGGTCGAGAAACGGCTGGAGCACGCGCTGGTGAACGGCATCACCGAGTTCATCGAGGCTGATACGGAAGAAGCGCGCCTGAAGGCCGATCGACCGCTGCATGTGATCGAAGGACCCCTGATGGCCGGCATGAACGTCGTCGGCGATCTCTTCGGTGCAGGCAAAATGTTCCTTCCCCAGGTGGTTAAGTCCGCCCGCGTGATGAAGCAGGCAGTCGCGGTTCTCCTGCCCTATATGGAGGAAGAGAAGCTGGCCAACGGCGGGACCGGCGAACGCGAGGCGGCCGGCAAGGTGTTGATGGCGACGGTGAAGGGCGACGTGCACGACATCGGGAAGAACATCGTCGGCGTCGTGCTTGCCTGCAATAACTACGAGATCATCGACCTCGGCGTCATGGTGCCGACGACCAAGATTCTTGAAGTAGCCCGTGAGCAGAAAGTCGACATCATAGGCCTTTCAGGCCTGATCACCCCGTCACTCGACGAGATGGTGCATGTCGCCTCCGAAATGGAGCGTCAGGGCTTCGACATCCCGCTTCTGATCGGCGGGGCGACGACGAGTCGGGTACACACCGCCGTCAAGGTCGCGCCGCAGTACGGGGCGGGACAGGCGATCCATGTCAATGACGCCAGCCGCGCCGTGGGCGTGGTCTCCGCGCTGCTGTCGCCGGATAGCAGGCAGGCCTATGCCGCCGGCATTCGGGCCGAATATGCCAAGGTAGCAGAAGCACATGCAAGGGCGGAAGCCGAGAAGCAGCGCCTGCCGCTGGCACGGGCTCGGGAAAATGCCGTCAAGCTCGACTGGACGGCCTACAAGCCGGTCAGGCCAAGCTTCCTGGGAACGAAGGTGTTCGAGGACTACGATCTCGAGGAGCTCGCAAGGTATATCGATTGGACGCCGTTCTTCCAGACCTGGGAGTTGAGGGGCCGCTATCCGGCAATCCTCGAGGACGAGGCGCAAGGGGAGGTCGCCCGCCACCTGTTTGCCGATGCGCAGGCCATGCTTACGAAGATCATTGCGGAAAAGTGGTTCCGTCCGCGCGCAGTGATCGGGTTCTGGCCGGCCAATGCCGTGGGCGATGACATACATCTCTTCACGGACGAGAGCCGTCAGCAGGAACTCGCCACGTTCTTCACTTTGCGCCAGCAGCTTTCGAAGCGGGACGGCCGGCCGAACGTGGCGCTTTCTGACTTCGTCGCGCCCGTCGACAGCGGCGTTGCCGATTATCTTGGTGGCTTCGTCGTCACGGCGGGCTTTGAGGAGATCGCCATTGCCGAGCGTTTCGAGCGGGCGAATGACGATTACTCATCGATCCTGGTCAAAGCGCTTGCCGATCGGTTCGCCGAGGCCTTCGCCGAGCGCATGCATGAGCGGGTGCGGCGCGAGTTCTGGGGCTACGCCGAGGACGAGACGCTGACGCCGGATGACCTGATCAGCGAAAGCTATGCCGGTATCCGGCCGGCGCCCGGCTACCCAGCCCAGCCTGATCATACCGAAAAAAAGACGCTCTTCCACCTGCTCGACGCGGAAAACGCGACGGGCGTTCAGCTTACAGAAAGCTATGCGATGTGGCCTGGATCATCGGTTTCGGGGATATATATCGCCCATCCGGAGAGCTATTATTTCGGCGTGGCCAAGGTCGAGCGCGATCAGGTTGAGGACTATGCGACGCGCAAGGGCATGCCTGTAAACGAGTTGGAGCGGTGGCTCGGACCGGTGCTCAACTATGTGCCGGTGAAGGCAGCCGAAGCAACGGATGACGCAGGCTGAGAAGTTGCGGAGAAATTGATTCAGGCGCGTGCCGCAAGTGCCTGAATTCAGATTCAGTTCAGCAGGCGCTAAGAGTTCGGGGCCGTCGCTTTCGCATGAAGGTGGCGGCTTTCTGCTGATTTGATTCACGTAATTGCCAAAATGATTCAAATCGTTGGCTTGCTGGATCCAAGGAAGCCGGTAGCGCGTTGTTTATGAATCCGAAACGCATGTCCGATCCGGCTCAATCCATGGTGAGCCGCAGTAAGATCGCCGTCGTGTCATCGCTCTGCTTGAAGCGCGGATATTCGAGGCCGTCGGGGTCGATTTCCCGTTCGAACCGACGCAGTTCGTCGACCAGCGAGGCGAGGCCCGACGTCCTTGCAGCCACGACCAGACCGGCTGCATCATAGGCGTGATAGAGCGCGACGAGATCGGCCAGCCCATCGGAGCAAATGATCGCGGTCGCCGAACTCGTCAGGGATAAGGGGTGAATGGTCAGATGGTCGGCTACCTCCGGGATCAGGCCGAGGGTCCAGACATCACCGCCGTCGGTATTCTGCCTTTCGCGATGGCGGCGCAATCCGGCCAAGGTCGTTGGATCGTCATCGGCGGCGCCCGACGGGCCGATGCCGCCGACGCGATGGATGTGTTCGCGCGCCGCTGCCTGTTCCCGCTGGAAGGCGTCGGGAATGGCCATGTGGACCTCGGCCTCGCTAGTGTCGGGCAGCAGATAAAGGCAACAGTCGCCAAGGCCGATGAATTCGAAACCCTGGGGTGTCGCCCTGGCAGCTGCAAGTGCGGAGAGCGGCCAGGCATAGCGCGGCTGGTCGCCGGCGACACTGCGGAACTCGTCTGCGGCTTGCTTGCAGATATCCCGGATCACGGCGCGCACATCGCATGCGCCGGTCAGATTCTTGCGCAGCCGTAGTGCGCTGAAAGCAGCAATCCAGGCGGCGTCGCTGCCGTGGCCCGGCATGAATTGCCGGTCGCCGAGGCCCGTAGCGCCGTCGACCACGAAGGCGCTGTCGGAGTTGTGACCGAAGCTGTCCTCGTTGGGTCGGGTCAGCTTGCCCGGATCTGTAATAACGTCGAGGATTTCGATGCGATACCGCATGCCCATTTATCAGATATTCCCTACGTTGCGCGGACTGGCATCGGGCGTCATTATGGCGTTGGCCGGATCGTATCGGGAGCAGGCAGTGGCCGGGCCGCGGCGGCTGCCAATCGGCTCAATCCCGCACGACGAGGAGATCACCGGAATCGATCTTCAGGTAGACGGTATCGCCGATGGCCGGCGGAGTGATGCTTGGATCGTTGAACATGTCGAAAGAAACGGTATTCCCGGCGACATCGATGCGGGTCCGGATGACCGAGCCGAGGAAGTGGCCCGACACGACTTGACCGGTCAGGGTCGTATCGCCCTTGGCTCCATCGAGGATGGAGCCTGCTTCCGGACGCATCGCGAGCTGGACCGTGCTGCCGGCCGGAACGGTGATCCTTTCCTTTAGCGCGATCGTCAGGTCGCCGATCGCGACGGTGTTGTTCTGCGGATCGACGACTTTTGCTTCGATCAGGTTCAGCGTTCCGACGAAGGAGGCGACAAAGCGGGTGGCCGGGCGATTGTAGATTTCGAAGGGCGTGCCGATCTGATCGGCGCGGCCCGCATTCATGACGACGACGCGGTCGGATATCGACAGTGCTTCTTCCTGGTCGTGGGTGACGAAGACCGTAGTGATGCCGAGCTGGCGCTGGATCTGGCGGATTTCCTCCCGCAGGGAGACGCGGATCTTTGCGTCGAGGGCGGAAAGTGGCTCGTCGAGCAGCAGCACCTGCGGCTTCGGCGCAAGGGCGCGGGCGAGCGCCACGCGCTGCTGCTGGCCACCCGACATCTGATAGGGATAGCGGTCGGCGAGATGCTCCAGGTGAATAAGCTTCAACATCTCCGTGACGCGCGCCTGGATTTCGTCCCTGGGCTTGCCCGCCACCTTCAAACCGAAGGCGACGTTGTCGAACACGTTCATGTTGGGAAACAGCGCATAGGCCTGGAAGACCATGCCGATGTTGCGCTGATTCGGCTTGAGGCGCGACTGGTCCTTGCCGTCGATCGTGATAGTGCCGCCCGAAGGGGTTTCGAAGCCCGCGACCATGCGCAGGATCGTCGTCTTGCCGCAGCCGGACGGCCCGAGGAAGGAAACGAATTCGCCTTTGTCGATCGACATGTTGAAGTCATGGACGACTTTGACCGCGCCGAAGGATTTCTGGATATTCGTGAGGGTCAGGAATGTCATAAGTCTATCCTCAGGCGGGGCGTTGGGTGGTCTTCTGAAGGCGCGAGACGAGCTGGATCAGCACGAGACAGCCCCAGGTGATGCCGAAGGCGATTACCGACAGCGCGAAGGGTTCGTAAGCCTTGTTGGCACCGATGCGTTGCAGATAGGGGCCGAAGGCGGGCCGGTCGAGCAGGGAGGCGAGGGTGAATTCGCCGATGACGATGGCAAAGGTCAAAAAGGCGCCCGACAGGACGGCAGGTATGACATTCGGCAGAATGACGCGACCGAGAATGGTAATCCAGCCGGCGCCGAGGCTCTGTGCCGCTTCGGTGAGTGTGGCGACGTCGATGGTCCTCAGCCCCGTGTCGACCGCACGGTACATATAGGGCAGGGCAAGGATCGTGTAGCCGAAGGCCAGCAGGAGGTTGGTGCCCAGAATCGAGCCAGTCAGCGGCAGCCAGCTCGACGTGTTGTAGAGGCGGATATAGCCGAATACGATGACGATAGCCGGAATGACGAGGGGCATGAGCGTCAGGAATTCGACATAGGGGCGCGCCCAGGGCATCTTGAGCCTGACCCAGAAGGCCGTCGGCACGACGAGCAAGATGCCGATCGCGATCGTCACCAGCGCCATTACCACCGAATAAGTGAAGGTCTGCTGGAACTGCAGGTCGGTGAGTACCTTGGCATATGCGTCGAACGAATAGACGCCACGGCGCGCCTTCAGCGAGAATTCGAACAGGCCGCCGAGCGGCACGAAGAAATAGAGCAGACCAAAGATCAGTGCGGCCCAGCCGGTGATGCGTGCCCAGAAGCTCATTTCAGCCACCTTTCAGCGCGCACGCGCAGCCAGATGTAGACGACGTTGGCGATGGCGGTGACGACAATCATGCCGAAGGCCATGGCGTAGCCAAGATGCGGATTGCCGAGCACGTCGCCGCGGATCTGGGCATAGAGCTGGATTGGCACGATGTTGAGACTCGAGCCGGTCAGCGCGATCGCTGTCGCGACGGCGCCGAACGCATTGGCGAACAGCAGGGCGAAGGTGCCGAGGATCGACGGAAAGAGGATCGGCAGGGCGACCATGCGCCAGTATTGAAGGGCGGTTGCGCCCAGAACTTCGGCCGCCTCGCGCCATTCGCGCCTGAGGCCTTCAAGCGCTGGCGTGATGATCAGGATCATCAGCGGGATCTGGAAGAACAGATAGGTGATCGTCAGGCCCCAGAAGCTCAGGATGCTGAAGCCGAGATCGCGCTGCAGGACGATGCCGAAATTGTTGCGCAACAGCACGGTGACGAGGCCGACCGGACCGAAGGTCGCCAGGAAGGCAAAGGCGAGCGGCACGCCGGCAAAGTTCGAGGCGACGCCGGAAAAGGTCAGCAGTGGCGCCTTTAACCAGCGCGGCACGGCGCCGAAGACGACGGCCGCGGCCATGCCGAAACCGATCAGGCAGCCGAGTGCTGCCGAGGCGACCGAGATTTTCACCGAAATCCAATAGCTCGACGGGATCGTGCCGGAGTTAAGATCACGAATGTTCTGCAGCGTGAACGCGCCGTCCCGGGTCTGGAAGGCGCCAATGACGATGTGCATCGTCGGCAGGATCAGGAACATCACTACGAAGATCACGAAGGGCAACAGACCCAACCAGGTCAGCGGCAGGCGCAATCGGCGCGCGGGGGGAGCTTGGTTCATGTTCGCGGGTCTTCGCTACAGGGCGTGAATGCAAGTCCGGCAAAGTATGGCCGGCTCTTCAGATATGGCAAGCCCCGGCCCGAACATGTCGGGCCGGGGCCAAAGGCTCTTTGCCCGATTACTGGACGTTGGCGCCGACGACGCTGTCCCAGCCACCGGTTACGACGGTCTTGTTGGCGTTCTGCTCTTCGACGGTCGGGAAGATGGCGGCTTCGTAGCTAGCGGCCGGCGGCAGGGCGTCCAAAAGTTCCTTCTGGATCTTGCCGGCCTTGGCCATGGCGTTGAAGCGGGCCGGGTGGCAATAGCCCTTGAGCCACAGGTTCTGGCCTTCGTCCGAGTAGAGGTATTCCATCCACAGCTTCGCAGCATTCGGATGCGGAGCAAAGGCAGAGATGCCCTGGACGTAGACGCCGGCGAGAACGCCGGTCTTCGGAACGACGACTTCGACCGGCGGGTTGCCGGCGAGTTCGTCACGCCATGCCAGCACGTTGTAGTCCCATGCGACGGCGATCGGGGTGGCGCCCTGGGCGATGGTGCCGGCCTTGGCGATGACCGGAACGAAATTGCCGGCCTTGTTCAGCTCGGCGAAGTATTCCAGGCCGGCTTTGCCGGATTCTTCACCGGCCTTCGCACCCTTGTGCAGGCCAGCGGCGAGAACGCCCAAGATAGCCTGGTTGGAGGCGCGCGGATCGCCGGCGAGTGCGACCTGACCGGCATATTCCGGCTTCAGCAGGTCGGCCCAGTCAGCCGGAGTGTTCTTGACGAGGTCCTTGTTCACGATGAACGACAGAACGCCGTAGTAGTCGCCGTACCAGTAGCCTTCGGCGTCCTTGATGGTTTCCGGGATCTCGTCCCAGGTGGAGACCTTGTAGGGCTGCAGGAGGCCTTCGGACTTCATCTGCGGACCGAAGGCGAGGCCGACGTCAACGACGTCCGGAGCCTGCGGGCCCTTGTTGTCCTTGTTGGCCTTGATGGCTTCAACTTCGTCGGCCGAGCCAGCGTCCGGGTTGAGTTCGTTGACCTGGATTTCCGGATATTTTGCCTTGAAGCCGGCAATGACGTCGCCATAGCCGCACCAGCTGTGGGGCAGGGCGATCGTGGTCAGGTTGCCTTCCTTCTTGGCGGCTTCGATCAGTTCGGCGCTCGGCTCGGCAAAGGCGAGCGAGGTGGAGGCGACGACCATTGCGGTCGACAGCGAGAGCATGCGGCGAATATTCGTGGTCACTGGATTACTCCTTGTTGGTTCTGCTGCGGCGATGCGGACTGTTATTCGGCTTGTATGATAGTTATGTGACGGCTTGCATTTGCCTCGCATGGGGCTGGCCAGCTCGTCGTTACTCTTGAAAAATAGGACGTCCTTTCTCTCCCCTGTTGTGTTTATCTGTTTAATTACCGCGGCTTGCGAAACAGCCGCGCCTGTTCGAAGAGCCCTTCGAGGGTATTCATACGTTCGCGGGTCTCGTCCCAAGCCAGGCTCTGAACTGCCTCGATCAGTGCTTCCACCACGAACAACGTCACGACGGAGGAGTCCCAGGCCGAGGGCGCTTCTATCTGCACCTTGAAATTGTGCTGCGCGTACTTAGCGACGGGCGATGTCCATTGATCGGTGAACAGCACTATAGTGACACCGTTGGACTTTGCCACGTTCGCTAGCGTCGCCATATCGGCCTCATAGCGACGTATATCGAATATTACGAGGACGTCGCCGGCGCTCATGTTGAGCATATGCTGTGGCCAGGCGCTGGTATTCGACGACATAAGCGTCGTTTTCGGCCGGATAACCTGCATATGGGTGAAGAAATATTCCGCCAGCGCGCCCGTTATGCGTCCGCCAACGAAATATATGCTGCGCTTGCGGTCTGCGAGGAGCTTGGCCGCTTCGTTGAACGTTTCCGTATCGAGTTCGTTGAGGGTCTGGCGCATATTGTTCATCACCGCCTCGGCGAAGCGGTTGAGAATATGTGTGCCGGGTGCATTTGACGCCCAGCGGTCATGCTTGGCGATCGGATTTGAAATCGATGCTTCCAGTTCCTGGTGCAGATGCGCCTGGAAATCCTGATAGCCCTTGTAGCCCAGCTTCTGGACCATGCGCGCAACGGTCGGGGTGGACACGCCGGCGTTTTCCGCGATCGTCGTGATACTGCCCAGGCCCGAGACTGGATAGTTGTCGAGCAGGCTTTCGGCAAGTTGGCGCTCGGCGCGGGTCAACCCAGTGAAATGGGCATGGATCACGTCCGACACTGTTTTCGACGTATTTCGCACGTGCTTGTTGTTCCCCTGTCCGGTCTATGCCGGCTATGGGAAATTTATCAACCGAGCTTTTGGACCTGTCAATGCGCAATTGAAGAGAAATTTTCAGAACCCGGTTGACTTGCGAATAAACGTGAAGAATTCTCTTCTTCATTGAGGTTTCGTTCATTTCTCGGAAGGCGGGAGCATGCTGGTACGTTCGGACATTCTGACGGCGGCGGATGGAGAGCCGGTTGCCGTGGAAAATTCCGATGGCAAGGGGGCAGTGCTGCTGGTCTGCGAGCATGCATCCTCGACGCTGCCGGCAAGCGCCGGTGATCTGGGCCTGGGCCGTGCGGCGCTCGAGAGCCATATCGCCTGGGATCCGGGCGCCCTTGCGGTGGCCCGCCTGCTGTCGGACAGCCTTGATGCAACGCTGGTTCACCAGCGCTTCTCGCGCTTGATCTATGACTGTAACCGTCCGCCGGAATCGCCGGCCGCGATGCCGGAAACTTCGGAAATCTACCGCATTCCGGGCAATGAGGGTCTCAGCGTCGCAGAGCGCTATGCCCGCACGGCGGCACTCTACATCCCATTCCATGACTGCATTTCCGGCGTTCTGGCCGGTCGCCAGGCGCGCGGCCAGAAGACAGTCGTCGTCACTGTGCACAGCTTTACACCCGTCTACATGGGCAAGCAGCGCGATGTGGAGATCGGCATTCTGCATGATGTCGATAGCCGGCTGGCCGACCGAATGCTCAAGGCTGCCGAAGATGGGCCATACCGCGCCGAACGCAACGAGCCCTATGGACCGGAAGACGGGGTAACCCATAGTCTGAGGCTCCACGCGCTGCCTGGCGGTTACCTCAATGTGATGATCGAGGTCAGAAACGATCTCATACGCGACGAGGAAGGGCAGCGGGTGATTGCCGACTATCTGGCGGGGCTGCTGCGGATCGGTCTGGAGGCGCTTTCGCCCCAATAGAACTGATACGAGAATCTGGCATGGTCTTATAAAAAAGAGGGGAACAGATGCCGATACGACGAGAGAGAGGGGTTGCGCCGCATTGGCCCGCGATGGGTCGCGCGACCGGCGGGGGCTGCATACATGCCTGACGCCTTGAAGACCTACGTGCGCGTGGTTGACGGTTTCAACCGGCGCATCGGCCGCATTGTAATGTATGGCATCTTCCTGCTGATGGGGATTCTTCTCTACTCGTCGATCTCCAAGGCAATGTTTCTTCCCGCGCACTGGACGCTGGAAATGGCCCAGTTCGTTATGGCGGGCTACTTTCTGCTCGGCGGCGCCTATTCGTTGCAGTTGGACAGCCATGTCCGCATGGACCTGCTCTACGGCAAATGGTCGCCGAGGACCAAGGCGGCGGTCGATGTCGTGACCATTCTCATGCTGTTCGTCTATCTGTTCTTCATGCTCTACGGCGGCGTATCAAGCACGGCTTACGCGCTGAAATTCGGCGAGACCAGCTACTCGGCCTGGTCGCCTTATATGGCGCCGATCAAGATCGTCATGGTGATTGGTATCTTCCTCACGTTCCTTCAGGCGACGTCGATCCTGATCAAGGACGTGGCCGTGGCGATCGGGAGGCCGGTCGCATGAGCTATGAAATGATCGCTCTCTTGATGTTCTCATCGATGATGATGTCGATGCTGACTGGCCAGCGTGTGTTCGCGGCCATCGGCTTCGTCGGCGTCGTCGCGGCCGCGCTTCTGTGGGGCAACGGCGGGTTCGAGCTTGGCTTCTCCGCCAATATGAAACTGATGAAATGGTATGCGCTTCTGACGCTGCCGATGTTCATCTTCATGGGCTATATGCTGTCGGAATCCGGCATCGCCGAGGACCTTTACAAGGCCTTTCATGTCTGGTTCGGCGGCCTGCGTGGCGGCCTGGCGCTCGGCACGATCGGATTGATGGTGGTCATTTCCGCCATGAATGGGCTCTCTGTCGCTGGCATGGCAATCGGCGCGACCATCGCGCTACCGGAACTGCTGCGCCGCGGCTACGACAAGATCATGGTGTCCGGCGTCATTCAGGCGGGCAGTTCGCTCGGCATTCTCGTGCCGCCCAGCGTGGTAATGGTGCTCTACGGCATGATCGCCCGCCAGCCGGTCGGCCAGCTGTGGCTCGCCGGCGTATTTCCGGGCCTTCTGCTTGCGCTGCTGTTTGCCCTCTACGTGGTCATCCGCTGCCGCATCAATCCGGCGCTCGGCCCGGCGCTTCCGAAGAAAGAGCGGGACATGCCGCTCGTCGAGAAATTGAAACTGGCGCGCGCGGGCGTTCTGCCCTTCCTCATCTTCTTCCTGATGATGGGCCTGTTCCTTATGGGCGTGACCAGCCTCGTCGAGAGTTCGGCGGTCGGTGCCCTCGGCTCGCTGTTTGCCGCATGGTTCAAGGGGCGTCTGACCTGGACGATGTGGAACCGCGTTCTCGAGCAGACGCTCGGTATCACTTGCATGTTCATGTGGATCATCATGGCGGCGCTTTGCTTCGGGGCGGTCTTCGACGGGCTCGGCGCGGTGAGGGCGATTGAGGGGCTTCTGGTCGGCGAATTGGGTCTCGGTCCCTGGCAGATCCTGATCCTGATGCAGATCTCTTTCCTAATCATGGGGGCCTTTCTCGACGATACCGCGATGCTGGTCATCGTCGCACCGCTTTACATCCCGCTGGTAGGCAAGCTCGGTTTCGACCTCGTCTGGTACGGCGTTCTCTACACGATCACCTGTCAGATCGCCTACATGACGCCGCCGTTCGGTTACAACTTGTTCCTCATGCGGGCCATGGCCCCGCCAGAGATTTCGCTGGTCGATATCTATCGTTCGGTATTTCCGTTCGTGGCGATCATGATCCTCGGCATGATCATCATCATGGCCTTCCCGCAGATCGCGCTGTGGCTGCCGCAGCATGTCTATGTCCGGGGGTAGTCCGTAATCAACAACGCAAAGAGGTCCGGTTGAACGGGCCCGTTGAGTGCACGATCCGCCGATGGCCGGCGGATCACGGTTCAAAGAAACAAAGAGGGAAGCAGACATGAACAGCAGAAGACATTTTCTCAAAAAGGCCGGTCTGGTCGCCGCCGCTTCGCCGGTCGCGCTCGCCGCGCCTTACGTGAAGGCCCAGGACAAGAAGATTACCTGGCGTCTCCAGACCTATGCAGGGGCAGCACTCGCCGAATTCGTCATCCGCCCGGCGGTGGACGCTTTCAACAAGGCGGCCAATGGCGAAATGGAAATCCAGCTCTACACCGCCGACCAACTCGTCCCCACGGGTGAACTGTTCCGTGCCATGCAGGCCGGCACGATCGACGCCGTGCAGTCCGACGACGATTCGATGAACTCGCCGGTCGACATCAAGGTATTCGGTGGCTACTTCCCCTTCGCGTCGCGCTATAGCCTTGACGTCCCGACCCTGTTCTACGAATACGGCCTCGCCGAGATCTGGGATCAGGCCTACACGGAAGTGGGCGTTAAGTGGCTCTCCGCTGGCGCCTGGGATCCCTGCAACTTCGCCACCAACAAGCCTATCAAGTCGCTCGCCGACCTCAAGGGCCTGCGTGTCTTCACCTTCCCGACAGCCGGCCAGTTCCTGGCGCAATTCGGTGTCGTGCCGGTCACCATTCCGTTCGAGGATGTGCCGGTCGCGATGCAGACCGGTGAAATCGATGCGATCGCCTGGTCGGGCATCACGGAAGTGTTTACCTCCGGCTGGGTGGACGTCACCAAATACTTCCTCACCAATAACGTCTCGGGCGGCTGGGCCGGCTCGTTCTTCGCCAATGCCGACCGGTGGAAGGAAGTGCCGCCGCATCTGCAGACCTTGTGGCAGATGTGCATGGATAGCTCCCACTACAAGCGTCTTCACTGGTACTGGGGCGGTGAGGCCCGTCTGCGCGCCGAGGGTGGCAAGCTGGAGCTCACCAGCATTCCGGATGCCGAGTGGAAGACGGTCGAGGACGCCGCGCACGTCTTCTGGGAAGAGATCGCCAAGCAGACGCCGCGCACGGCCAAAGTTGTCGAGATCCTGAAGAAGTACAATTCAGACATGGAAAAGGCCGGCAAGCCTTATCGCTACGGCTGATACGGCGCGGGACCGAAGATAGTGATCCGGGGCGGCTTGCCCCGGATCACGCCAAACCAAGAACAATTCCGGGTCACACCCGGCGAGATTGACACTAGGATTCTCCAATGGCCGCGCAGTACACGTTTGACGATTTGAAGAAGGATGTTGCCGAAGGCCGCATCGACACCGTTCTCGCTTGCATGGTCGATATGCAGGGCCGCCTGATGGGCAAACGGTTCCATGCGCAGTTCTTCGTCGACAGCGGCTACAAGGAAACACATAGCTGCAACTACCTATTGGCGACCGACATGGAAATGGAGACCGTGCCGGGCTACAAGGCGACAAGCTGGGAAAAGGGCTACGGCGATTATGCGCTGAAGCCGGATCTCGACACCCTGCGCCGCGTGCCGTGGCTGGAAGGGACCGCACTCGTGCTTTGCGACGTGTTGGACCACCACACCCACGAAGACATTCCGCATTCGCCGCGCGCCATCCTGAAAAAACAGGTCAAGAGGCTCGAGGCCATGGGGCTGAAGGCATTCATGGCGACCGAACTCGAATTCTTCCTGTTCGACCAGACCTATGATGATGCGCGCGCGTCCGGCTATCGCGATCTGCAACTGGCCTCCGGGTACAACGAGGATTACCACATCTTCCAGACGACCAAGGAAGAGGATGTGATGCGGGCGATCCGCAACGGCCTGCAGGGCGCGGGCATTCCGGTCGAGAACACAAAGGGCGAGGCATCCGCCGGGCAGGGCGAGGTGAATGTGCGTTATGCCGACGCACTGACCATGGCCGACCGCCATGTGATCATCAAGAACGCCTGCAAGGAAATCGCCTGGCAGCGCGGCAAGGCGATCACCTTCCTCGCCAAGTGGCACTACAACGCGGCCGGCTCCTCGTCGCATATTCACCAGTCGCTCTGGACTGTCGATGGGGCCACGCCGCTATTCTTCGACAAGAATGGCGAGCATGGCATGTCGGCGACGATGAAGCACTACATGGCCGGTCTTCTCGCCCATGCCAGCGAGATCACCTATTTCCTGGCGCCCTATATCAACTCCTACAAGCGTTTCATGGCCGGCACGTTCGCGCCGACCAAGGCGATCTGGTCGAAGGACAACCGCACCGCCGGCTACCGGCTCTGCGGCGAGGATACAAAAGCGATCCGTGTCGAATGCCGGGTCGGAGGCTCTGACCTCAATCCGTATCTCGCCATGGCGGCACTTATTGCCGCAGGGATCGACGGTATCGAGAAGAAGCTTGAACTGGAGCCCGCCTTCGTGGGAGACGCCTATGGTGCCCGCGAGGTCCGCGAGATTCCGCGCACGCTACGCTCGGCGGCCGTTGCCCTCAGCGGCTCGGCCATGCTGCGCGCGGCCTTTGGCGGCGATGTTGTCGACCACTATGTCCGCGCCGCCGAATGGGAACAGGAAGAATACGACCGCCGCATCACTGATTGGGAAGTGGCGCGCGGTTTCGAAAGAGCATGAACATCGAAAAACAGGAAGTCAGATCATGACAATGATCCAATGCATTTCGCCGATCGACGGATCGGTTTACGCCGAACGCCCGGCCATGTCCCTCGAAGCCGCCACCGGGGCGGTGGCGCGTGCGCGCAAGGCGCAGAAGGCCTGGGCGCGCCGCCCGCTCGAAGAACGCGTGCAGCTCGTGCTGAAGGGCGTCGCCCGCCTCAACGAAATGTCGGACGAGGTGGTGCCGGAACTCGCCCACATGATGGGCCGTCCGGTACGCTATGGCGGCGAGTACAAGGGCTTCAACGAGCGCTCCAACTATGTGGCCTCGATCGCGGCCGATGCCCTGAAGCCGCTTGTCATCGAAGAGAGCGCCTCCTTCGAGCGCCGTATCGAGCGCGAGCCGCAGGGCGTCGTATTCGTCATCGCGCCGTGGAACTATCCCTACATGACGGCGATCAACACGGTGGCGCCGGCGCTGATGGCCGGCAACACGGTGGTCATCAAGCACGCCACCCAGACGCTGCTCGTCGGAGAGCGCATGGTGCGCGCCTTCGTCGAGGCCGGCGTTCCGGACGATGTCTTCGTCAACCTTTTCCTCGATCACGCCACGACCTCGGCGCTGATCGCCACCGGCAATTTCAACTTCATCAACTTCACCGGCTCCGTCGAGGGCGGCCGGTCGATCGAGCGTGCCGCTGCCGGCACCTTCGCCGGCCTCGGGCTCGAACTCGGCGGCAAGGACCCCGGCTATGTGATGGAGGATGCCGATCTCGACGCCGCCGTCGACACGCTGATGGATGGCGCGACCTACAATTCCGGCCAGTGCTGCTGCGGCATCGAGCGCATCTACGTGCACGAGAGCCTCTACGACGCCTTCGTCGAGAAGTCGGTCGCCTGGGTCTCGAACTACAAGCTCGGCAACCCGCTCGATCCGGAAACGACGCTCGGGCCGATGGCGCACCGCCGGTTCGCCGCCCATGTGCGCGAGCAGATCGCCGCCGCCGTCGCCAAGGGTGCGAAGACGCTCATCGATCCCAAGCTCTTCCCGCAGGATGACGGCCACGCCTATCTGATGCCGCAGATTCTCGTGAACGTCGATCACTCGATGTCATTCATGAAGGACGAGACCTTCGGGCCCGCCGTCGGCATCATGAAGGTCAAGAATGACGACGAGGCGATCGAGCTGATGAACGACAGCCCCTACGGCCTCACCGCGTCGCTCTGGACGCAGGACCCGGCGCGCGCCGCCCGCATCGGCCGCGAGATCGAGACCGGCACCGTCTTCATGAACCGCGCCGACTATCTCGACCCGGCGCTCTGCTGGACCGGCTGCAAGGAGACAGGCAAGGGCGGCTCGCTGTCGGTCATCGGCTTCCAGAACCTCACCCGTCCTAAATCCTATCACCTCAAGAAAGTCACGAAATGAATATCGTCGCAAACTGGAGCTATCCGACCGCCATCAAGATGGGCCGGGGCCGGATCAGGGAGCTCGCCGACGCCTGCAAGTCGCTCGGCATGAAGAAGCCGCTGCTCGTCACCGACCGCGGGCTGGCCACGATGGCAATCACCCAAGGGGCACTCGACGTGCTCGAAGAGGCGGGCCTCGGCCGCGCGATCTTCGCCGACGTCGACCCGAACCCGAACGAGAAGAACCTCGAGGCCGGCGTCAAGGCCTTCAAGGACGGCGGTCATGACGGCGTTGTCGCCTTCGGTGGCGGCTCGGGCCTCGACCTCGGCAAGTGCGTGGCCTTCATGGCCGGCCAGACGCGGCCGGTCTGGGACTTCGAGGACATCGGCGACTGGTGGACGCGGGCGAACGTCGAGGGCATCGCGCCGATCGTCGCCGTGCCGACGACCGCCGGCACCGGCTCGGAAGTCGGCCGCGCCTCGGTCATCACCAATTCGCAGACCCATGTGAAGAAGATCATCTTCCATCCGAAGTTCCTGCCCGGCGTCGTCATCGCCGACCCAGAACTGACCGTCGGCATGCCGAAGATGATCACCGCCGGCACCGGCATGGACGCCTTCGCCCACTGCCTCGAAGCCTATTCCTCGCCCTTCTACCACCCGATGAGCCAGGGCATCGCGCTTGAAGGCATGCGGCTCGTCAAGGAATACCTGCCGCGCGCCTACAAGGACGGTACGGATATCGAAGCCCGCACCAACATGATGTCGGCGGCCGCCATGGGCGCCGTCGCCTTCCAGAAGGGGCTCGGCGCGATCCACTCGCTCTCGCATCCGATCGGCGCGGTCTACAACACCCATCACGGCATGACGAATGCGGTGGTGATGCCGCCGGTGCTGCGCTTCAACCGCGCGGAGATCGAGGAGAAGATCGCCCGCGCCGCCGCCTATCTCGGCATTGCCGGCGGCTTCGACGGCTTCTACGACTACGTGCTGGCGCTGCGTGCCGAACTCGGCGTGCCGGACAATCTTACCGCCATGGGCATCAAGCCCGACCGCATCGACGAGCTGACCGCCATGGCGATCGAGGACCCGAGCTGCGGCGGCAACCCGGTCAAGATGACCTTGGAGAACACCAGGGCACTCTTCCTCGAATGCTTCTGAGGCGTTTTACCCTCAGTTGACATGCAAGGGTCCGCGTTCCCAGGCGCGGGCCCTTTTTCTTTTCCGCATCAATGGACTGGCGAGTGCAGGGGCGGTCGCGGACGGCGGGCCGTTTGCCCTTTGTTAACCATAATGAACGAGAGTGACGTGCATCGACGCCATGAGCGCGGTGTCGAAGTGAGCGATGTCGGCTCGCCGGACTTTCGAGGACACACAACATGCCAGTCATCTCATTCGCCAACGCCAAGGGCGGAGCGGGCAAGACCACCGCAGCTCTTCTTCTTGCCACGGAACTGGCACATCAAGGTTATCGTGTCGCCATTCTCGATGCCGATCCGCAGCGCTGGATCACCCAATGGCATGAAGTCTCAGGCAGGCAGCAAAACATCGAAGTGATATCTGAAGTGTCCGTCGCCTCGCTTCACGGGCATCTTCGTGATCTCGCCCAGACTTGCGACTACACGATCATCGATCTTGCCGGTGCCCGCGACGCCATCGTTACCACCGCGATCGGCCTTTCCGACCACGTGATGATCCCCGTTCAGGGCTGTGCCATGGATGCGCGCGGCGGAGCGCAGATCCTCGACCTCATCAAGCTGATGGAAGATACCGGCAAGCTGAAGATCGCCCACTCGGTCGTCTTGACCCGGGTCACCTCGATGGTGACGACCCGCGCTCTTCTGACGATCAAGGGGCTGTTGCAGGCGCGCGGCGTCAATGTCATCAACACCCCGATCGTCGAGCGTGCTGCCTATCGTGAAATTTTCGATTGCGGTGGCACCCTTTATACCATGGATGCCGCGCGGACGAGCAATCTCGACAAGGCGCGCGACAACGCGCGAGGTTTCGCGCTCGAAGTGATGCGCCTGCTACCGGTGAAGGTGGTGCGCTCGCAGCCCGCCCGCCGGTTTCTTCGCGTGGTCGGCAACGCGGCGTGACGGTGACGGGACGGTGAGAAATGCCGCTGGTTGGGAGCACCCGGCCGGCGGTTTTGTCGTGTGGGGTGGGTGAGGGAAGGGGAGATTTGCGGTTGGGGCAGGCGGATTTGGGCCGACCCCAATCTGTCTGCTCCTGGGGCGTAACACGCCAGATAGTAATGTTACCGTGCCGACGTCCGCTCTCGGCTCCGCGGCCGCCATGCGAAGCATACGTCAATAGCAAACGCCGCGACGGCTGCAGCCGAGATTGTCGGCCTCAACTTATCCACGTGAAAGTCAGCCCCGTTTCTCCGTAAGGCTTGATTACCGGTTCGTTTATCTGCCTCATTTGGTTTTCAGCTTATAGGATTGAAGATGGCTGAATTGTCTGCCGTTGTCCGGCTTCGTCCCGCGCGCATTGCCCTTCTGGTAACCCCGGGGGACAAGGCGGCAGTGATTAAGTTCATGCGTATTTGCACCTGCATGTGGGGCGGGAAATACAATCCGATTATCCCGGTATTTCGTAAACCTCCAAAGGCTTGGGCAGCGGAGTTTCCCGGGGACGTGACCGGGCTTGAGATCGCGCGAGGTTATATTCAATTCTTCGAGCCTGATGCTTTCGTCGAGGCGCAACCGGGCTTGCTAGAAAAGGTTGGTCTTGGCTCACTACGAGACTACATCTCGCGGGGACGCGTTCTTACTCTGGATGAAGTTTTGGCACCCGAACCACATAAGGATTGGGCCGCGCTTCATCTCGGGTTACCTGTCACCGATTGCCTTGAGGACATCTATCGGACCGAACAGCGTTTTCATCAGCGCGATCCCTCTGCGGCTGTGACGATCGCGAATCCTCCTGCTTCAGGCTTGGCGGAGGCAATATTCGGCGCCTATCCGGACACTGACGGAAGCGAGTATTTCTCCCGAACTTTCGATAATGTTTACCGGCCGGAGGCGATACCGTGTTCGCCGGCGAGCTGGAAGAGGGTGCTGTTTGAGGGAGTTACCACACCGCTTTCGGTGACGTCCCACGATATCAGGCCGCAAAGACCATGGACCAATGACGCCAAAATCTTCGTCTTTGATCCCGCTCACCTGACTGATCTCATCGACTTGTGGAATCTGAGGAGCGAACCGAATCCGTTGATACCCGTGCCGGTGGGCTGGTTGCCAGACCTCCTGCCCGAAATCCATCGCATCATCGCGGACGAATATAGGCCGCTGCAGGGCAATCCCAACGGCATCATGCACTCTGCCATCCTCGAGTTCTCGCGAGGGATAGGCGACGAGGCGCGGCGAAGGGTGCTACATCTGCTTCAGCCCGGTCTTCCGCAGTCGAAAGACGGCCTTGGATCATTGTCCGTGAAGCAGTGGCGAGACAGGATTTGGGACAAGCCCGGCGGCGGAATGATGAACCCGCCCAAGCGGATTGTCCTCGATGTCGAGGAGAAACGCGTGACGCTGGAGGTGAAGGAAACGGACTCCCAACCTTCGGCGCGCTATGAGCCCCTTCGCCCTTCGTTCGCATCGCGCTACGGCACGTCGCAAATGAGATGGGTCAACAGCTTACGGGTGGCAAACTATGGTCGAGCGGATATTGCGACCATTTACCCCTACAACACGTTCGATCGATCGAGGCCGCGTCTTGGCTTTGGTGTCATGGACGTGATGATCGGCACTGAGGGTTGGAGTTTCGGCCAAAAATACGACGGCGTCGGGGAGCATCTGCAATTCCAGACCCAGGAGACAGCCATTCTGGATTTCCTGAATCGATCAGGGATCGAGGCGCGGCTGTCCGAGCCGGGCCATATCGCAAAACAGATCCTCGACCAACTTGGTGGCCTATGGGGTACACGTCTCATAGCGGACGCAGAGACGCTCAACCTGATGAACAAAATGGCCGGTGGTGTCCGTCGGCGTCAGAATGGTGTTGAGGAAGTACAGGAACAGTTCGACCCCCGATCACGCCCGATCAAGGACTGGGCCGGCCTCGTCAAACGTCGCAAATCATGCTCTTATCAGGTTCTCGAGCTGGACCACTTTACCAAGGCGAGCATTTTGGTCCTCGGGCTGGAGACCCAATGCACCAACTGCTTGAACCGCAATTGGGATGCGGTGGACCGCCTGGGCTATTCCCTGACATGCAAACGCTGTCTAAAGCTGTACCCGTTCCCGCAGGGAGCTACAACGACCGAGCGGCTATGGACGTATCGTGTCGCGGGTCCATTTTCGGTTCAAGACTACGCGAAAGGTGCATACGGTGCCGTTCTGGCGCTGCAGACGATTAGCGAGCTGGGTTCTCATTTCCGATCAATCAACTTCATCACCGCAGTCGAGCTTGGACTGGATGGCAGGAGAATTGAAGCGGATTACATCGCCTTTCACCAAGCCGACGCCTTCGACAGTCAATACGATCCGAACTTGATCTTGGGCGAAGCTAAGTCGTTCGGCCAAGGTGATCTAATC
Organism: Rhizobium sp.; assembly: GCA_041675415.1. Classification (GTDB taxonomy): domain Bacteria; phylum Pseudomonadota; class Alphaproteobacteria; order Rhizobiales; family Rhizobiaceae; genus Allorhizobium. The sequence goes on along the minus strand of JBAYTX010000051.1, from coordinate 5,505 downwards.
AAACCTAAGGACATCGCAAGATTGAAGGATTTGGCGCTACGGTTCCCCGGATCCTATCTCGCCGTCTCCGTACTCAGGAACGAGTTCACCGATACAGAAAAAGCCTTGCTGCGAAAGCTTGTAAGGTGGACTCGCAAACTGGGGGTGGATGGAGGTCCACGAAATCGGGTGCTTTTGCTCACCGGCTACGAACTGTTGCGCCAGTCGAAACCCATCAGCCACACATGGAAAGAACTCGGCGGAAGGCACGCGGAGTTCTCTGACTTCCATCATACCAAATCAATTCGGACTATTGCTGAAGCGAGCATCGCCATACATCTAGACATGCCCAGCTTCGAGAGCGAAAGGCATGCAGCCTGGGGCAAGCGACCGCGCAAGGACCCGAACGCGTTCCCTCGCATTCCCGGCCAGTGGGGGCGTATCCTACATTCAATGTCAGGACCTATGGCCCCAAAGGCGCGGGAACTGGAGCAGTAGGAACGTTGATGACAATCGCTCCTGCGCTTTTCGGTCAGGATCAATGTCACAAGAGACTGTCGGCTTCTTGGAGCTCCAACGGGTACCCTGAACGGTCGACTTGAAGGCGCAGAGCTGCGGTCGACTCAGATGCGCGGAAGCCGCCTTCAGTCAGCATCGGAAGCGCCCTATAGCGACACTCCGAAGGCTGCGTCGTCCTCTGCCCGCCCCCTCAGCCCAAGAATTCGACGGCACACCGGGGGAGGCCATCTTGGCGACCGTGTTTCCATCAAGGGTTGAGGACTGATCGTGCCATCCGATCCTTTGCGTGTTATGAGCACTCATGCTCATTTGATTCATACTGCAAGCTGGAGAGACATCATGGGAGTTATCGCCGCCATCGTTTTTCTGTCACTGGCAGCATGGTGGTTCGTGCCTTCGCCGAAGACAGGCATTTGCTGGCTGGGGATGATCTTTTTCGTTCTGGGGCTGATTGCCATTGCCGCCATCTCCAGCTTTCATCCGTACATGCTGCTGGCAATCGCGCAGTCGATCGTGACGCTGCCTTTGATCCCCGTCGGTATCGCCGTCATGGCTGTGGGCCATTACCTCGCGACATCGAAGATGGAGAAGACCAAAGTCTGAGATCGAGGCGGGTGTAGGCCCCGGTTGACGCCGTTTAGGCCCTGCGGCGACTATGCCCCTCAATCCACGAATTCGACCGTCACCCCCGGCGAGACCATCTCGGCGAGCTCGTTCGCGTCCCAGTTGGTGAGGCGGATGCAGCCGTGGCTCTGGGTGCGGCCGATCTTTGCGGGTTCGGGCGTGCCGTGTATGCCGTAGGTGGGCTTGGACAGCGCCATCCAGACCGTGCCGACCGGGCCGTTCGGGCCCGGCGGGATGGCGAGCACCTTGTTGTTGCTGCCCTGCTGGAAATTGATCTTCGGATTGTAGGTATAGCCGGGGTTCAGCGCCACGCGCTCGACGGTGACGGTGCCGGACGGCGAGGGGGTGTCGGCGGAGCCGATGCTCGCCGGATAGGCGGCGACGAGGCTGCCGTCCTCGCCATAGGCGAAGACCTGCTTCTTGCCCTTGTCTGCGACGATGCGGGCGACCTTGCCGGTCTTCGGCTTGCCGGGCTCGACGACCTTGATGATCGTGCCGGGGACGGTGAAATCGACACCCGGATTGAGCGCGCGCAGGTAGTTCTCGTCCATGTGGAACTTTTCGGCGAGCATTTCCACGGTCGAGGTGTAGGCGAGCGAGGGGAGTTGCGCCTTGAGGCTGTAGTCTTCCGGGATCGCGGCGACATAGGGGCCTGCGGCGTCGCCCGGCGTGATCGTGTAGGAGGTCACGGCCAGGCCGCCCGACATGCGCAGGCGTTCCAGGATATCCTCGGCATTGTTCGGGTCGATGGTCTCGCCGGTCATCTTCTGCCAGGCGACGAGCGCCTTGTTGACGTTCTGGCCCATCTTGCCGTCGATGACGCCCGGCGAGACGCCTTCGCGGTCGAGGAAGACCTGCAGCGCGGTGATTTCGAGCTGCGAGAGATTGCTTTTGACCGGAATGTCCGGAGTGACGATGGTCTGCGGCGCCTGGTCGACCGGCGGCGGCATGTCCGGACCGCCCGACGGCATGTCCGGCAGCGGCTGGTCGAGCGGCGCGCGGTCGATCGTGCCCGGTCCGGGGATCGCACCGGTGACGACGCCGTCATCCTCCCATCCGGGAGCGGGGGCGCCGAAATCGTCAAAGGTAGCCGGCGCGCGCGCCTGCTGTTGGCGCGGGTAGTAGGTCTCGGCCGGGACTTCCGTCGCGACGAGATTGCCGTAGTGGTCGATCAGCACGCGGCGACCCATGCGGTCGCGGCTGATCACCACTTCGCCTTCTTCCGGGATATAGCCAAGAAGGTCACCTTCCGGGGTGACGAGCAGCGTATCCGCGCTCCGGGACGGATATCGATCCTGGGCACCTGCCGGCACGGGCAGGGCCGCCGGGACGACCGTCAGCGTTGCCAATATCAGTCCTGCTTTCCAGATGTCGGCCACGATCTCGGTATTCCTCAAATTGATATGGTGGGGACAAACGCGACAAATTGGACACTAATGTGAAATAGATGAATTCATGGTGAACGTTAAACTAATCGTGATCGTTCGAGGCTATATCGCTCGTGATTTGCCGCTCCTGCAAGTATGATCACACAGGCAAGATCGCGTCAGCGTCGAGGGATATCAAATGATGGAATTCAAGGCACTTAGGGGTCCCCGGCTCACGCTTGATCAAAGCTCCGTGCTCGATATCGGCGCCTGTGTCGTCGAGGGCGTCGACCTTTCGCCGGGGCGGGCTATCCCCGACGACGGCGATCCGCGAATCGATCATTCGCTGGACGGGTTCCTCTTCACCTGCGGTCCGGACCACATCCGCCATCCCGAACCGGTCGGCGAGGGGCGCGGCACCTATCCGCTGCACGGTTCGTTCTCGTCGCATCCGGCGGAAATCCTTTCCTTCGAGACGGTCGAGGGGAACGCGGAAGCACGCGCGGTTGTTTCGGTGCGGCTCGCCGACGGCGGCAGCGCCAGGCTCGAGCGGCTGTGGCGGATCGACGGGAAGACTGGCGAGGTGCGGCTTTCCGACCGGGTGACGAACAGCGGGGAGACGCCGTTCCCGGCGATGCTAATGTACCATATGAACATCGGGGCGCGGCATTTCGACGACGGCGTTCGGCTCGAAGGGGCCATGCTCGACGGCGGCGGCCTTCCCTGGGCCTTCGGGGAAGACCCCGGCGGGGTCTTCTGCGTGCTGGCGGCGGAGGAGGGCGAGCCGTGGGCCGAGGTGCGCCTCGGGCCGATCCGGGCGATCGGTGGCAAGACGCTGCGGGTGCGGTTCCGGACCGGCACGCTGCCCTTCCTGCAGGTCTGGCGCAACCAGCAGGCGCCGGCGAACGTTCTCGGCATCGAGCCGGTCTCGCATCGCTGGGAGCCGCGCGGCGAACTGGCAAGGCGCGGCGAACTGTCACCGCTGACACCGGGCGAGTGCCGGGACTATGCTCTGTCTTTCGCCTTTGTCTGACCTCGTGCTGCGAGGGGCAATTGACGCCTGCAGGCATGCATCGTAGAGCTTTGACACTCGTCAAGAAGGGAGCGCGCAAACATGGATATCAAGTCGATCAATGACGAATACTCCGTGACCGGTCAGATCACCGTGTCCGATCTCGACACAATCAAGGCCCTGGGTTTCAAGTCGATCGTGTGCCATCGTCCCGACCATGAAGAGCCGGGCCAGCCGCTTTTCGCCGAGATCGAACGGCGCGCCCATGAACTTGGATTGAGCATCGCCCATGTGCCGATCGGCCCGACGGGCGTCACTTCCGAAGCCATATCGGGCATGGTCGACGCGCTTGATGATTTCGATCGTCCGATGCTCGGCTATTGCCGCTCGGGGGCCCGTTCTACCGCCGTTTACCAGAAGAGCCAGCACCTGCGCGGCTGAACCCCGAATTTCGTTTCCATAATATTGTCAAACAGGAGTCTTCAATGAGCATCAAGCGCATCGAACCCGGCGCACGCATGAGCGGCGCGGTCGTTCATGGCAACACCGTCTATCTCGCCGGACAGGTCGGCGAAGGCGCGACCGTCACCGAACAGTCGAAGTCGGCGCTGGCCGAAGTCGATCGCCTGCTGGCACTGGCCGGCTCGAACAAGTCGAAGATCCTGCAGACGATCATCTACCTCTCCGACATGTCGACCTTCGGCGAAATGAACGCTGTCTGGGAAGGCTGGATCGATCCGGCCAATCCGCCGGCCCGCGCCACCAGCGAAGCGGCGCTGGCAACGCCGGCCTACAAGGTCGAGTTCATCGTCACCGCGGCGATCTGAGCTCCACCGTTTCGTGGCCATACCCTCGTGAATGCGGGGCCGGGAGCAATCCCGGCCCTTTTCGTTTGGGGCGCGGCGTTCTGCGCCTGCGGGTCAGAGCCCGAAGGTGACGAGGCCGTTCGCGTCGATCGCCCAGGCCGGGTTCCAGGCGATCTCCCAGGCGTGGTCGTCGGGATCGGCTACATAGCCGCGAAAACCGCCGTGTGGCGGTTCGTCGGCCGGTCGCAGGAGAGTGCCGCCGGCATCGACCAGCCGCTGCAGGAGCGGATCAACCTCCTCCTTCTTTGAAACATTGTGGGCGAGCGAGAAGGCGCCCGGCGCAAGCAGGCCGCGCCGATTCATGTCGGCTTCCAACGCATCCTTGCGGAAGGTTCCGAGCACGAAGCCGTTCATCTGGTAGAAGATGATCTCGGGGTTCTCGAAGACCGGCGACCATCCGAAGCCCTCGACATAGAACTCACGAGACCGGTCGAGATCGGCGGTGCCGAGGGTAATGACGGAAATCTGTTGCTGCATGGCCAAGCACCTTTCATTGACGCAGGCACCATGCCTGCGCACTTGAAGGTCTTGGGCCGTTGCCGCGGCAACGGAAGGACCCGCTTTCGCGGGGGCCGGGCCAACCGCACCGACCTAACCTGTTTCAGACGAGATCAATATAGCGCGGTCGCGGTGGCTGCCAAGAGGCCGGCATGGATATTGTCGCCGGCACTCTCGGCGATGATGCGGCCGCCTGGCCGTCTCACGCCTTCTCGCGGATCTGCGTCAGCGTCTTCATCGGCGTGATCGCTTCCGGGTCGAGCTTGATCTCGATGATCGAGGGTTTGCCGGAAGCGCGGGCGCGCTCGAAGGCGGGGGCGAAGTCTTCCGTCTTCTCGACCGTCTCGCCATGGCCCCCATAGGCGCGGGCGAAGGCGGCAAAGTCGGGGTTGGTGAGGTCGGTGGCGCTGACGCGGCCGGGATATTCGCGCTCCTGGTGCATGCGGATCGTGCCGTAGATGCCGTTGTTCACCAGGCAGACGATGATCGGCAGGTCGTAGCGGATCGCGGTGGCGAATTCCTGTCCGTGCATCATGAAGCAGCCGTCACCGGCAAAGCAGATGACTTCGCGGTCCGGATGCAGGGCCTTTGCGGCGACGGCGGCGGGCAGGCCGTAGCCCATCGAGCCGGAGGTCGGGGC
>JBAYTX010000050.1:0-26454 GCA_041675415.1 Rhizobium sp. | reverse complement strand
GTCACCGTCGATCCCGGTTGCGGAGATATCGGCTTCAGCACCGAACACCCAGCTGTCGGCTTGCCAGTTGTAGCCCACCTGGGCGCCACCGAGAATGCCCTCGCCCTCGTGATCTGCCGTGGTGCCGCCTATATCATAGGTCCAGTCGACAATCGACCGGCCGGCACCGAGGTGGCCGCCGAGATAGAAGCCGGTCCAGTCGATGGCAGGCGTGGTGACCATCGGCGGAGAGAGATCTGCCGCCGTCGCAGGCGCCATCAGGCCTGCAATTCCTGCAAAGAGAGCCGCACTGGCAAGAAATTTGTTCATCACTGAGTCCCCTGTGACTAACCAATTTGTGGCATTCTAAATTAGAGTACGAAAAGATTCAATTTGGGTGCATTGCATTATGAAGTTGTGTTGCCAATTCGCGACACAACCTTGCAAGTGTCTGAATTTGTATTTCATTTCTGCACAGTGTCGCCGGACTGAAGGTGCCCGCCTGCGAGACATGGTTCTTTTTTGGGGTTGCCAGCCGTAACTCAGGCCGCCGCCGATAGGTCCCCGTGTCGAAGCCCATTTGCTGCGCGGAAACGCGATTGCGACCCTGTGTTTGCATCGTTCAGGTCAATCTTGAAGATCGCCACAAAAACGTCTCAACCGCGAGGCCATATCCCTCCCATCGCTGAGAAATGGAGTGTCATAGCCCGTGTCTTCTTTCAGCCAACTCTCCTGGCTCATCGCTGCGGCAGGCATCGCGCTTGCCCCGGCGATCGCCCGTGCCGAACAACTGATCGATCCGGCCGGACCGTTCCGGATGGGGGAGGGGTATGCCGACGTTCCGGCCTCCTGTGAAACCGTCAAGCATTGGGTGGATCATGCACCCGACACCCTTGACCGGGTGACGATGACGATCACCGGCAGGCTCGTCGCCGTCGAATGGGATGGCACGCTCGCCTATCTCATCATGTGCGACGAGGCCGGCGTACAGGTCATGTGCGTGACCTACAGCAAGGAAAACCGCAATGTCGGCGATACCGTGCTCTTCGCCGGCGGCTACAACCGCGCCGGCGAAAACCGTATCATGCTCGACCCGTGCCTCGCCGATCCGGTCGACTGACCGTCGAAACGCCTCGCGTCAGTGCGTGAAGGCGGCGGCGATCAGGGCCTTGGTATAGTCTTCGCGCGGTTGCTCGAAAATCTGTTCCGTGGCCCCCTGTTCGACGATTTTGCCGCTCTTCATGACGATGACCTGGTCGGACATCGCCCTTACCACCGAGAGGTCATGGCTGATGAAGACGTAGGAAAGCTCGTGCTTGTCCTGCAGGTCGCGCAGAAGCTCGATCACCTGCCGTTGCACGGAGCGGTCGAGCGCCGAGGTCGGTTCGTCGAGGATGACCACCTTCGGTTTCAGGATGATTGAGCGGGCGATCGCGATGCGTTGCCGCTGGCCGCCGGAGAATTCGTGCGGGTAGCGATTGCGTGCCGCGGGTTCGAGCCCGACCTCCTTGAGCGCGGCGATCGCCCGTGCGTCGCGTTCGGCGCGCGTGAGGCTCGGCTCATGCACGAGAAGGCCCTCGGTGATGATCTCTCCGACGGTCAGGCGCGGCGACAGGGAGCCGTAAGGATCCTGGAAGACGAGCTGCATCATCTTGCGATACTGACGCATGGCGGCCCTGTCGGCGCCGGAAATGTCGTTCGTCTCGAAGCGATATGTGCCTTCGGACGCCAGGAGCCGCAGTAATGCCCTGCCGAGGGTCGATTTGCCGGAGCCGGATTCTCCCACGATACCGATGGTCTGGCCCTGGTGCAGCGTCACGCTGACGTTATCGACGGCGCGAAAGACCTTCGACGACCGGAACAGGAAACCGGTGCCGATGTCGAACTCGACGACGACGTCGCGCGCCTGCAGAACGACGGGGGCGTCATCCGGGGGAGCGGGCTTTGAGCCCGCCGGTTCTGCCGCGAGCAGCATTTTGGTGTAGTCGTGCTGCGCATTGTTGAAGATCGCGTCGCGGCTTCCCTGTTCGACGATCTCGCCACGCTTCATGACGACCACCCGATCGGCCATATGCTTCACCACGCCGAGGTCGTGCGTGATGAGCACGATCGCCATACCGAATCGCTTCTGCAGGTCGGCCAGCAGGTCGAGGATCTGCGCCTGGATCGTCACGTCGAGCGCGGTTGTCGGCTCGTCGGCGATCAGAAGGTCCGGATCGTTTGCGAGTGCCATGGCGATCATGACGCGCTGGCGCTGGCCGCCCGACATCTCGTGCGGATAGCTGTCGATGCGCCGCTCCGGTTCGGGAATGCCGACAAGCTTCAGCAGTTCGAGCACGCGTTCCCGCGCTTGTGCCTTGGTCATGCCGCGGTGAAAGATCAGTGGCTCGGCGATTTGCTTTCCGACCGTATAGAGAGGGTCGAGAGAGGTCATCGGCTCCTGGAAGATCATGGTGATTCTGGAGCCGCGCACGCCGTTCAGGGTTTTGAGATCGGCACCGACCATTTCGGTCTCGCCGTAGCGCGCCGAACCGATTACGTGGCCGTTCTTGGCGAGCAGGCCCATGATCGCCATCATGGTCTGGCTCTTGCCCGAACCGCTCTCCCCGACGATCGCCAGTGTCTCGCCCTTCTTTACGTCGAAGCTGACGCGCTTGACCGCCTCGACCGTCCCATCGGGCGTCGTGAAGTTGACCTCCAGATCGCGGACCGTGAGCACTGTGGTGTTTTCTTTTGTCTTCATGCTCAACGGTCCTTGGGGTCCAGTGCGTCGCGCAGGCCATCGCCGACGAAGTTCAGCGAGAACAGGGTCACGACGAAGAAGATGGCGGGGAAGATCAGCAGCCACGGGGCGCTCTGCATGTTGGCCGCGCCTTCCGAAATCAGCGATCCCCAGCTCGCCAGCGGCGCCTGGACGCCGAGGCCGAGGAAGGAGAGGAAGCTCTCCGTCAGGATGACGTGCGGTACGACAACCGTCACGAAGACGATGACCGGGCCAATGGTGTTCGGAATGATGTGGCGCCGGATGATCTGCCAGTCGGTGAGGCCGAGCGCCTGTGCGGCGCCGACGAATTCGCGGCGTTTCAGAGAGAGCGTCTGGCCACGCACGATGCGCGCCATTTCCAGCCATTGCACCGCGCCGATGACGATGAAGATCAGGACGATCGAGCGTCCGAAGAACACCACCATCACCACCACGAGGAAGACGAAGGGCAGCGAATAGAGGATCTCGACGAGACGCATCATGACGTTGTCGACGCGGCCGCCGAGATAGCCCGAGGTGGCGCCGTAGATGACGCCTATGCCGAGGGATACCAGCGAGGCGGCAAGGCCGACCGCGATGGAGATCTGCCCGCCGAGCATGACGCGAACCAGAAGGTCGCGGCCGTTGCTGTCGGTGCCGAACGGGAAATATTCCTGCTGCACGTGCCCCGTCAGCACCATCGAGAGCTGATCGGGCGCGATCTCCTTGACGGTTGTCTCGCGGAACTCGTTGACCCGGTCGAAATAGCGAGCCGTGCGCTCGTCGATCGGTTTGGTCGAGCTGATCCTGGCGGTGAAGACGCCATCTTCCACCGAGAAGCTCTCGAGCGTCACGCGTGCACGCTTGGCAACGCCTGCGCCGACGTCCTCAAGGGTTTGCGGATCGGGCCGCGGTGACAGGCTCGGTCCGACGCTGACATAAGATGAGAAGACCTGGTCGTAGCTGTGGGACGAGAAGAACGGCCCGAAGAAGGAAAACACAGCGACCAGCAGCAGCACCAGGGTGCCGCCCATCGCCGCCTTGTTGCGCCGGAAGCGCAGCCAGGCAAGCTGGCTGAGGCTGCGGCCGGCGACGGTGGTTTCGGTGAGCGTTGTCATATCAGTCATGGCGGACCCTCGGATCGAGCAAGCCGTATGCGATGTCGACGGCCAGGTTGAACACGATCACGAACACCGCGACGAGCACCACAGTCGCCATCACGAGCGGATAGTCGCGGTTGAGCGCGCCGAGCACGAAAAACCGGCCAACGCCCGGAATCGTGAAAATGCTCTCGACCACCGCCGAACCCGTGAGCAGCGCGGCGGCGGCCGGTGCCAGATAGGAGACGACCGGCAGCATGGCGCCGCGCAGGGCGTGGGTGAGAACGACCACACGCGGGGGCAGACCATAGGCGCGCACCGTGCGGATGTGGTCGGTGTTGAGCGCCTCGATCATCGAGCCGCGTGTCAGCCGCGCGAAGACCGCAAGTTGGGGAAGGGCGAGAACCGTGATCGGCAGCGCCAGATAATAGGGGGAGCCGTCGCCCCACCCACCGGCCGGAAGCCAGTAGAGGCTGAGTGCGAAGATCAGCGTCAGGACCGGGCCCATGACGAAATTGGGAATGGTCATCCCGACCGTGGCGAAGGCCATCAGGACGAAGTCGATGACGCCGTTCTGGCGCAGCGCCGCGATCGTGCCCAGAATGACCCCTCCGATCAGGGCGAGCCCGAGCGCGATGGAGCCGACCTGGATCGAGTATGGGAGCGCCTGGGCAATCAGTTCGGCGACGGTGTTGTCCTTGTAGATGAAGCTCGGGCCGAAATTACCCTGCACCGCATTGCCGATATAGGTGATGTATTGCTTCCAGAGTGGCTGATCGAGCTGGTAGGTCTTTGCCAGCAGTTCCATGGTTTGCGGCGCAAGCGGTCGTTCGAGGTCGAAAGGACCACCCGGCGCGAGGCGCATCAGGAAGAAGGAAATCGTGATGACGAGAAACACCGTCGGAATGGCGCTCATCATCCGTCTGAGGATAAAGTTCAACATGGGCCAATGATATATGCGCGGCAGCGCCGTTGCCGCCGCGCATATACCTCCTGTTCGACGTTATTCGGATACGCTGAGGAACTTGGTCCGGTGCTCGTTGACGGCGTTGTCCTGCCAGCCCGTGACACGCTTCGACACCATCCACAGGTCGGCCGAGTTCATGAGCGGTGCGAGCGGCTGATCTTCGGTCATGATCTTTTCCGCCTGAAGCATCATCTCCATGCGCTTGGCCCGGTCGGTCTCGTTGTAGGAAGCCTTCACCAGCTTGTCGAATTCCGGGTTGTTGTAGTGCCCGTAGTTGAAGGCGGTGTTGTCGCTGAGGCCGAGGAACAGGAAGTTCTCCGGATCGGCATAGTCTGCGGACCAGGCGGCGCGGGCGACGTTGAACTTGCCGCCTTCCTTCAGGTACGAATAGTGCGAGGCGACGTCGAGGTTGACGAGCGAAACGTTGGCCCCGAACGTGGTCTTCCACATGTCGGCGATGGCGGTCGCCACGCGCTCGTGGTTGGTGTTGGTGTTGTAGCGGATTTCGATGTCGAGCGGCTTGCCGCCTTCGCCGTAACCGGCTTCCTTCATCAGCTCGAGCGCCTTGTCCTCACGGTCGAGTTGGGACATCGCGGCGAAATCCGGCTCGGCCGGCTCGGCATAGCCTTCCATGCCTGGCGGAACGAGCGCATAGGCCGGCAGCTGGGCACCGGAATAGATTTCCTGCGAGAGGAAGTCGCGGTCGACGGCCATCGAGAGGGCCTTGCGGACGTTCGGATCGTCGAACGGTGCCGTGCGGTTGTCGAAGGTGTAGTAGTAGGTGGCCAGCGCCGGGCTCACATGCACCTCGTCGCCGTACTTTTCCTTCAGGCGGTCAAGCTGGTCGGCGGAAAAGTTGAAGGTGACGTCCAGTTCGCCGGCCTCATAGCGCCGGATGGCCGCTGCATCGTCTTCGATCGGGTAGAAGATGACCTTGTCGATCTGCACGTTGGCGGCGTCCCAGTAGTTTTCGTTCTTGACGGCCGTCAGGTTGTCGTTGGGAACGTGGCTCTCAAGCTTGTAGGCGCCGTTGGAGACCATGTTGCCCGGCTTGACGAACTGATCGCCGAATTTTTCGTAGTTGGCCTTGCTGATCGGCAGCGCGGTGTAATGCGCCATGAGCTGCAGGAAGTAGGGGGTCGAGCGCTCGAGCGTGATCTCCAGCGTCTTGTCGTCGACGACCTTCACGCCGAGCTGGTCCACCGGCACTTCGCCCTTGTTGACCTTTTCGGCGTTCTTGATCGGGAAGAGGAGGTTCGCATACTGCGCGGCCGTCTTCGGATCCTGGATGCGCTGCATGGCGAACTGGAAATCGCCCGCCGTCACCGGCGTGCCATCGGACCACTTGGCATTGTCGCGCAGCTTGAAGGTATAGACGGTGCCGTCGTCGGAAATCGTCCAGCTCTCGGCGACGCCCGGCAGGATCTTGCCGTCCGGACCATGAATGGTCAGGCCTTCGAAGAGGTCGTTGACGATGAAGCCCTCGATGTTGATCGAGATGTGCGCGTAGTCGAGCGAGGTCGGCTCGCCAGAATTGCCCCGGTGCAGGACAGTCTCGGCGAAGGCCGGACCCGCAGCAACGAGCATGGTGCTCACCAGGAAGGTTGTCGCCAGTTTCTTGATGATGGTCATTTTTGTTCTCCCCGTTTAAGGCTGACTGAGGCCCGGAAGTGACGGGAAAATGACGAGGATTTCAAGAGGCTGAAGGCAACATGCGACAACTTCGACGCGTAAAATCGTTGTCGCGCACGAAAAGAATGCATGCGTCGGTTTCGGCGCAATAAATGATCGCTCGAGCGCCTTTCAGTGTATTTTTTTTTGGCGCCCGAATCCGAGGTCCTGTTGATATCCGCTAGATCCGCGGCAGATAGGTCTGGTAGTCGAAGCTCGATACGGTGCGCAGAAACGTGATCGCTTCCTTGCGCTTGGTGTCGCCGTAGATGCGGCGATACTCTTCACCGAAGACGTCGGCGATGAACTTCGAGGAGCGGAAGCGGTCGACCGCGGTCAGGAAATCATGCGTCAGCATGTCCGGATTTTCCGGTGCGCTGTCGGGTGTCGTGACCGGGCCCGGATCGAGGTTTTCGTCGAGCCCGAGCAGAATGCCGCCGAGGATTGCTGCGAGCAGCAGGTGCGGATTGGCGTCGGCGCCGGCGACGCGATGCTCGACGCGGGCAGCCGGGCCGTCCTTGTCCGGAATGCGGATCGCCGTGCCGCGATTGCCAAAACCCCAGTCCACCTTGTCGGGCGCGAACGAGCCCGGCTGGAAGCGGCGGTAGGAATTGGCAAACGGCGCGAAGATCAACTGGGCATCCTGCATCGTCTTCAGCATGCCGGCGGTGATCGACTTCAGCTTTACCGGATCACCGCCCTTGGCGTCGAGAATGTTCCTGCCGTCCTTGTCGATGATGCTGGCATGGACATGCAGGCCCGAGCCCGCCTGATCGGCATAGGGCTTGGCCATGCAGGTGGCTTTCAGCCCATGGCGGCGCGCGGCGAAGTCGACGACACGCTTCAGGTAGATGCAGTCGTCGGCAGCAGCGATCGCGTCCGGCTTGTGCAGCAGATTGACCTCGAACTGGCCGGGGCCGAATTCGGCGGTCGTCGCGTCGGCGGGCAGGCCCATGTCATCGGCATAGCGGCGTACGGTCTTGAGGAAATCCTCCATCGCGGCGGTCGCGCGCATGTCGTAGAGCTGGAAGCCCTCGACCTCGCCGTCCATTACCAGGGCCTTTGGCGGCATGGGCTTGCCGGTTTCGCGGAAGTCGGGCTCGACGACGTAGAATTCAAGCTCGGTGGCGACGACGGGGGTCAGACCCCGTTCCTCGAAACGTTTCAGCACATTGGCGAGGATTGCGCGCGGGCAGATATAATGCGGTTTGCCGTCCAGCGTGTGCATCGTGGCGAGCACCTGCTTGGAACCGGCAGGCCCCCAGGGCAGCGAGGTTAGCGAGTTCCTGTCGGCCATGCAGATCCCGTCCGGATCACCGAGCGTCAGAGAGATGCGGGTAATGTCGTCGTTGTCGTCACCCCAGATGTCGAGCGACTGGGTCGAGGCCGGCAGGCGCACCGTGTTCTTCCAGACCTTGTCCTCGGCCTTGATCGGGATCATCTTGCCGCGCAGGTCGCCGTTCATGCCGACCAGCAGTACTTCTATGCGCGCGGAAGGATCGGCTGCGGTGACTTCGGCGGCCTGGGAAACATTCGTCATGAAAAGGGCTCTCTTTAGATATGGCTGAAAGGCAATCCGGGGCGGGGAGGCGGCTGATCGACACCCTTGCCAAACGCATTTTGGAAGGTCATGTTCGTAGCCGATAACGTTCCGCCTTTCAATCAGGCAAGGAAGCAAGACCCCAGCGGACAGGCCCTCCAGGCTTGCCCGTCGCCGGTCTTGTGCTTGCAAAAGGAAATATTGCCATGACGAAGCCCGTCGCCCATTCCAATCTCGGTGCCATCGACGCCGCCCATCACCTGCATCCCTTCTCGGACATGAAGAAGCTCAATGCGGATGGCACGCGTATCATCCAGCGCGCGGAAGGCGTGCACATCTGGGATTCGAACGGCAAGCAATATCTCGACGCATTCGCGGGCCTCTGGTGCGTCAATGTCGGCTATGGCCGCAACGAGATTGCGGAAGCTGCCTACAGGCAGATGCAGGAACTGCCTTACTACAACACCTTTTTCGGAACGACGACGCCGCCGACCACGCTGCTTGCCCAAAAGATTGCCAGCCATGCCGGGCCGACGCTCAACCACGTCTTCTTCACCAATTCCGGCTCGGAAGCCTCCGACACCTGGTTCCGCATGGCCCGCGTCTATTGGAAGGCGCTCGGCCACGAGACCAAGACCATGGTGATCGCCCGCAAGAACGGCTACCACGGCTCGACGGTCGCCGGTGCCTCGCTCGGCGGCATGCAGTGGATGCATGAACAGGGCAACCTGCCGATCGCCGGCATTGCCCATATCGGCCAGCCTTACTGGTTCGCCGAAGGTGGTGACCTCACGCCCGCTGAATTCGGCCTCAATGTCGCCCGCGAACTCGAGGACAAGATCCTCGAACTCGGCGAGGAGAATGTCGCGGCCTTCGTCGCCGAGCCGATCCAGGGGGCCGGCGGCGTCATCGTCCCGCCCGATACCTACTGGCCGGAGATCGTGCGCATCTGCAAGAAGTACAAGATCCTGCTGGTCGCCGACGAAGTGATCTGCGGCTTCGGCCGCCTCGGCTCGTGGTTCGGCCATCAGCATTACGGGTTCGAGCCCGATCTGGCGCCCATCGCCAAGGGTCTGTCGTCCGGCTATCTGCCGATCGGCGGCGTTCTCGTCAGCGATCGGGTGGCGGAAGTCATGGTCAACGAGCTCGGAGACTTCTACCACGGTTACACCTATTCGGGTCATCCGGTCTGTGCCGCCGCCGCGCTGGAAAACATCCGTATCATCGAGGAAGAAAAACTGGTCGAGCGCGTTCGCGACGACATCGGCCCGTATTTCACTGAGGCCTGGCGTTCGCTTGCCGATCACGAACTGGTCGGGGAAGTCGTCAACGTCGGCTTGATGGGTGCTGTGCAGATCGCTGCCGACAAGGCGACCCGCCGCCGCTACGAAAAGCCCGACGACATCGGAACGATCGTTCGCAACCAGTGCGTCGCAAATGGCGTGATCCTGCGTGCCACCGGCGACCGCATGCTGGCCTCGCCGCCGTTGATCATCTCGCGCTCGGAAGTCGACCAGACGGTCGAGACTCTGCGCAAGGCGCTCGACTATCTGCGCGACACCGTCAAGGAGTAAGGGGAAAGCTCATGGCAGGACACGAGCACAACTATAAAGCCACCGTCACCTGGATCGGCAATCGCGGCACCGGCACCTCCGGCTATCGCGACTATAGCCGGGACCACGTGATCGCCGTGGAGGGAAAGCCCGATATCCCCGGCTCGGCGGATCCGGCCTTTCGCGGCGACAGCGAACGCTGGAACCCGGAGGACCTTCTCGTTGCCTCGGTCTCAGCCTGCCACAAGCTCTGGTATCTGCATTTCTGCGCCGTCAACGGCGTCGTCGTGACTGCTTACGAGGACCGCGCCGAAGGCACGATGATAACGGAAGCGGACGGGGGCGGACGCTTCACCGACATCGTGCTCAGGCCGCGCGTGACGATTTCGGCCGGCGATCCGGAACTGGCGGAAAAGCTGCATCACGATGCGCACGAGAAGTGCTTCATCGCCAATTCGGTCAATTTTCCGGTCCGCTGCGAACCGGTGATTATCGGGGAATGATGCCCGGTGACGGCGGTTCTTCCGCCGTCATTGCCGTTCGGTACGTGCCCTACTGGAAAGCCGTTTCGAAGAAGCTTCTGAGCTTGCGCGAATGAAGCTTCTCAGGCGGCATGGCGCCGAGCTTCTGCAACGCGCGGATGCCGATCTGCAGGTGCTGGCTGACCTGCGTCCTGTAGAAGGCGGTCGCCATGCCGGGAAGCTTCAGTTCGCCATGCAGCGGCTTGTCGGAAACGCAGAGCAGCGTGCCGTAGGGAACGCGGAAGCGGAAGCCGTTGGCCGCGATCGTCGCCGATTCCATGTCGAGGGCGATGGCCCGTGACTGCGACAGGCGCTTCACCGGTCCGCGCTGGTCCCTCAGTTCCCAGTTGCGATTGTCGATGGTGGCGACGGTGCCGGTGCGCATGATCCGCTTCAGCTCGAAGCCTTCATAGCCGGTGATTTCCTCGACTGCGTCTTCGAGCGCGACCTGTACTTCGGCGAGCGCCGGGATCGGCACCCAGACCGGCAGATCGTCGTCGAGAACGTGATCCTCGCGCACATAGGCATGCGCCAGCACGTAGTCGCCCAGACGCTGGCTGTTGCGCAGTCCGGCGCAGTGGCCGAGCATCAGCCAGGCATGGGGGCGAAGCACGGCGATGTGGTCGGTGATCGTCTTGGCGTTTGATGGGCCGACGCCGATATTCACCATGGTGATCCCGGCATGACCCTTCATCTTCAGGTGATAGGCAGGCATCTGCGGCAGCCGGGCGACCGGGACGCCGCTCTCCGGTTCGCTCTTGCCGGCAAGCGTGACGACATTGCCCGGCTCGACGAACGAGCTGTAGCCACTGCCGCCTTCCGCCATGAGTTTGCGAGCGAAAGCGCAGAATTCATCCATGTAGAACTGGTAGTTCGTGAACAGCACGAAGTTCTGGAAATGAGACGCACTGGTCGCCGTGTAGTGCGACAGCCGCGCCAACGAATAGTCGATGCGCTGGGCGGTGAAGGGGGCAAGGGGCTGCGGCTCACCCGGCCGCGGATCGTATTCGCCATTGGCGATCTCGTCGTCGGTCACCGTGAGGTCCGGAGTGTCGAACAGGTCGCGCAGCGACATGTCGGCGAGACCGCTTGCCTCCGCCTCCACATGGGCCCCTTCGCCGAAAGCGAAATGCAGCGGAATCGGCGTCGACGATTCCGAAACCACAATGGGAACCTGATGGTTGCGAATGAGCAGGGCGAGCTGTTGCTCGAGATAGTGGCGGAAGAGCTGCGGCCGGGTGATCGTCGTGGTGTAGATGCCGGGGGAGGCGACGTGGCCATAGGACAGACGGGAATCAGCGTGGCCGAAGCTGGTCGTCTCCAAACTCACCTGAGGATAGAAGGCGCGATACCGCCCTGCAATCGGCCCGCCCTTGGCAAGGCCCGAAAACGCATCGATCAGGAATGCGGTATTGCGTTCGTAAAGTGCCGCGAGCGCTTCCACGGCAGGCCCTGCCTCCGTGAAGACCCGAGGCTCATAGGGTTCCGGACTTACAAAACTGATGGGAGTCTGAGTAGGGATTCGCTTGTTCATGAGCCATTATAGATTGGACTCGCTGACAAGCAAACGACGGGGCGGCCGGGCGGTCAAAAAAGGTTCGGCTCGTCTGGGGCGTATTGCCGGTTCGCCTTGGGACCGCATGGCCATCTTCAGCTCATCGACTGACGCTGCAGGCTGACGAAAAGGACGAAACCGGCGCCTGCCTTGCCGACCTTGATCTCTTCGGACTTGGCCATGCCTAGGGCGGTAAGCGGGCCCAGGATCAATGCCGCCAGAACGGCGATCCGGAAGCTGGCCGAGACGGAGTGGATGAGCGTTGCGGTCATGTCGGTTCCCCAGTGGTTCGTGTTCGATGATGCTGTTATGGCAGAGCCGTCCTGAACGCCCGCTGAGGTTGCGGTTCATCTGGCATTCATGTTGGAGGACACTTGCATGTTGGAGGACACGTGGGGTTTGCCCGTCACGCAGAAGTTATCGCTGTGCGGCGGATATTCCATTGTGCACACTTGATTTCGCGACCGCGGCTCCCAGATTGTGAAGGCGCGGGAAGTGCGTACCGGTCGGATCGGCCGGAAATGATATGTGAATTCTCGCTGTTATTATCCGCAATCCGATTTGAGGACGTGTCGCATGGCTACACCTATTGAACTCTATTACTGGCCGACGCCGAATGGCTGGAAAATCTCCATCATGCTCGAGGAACTCGGCATTCCTTATGAAGTCCACTACGTCAATATCGGCAAGGGGGAGCAGTTCGCCCCCGAGTTCCTGAAGATCTCGCCGAACAACCGCATGCCGGCGATCATCGATCCCGACGGCCCGGGCGGCAAACCGATCTCGATCTTCGAATCCGGCGCCATCCTGCAATATCTCGGACGCAAATACGGCAAGTTCTATCCGGCAGATGAGCGTGCCCGTGTCGAGGTCGATCAATGGCTGTTCTGGCAGGTGGGCGGTCTCGGCCCCATGGCCGGCCAGGCGCATCACTTCCGCCAGTATGCCCCGGAAAAGATCGAATACGGCATCAACCGCTATACCAACGAGGTGAACCGCCTCTACGGCGTGATGAACAGGCGGCTCGCCGACCGCGAATTTCTGGCCGGTGAATATTCGATCGCTGACATCGCCTCGATCGGCTGGGTCGTACCGCACAAGAACCAGGGCCAGGACCTGGACGACTTCCCCAACCTCAAGCGCTGGTTCGAGACGGTCATGGCGCGTCCGGCAGTCGAGCGTGGCATTGCCGTCGGCCGCGAGCACCGCAAGAACATCGCCGAGGACGACGAGGCCAAGAAGGTTTTGTTCAACCAGCGGGCGCGGTGACGCACGGCCCGAATTCGCGATCTCGACGATGGCCCGCCCGCAATGTCGGGCCTTCTCGCCCTCACGGCAGCGACGACAGGTCGACCATGCGCTTCAACGCCTTCCCGTCGAGTATCACCAGGCTCCGTTTCCGAACTTCGACGATGCCTCGTTCCTGCCAGGCGAGCAGGATCTGATTGACGCGCTGGCGCGTGGTGCCGATGAGGCTTGCGATCAGTTCCTGAGGCAGCCGGAGGCCGATTTCGATCCTTTGTTGATCCGTTCCGGCCCCGTGGGACTGCATCAGGAAGAGCAGCCGTGTGGCGAGACGACCCTCGGCGTCGAGCTTCGTCAGCGCCTCGTTCCATGCGAGCAGCATCCTGATCCGCTCGCCCTGTATCTTCAGCAGCATGCGCGCGAACGCCGGAAGGCCGTCGAGCAAGTGGTTGAAGTCGCGCATGTTGAGGTGCATCAGCACCGCCTGTTCCAGCGCTGTGCAATCCAGCGTGCGACCGTCGTCGTCCCAGGCGGAGATGTCGCCCAGCCACTTGCCGGGCGTGAGGATGTTGAGAACGGCCTCCTTTCCGGAGGGAGAAACCGTGCTGTAGCGCAACGATCCCGTGAGCAGGGCATAGACGCCGTCCGCCGGACCGCCCTTCGAAAACAGGCGCTCGCCCGGCCCCAGGCGTTTTCCGCGCCCCCGGCGCGCCACCTCGTCACGCGCCTCCGCCGGCATGTCGGCGAAGAAGCGGTTGGCAAGCAGGGCGGAGCGTTCCGCCTCGGTCAGGCTGTGCGACATTCTCTCGGTCTCCCGCGACAACTGCAAATTTACGACAGACCGCGGTACGCGAGGCAAGCTAAATCCGTGGGAAGAACAGGCATGTTGAACGCGGACCGAAGCGAGAGCATAATGTCGTCGTTACCCGAAATGCGAGTGCCGCCGGCGGCGCGCAGCATATCCCGCGGCCGTCGCGACGGAATGTTTCTACGCAGCCTTTTTTGACCGAGCGATCGGGCCGCCAGCGGCGGTCGGTTCCCCGGTCGTGCTTTGCGGATCTATTCGGGAGGATGAAATGAGGAAATTGGCACCTGTTTTGATTGCGCTCGCATTGACGGCGAGCGCCGGTACTTCCCATGCCGAACCCGCGCCCGTGGAGGTCGAGGGGGGTGCGGTGCAGGGAACCACCCAGGGCAAGGTCGACGCCTGGCTCGGCATTCCCTATGCGGCGCCGCCCGTGGGCAAGCTGCGCTGGGAGGCTCCCCGGCCCGTGAAATCCTGGCGGCGAACGCTTCAGGCCGATACCTACGGTCCGTCCTGCTTCCAGCCCGACATCGAATTCGTCTCCGAGGACTGCCTGACGCTCAACGTGTTCCGCCCGGCGGGCGCCGACGGGCCGTTGCCGGTCATGGTATGGATCCATGGCGGCGCCATGGTGCGCGGGGGCGCCAACATCTATCCGCTGCAGGTGATCGCCGCCCAGGGCGTGATCGGCGTGTCGATCAACTACCGCCTCGGCCGCCTCGGCTTCTTCGCCCATCCGGCGCTCGCGAGGGAGGGCGAGGTGCGTGGCAACTACGGCTATCTCGACCAGCTGGCCGCGCTGAAATGGGTGCGGAACAACATAGCCGCCTTCGGCGGCGATCCGGCCAACGTCACGATCTTCGGCGAGTCCGCCGGTGGCGGCTCAGTGCTCGCCCACCTCGTCTCACCGATGTCCAAGGGTTTCTACGAGCGCGCGATCCTGCAATCGCCCGGCACGCCGGGCGGGCGGTCGTCCGAAATCCCGATGTCGACGCTTGAGGAGGCGGAAAAGTCGGCGCTCGACTACGCGAAGCTGCTCGGCATCGACGGCACGGACGAGGCCGCCGCGCGCGATCTGCGCGACCTGTCCCCTCAGACTTTGGTCGCCGGGGCCGGCGGCCCCGAAGTGCTGGGGGCGCTCGCCCGCAAGACGACCGTGCCCGGCATGGCGATGGCCATCATCGACGGCCAATTCATCTCCGAGACACCGGAAGCGACGTTCGAGGCCGGGCGGCAGAACAAGGTGCCGTTGATGCTCGGGGCGAACAGCCGCGATCTCGGCCTAGGCGTCGCGGACACCAAGGAGGCTCTGTTCGCCACGTTTGGATCCGAGGCGCAGGCGGCCGCGGCCGCCTACGACCCGGACGGAACCACGGCGCTCGACGAGTTGAAGGTGCAGGTCTTCGCCGACATGACGATGATGGAGCCGACCGCCCACCTGGCCGACCTAGCCGCCACGTCCGGCCAGCCGACCTGGTACTACCGTTTCTCCTATGTGCCGGAAGTCCAGCGGCCGACCATGCCAGGAACCCTTCACGGCATGGAAATCCCCTATACTCTGGGCGTGCCACAGGCGATTATCGGCGCGGCGAACACCGCCGAGACCGACTACGACATGGCGAGCAAGACGAGCGGCTACTGGGTCAATTTCGGCAAGACGGGTGATCCGAACGGCGAGGGGCTGCCGGAATGGAAGCAGCACCAGGCCGGTTCGACGGAACTCCTCGATTTCACCAATGACAGCATCCGCTGGACGAACGATCCGCGCGCGGCCACGCTCGCGATCTGGAAGAAGGTGCAGGACGCGCGCTGAGCGCGCGCCATGGTCCACGCGGGGCCCGCGCGTCTCCGGTCCGGCGCCGGCCCGCGCCGCACGGTGAAGTGGCGGAAGCGACCGCCCTCATTCGCCTTCCGACGGCGCCCAGCGCAAGGGCAGGGCGTCGGGTCGGAGGACGATCCGGCGCGGCCGGAAGCGCCAGGACCGTTCGGCGTCTTCGAAACCGGGCAGGTCCGGCGGCGTGAGGCTCACCTCCGTGTCGCCGGTCATCTGCAACATGTCGCCGGTCTCGTCGTCGACGAAGGTGACGCCCGCGCGCGGATTGACGATCAGGTTGCCGAGCGTGTTGAAGAACAGGTTGCCGGCATAGTCCGGCACCGTGAGGACGCCATCATCGTCCATCCGGACGAAACCCGCTGGACCGCCGCGGTGGGAGACGTCGACCTGCCGGCCGCCCTGGTCGGCGTCCACATAGGACGCGACGTAGAAGCTCACCGCCTTGGCGATGATCCGGCACGCTCGCGCGTCGAGCCGGTCGAGCACGGTTGCCGGAAGCGCCGGGAGCCGCGCCAGATCGCGCGCGAAGGTGTATGCGCGGCCGTGGATGTAACGCGGACAATTGCCGAAACTCTGCCCGACCTTGACGGCGAATGACCGTTCGTCCGCGCGCCGGACCTCGCCGTTCAGCCGGTTGCGCCGTCTGGTCATCCGGTCGATGCCGAGAAGTCCGATCCGGTCTCCGTCCTCCATGCCCGCCTCGGCGGGATCCGCGGCATCGCGCGGCGCGTCGATTACGAGCGCCAGAGGATCGGGCGAGTGGAGGAAACCGGGATGGCCGGCCCGCAGCGTCGCCCAGGCGTCCCCTGATCGGCCAACGGCGCCGATCGCGACGAAGGGCAGCAGCGGATAGAAGGCGCGGTGCTGCTCCGTGAGATAGGCGCGCAGCACGTTGGGACCTATGGCCGCCAGCCTGTCGGCCGCGCCGGCGAGCTGCTGAAGCCGCCGCTCACCCTCGTGCCAGCATGACGTCTCGGCATTCCGGAAAGTGTCGAACATGGTATGTCCTCCGACGTGACGAGCGGCACCGGCGGCGCTCCCCATGGGGGGAGACCGTGCGGGAAGCGCCGCAGTTCGAGCCGGCTCAGGCGGCTAGGCCGACTCTGGTCTTCTGGAAGGGAACAAAGCCGTCGAGAGCTTCGATGCGCGCGAGCCACGCCCGTACATTGCCGTAGGGTGCGAGGTCGACATTTCCTTCCGGTGCGGCGGCGATGTAGCTGTAGAGCGCCAGGTCCGCGATGGTTGGCCGTTCCCCGGTGATGAAATCGCGCCGCGCGAGTTCTGCATCGATCAGCGAGAGAATGTGGTGCGCCCGCGCGATCATCTCGTCGGTCTTCACGTCCGCCTTGAAGATCATCACGCGCCGTGCCGCGGCCGGGCCGTAGGCGATCTCGCCGGCTGCGACCGACAGCCATTTCTGCACCCTGGCGGCCGAGAGCGCGTCTTCCGGCAGCCAGTCCGTGCGCTGGAACTTCCTGGCGAGATAGACAAGGATCGCGGCGGAATCGTTGATGATGACGCCGTCGTCGTCGAGCACAGGGATTTGGCCGAAGGCGTTGATGGCGAGGAAATCGGGCTCCTTGTGTGCGCGGGTGGCGAAATCCACATGCACGAGTTCATGCGGCACGCCGAGCAGCGACAGAAAGAGCTGGGCGCGGTGCGCGTGGCCGGAGAGCGGATTGTGGTAGAGCTTCATGGCGGTTCCTTCTCAAGACATGGAGGTGGTGGAGCGCCATGATCTTTACTCATGCCGAATTTTGGAGGATAGACTGCGGAATCTGTAGTCAGCCTCTCGAAAATCGGAAGGAAGCGAAATGGACCGGCTCGACGCGATGAGCGTCCTTCTCGCCGTCGTCGACCAGGGCAGCCTCTCGGCGGCGTCCCGCCACCTGCGCAGCCCGCTGGCGACCGTCAGCCGCAAGGTGGCGGAACTCGAGGTGCATATCGGCTCGAGGCTCGTCGTGCGCACCAACCGGCGCATCTCGCTCACGGATGCCGGCCGCGCCTACGTGGAGGCTGCGCGCGAGATCCTGGCGCGTGTGGAGGAGGCGGAGCGCCTGGCGGCCGGCGAGTTCACGGTCGCCAAGGGCGAACTCGTGATGACGGCGCCAATCGTGTTCGGCCGGCTGCATGTGTTGCCGGTTGTCGTCGAATTCCTGAAGGCCTATCCGGAGATCGACCTCCGGCTGATCCTTGGCGACCGCGTCGTCAACCTGACCGACGATCATATCGACCTGGCGCTCAGGATCGGGAACCTGCCGGAAAGCACCCTGATTGCGACGCGGCTAGGCGGCATAAGGCGCACGGTCTATGCCAGCCCCGACTATCTGGCGCGGCGCGGAAGGCCGGAACATCCGCGCGACCTCGCCGCTCACGATTGCATCACCTTCGAGGGCATATCGGCGCTGCGCGAGTGGACCTTCATGGACGGCAAGCGACCGTTTTCCGTGCCTCTTCATGCGCGGCTCTCGGTCAATACGGCCGAAGCCGCGGTCGACGCGGCCGCGGCCGGCCTCGGCGTCACGCGTGTGCTCGCCTATCAGGCGGCGCATGCTGTCGCGGGGGGAGAGCTGGTCGCGGTGCTGGAGGATTTCGAACAGCCGGCGGCACCCGTGCATCTTGTCTATCCGCCGCGCCGGCCGGTGCCGCTGAAGCTCAGGGCATTTCTCGATTTCGCCACGCCGAGACTGCGGGCGGCGATCGGCTAGAGATGGCTGCAAGCAGTCTGCGGAAGAGGAAACACCATCCGCGAGACGCCCCGCGGATGGTTCATTGTGAGGTCAATGGCCGGATTAGGCCAGCGTCAATGGCTCAGAGGCGCGACCAGGTCTGGGTCTTGCAGAAGACGGACATGACGCAACCCTTCATCTTCAGCGAATTGCCGGAAACGCTGCCGGAACCGGTATAGGTCTTGTCGGCGTCAGGATCGGTGATGGTGCCCTTGTATGCGCCGCCGGCGCCGGCCATCTTGCCGATCTGCTTGCCGGCATGCTTACCGCTCTTCAGCGTCACGCAAAAGCTGCCGCCGCAGGGGGCGATCTGTGCGGTGGCGCCGCTGGCGGTCTTCCAGTTTCCTTCGATCGGCTCGGCGGCCTGGGCCGAGACGGCGCCGAGCGCCAAAGCTGCTGCAAATACGATCATCCGCATGTGAAATCTTCCTCCCGATGTTGTGTCCCCTAGGCGGCGCTGGCGGACCGCGATAGCCCAGTTGAGCAGTCGAGAAAATATCTTACGCAAACGTAAAGGTAAATAGCTGTTTCAGTCCATTTCCGGCGGCAATCTCGCCCGGAAATGCGGAGCTTCGGGGCAGGCCATGAACGCGCAAGTGTTTTCCATGGTTAGCGTTCGGTTTATTTGAAATTCTCAATAAGACGTAAATTTGCGGCAAATCTCCTTAATCTTCAGGTGTAGTGATGATTAATGAAAAGCCAAGTTTACGAAGAATTTGTACTTTGTTTTCCGCAAATTAAGCATGCATTTTAAGCGAGTGTTGAAAGGCTTTTGGCATTGTTGGGGCATCAAACGAGCAGGGATCAACCCGCCGGACCGGAAGGATCTACAACAGGCCGCGATAGACGGCAGGATCTGGAAGGTGCCTCGAAAGGGGCAAAACAGGGACAGTTTGAACCGACAGGCAAAACAGGGACAAAACCGATGGCACGCTTTGAAATCCAGAATTCCGAAATGGCCACCATGGGTGGCGAAACCCGCGCTGACGTCTTCTGCGACATGGGTCTGATGTATGCGACCGGCCGCGGTTGCGATACCGACCTGGTCTCGGCGCACAAGTGGCTGAACATCGCCGCCATCAAGGGCTGCGAACGTGCTGCCGAGCTTCGCGCCGATCTCGCCCTGACGATGAGCAAATCGGATCTTGCAGCGGCACTCCGCGCCGCCCGCGAATGGATGACGATGCACTGAGCGTGCACATGATATTGCTCCGGACGGCGTCCGGATAGAAACCTGACAAAAACCCTGGGAGAGGGGAGCGTGGCGGGGAACCTTTGGACGGGGCCTTGGCCAACACATGAGAACCGCGACCGGCAGGAACAAGGCCGGCGCGGTTCTTTTTCATTTGTCCGTTGTCAGAGCGATTTCAGGACCTTGGGCAGGCTTTCCTCGAGCAGGTCGAGGTCGGCGGGCAGGCCGGCGCTGATACGGATGCAGCGGTTGAGCGGCGCCACCCCCGGCATGCGGATGAAGACGCCGTATTCCATCAGACCGTCGACGATCGCGCGGGCATGGGTTCCGTCGCGCCCGCAATCGACGGCGACGAAGTTCGTGGCGGAGACGAGCGGCGAGAGGCCGTTCGCCCGCGCAATCGTGCTGATGCGCTCCCGGGCCGCGGCAATCCGGCCCAGGACTTCGGCAAGGTAGGTCTGATCTGCCAGAGCCGCCAGGGCCGCTTCCGTCGAAAGGCGCTGCATACCGAAATGATTGCGGATCTTGTCGAAGGCCAGAACCGTTCCAGGCGTGCCGATCGCATATCCGACGCGCGCGCCGGCAAGACCATAGGCCTTCGAGAAGGTGCGCATGCGGAGCACGTTCGGCAGGTCGATCAGATCGGCGATCGGCGGTGTGGAGCTGGCCGGTCCAGTCTCGCAATAGGCCTCGTCGAGAATGAGCAGGGTGGTTTCCGGCAGGGACCTGGCGAAGGACACGATGGTTTCGGCATCCCACCAGCTTCCCATCGGATTGTCGGGATTGGCGAAATAGACGAGCGGTGCGTTTTCCCGCTTCACCGCCGCGAGCAATCCGCTGAGGTCTTCCCGGTCGTCGACATAGGGCAAGGTGACCAGCCGCCCGCCGAAGCCGTTCACGTGGAAATTGAAGGTCGGATAGCCGCCGAAGGACGTGACCACCGGCATGCCCGGCTCGATCACCATGCGGACGATCAGGCCTAGCAGGTCATCGACCCCTTCGCCGACGGCGATGTTTTCCGGCCGCGTGCCGAGATGGGCCGAAAGCGCCGTCTTCAGCCTGTAGTTCTCCGGATCGTTGTACATCCATATTTCGCCTGCCTTTTCCCGGATGGCGGCGAGCACGGACGGCGCCGGTCCGAAACCGCTCTCATTGGCGCCGATGCGGGCCCTGACGGGGCACGCACGCTGGCGTTCGATGGCTTCGGGGCCGACAAAGGGAACGGTGGAGGGCAGGGCGCTGATCAACGGGGTGAAGCGCGAAAAGGCGGTCATGGAGATGTCATTCCTGGGCGTGTTGCGAAACGCGCACACAATAGGGGCAATCGCGCCGGACGCAAGTGTCGGGAGCACCGTTGAAGGCGTGTCCTAGCGTCCGGGTTGCTTTTGCAGCTTGTCGCCCAGCATGAAGTCCGCGCGCACGATATTGTGCAGCACATGCTCGGGTATGATGCTGATGAACTTCACGCCGACGCGGCTGCCGTTGCGATAGACCTCGGCGCAACCGATCCGGTCGGCCAGTCCGATGACCTGAAGGTAATAGTGGGAGGAAAGACCGATGGTCGTGGTGATCTCCAGCGCCGCGCCGCCCTGGGAGATATCCACTACTTCGCAGCTGCGCATGGTGATGCCGCTGAGGCCGGGGCTGACGGCCATGATGCGCGCCGGACGGCGGACATAGAATCGCTCGAACTTGCGCTCGTACATTTCCGATCGGACTCTCGCCAGATGTGTTGCGTCCTGCATCGCTTACCCCCTGTTGCGCTCGTCGACTGGCGCTTGAGGGGGAGGCTGCCGGAAAAGCATTGTATTGCGGTCAATTGGAACGCTAAATTTTTAAAGACATCGATCTTTGGCCGGAAGCGACGGCCTTGGGCTCGGTTGTAAGGTGCTCTTCTCTGAACTAGCCTAGGTGGGGCGACGGCTGTCGTGGCCGTATGAGGAGGGTGAATAATGGTTCGACTGATGACCCTGACCGGCGTAGCTGTGTTGCTGGCTGCATCGATTGCAGCAGATGCGGGCGCGGCGGTTCGCATCAGAGGTTCCGACGGCACCTTCGCGACGATACAGGCAGCGATTGATGCCGCACCCGACAATGCCGTCATCGAGATCGACAGCGGCAGCTATCCGGAGACGCTGACGGTTGGCAAACCGTTGACGCTGCGCGGCTTCGACGCGGGCGCCGGAAAGCCACGTCTTGAAGGCGGCAAAGGGCCATCGGCGATCACGATTACCGCCGCCGGTGTGACGATCGACGGGCTGGATATCACGGCATCCGCCGCGCGCCGCCTGAAGTTCGGGGTGTTTTCGGCCTATTCGGAAGAAGCCTGCGTGATGGTCCGCGCCGGTGGGGCGGTGATTTCGAACAGCAGGATTACCGGCTGCCATTACGGTATATTCGTGCGCGCCGGAGACGATTTCACCATCGAGAGTAATGAGATAGCCGACAATCGGTTTGGCGGCGTCATGATCCTCAACAGCCGAAACGGCTCAATCCGCGGCAACAGGGTCGACGCCAATGCCTATGGCGGAATTTCTGTCGGCAGCGTGGTCTTTCCGCCGGGCATGATGACGGCACTAAGGCCGCTGGCGGGCGATGTCCTGATCACGGAGGAAACGCGCAGCCTCGAGCAGGCAATGTCCGCCGATATCGAGATCAGCGGCAACACCGTATCGGAAAATGGACACACGGGAATCAGCATCGGCAGCGCTACGCGCGTGCGGGTTTTGGAAAACGAAGCGGCGGGCAATGGCGGCGCGCCGGTGCCGCTCAGCAATCCGCCCTTCGTTTTCGGTTCGTCCGAGACGATCCGCGGCTACGGCATAGGATTGATCTGCGATGCCCACGAAAACCGGGTCGAGGCTAACCGCGCTACCGGCAACGACAGCCACGGCATTCTGCTCGACACGGCCTATGAAAATGCCGTGATGACAAACATCGTAACGGCGAACGACGTCGGCATCGGTTTCTTCGGTTCGACGGCAAACCGGATAGCAAGCAATGTCGTGACCGGCAACAAGGGCACCGGCATCAGGCTCGAACGCGGTCTTGCCACAAACCCACCACCGGTTCTCAACCTGCTGTCGGGCAACGACCTCAAGGACAACGGCATCAATGCCTACGATACGTCCGGGCGCGATACCGCGCCGCCGCGCGTCCAGGGAACACCCAAGGGCGGAAAGGTCGGTACGTCCGATCTATCACGCCCGAACCAATGGGATGACGGAACACGCGGCAACCATTTTTCCGATTTCGACGAGGCTTCCGAAGGCTTTCAGGATGCCAATGGCGACGGTATAGGCGATAGCGGCCACCCGATCCCCGGAGGAACGGTAGTCGATCGCTTCCCGCTTCAGGCAGCTGTGAAAGCCGGGGTACTCGATCCGGCTGTATCATCGGCGCTGGCACTGGCGGCCTGCGGGGTTCTCGGCGCATGTCTCGCCGTTTCGGGCTGCCAGCTTCAATAGCCGACGATTCCATCGGGCGAAGCGCGCACGCCAGCCAGACTTGATCGGGATCAATGTTTCAATGCCCGCCGTGACCTAACTTTGGTCAAATCAGGAGTGGGGGATGTTGATATGCGCCGACTTTTACATGGCATGGCTATCGCCATCGGCGTCCTCCTTGCTGTCGGCGGCACCGGCGATGAGGCGGCTGAAGCAGCCGTCGGCGCGATTCGCAATGCGACCACGGGCGCGGCCTTCGAAAAACTGCAGGACGCACTTTCCGCCGCACGCGATGGAGATGTGATCGAGATCCCCGGAGGTTCCTATTTTGGCAACTTCACGATCGACCGCCGGATCACCCTTCGCGGCATGCCGTCGGGGGCGGACCGCCCGGTGCTGGACGGCGAAAGCCGGGGCTCGGTGCTGACGGTCAATGCACCGGGTGTCGTCGTGGAGAATTTGGCGCTCAGGAATTCGGGGAGGGAGGACGATCCTTTCCTGTTCTGGGGATATGCCGGTGTACGGATCGAAGCCGATGATGCAAGACTCGCCAACCTGCATCTTTCAGGCAATGACTGGGGCATCGTGATGCTGGGCGCAAAGGGCACGACCGTCGAGACGTCTCTGATAGAAGACAATGCCCGCGACGGCATCGCCATCTTCGGAGGCCGCGAACATCGAATCCTCGGCAACACGATCCTGCGTAACGAAACCGGTATCTCCATCGATGTTCTGCACGGAGAGCGCCGTTCGCCCTTCGCCACGCTCGGCGATCCGGCCTCGGTCGCCAGGATTGCCGAGGACAATGCCAGGGCGCAACGCAGCGAGGACCTCCTCGTTTCCCGCAACGAGGTGCGCGGCAATGGCAGTTTCGGCATTACCGCCACCTGGCACAGCCGCCGTCTGACCATCGAGGACAATGTCGTCCACGCGACAGGGATCGAGCGAAAGCACGACGCCGCGCAGATGGAACTGATGGAGAAGGCTGTCGCCGCCAGTCTCGGCCTATCCGGCGTCGGCGTGATCGATCGGGAGGCGATCGGCAGCGGCATCTATATCCTGTGCAGCGTTGAGGATAGTCTCGTCGTCCGCAACCGGTCCTTCGACAATCTCGGCGCCGGTATATTCCTCAGCCAGTCCAACAGGAACGAATTGAGCGCGAATACAGTGACGGACAACGAGACCGGCATCTTCATCGTTAGTTCGGTCAACAATCTCGCTGCCCGCAACACCGTTACCTCGAACAGGGTCTTCGGTATCCGGATCGGGAGCCAGAACCCGATGGTCGAGCCATCGGCGGACAATCTCCTGACGCTCAACGACATGGCGAGGAACGGCGTGAATGCGTTTGACTCGTCCGGCCGCCAGCTGACGGTCGACGACCTCACCGGTGTGATCGACAGTCTGCCTTACCCCGAGGCCGTCAAGCAGCAGTTGCGCAGCAATAGGTCCGCGCGAGAGGCCATGCTTCAGAGCGTACTTGCAAACCTGAAACCCGGATCAAACCGTTGGGACGATGGCAGTCATGGCAACCGGTACGACGATTTCGATGAAGAAGCCGAAGGCTTCGTCGACCGGAACGGCGACGGTATATCCGAGGCGGGCCATGCGATCGAGGGAGGCCCCTCGATCGATCATTTTCCGCTCGACGAGCCGACGGTGAAAAGACTGGGCATGGGGCCGCAATAGACGTCTTGCGTCGACGGCTTCACTTGAAGAGGCCGGTCGACACGCCTACTATCGAAACAATGGGGATCGAATGGCCCCGCAATCGAGGAGATGGACATATGAGCCGGTTTGATATTGGTCGCAAATCCTGGGTGATCGTCTGCGACGGCGCCAAGGCATTGTTTTTGCGCAATGACGGAGATGCCGATCTCGTCAATCTCACCGTCGTCGATCACATGTCTCATTCCGATGAAGCGACGCGCGATATCGGTTCCGACCGTCCTGGCCGTGTCCATCAATCGCAGGGCAGCGAAAGAAGCGCGATGGAAGAAACCGACTGGCACCAACAGGCCGAAACGGACTTCCTGAAGGACATCGCCAGGAAGGTCGCCGAACTGGTGGAGGCCCACGAGATCAAGGCGATGATCCTCGTCGCCCCACCCAAGGCCCTCGGTGTCCTCCGTCCCGAGCTGGAATCCTTGCCCGAAGGGGTCATCCACGCCGAGCTTGCAAAGGATCTGGTCAAGCTGACCGTTCCTGAGATCGAGCAGCACCTGGCCGCCGCGAAATAAGGGCAGGTCCCGGCGATCGCTCGAGCGCCCCGGCGTTGGTGCCGGGGACGCTTCCGGCGGATGCAGCGTCAGAGCTCGAATGAAAGCCGCACCACATGGTGCAGGAATTCGGGGTCGATCAGCATATTGAAGCCGACGGTCACCTTTTCCGCTTCCCGGCGGATGAACGTACAGCCGATCTGATCATGAATGCCGAGGACTTCCAGGAAAAAATGCTCGGGCACGGGTGTGTGTGGGCTGAGTTCGAGCTCGGCGCCATAGAGCGAGATCGTCCGGATCAGGCACCGTATGGTGGTCTTGGTGCTCAGATGATGGCCGACGAAGATGATCTTGCCGGGCCGGTTGATCGTAAATTTCTCGTAGATTTTGTCCTGTGGGATGTCTTTTTTCGCGTCGGGTATGATCTGCAAGGGCATTTCACCCTCCCTGGATTGATTTCAGGGTCCCAATTTAGCGCAACTTTACTGACGTTTCCTCAACGCCATTCCTAAATTGCTCGTTCCGGGCGATGGTGGTCGCGTCCCCGCCCGCTCGGGCTGGAATCCCGGAGGGCCTTGACAGGAAAATGGTGCCGCCCCATATCTGGCCCCGGTTGAGGCGCCGGCCGCCCGCGGGTGAAAGCCCTTGGTGAAGTCCTCCCTTCTGACGAAAAGCCCATTCAGCGCATGCGCAAATGGGGCAATGCGGGCACCCTTTTGTTCCTTGCGTCATGCACAACTGGAAGAGGCTCGCCATGACCATGGCCACACTTAGCATTGATGAACTGAAATCCCAGGCTCGGCGTCTGCGCGACGCCATGGCCGGCGGCGGCTCGCCGCTCAGCCACAGCGCGGCGCTGGAACTCGTTGCCAAAAGCCACGGCGCGCGCGACTGGAACACGATTGCAGCGCTTGCCGCCCGCTCGGACAACGCGGAGAAGGCGCCCGTCGTCGTCGGGGCAATCGTCGAGGGACGCTATCTCGGACAGCAGTTCCGGGGGCGGGTTCTTGCGCTGTCGAAACTCGCGCAGAGCAGCTACTACAAGATCGTGCTGCACTTCGACGAACCCGTCGATGTCGTGACTTTCGAGAGCTTCTCGGCTTTCCGTCAGCGGGTGACCGCGACGATCGACGGCAACGGCGTCTCGCCACGCCGGACCTCGAATGGCCAGCCGCAACTGGTGCTGGATCTCTAGGCAGCATGCCCCATGAAAAAAAGAAGGCCGCGCCGAAAATTCCGGCGCGGCCTTCTTTGTCCATTTGACTGCGAGGCCTTATTGGAAGGCCTGCAAGCCGGTCTGGGCGCGGCCGAGGATAAGCGCATGGATGTCATGCGTGCCTTCGTAGGTGTTGACC
>JBAYTX010000049.1:0-26896 GCA_041675415.1 Rhizobium sp. | reverse complement strand
GTCCCGCTTGTGGTCGAGGGTGGGTGCGATATTGATCGCCGCGTCTGTGACGACCAGAAGCTTGGAATAAGCGGGCACATCCATGACGTAAACATGGCTGACGCGCCGTTCTGTCCTCAGCCCCGAGCCCGCCGCGACCACGGCGCAGAGCAGTTCGTCGCTGTGCAGGCTGCCCTTCATCAGGGTCCCGACCTTGCCCGCAACCGCCAGTTCGACGGCACGGGCCGCCGCCGCGTGGCTGTGCTCGACGGAGATGATCTCGAATCCGTCGATCGACACGCCGGCTGCCGCTGCTGCCGCGCGGATCTTCGCTTCGGGTCCGATCAGCACCGGATCGAGCAGACCCTCGTCCCGGATTTCGACCGCGCCTAATATGGATTCCGGCGAACAGGGGTGGACCAGCGCGGTCTTCACCAGCGGAAGGCCGCGAGCCTCCTTGACGATGGCTTCGAAGCGGTCATGGCGCTGGATGGTCACGGGCGGCAGGACCGTGCGCTGCCATTCGATGCGTTCCGAGGGAGCTGTCACGGTGGCGGTACCGGCCAGCACTTCCTCGCCGTTCTGGTTCACGCAACGCGTGTCCAGGATCACGATATGTCCTTCGGGGCGTTTTTCAGTGACCGTAACTGTCGCGGTAATGGTGTCGCCCGGGGAGACCGGCTTCTGGAACTTCAGATCCTGGCTGAGATAGGTGCTGCCCGGGCCCGGCAGCTTCGTGCCGAGGACGGCGGAGATCATGCCAGCCGTCCACAGGCCGTGGGCGATGATATGGCCGGAGACAGCGCTTTCGGCGAATTTCGTATCGAGATAGGCGGGATTGAAATCACCGGAAACAGTCGCGAAGAGATCGATGTCGGCGCGGCCGATGCTGCGCACGATCGCGGCACTTTCGCCGATGGCGATTTCGTCGAAGGTGCGGTTGGTCAGGAGCGTCTGGTCCATTGCCGGTCTCATTTCTCAAGAACATATGTGCCGGGAGCGGCGTCGAGCGGTGGATAGCCGCGATCGCCTGCGCCGGTCGGTGGCGGCGCTACCTTCTCTGGCGATGAGTGCGAGGTCAACCAGTCGGACCATGCGGGCCACCAGGAACCTTCCATGGCTGCGGTCTCGCCGACCCATTCTTCCGGGCTGATACAGGGGTCGGTAGCGCATTTGGTCGTGGTGCGGAAATGGCGGTGTGCGTGCCCGGGTTCGCTGACGATCCCGGCATTGTGTCCGCCGCTGGTGAGCACGAACGTCACGTCGGTATCGGTCAGGTAGTGGATCTTGTAGACTGATTTCCAGGGCGCCACGTGATCACGTTCGGTGCCGACGGCGAAGACCGGTACGCGGATATTCTGAAGCGCGGCCGGATGCTCATCGACCATCAGGCGGCCGGCGGCGAGCTCGTTGTCGAGATAGAGGCGCTGGAGATATTCGGCGTGCATGCGGAACGGCATGCGCGTCGAATCCGCGTTCCAGGCCATGAGATCGATCATCGGCGTGCGCTCGCCCATCATGTAGTCATGGACGATGCGCGACCAAACGAGGTCGTTCGAGCGCAGGAGCTGGAAGGCGCCGGCCATCTGGTCGGCGGAAAGGTAGCCGCGATTCCACATCATGCTATCGAGGAAATGCAGCTGGCTGTGGTCGATGAAGAGGGCGAGTTCTCCGGGCTCGGTAAAGTCGGTCTGGGCCGCGAGGAGTGTGACCGAAGCGAGCC
Organism: Rhizobium sp.; assembly: GCA_041675415.1. Taxonomy (GTDB): domain Bacteria; phylum Pseudomonadota; class Alphaproteobacteria; order Rhizobiales; family Rhizobiaceae; genus Allorhizobium. The sequence continues at coordinate 25,194 of JBAYTX010000049.1, read as the reverse complement.
GATCGTCCTTGGCGCGGGCCATGGCCGAAGCGGCAATCGCGAGCAGCGTTCCGCCAAGGCAGTAGCCGGTGGCATGCACCTTGCGGCCCGGGACGATCGCGTTGACGGCGTCGAGCGCCGTCATCACGCCGAGGCGGCGATAGTCGTCCAGGCCGAGATCGCGGTCGGCCGCCGTCGGATTATGCCAGGAAATGCAGAATACCGTATGGCCCCGGCTCACCAGATAGCGGATCAGCGAGTTCTGCGGCGAGAGATCGAGTATGTAGTATTTCATGATCCAGGCCGGGACGATCAATATGGGCTCCGCATGAACCGTATCCGTTGCCGGTGAATACTCGATGAGCTCGATCAGGCGGTTGCGGTAGACGACGCGGCCGGGCGTTGTCGCGACGGTCCTGCCGGGCACGAAGTTCTCCGTTCCGGCGACCGGCTGTTTGGTCAGTTCGCGATTGGCGTCTTCGATGAAGTTCTGGATCCCCTCGGCGAAGTTCATGCCTCCCGTTTCCCAGGCCTTCTTCATCACCTCCGGATTGGTGAGAGGAAAGTTGGAGGGTGAAAAGACGTCGAGAATCTGGCGGGTCGCAAACGAGATAACGTCTTCATGATGCGGAGTGAGGCCCGGCACGTCATTGGTGACATTGTGCCACCATTGCTGGTTCAGGAGGAAGGTCTGGGCCATCACATTGAAAGGGAAATGCTGCCAACCCTCGCCCGAGAAGCGCTCGTCGCCCGGCAGGGGCTCAATGCATGGCGGAGTTTCGGGATCGACGGCGCAGGCGGCCAGATGCACTGCGAGCCGGTTCGTCTTGCGTAGCGCCTTGTGTACGAGTTCGAGCCGTTTGCCTGGCGCCATGCCGAGATGCAGCGCCCAGTCGAATACCGCAAGCGTCAGGGCGGCGGGCGAGATGCCTCCAGTCATCGGAGCTATCAGCGCCTCGTTCATGCGGGTCAGAGCGTTGAAGGCCTCGGCCTCTGTTCCCTCGTCGAAACCGATGGCCGAGAGCGCCGTGTCGATATTGGTGAATGCCGGGCCTGCCGTTCTGGTCATGCTTCCCCTCGACATGCGAAATCCTTGTGATGCTGATCTTCAACCGGACGCAATCCATAATCCGCGAGCGTGACGGCAGCACGAAACCGTGCCGGAGCGCCATGATGGCAGTATAGCGAAGCCGAACCAAACCGAAATCCCCACGGATCGGTCCGGGACGGAAGTCGGCAATTTGACAAACCGCGCACTTGCTGCAGCCGCTTATGCTGCGCTGCAATATGGGGGCTTGCCCAGCCAGTGGCAATGGGGCGGGCCTGTTCTCCTTTTCGCAGGTCCGAACGTGGTGACTAGCGTACCGGTGGATCGGCTTTTGTGGCCTGTGCCAGTGCTGCGAGACCGCCGAGCGTGAACGTCTTCATGTAGCCTGTCAGCGCTGCGAGATCGTCTTTGGTCCCGGCAAGTGCGGGAAACAATGCCGGGATCACCGTCTTTTCCCCGACCAGCAAAAGCAGAAACGGTCCGACAACGCCGATCGTCGCCGGGGCAATCGCCGGATGCCCGAGGGGCAGGCCGAGCATGTCGGCGACGATGCGCGAGATGATCTGCTTTTTCGGCAGGATCGCTTTTTGCTTCAGGATCTCGAAAGCGGGTGATGGAGACAGGATCTCGCGGATGAGCAACCGCATGAGCGATGCCTCGCCATCGCCGTCGAGCAGCATCCTGACGGCGGTGTCCATGACATGCGCCAGCTTTTCCTGCGGCGGCATGTCCTTCCCGGCGATCATGGCCAGGCTATCGAGGCTGATCAGGCGATCATGCGCCATGATCAGAACTTCCTCATAGAGGCCGCGAACGCTGCCGAAATAGTAGTTCACGGCCGCCGAATTGGTGCCGGCGCGTTCGGCGATCTCCTTGCCGGTCGCCCGGTCGACGCCCTGATCCGCGAAAATTTGGGCGGCCGCCTGCAAAATCTGATCACGGGTCGTGGCGCCGTCGTCCCGCCGCCGCCTTGTCGTCTGCTTCATGTCGGTTCCTTCTTTTCGCGCAAGGTAGCGAATGTGCGGAAGAAAGTAAAATTTAAATTTGAATTTGACTTTTCTTGCTGCTGGACCTATCCCGGTATCGAGCCAGGAGGGCCGCAGATGCGTAAATTCGTCATCCTCATCGTCCTTGCCGCCGTCGCGGGTGTCGCAGGCTGGTATTATTACAGGACCTCGGCCGTTCCCGAGGCCTTCGCGCTCTATGGCAACATTGAGTTCAATCAGGCCGATCTCGCCTTCAATTCCAGCCAGCGGATTTCCGAGGTGCTCGTCGAAGAGGGCGACGGCGTCGTGACGGGTCAGGTTCTCGCCCGGCTCGATGGCAGCCATATCCGGCCGCAGATCGATCAAGCCAAGGCCCAGATTGCCTATAATCAGGCGGTGGTGGATGAATTGAAGCGTGGCAGCCGGCCGGAGGAAATCGCCCAAGCGGAGGCCAATCTCGTGGCGGCTCAGACCGAGGCAGCCAATCTCAAGGCGCAATATGACCGCAGTGTCCAGCTGAAGCAGTCCCAGACCGTCAGCCAGCAGGCACTCGATCAGGCGAAGGCTGTCGCCGAAATCGCCGCAGCGAAGACGATTGCCAGTCAACGGACGCTCGATCTGCTCGTGGCCGGACCGCGCAAGGAGAAGATCGACCAGGCGGAAGCCCAGCTTGCCGGATCGCGCGCGGCGCTTGCGCTGCTCGAACAGCAATTGTCGGATACCGAACTCAAGTCACCTTCTGACGGCGTCGTGCGGTCGCGGCTGATGGAACCCGGCGAGATTGCCGCACCGACGCGCGCCGTGATTTCCCTGGCGCTGCCCGATCGCAAATGGGTGCGAACCTATGTCTCGGAAAACCAGCTTGGCCTTGTGCGCGAAGGGCTCACCGCCCGCATCACGGTCGACAGTTTTCCCGGCCGGAGCTTTGCGGGCACGATCGGCTTCATTTCTCCCGTCGCCGAATTCACACCCAAGGCGGTGCAGACCCAGGAACTACGCTCCAGTCTCGTCTACGAGGTGCGGGTGCTGATTGAGGATCCCGAAAACCTGCTGAGGCTCGGGATGCCGGCAACGGTCAGCCTCGCTGCGGAAGCGGGAAATGGCGAGGTGGGCGAGGGAGCGCGGCCGTGACGGATAGCGCATCCGTGCCGGTGATTGTCGCAGAGGGGGTCGCCAAGGCCTTCGAGCGCAAGACCGGCGAACGCGTGCGGGCGCTTTCCGGTGTGTCCTTCGCTGCGGAAGCGGGAACGCTGACGGCGCTGGTCGGGCCGGATGGGGCGGGCAAGACGACATTGCTGCGCCTTGTCACCGGATTGATGACATGCGACGGCGGCCGTCTCGATGTCTTCGGCAAGCCGGTCGCCGACAATCCGCAATCCGTGCAGGAGCGGATCGGCTACATGCCCCAGAAGTTCGGCCTCTACGAAGACCTGACGGTTCAGGAAAACCTCGATCTATATGCGGATCTGCACGGGATCCCGACAGCCGAGCGGAAGAGTATCTATGCCCGGCTGATGGAAATGACGGACCTCGGCCGCTTCAACGGGCGTCTGGCCGGCAAGCTTTCCGGCGGGATGAAGCAGAAGCTCGGTCTTGCCTGCACGCTGGTCCGCTCTCCGGAACTCCTCCTGCTCGATGAGCCCACGGTCGGCGTTGATCCGCTCTCGCGCCGTGAACTCTGGGAGATCGTGCTGAGACTGGTCAGGGAAGACCGGCTCACGGTGGTCGTGGCGACTTCCTATCTCGACGAGGCGCAGTTTTGCGACCGCGCGGTGGTCATGCACGAAGGGGCCGTGCTGGCGAGCGGCCATCCCTCGGAAATCACGGCGGTCGCACAGGGCCGGGTTCATCGGGTCGAGGTGCCCCAAGCGATGAGCGCTCGCGGTTTGCAGACGCGGCTCTCCCGTGAACCGGGCGTGGTCGACGCTGTTCCCCAGGCCGGAGAGGTTCGTCTTGTGCTCGATGCGGCGGCCTCTCCCGAATTCGAAATCGACGGTGTCGCCCTTCGCATCCATCCGGTCGAGCCTTGTTTCGAGGACGGCTTCATGGTTCTCTTCAGCGCCGCTGCGGGCGAACGACAGGATGTCACGGTCGCGCTCGGTCGCGACCGGCCGGTGCCCGACGGCTTTGCGGTCGAGGCGCATGACCTCGTGCGCCAGTTCGGGGATTTCACCGCGGTCGATCATGTCAGCTTCGAAGTGCTGCCGGGGCAGATTTTTGGCCTGCTCGGGCCGAACGGAGCGGGCAAGAGCACGACGTTCCGTATGCTCTGCGGCCTCTTGCCGGCGACATCCGGCACGCTGCGCGTGGCAGGTGGAGACCTTCGCACCGCCCGCGCCTCCGCCCGCCGAAAGCTCGGCTATGTGGCGCAGAAGTTTTCCCTCTACGGCAACCTTTCGGTCGACGAAAACCTCGATTTCTTCGCCCGTGCCTATGGGCTGTCGGGCAAGCTGAGACGAGAGCGCATCGCATGGGCGAAGGCGCAGTTCGATCTCGCAAGTCTGGCGGATCTTCCCAGTGGGCAACTGCCGGGCGGGTTCAAGCAACGGCTTGCCATGGCGGCCGCCCTGCTTCACGAACCGGATATCCTCTTTCTCGACGAAGCGACAAGCGGCGCCGATCCGCGTGCGCGGCGCGAATTCTGGGAACGGATCTCCGCCCTTTCCGAACAGGGGGTGACGGTCATCGTCACAACCCACTTCATGGAGGAGGCGGAATATTGCGACCGCATCGTGATCATGGACGCGGGCATCAGTCTCGCCGAGGGGACGCCGGCGGAAATCCGTGCCCATGCGCCCGAGGTCGATGGCCGCCAGCCGACGATGGAGGACGCCTTCATCGAGATCATCCGAAAGGCTCGCCTCGAACGCGCCGATTCCCGGATGGGAAAGGCGGCGGCATGAGAACAGCGGCGGGCTCCGGGCGGAAATTTGCCGGAACGAAGCGCGTGATCGCGCTCATCCGCAAGGAGACTTATCAGGTCCTGCGCGATCCGAGCAGCATCATCGTCGGCATCGTCATGCCGATGATCCTGCTTGTCCTCTTCGGCTACGGCCTAACATTCGATGTGAAGGATGTGCCGTTGGCGATCGTGCTGGAGGAAAGCTCGGCGGAAGCCAACGAAGCGGCTGCGGGATTTCGGCTGTCTGAGTATTTCTCCACCACCGAGGTCCGCACGATGGCCGAGGCCGAGCGCCTGATGAAGCGCGGCGCGGTCAACGGCATAGCCCGCATTCCATCGGATTTCGCGCGGAAGGTCGCGATTGGCGAGGGCGAAGTGCAGGTGGTCGTCAACGGCACGGATGCAAATACCGCCCGTATCGTGCTGTCCTATGCGCAAGGGGCGATTGCCAGCTGGTCGGCGCGTCAGCAGGCCGACGGCCGTGCCCCAGCAATGGGGCCATCGGTCAAGGTGGAAAGCCGGCTCTGGTTCAATGAGGCGAACAACAGCCAGCACTTCCTTGTGCCCGGGCTGATCGTGCTCGTCATGACGCTGATCGGCGCTCTCCTGACATCGCTGGTGGTCGCCCGCGAGTGGGAACGCGGCACCTTCGAGGCGTTGTTCGTGACTCCGGTCCGGCCCGTCGAAATCCTTCTTGGCAAGACGGTGCCCTATTTTGTGCTCGGGATGCTGGGACTGGGACTTTCGGTGGCGGGCAGCCAGTGGCTGTTTTCCGTTCCGATGCGCGGCTCTCTCCTGATCCTCGTCGGCGTTTCGGCACTCTACCTGCTGGTGGCGCTCGGTGTCGGCCTCGTCATTTCCTCGATCACCCGCAACCAGTTCGTCTCGAGCCAGTTGACGCTGGTCATCTCGTTTCTGCCGGCCTTGATCCTGTCCGGTTTCATTTTCGATATCAGAAGCATGCCGGATGCCGTCCGGGTGATCACCTATGTTTTCCCTGCGCGCTACTTCGTCACCGTGCTGCAGACGCTGTTCCTGGCGGGCGACGTATGGGCCGTCATCCTACCGAACGCCTCGGTGCTTGCTGTCATGGCGTTCATCCTGATGACCGTCGCCATCCGTTCGACGCGCAAGAACCTTGGATGAGGATGGAACGATGATCGAATCCTTTCTGCGCATCGTGGCTCTGATCCGCAAGGAACTGCTGGCGATGCTGAAGGACCCGCGGGCGCGGTTCCTGCTCGTCCTGCCGCCTATCCTGCAAAGCCTGATCTTCGGTTATGCGGCGACCTACGATCTCAACAATGTTCCCTATGCGCTGCTGGATCTCGACCGCAGCGAGGCCTCGCGCGAACTCGTCTCCCGGTTCGACGGCTCGGGCGTTTTCGCCCGCATGGCCACGCTCCGACGCACCGCCGAGATCGGCGAGTATATCGATAGCCGCAAGGCCCTGATCGTCGTCGTCATCGACCACGGTTTCGAGCGCGACCTGATGGCCGGCGAGCGCAGCGCCGTGCAGGTGATCGCCGATGGCCGCAACTCGAACACGGCCGGGACGGCCACCGGTTATGTCACGTCGATTGCCGAGACATTTTTGCAGGATTGGCGAACGGACCACGGCGTTACGGGCGCGGGTCCTCTCAAGCTTTCGACACGCGCCTGGTACAATCCCAATCTCGAGACCCGCTGGAACATGATCACCTCGATGATCGCGATGATCACCTTGACTATGACCATGATCCTGACCGCGCTGTCGGTCGCGCGCGAGCGGGAGGAGGGCACTTTCGAACAATTGCTCGTAACGCCGTTCCGGCCCGGCGAAATCATGATTGGTAAGGCCATACCCTCGATGATGGTCGGGTTGACGCAATCGACGCTCATCCTGCTGGTCGCCCAGTTCTGGTTCCAGATTCCGTTTTCGGGCTCCTACCTTCTGCTTTACACCGGACTGGTCTTCTTCCTCGCGGCCGTGGTCGGCGTCGGGTTGTTCTTGTCGGCGCTGTCGCTCACCATGCAGCAGGCGATGATCTCGACATTTGTCGTCATCATGCCGTTCACGCTTCTATCGGGGATGACGACACCCATCGGCAACATGCCGGAGGTGCTTCAATATCTGACGCTGATCAATCCCCTGCGTTACGCGATCAGCATAACCCATCAGGTCTATCTCGAGGGAGCGGGATTGCGGGAGGTCGGTGGGGAACTTCTCTCCCTCGTCGCGATTGCCAGCGTCACTCTGCCAGTCTCGGCCTGGCTGTTCCGGCACCGGATTTAGAGCGTTTCCGGCCTTCAGCCGAAACGGTCGCGCCAGGAGGCCTGGGCCCCTTCGACCGGAAGCGCGGTCGCCTCGAAGACGCCCCGCGCGATGGCGCGCGCCATGACCAGCGCGGCAAGGTGGCAGAGCTCCATGAAATCGGCGGAACTGTTGAGGTGGCGCGCATTGGTGGCTGCCGCGAACACGGTGTCGCCGTCGGCCGGCAGGTGGGCGGGAAGCACAGCGCGGGCCAACCCGTTGTGTCCCATGATCGACAGGCGGTGAACCTGCGCCTTCGTCAGTGCGGCATCGGTGACGACGGCACCGATGGTGGTTGCCGTGAGGTCGATGCCCTTAGCCCTGAGAATGGTGTCGGGCGAGGAGAAATTGGCCGGCAAGCCAAGGCCGCCGAATTCGTCATCCAGCTCAAAGGGGGCCGCCCAGAAGAAGGGGCCGTCGCCGATCGTCGCCGAGCCCATGGCGTTGACAGCGACGAGGGCGGCGATCGTGTGCCCGCCGCTGGCCATGGCGCTGGCCGAGCCGATCCCTCCCTTGAAGGTGGCCGTGGTCGCACCGGTGCCCGCGCCGACGCTGCCCAGCTCGAAGGGACCATGCTTCGCGGCCATGAAGGCATCATAGCCCATGTCACGGTAGGGCGAATGCAGGCCCCAGTCCTTGTCGCCGCCGTTGAGGAGATCCATCAGGATCGCCTGTGGGACGATAGGCACCTTGACGTCGCCGACCGGGAAACCGCGCCCAATGGCGCGTAGCCCGGCCTGAACGCCACCGGCGGCATCAAGTCCAAAGGCTGAGCCACCCGAAAGCACGAATGCATCGACGGCCTCGACCGTCATCGCCGGATCGAGCAGCGCCGTCTCGCGCCCGCCCGGCGCACCGCCAAGCACGCTGCCGGAGGCCACGGCCGGCATATCGAAGACGATCGCGGTGACGCCGGAGCCGAGCTTCAGATCCGTGGCGTGGCCGACGGCGACGCCCTCGACATCAGTCAGCAGGTTGAGTTGGGAAGTCATGCCGTACCTCTCTGCGCTTGTTCAACGGGACTGTTTTATGGCCGTGAGACTATCTGGGGAAATTGGCCCGGACCGTGATCGGAATCAAGCCGCGGCGGGATCGGCCAGCGGACAGACCGAATTCGTCATGTAGTATTGCGATAATACCCGGTCCCGCGACAGCTTTGCTAACGTCCCCCTGACATTCCAGAACGGGAGGATGATATGTCGAAGAAGATCCTGATGATCACGGGCGACTTCGCCGAAGACTACGAAACCATGGTGCCGTTCCAGACGTTGCTTGCCTGTGGTTACACCGTGCACGCCGTCTGCCCGGGCAAGAAGGCCGGCCAGACGATCGCCACCTCGATCCACGATTTCGAAGGCGACCAGACCTATTCGGAAAAGCGCGGCCACAATTTCGCGCTCAATGCCACTTTCGCCGACGTCAAGGCATCGGACTATGATGCGCTGGTCATTCCCGGTGGGCGCGCGCCGGAATATCTGCGCCTCAATCCGGAGGTGATCGCGGCGGTGAAGCATTTCTTCGAAGCCGACAAGCCGGTTGCCGCCGTTTGTCATGGCGCGCAGATCCTGGCCGCCGCCCGGGTCCTCGAAGGACGCACCTGCTCGGCCTATCCGGCCTGCCGTCCCGAGGTGGAGCTTGCGGGCGGCAAATATGCCGACATCGCCATCGACGCCGCCGTCACCGACGGCAAGCTGGTGACGGCGCCGGCCTGGCCGGCCCACCCGGCCTGGCTTTCCCAGTTCATGGCCGTCCTTGACGCCTGATGGGCTTCAACATCATTCGTGACCGGAGGGGAGGGCTTTCAAGCCCTTCCCAACCGGGATAGGCTCGCGGACAATGCCAGACGAAAGCGCATCCGGGAGGACACTATGTGCAAGCTCTTTATTCAGGCCGATCCAAACCTTTGGGAGAGCCAGACGAAATCGCTTCGCATCGACGGTATGGTGACCAGTGTGCGGCTGGAGAACTTCTTCTGGATGACCCTTGAAGAGATCGGCCGGCGCGATGGCATGACCGTGATCCAGCTGATCGCCAAGCTCTATCACGAATCGATTGATGCAGGACACGATCTCGGCAATTTCACCTCGTTTCTACGGGTCTGCTGCGGCCGGTATTTGGCGCTCCAGCTTTCCGGCGACATCCCGCACTGCACGGAACTGCCGATCAGTTCGCTTGATGCCGAGACCATCCTGACGGCGGAAAAGTCGAAATACCATTGATGGTTCCGAAGGCTCGCCAGGCCTTCATGTCGCCGGCCGTATCTTCCGTGGCGCGCCGTGGCGTGACGCTGCGCGCGGCAGGTGCTATAGGCGTTGACATCCTCTCCGGCGCTCGGCTTTGCCGTCTCTGCGCCCGATCCTCTACGAATTTCAGGAGCTGAACCACTATGCCCGGACCCCAGGTTTTTCCCGTTCAGGGCGATGCCCAATTGCCCGCCAAGGTCGATGTCGTAGTCATCGGTGGCGGCATAATTGGAGCCTCGACGGCACTCGAGCTAGCCGAGCGGGGAGTCAGCGTCGCGCTTTGCGAGAAGGGCGGCATCGGTGAGGAGCAGTCGAGCCGCAACTGGGGCTGGGTTCGCATCTCGTGGCGCGATCCACGCGAAGTGCCGCTAATGGCCGAGGCAATCCGTATCTGGCAGGGGCTCGACCAACGCACCGGCCGCGATACCGGATACAAGCAGTGCGGTATCGTCTTTGCCTCGTTCGACGACAAGTATGAAGCGAAGAATGCCGAATGGCCGGACATCCTCAGCGATTACCAGATGAAGTCCCGGATGATCGACGGGTCGGAGTTCAGCGGGCTCTATCCGGGCATGAAGCACGACTTCAAAAGCGCACTCTACACCTCCGCCGACGGCCGCGCCGAGCCGCAGAAGGCGGCGCCGGCGATTGCCGAAGCCGCACGCGACAAGGGCGCGCATATCCTGACGAACTGCGCGGTCCGCGGCATCGAGACATCGGCAGGCAGGATCTCCGACGTCGTCACCGAACGCGGCCCGATTGCCTGCTCGTCGGTCGTGCTGGCCGGCGGGGCGTGGTCCAGCCTTTTCGCCCGCAATGCCGGGATCGGCCTGCCGCAGCTCAAGGTGATGAATACCGTCATTCGCACCAGGCCGATCGAGGGCGGGCCGGAGCAAACGCTCTACGGTAAGGACTTCGCCTTCCGCAAGCGCCAGGACGGCGGCTACACCATCGCCTCGCGCTACGACAATATCGTCGAGATCGTGCCGGACAGTTTTCGCTACATGCTGAAATTCCTCCCCGCCCTCAAAAGCGAATGGCGGTCGCTGCGCTTCCGCGTCTCCGGCCGCTTCCTCGAGGAGGGCCGCATGGCGCAACGCTGGCGGATGGACGAGGAAAGCCCGTTCGAGCGCTGCCGTGTGCTCGATCCGAAGCCTTCCGAAAAATGGACAAATTACGCGCTGGCGCAGCTGAAACGAGACTATCCGGTCTTTGCCAAGGCCGAGATCGAGCAGCGCTGGGCCGGCTATATCGACGTGTCTCCGGATGCCGTTCCGGTTATTTCTCCGGTCGAGGAAGTGCCCGGTTTTCATATAGCAACGGGTTTTTCCGGCCACGGTTTCGGGATCGGTCCGGGAGCGGGGCGCCTGATGGCCGATCTCGTGACCGGCCATACGCCTTGCGTCGACCCGACGGCCTTCCGGCTGTCGCGCTTCTTCGACGGCTCGAAGATCGAGATCATCAGCGGGGTGTGAACATGAGAAAGGGCGCCAAGGCGCCCTTTTCCATGTCTGTTTTCCGCTATTTCAGCGCTTGAGAGTGCGCGGGTCCAGTGCGTCGCGGATGGCATCGCCGATATAGTTGACGCTGAGCACGGTGAGCGAGATCGCCAGCCCCGGCCACAACACCCGCGAGGGCGTGATCTGAAGGAAGTTGGCGCCGTCATAGAGCAACCGCCCCCAGGTCGGGAAGTCGGAGGGAAATCCCAGCCCCAGGAAGCTCAGCGCCGATTCCGTGATGATCGCCGAGGCGATGCCGAGGGTGGCCGATACCATGATCGAGCTCATGACATTCGGCAGTATGTGCTTCAGGATCACGCGATGCTCGCGCATGCCGCTCGACTTGGCGGCCAGGATGAACTCCTGGCTTTTCACCGCCAGCACATCGCCGCGCACGATGCGGGCGGTGTGCATCCAGCTGGTGACCCCGATCACGAAGACGATCAGGATGAAGATGCCTGTCTCCGGACCGAAAGCCGCCCGCAGCGTATCGCGGAACAGCAAGATGATGACCAGCAGAAGCGGCAGGAGCGGCAGGGCCAGGAAGAGATCCGTTATGCGCATCAAGATGCCGTCGATACTCCGGATATATCCGGACATGACGCCGACCAGGGTACCCAGAAACAGCGCCAGCAGCATCGCGGTCATGCCGACGGCGAGCGAGATCTGTCCGCCGGCGAGCACCTGGGCCAGCATGTCGTGGCCAAGGTTGTCGGTGCCGAAGGGATGAGCCCAGGACGGCCCTTGGTTCTTCGCCCGTATGTCGATCTTGTTCGGATCGACGGTGTGAATGAGCGGGCCGGCATAGACAGCGAGCACGATGAAGGCGAAGACGAAGAGGCCGGCCACGCCGCCGGGATGGGCCCTGAACTGCCGCCAGAGATTGCCCCCCAGTGAACTGGATGGCGTCACGGTCTGTTGTTCCATTGCGGCATCAGTCATAGCGGATCCTCGGATCAAGGATGCCGTAGAGAACATCGGCAATCAGGTTGAACAGGACGATCAGGAAGGCGAAGATGAAGGTCAGCGTCTGGACCAGCGGTATGTCGGCGCCCTGAATGGCGGTGATCAGCAACTGGCCGAGCCCGTTCACGCGAAAGATCTGCTCGGTGATGATGGCGCCCGAAAAGATCGTCGGCACGCCGAGCGCGATCACGGTCACGACCGGGATCAGGCTGTTGCGAAGCACGTGAACGAGGAGAACGACCTTTTCCTTGACGCCTTTGGCGCGAGCGGTGCGGACGTAGTCCTGGTGCAGGTTGTCGAGCATCGAGGAGCGCACGAAACGGCTGATCTGCGACGTATTGTAGAGGGTCAGCACCAGCACGGGCAGGAACATCTGTTTTGCCTGGGCGAGGAAGCTGCCCCAGTCCCTGACGACGAGATTGGTGTCATAGATCGACGGGAACCATTGCAGGTAGGAGCTGAAGATGACGATCAGCAGCACACCGGTGAAGAAGGTCGGGACAGAATAGCCGACCATCGACACGAAGGTCCCGATCTGGTCGAAGATCGAATACTGCTTGTAGGCGGAGACGACACCGATCGGGATCGCCAGCAGGACGCCGAAGAGATAGGACAGGCCGACGACCCAGAGTGTCTGGGGCAGGCGCTGGACGATCAGGTCGACGACGGGGCTGCGGGTCGCCCAGGAAAGCACGCGCATACGTTCGCCAGTGCCGACAGTCAGGCCGGTGATCTGTTCGAAAATGTTGAGCGGTTCGTTGACGAAGAACTGGTGCAACCATTTCAGGTAGCGGATGAGAAAGGGCTGATCGAGGCCCATGGCATCCCTGATCTGCGCGCGAACCTCGGGAGGAATGGTCAGCGGCAGGTCGCTCAAAGGATCGCTGGGAGCAAGATCCAGAAGCGCGAAGATAATGAAGCTGATAATCAACAGCGTCGGGATTGCGAACAGCAATCGCCGCAGTGTGTAGGTGAACATCGGATCGTCTCCAGACTGTCACGAAGTGAATGCAATCGCCGGGCCGGTATGGAACCGGCCCGGCGAAACGGCACTTACTTCTTGCGCGACCAGTCGGCGACGTTCCAGAGTTCGGAGTCCCAGGCGTTCATTCTGACGCCCTCGAGGGTTACCGAGTGAGACGAGACGCTACCGCGGTGAATGAGCGGAATCTGCGCCACGTCGTTGGTCAGCATGTCGTTGAGCTTCTTGGCAATGCTGGCACGTTCCTCGAGCTTGGCGGTCTTGCCGAGTTCGACGACCAGTTTGTCATAATCGGCGTTGCAGTAGCGGACGATGTTCTCGCCCTGCCAGCCATTGGCCGGGCTCGGGATCTTGTCGCACATCCAGCCGGCCATGTACTTTTCCGGATCGGTGCCGTCGAAGTTGTTGGTGTACATCTGCACGTCGGCATAAAACTTCTGGAAGGTGTCCGGGGAGGCCGGGTCGCCGCCGAAGAAGACGTTTGCCGCGATGTTGCGCAATTCGGTTTCAACTCCGATCTGCGCCCACATATCCTTGATCAGCGCCTGGCTGGCCTGGCGGACCGAGTTGGTGGAGGTCTGGAAAAGGAACGACAGTCTCACGCCATCCTTGGCGCGGACTCCGTCGGAGCCCTTCGCCCAACCGGCATCGTCGAGAAGCTTGTTGGCCGCATCGATGTCCTGCTTCAGGCACCAGTCGACATCGGTCGACTTGTAGATATCCGGCGCTGGCAGGATGTTGCAGGTCGGCTGGCCCGCTTCGCCGTAGCCGGCCTCGTCGATGATGTCGCGGTCGATGGCGAGCGACAGCGCCTTGCGCACGGCCGGGTCGGAGAGTGCCGGATGCGGACCTGCCTCCTTGGTGGAGCGCTTGTCGCCGAGCGAGGGATCGACGGCGAAGGCATTGACGTCGATGCGCTCGACCTGGGTGCCGAAAGAGGTCACGAGCTTGCCCTTGCCGGCGGCCACCATGGTGGCGAGAATTTCCGGCTCGACCTGCATGTTCCAGGCATAGTCGAATTCACCGGTCTCGAGCACCGCGCGGGCGGCCGAAGCCGCGTCACCGCCGCCCTTCAGGGTCGCGGTCGCAAAGGCTGGCTTGGCCGGGTCGCGGTAGTTCGGGTTGGCTTCGAAGGTGATGACATCGTTCGGCTTGAATTCCTTGACGACGAAGGGACCGGTGCCGATCGGGCCAAAGTTGGCCGAGGTGCATTCCGGTGCCTTGGCGCCCATGCAATCCTTGAACTGCGCTGCCTGGATGATCGGCGACTGGGCGCCGACGAAGGCGCTGTAGGGATAGGGCTTCGCCTCAGAGAAGGAGACCTTGATGGTGGAGGCGTCGACCGCCTCGACATTGGTCACGCCTTCATAATAGGCGGCCTGGGCGCAGCCGCCGTCCGGCGCGGTGCAGTATTTCCAGGTGAAGACCGCGTCATCGGCGGTGACGGCTGAGCCGTCCGACCACTTCAGGTCGGGCTTGAGCTTCCAGGTGATGCTCTTGAGGTCGGCGGCGACACCGCCGTTCTCTACCGTCGGGATTTCGGCTGCCAGCATTGGCACCAGCGTTCCGGTCTCGTCGTAGCGAGCCAGCGGCTCGATCACCATGGAGGAGGAATAGACCTCCTTCGTGCCCCCCGACAGATAGGGATTCAACGTGGAGACGGCCTGCCAGAAGAGAATTTTCAGATCGCCGTCAGTGCCCCTTTCTGCAAGAGCGGGTGTTCCCGCAAGCGCGACCGATGCCACCGAAGCCGCCAATAGAATTCGAAGTTTCTGCATATCACTGTTCCCTATTTTTATATTTGGAGATGTGCTGTGCGTTTTATCCGGAAGGCAAAGAACGTCCTTTCCGGAAAGCAAAGCCAATATTGCTATATGATTGGCCTTGTTCAGTAATTTTGATTGCTGGGCCCCCATGAAAATGCATGGCCCACTGGAGATCGCTCTTCAGGAAGAACGGGCCTGATCAAAATTTGAGCCATCTAAGCATAGGCCTATTTTGCGTTCAAGGCGGAAAATTGCGGCTTGCAAAAGCGCTTTGAGGCAGCGCAGTATGGCGGTCAATGAGTGGGAACAAACAAAAACTATCGAGGTCGTATCAATGCCCGTCTTGAACAGTGCCAGCGAAATGCAGGCAGAGGTCGCCGCATGGCGGCGCCATCTCCACGAGAACCCTGAACTGCTCTACGACGTCCACGAGACGGCCCGTTTCGTTGCGGACAAGTTGCTGTCCTTCGGCTGCGACCTCGTCGAAACGGGTATCGGCCGTACCGGCGTCGTGGGCATCATAAGAGGCCATGGCGGGGACGGGCCGGCGATCGGCTTGCGGGCCGACATGGACGCGCTTCCGATTCTGGAGACCACCGGCAAGGATTGGGCATCGAAGACACCCGGCAAGATGCACGCCTGTGGCCATGACGGGCATACGTCGATGCTCTTGGGCGCGGCGAAGTACCTCGCCGAAACCCGCAATTTCAAGGGGTCCGTGGCCGTCATCTTCCAGCCGGCGGAAGAAGGCGGCGGCGGTGGCCTCGCCATGGTGAACGACGGGATGATGGAGAAGTTCGGCATCTCGCAGGTTTACGGCATGCACAACTCCCCGGGCCTGCCGGTCGGTCATTTCGCCACCCGCAAGGGTTCGATCATGGCTGCCGCCGACGAATACGAGATCGTGATCCAGGGCCGCGGCGGCCACGCGGCACAGCCCCACAACACCGTGGATCCGGTGCTGGTGTCGGCCCATGCCATCATCGCGCTGCAGGCGATCGCCTCGCGTGAAACGGATCCGCTGATGTCGGTGGTGGTCACCGTGGCGACGATCCACGGAGGCGAGGCCTCAAACGTCATTCCGAACACCGTCAAGCTGACCGGCACGGTGCGCACGCTTCTTCCCGAAACCCGGGATTTCGCCGAACGGCGTCTCTCGGAAGTGGCCAAGGGCATCGCGTCCACCTTCGGTGCAACGGCCGAGGTCAATTACCGGCGCGGCTATCCCGTGACCTTCAATCACGAGAATGAAACCGATTTCGCGATCGACGTCATGCGCAAGGTCGTCGGCGAAAAGGCCGTCGATGGCGACATGCCGCCGCTGATGGGCGCGGAGGACTTCTCCTACATGCTGGAGAGCAGACCGGGTTCCTTCGTCTTCATCGGCAATGGCGACACCGCCAAACTCCACCACTCGTCCTATGACTTCAACGACGACGCCATTCCTTATGGCATCAGCTACTGGGTGAAGCTCGCGGAGACGGCGCTCGCGGCCTGAAACCCGCGTTGCGACACCGCTTGTTCCATCTAACGCCTGGGCGGGAAGGGATTCGAAATGGCACAGTCGACGACGGCAATGGCAGAGGCAACAAAAGAGGCGGGCAACGGAACCACTCCGGTTCTCTCTGTCAGGGGGCTGACGACGTCTTTCCGGATCGGCGAGGACTGGCGTTCGGTCGTCAAGAACGTCAGCTTCGATATCGCGCCCAGGGAAACGGTCGCGATCGTCGGTGAATCGGGGTCCGGCAAGAGCGTAACGTCGCTTTCGATCATGCAACTGTTGCCGAAATATGCCAGCCGCATCGAGGGTAGCGTGCGCCTTGCGGGCCGGGAGCTTCTGACCCTCAGCAACGAGGAAATGCGCAAGGTTCGAGGCAACGAGATCTCCATGATCTTCCAGGAGCCGATGACCAGCCTCAACCCGATTTTCCCGATCGGCAAGCAGATCGCCGAAGCGATCACATGCCATCGCGATATATCGGCGACGGAGGCCCGGGCTGAGGTGGTTCGTCTGCTCGAAAAGGTGCGCATTCCCAATGCCAGGAACCGTTTCGACGACTATCCGCACCAGTTTTCGGGTGGCATGCGCCAGCGCGTGATGATCGCGATGGCTCTTGCCAGCAAGCCGAAACTGCTGATCGCCGACGAGCCGACGACGGCGCTCGATGTGACCATTCAGGGACAGATCCTGGACCTCATCAAGGTTTTGCAGGAAGAGGAAGGCATGGCGGTCCTCTTCATCACCCATGACATGGGCGTCGTGGCCGAAGTCTCCGACCGGACCATCGTCATGTTCCGTGGGGAGGCGGTCGAGACCGGGCCGACCGACGATATTTTCCATCGCGGCAAGCATCCCTACACGCGGGCGCTTCTGTCGGCGGTCCCGCGTCTCGGATCGATGCAAGGCAAGGAAAGGCCGATGCGTTTTCCGGTCATCGACATTGCCACAGGTGCCACGACGACGCCGGAAGCGGAAGTCGGCGCGGTTGTCGACAAACACAAGCGTCCGCTGCTGGAGGTGCGGAACCTGACGACCCGCTTCGATATCCAGAGCGGGATTTTGGGTCGCAAATCGGGTTCCGTGCATGCGGTGGAGAACGTTTCATTCGATCTTCGCGAAGGCGAGACGCTCTCGCTCGTCGGGGAGTCGGGCTGTGGAAAGTCAACCACCGGGCGTTCGATCACGCGGCTGGTCGAGCCGACGAGCGGGGCCATCTCGCTCGACGGTCAAGACGTCATCCGGCTCGGCCGGAGTTCGCTGCGCAAGATGCGGCGAAGCATCCAGATGGTGTTTCAGGATCCCTTCGCCAGCCTCGATCCGCGCATGAATATCGGCAAGGCGGTCATGGAGCCGTATATCGAGCATAATCTCGGCACGAAAGCACAGGCACGTGAAAAGGCGGCGGACATCCTCGAGCGTGTGGGGCTGAAGGCGGACCTGATGGGGCGCTTCCCGCACGAGTTTTCAGGCGGGCAGCGCCAGCGCATTGCAATCGCCCGCTCGCTGATGCTCGACCCGAAGGTGATCGTGGCCGATGAGGCGGTTTCCGCGCTCGACGTGTCGATCAAGGCGCAGGTCTGCAATCTGTTGCTGGATCTGCAGCAGAGCTTTAATCTGGCCTATCTGTTCATCAGCCACGACATGGCGGTAGTCGAGCGGGTCAGTCACCGCGTCGCCGTCATGTATCTTGGTGAAATCGTCGAGATCGGGCCGCGCCAGGCGGTGTTCGACAATCCGCAGCACCCCTATACGAAGAAGCTGATGGCGGCGGTTCCGGTGCCTGATCCGGCCCGACGTTCGATCAAGCGCAACATCTCGACCGACGAGATCAAGAGCCCGATTCGTCCGGTCGGCTATGTTGCGCCTGTGCGGGAATATCGGGAGATATCCGCCGGACACCTCGTACAGGTCTGAAACGGGTCCCGAAAGACGGCTTGGTCCTCGCTGTCGAACCGTCATCCGATATTTACCGGACCTCTGTCATTGTCTGTCGCCAGGGCGGCACTACATCAGGGTGCGGATATCGTTTCGGCAAGGAGCGGGAATGACAGTTGGTGACGGAGAGGATGGCGACCGCCAGGAAGGCCACGGCTCCCGCAAACGTGGTGGCCGGCTGTCGGAAATCCTCGCCGCCATAGCAGCCGACGCAACCCGCGAACGCGTATCCGTTGCCGACATCTTCGACGCCATGGGAGACCGGGCCTTCGGAGCGCTGATCCTGATTTTCGCGCTGCCGAATGTCGTGCCGACGCCGCCGGGAACTTCGGCCTTGACCGGTGCGCCGCTGGTTTTCCTGTCGGCGCAACTGATGCTTGGGCAGTCTCCCTGGCTGCCGAAAATCATCGCCAGCCGGTCGATGGCGCGTCAGGATTTCGCAACGATCGTCGGTCGTGTGTCGCCCTGGCTGGCGCGGGGCGAGCGCATGCTCAAGCCCAGACTCGGTTTCCTTGTCTATCCGCCGGCCGAGAACCTGATCGGTCTTGTCTGTCTCGTGCTGTCGGCGATCCTGGTCCTGCCGATCCCGCTCGGAAACATCTTGCCCGCGATCGCCATCTGCTTCTTTTCTTTCGGCATACTCGAACGCGATGGGGCCTGTGTCCTGATCGGTGCGGTCACCTCCGCGCTGTCGGTGACCGTGGTCGCCGGTGTCATCTTTGCCTTGGTCAAGGGGCTTGTCATGCTGCTGACCGCCACGATCTTCTAAAGCATTTCCGGACAATCCGGTGTCGTTCCGACGGGCCAATTTTGCCTTAGGGATCGGTCGCTCGGCCTTTGCAAAAGGCCGCGGATGCTCTTAACTGGCTGCGTGGAATTCCTTGGGCAATGTGCCGGAAAGCTCTCTCATGCTGATATCGCTTCTGCAGATGCAACCCGTCTCCGGCGACGTAGCCGCAAACCTCGCGGCAATCGCCAAGGCCGCCGAAGCAGCCGCGGTCATGGGCGCGGAACTGTTGGTCACGCCGGAACTCTCGACGACGGGCTATGCCCTCGGTTCCAGGTTTTCCGAGCTCGCGGAGCCGCGTGACGGGGCGATCGTCACCGCGCTTGCCGAGATCAGCAAGGAGTGCAAACTCGCCATTGCTGCCGGTTTTCCCGAGCGCGACGGAGAGGTTGTCTACAATTCCGCCGTCGTCGTCCAACCGGAGAGGCCGGCGGAATTCTATCGCAAGTGCCATCTCTTCGGCGACATGGAGAAACAGGCCTTCCTGCCGTCGGCGCGCCAGCCGCATGTCTTCGATCTCGGGCTGTTCAAGGCGGGAATGGTGATCTGCTACGATGTCGAGTTTCCCGAGATGGTCCGCATGCTGGCGCTTGCCGGTGCCGATCTGGTGATCGTGCCGACCGCGCTTGTCGCTTGTGTCGGCAATCGCCGCGTTTCAGAGACGCTTCTGCCCGCGCGGGCGATGGAGAACCAGGTTTTCATCGCCTATGCCGATCTCTGCGGACGCGAGGGCGATCTGGTCTATGAAGGCCATTCGGTGATTGCGGCGCCGGACGGCGACTATCTGGCGCGGGCCGGCAGCGGCGAGACGCTTCTCTTCGCGCGGCTTGTTCCGGGCGACTATTCCGGACTGAAGGCGGAACTGCCCTATCTCGCGGAGCGCCGGCCGGAGTTATATGCGGATGTTGCCAGGAAAAACTAGGTTTGCAGACCCGACCGGCGGTGGCCAGGGCGGTCCGCCGTCGCTGGACAAGGGCGCGCGCACTCTTGCCGGGACGGGCCGCACGACCTACATGCGGCGAGCGCTCATGGAGGCATGAATGATTTTCGAAGCAGCAGGGCTCGCCCTCCGCAATCTTTTCGCACCCGAAACCCGATCTGTGTTCTGGAAGGTGCTCGGACTGACGGTCCTGGTCCTCGCCGGCTTGTGGCTCGCCATGCGCAGTGCGTTCATCAGCTATGTTCTGCCCTGGTTCGACGGCTTGCTTCCGGGTATGCCGGAATGGGCGGGGTGGCTCACCTTCGTCTTCGGTATTTTTGCCAGCATCGGCCTGGCGCTGGCGCTTGCCCTCCTCCTGTCCTCGGTGACGGCGATCATCGCCGGCCTGTTCCTCGACGATGTTGCGGAAGTCGTGGAAAAGCGGGACTATCCCGCGGATGCGCCCGGTACCGCGATGCCGATCGGCGAGGCGATCGTCGCATCGCTGAAATTCTTCGGCGTCGTCGTTCTGGGCAATATCGTCGCCTTCATCCTGCTCTTTGTCCCCGGCATCAACATCGCGGCCTTCTTCCTTGTCAACGGCTACCTTCTCGGGCGGGAGTTCTTCGAGTTCGCCGCCATGCGGTTCCGCAGCGCGAGCGAGGCGCGGGCGTTCCGCTCGCGCCACGGCGGAACGGTCTTCATAGCAGGGCTGGTGATCGCGGGCTTCCTGGCGATCCCGGTCGTCAACCTGCTGACGCCGCTCTTTGCCGCCGGGATGATGGTGCACCTGCACAAGCTGCTGTCGAAGCGGGACCCGTCATTCGCCGATCAATTGCGGCGGTAGCTCGACGAGGGGTGCCGGCACGTCGCAGGTCTTTTCCGGCGACTTGCAGAGATCGGCGATCACGCATCGCTCGCATTCAGGCTTGCGGGCCTTGCAGCAATAGCGCCCGTGCAGGATCAGCCAGTGATGGGCGTGGAACAGATACTGCTTCGGAATGATCCGCATCATCTTCTCCTCGACCTCGTCCGGCGTCTTGCCGGGGGCAAGCCTGATGCGGTTGGCGATGCGGAAGATATGGGTGTCGACGGCGATCGTCGGAATGCCGAAGGCCATGGACATGACGACATTGGCGGTCTTGCGGCCGACGCCGGGCAGCGTCACCAGCTCTTCACGCGTTCTCGGCACCTCTCCGCCATAGACATCAACGAGACGCTGCGAAAGCGCGATCACGTTCCTGGCCTTGTTGCGATAGAGCCCGATGGTCTTGATGTAGTCGCGCAGACGTTCCTCGCCGAGATCGAGCATCTTTTGCGGCGTGTCGGCGACCTTGAAGAGTGCGCGGGTGGCCTTGTTGACGCCGGCATCAGTCGCCTGTGCGGAAAGCGCCACCGCGACGACCAGGGTGAAGGCGTTAACGTGCTCGAGTTCGCCCTTCGGCTCGGGGCGCTGGATGGAAAAGCGGCGGAAAATTTCCTCAAGTTCAGCCTTGCCATAGGCAGATCGCGGCGCGGCTTTCCGTCGCGGTGCCGCCGGATTTGACTTTTTCAATGTCTGCGTGCTGGATTTCTTTAGCGGAGTCGTCATCGTCAATCTATAATCGGGCGCAATGACGGAAGGCAATGTGGACGAGCCAATGGAACAACCGATTTTCGCGGCCGAGCTTACGCCCTATCGCTCGCTCGGGCGAAAGGGCTTCAGGATCCTGCTACTGCTGACGGGTCTCGTCTGCTTAGGCCATGCGATCTTCTTCCTGTTCACCGGTGCCTGGCCGATCGGCTTGTTTTTCGGACTCGATTTCCTCCTGCTCTATGGCGCCTTCGTTCTCAACTACCGCTCCGGCCGTGCCCGCGAGGAAGTTTTCGTCTCGCGCACCGATCTGGCGATCCGCAAGTTCACGCCTTCTGGCCGGATGACCGAGCACCGCTTCAACCCCTTCTGGGCGCGCTTCTTCGTGCGCCGGCATAGCGAGATCGGCATCGTTTCCATGCTGGTCGCCGGCGAGGGCAAGCGGACCGATATCGGTTCCTTCCTCAATCCCGACGACCGCGAAAGCTTTGCCAAGGCGTTCCGGGCGGCTCTGGCGACCGTCAAGCAGCGGATCTGAGCGACAGTCAAGAATCGGGTGGCGGCGGTGCCGGTCCCGTGGTGTTATCGTCCGACAAAGGAGTTCGCCATGACCATTGCCCAGTCGATATCCAAGTCGATCGCCAGCCTCGAGCCGGCGGACATCACGCCCTCGGGCAGCGACTACGAGACCGTCCGCCGGGTGATCGAGATGCTGACGCTCGACTACCAGGAACAGCCGTCGCTGGAGACCATCGCGGCGAGGCTGAGCCAGTCGCCGACGCAGTTGCAAAAGACCTTTACCCGATGGGCGGGCCTGTCGCCGAAGGCCTTCCTGCAGGCGGTGACGCTTGACCACGCCAAGAGGCTCTTGCGGCGGGACGAGATGCCGATCCTTGAAACCTCGATCGAACTCGGCCTGTCCGGGCCGGGCCGGCTGCACGATCTGTTCGTCACCCACGAGGCGATGTCGCCCGGCGAATGGAAGGCGAAGGGCGAAGGGCTCACTATCCGCTACGGCTTCCATCCCTCGCCGTTCGGCGAGGCGCTGGTGATGACAACCGAGCGGGGGCTCGCCGGTCTCGCCTTTGCCGACAAGGGTGGGGAGAAAGCCTGTTTCGAGGACATGGCCGGCCGTTGGCCAAGGGCCCGTTTCGTGCAGGACCACGAGGCGACGGCACCTTATGCGACGCGCATATTCGAACCCTCCCGCTGGTCGGGTGACCAGCCGCTCAGGGTAGTGCTGATCGGCTCGGACTTCCAGGTACGGGTCTGGCAGAGCCTGCTCAGGATCCCGCTCGGCAAGGCGGTCACCTATTCGGATATCGCCGCCGAAATTGGCCAGCCGACGGCAAGCCGGGCGGTGGGCGCGGCCGTCGGCCGCAACCCGATCTCCTTCGTCGTGCCCTGCCATCGAGCGCTCGGGAAAAGCGGCGCGCTCACCGGCTATCACTGGGGGCTGACGCGCAAGCGGGCCATGCTCGGCTGGGAGGCGGGCCAGGCCGCAAGCTGACCGCCGGCGGCGCGGAGGTATGTTAATCGATTGAAATTCGTGATCGTCCCGTTCTTGACTTTGTCATCTTCGGCTGGTGATAGTCGGGCATATTTCCGGCAGGCCTCAAGGCCCGGACAGAACAGGGATCCCGACGATGACTTCCAAACTTGAACAGCTTCGCTCCATGACCACCGTGGTTGCCGACACCGGCGACATCGAGGCCGTGGCGCGGCTGAAACCGGTCGATTGCACCACCAATCCGACGATCGTGCTCAAGGCGCTGGGCACCCATATGTTCGACGACACCTTCAAGGAGGCGATCGCCTGGGGCAGGTCCAAGGGCGGCTCCAGCGAGGCGGTGGCAAGCGCCGTGGCCGACCGGCTCGCCGTCGCGGTCGGTAACGCGCTCGCCAGGATCGTGCCCGGACGTGTCTCCACCGAGGTTGACGCCGATCTCTCCTTCGACATGAAGGGTTCGATCGCCAAGGCGCACGAGATCATCGCCCGCTACAAGGAACTCGGCATCGAGCGCGAACGCGTCCTGATCAAGCTCGCCTCGACCTGGGAAGGCATCCGCGCGGCGGAAGTGCTGCAGAGCGAAGGTGTGGACTGCAATCTGACGCTGCTCTTTTCCAAGGCCCAGGCAATCGCCTGCGCCGAGGCGAATGTCTTCCTGATCTCGCCCTTCGTCGGACGCATCCTCGACTGGTACAAGAAATCGACCGGCCAGGAATACACCGCCGAGACCGATCCGGGCGTCGTCTCGGTGCGCTCGATCTACAATTACTACAAGGTCAACGGCATCAAGACGATCGTCATGGGCGCTTCCTTCCGCAATGCCGGCGAGATCGAGGCGCTGGCCGGCTGCGACCGGCTGACGATCAGCCCGGCGCTGCTCGACGAGCTGGACGCGGCAAAGGGCGATCTTCCACGCATGCTGTCGCCGGACAAGACGACGCCCGATCCGCTGGTTTCGCTCGACGAGAAGACCTTCCGCTGGATGCTCAACGAGGACGCCATGGCGACCGAAAAACTCGCGGAAGGCATCCGCGCCTTCTACAAGGATCTCGTCGCGCTGCGCAGCATGGTGGCGAAGGCGCTGGCCGCCTGAACCAATCTCGATTGCCAAAGAACACGGGAGGCGCTCCGAGGGATCGGGGCGCCTTTTCCGTTTCGGCCTCACTCCCCCATGATGAGGGTATCGGGGACGTAATAGGTTTCGGCGCCGCCGACCGTCACGACCGCGTTGCCGCCCTGCTTGACGCTGCTGACGGCGGACCCGTCGGCGGCGGTAAATCGCCCGGCGCGATAGTCGAGCGTGCGGGTGAAGCCGTCGGGCGTCATGATGTCCAGGGTGGCGAAGGGCCCGTTGCGCACCACGCCGTAATCGCAGGAATAGGTGCGGTCATCGCCGGGCAAGCGACAGGAAATGGGGCCCGTCGCGCTATAAGGCGTGGCCCGGGAGGCGGGATAAGGCGCGGGATAGGGCACGGGATAGGGCGTGCCCGGAACAAGGTAGCCACCATCCTCGGGTGGCAGGGGCTCGGGGCCCCAGTCCTGCACGAGAAAGCGTCCGTTCACCCAGCCGCTGATGCGCGGGATGTCGGTCGTTGCGATGCGGCACCAATAGGCACCGTCCTGCATGCGGCAACCGAGATGCCTGACCGGCGCGCCTTCGACAAGTTCGCCGATGACCCGGAAGGCGGGGCCGGCGCCGGAGCGGATGGCGAGCACACCGTCCGGCGGCAGGCCATAGACGTGCCAGACATAGGCGTCATCGGGATCGCGGGCGCCGGCTTGTGGGGCCGGGACGATCGCCGGATCGCGACGGTCGAGCCGGGGGGCCGGGATGACAAGCGGATCCTGCGCGAGAGAGGGCAGGGGCGGGAGAAGGCAGATGATCGCGGCCAAAGCGGGGAGGATACGGCGCATCAGAGGACTCCGTGATTTGCGCAGACCATAATATGGGCCGGACCGGCGTGCCACTGGAATGCGCGGCCAGGGTAAACGGTTTTCGGTCCGCACGCGGCGGCCCCGGCTCCAACCCTCTGTCCGTTGGCCTTGTCCCGCAGGCCGGGTTCGAGCGTCATGACGTGTTTCCTCCTGCGGTGTTTCGCCCTGCGATTTAGGCACCCGGTATCGTTCACGCGCGGTTTTGCCGCCGTGGCTTGAGGGGAAGTTCGGACGGGGCGCCGCAAGCTGTAATGTGCAAGATCAGATGGCATATCCGGGAAAATCCGGGAACAACTGGGAATTGGTGGGAAAGGACTTGATTTACAGGGCGTCTGAGCGATCAGCAGGGAACGTGGGAAAAAATCGGCGC
>JBAYTX010000048.1:0-27311 GCA_041675415.1 Rhizobium sp. | reverse complement strand
ATCACCCCAAAACAACGAAGGAGAAACGCAGGAACTTGACCCCGACCATCAACACGAACGATACCTAAAGGCGGGTCAATTCTCGGTGGAAATGCCGGGTCAGCTCTCAGTGGAAATCAACACCCTGGCGTTCGAACGCTCGATCGAATGCGCCCTGCATGTCGAACGGCCATGGCCCGCTCCGATCCTCGACATCGGTTGTGGCGACGGCATCTTCGCCGAAATACTGTTCGCGGGAAACGTCGATACTGGAATCGACCCGGATGCCAGTGAAGTCGAGCGCGCGCGCGCCCTCAACAAGTATCAAGAGCTGATCGTCTGCACTGGCGACAACATTCCCAAGCCGGATGCAAGTTACAATACCGTCTTTTCCAACAGCGTTCTGGAGCACATTCCCGACCTGATGCCGGTCCTGCGCGAAGTCCATCGGCTGATGAGCGACGACGCGCGCTTCTACGTCACTATCCCGACAGACCGACTGGAACACGCGACCTTCATCGCCCGCGTTCTCTCCGCAGTTGGGCTCAAGGGCCTCGCTGAGCGCTATGGGCGTTTCTACAATACTTTCTGGAAACACTTCAATGTGCATGACGAGAAGGGCTGGCGGGCCATCTTCGAGGAAGCTGGTTTTGAGATCGAGATCGAACGCCCTTATGTGCCAGCTAACTTCTCGACACTCTACGATCTACTGACGCCGGTCGCACTGCCCGCACTGATAGCCAGGAAACTATACAAGCGCTGGTTCCTGGTCCCGGCCCTGCGTCCATACACGGCGCCAGTCCTCGATGTGCTTCTGGCTGGAGCCGTCAAGCGCGCGGTCAATGACCATGGCCCTGGCGGTTGTCTTGTCTATTATGCGCTCAAGAAGCGTCCTCTGACCTGATCGGCCCCGGCCGGCCCATGGCGACGAAGACCAAGCCACCCAGGATGCCACCGGCGATGTTGATGGCACCAAAGAGCACGGACGTCGTCACGGCGACGCTCGGATCGAGGCCAAGCAGGGTGAAGCCGCCGGCAAGGCCCGCCTCGCGAATGCCCCATCCGCCTATCGAGAGCGGCAAAGCGGTAAGCACGAGAACCGTTGGCACGATGAGCAGCGCGTCGATCATTGGCAGCGGAGCACCGAGCGCATCGGAAATGATCGCTGTGGTGTAAAGGGCGCTGGCATGGACCGCGAGGGAAAGAGCCAGTCCAGTCAGGGATATCGCGGGCGCGTTCAGGAGCTTCCGGGTATAATCCGATAGCCTCTCCAGCAGCGACCAGACGCGCAGCCGTCGCACTGAATTCGGAACCCTGTGGAGATTGAACAGCAGGATGAGACCGATCGCGCCGGCAATCACGATTGAGATACTCAGTACAAGCGGTAATGGCGTTCCGAGCCGTAGCCCGAGGAGCGGCAAGCCTGCAACAACAAGCAGGATGAGCGCGACCAGGCCGACGAGCCTGTCGAACAGCACACTGGCGAAGGCCTGTTGAAGCGTGGCGCCCTGACGCCACAGGCACCAGCCGCGCATGGCATCCCCCCCGAATGATGTCGGAAGGAGCTGATTGAAAAAGTGTCCGATAAGGACAATCGGGACGGCATTTGCCAATTCTAGATTGACACTGATAATTCTCGAGACAAGGATCCAGCGAAGCGACGAAAGCGCAAGCGCGAGCAATAGCAAACCAAACGAGAGGGCCAGGGCCGGACCAAGATTCCCCTGCAGTCCCTCTTTGACCGATCCGAGATCCATATTTCGCAGGACCATGCCAAGCAGCATGATCGTCAGAACCAGGCGAAGGCCGAATGAAAGATACCGTCTCGATCTGGGTCGAGATGCTGCGCTCACGATGAATGCGGCGTGCTTGGTGGCGCACCGTCCTCTCTATTTGGTTCCAATAGGGCGATCCGAGACTTCAATCGCACGGCTGCGCCTGTATAGCTCCAGATCATATGGGCCCAATTGGACTTGCTGGTTCCGGTGCCCCGGAGCAGGTAGTGAGAAGGTATCTCGACAATCGACATGCCCGCACGCTGTGCGAAATGCAGCAGACGGAAGTAATATTCGCCATAGCCGAAAAAGATCTCGTCAGCCGGCAACTGCAATATCAGGCTGCGCCGGGCGGTGAAGTAGCCACCGAGATTGTCCTGCACCTGGGTCCGCAGCAGCAGGCGCAGGGTCCAATTGTAAAGCAGGCTCATCAGGTAGTGCCTGGTATCCGTCATACGGCCACCGGCGCAAAACCGCGAGCCGCTGACCACGTCGTAGATCTGGCCGACATGCAAGAGGCGCGGGATCTCGATCGGATCATGCGTAAGGTCGCTGTCCATGACGATGATACGGTCATGACTGGCCTGTTCGATGCCGTGGCGAATGGACTTGGCAAAGCCGCGATCGGTGGTGCGCAGTATCGGACGCACCGCGGGCGCGTCACGGAACGTCTCACACACAAGTTCATAGGTGCCGTCGGGGCTGTTGTCATCGACGACGAGGATCTCGCATGTCATCCCGTCGGGTACGACGGCGCGTATGCTGTTGACGAGCGTAACGATATTGCCGGCCTCGTTATAGGTCGGCAGGACCACAGAAAATTCCTTGCTGGGATGCATTGGATCCATCATGCGCTGACCAGTCGTGTGAGCTCGTCGCATATGTAGTCGATTTCGGCCTCGGTAAGGCTCGGAAAGCTGGGCACGCTGATGACGGACCGACCCAGTTCCTCGCTGACAGGCACGCTTGCCGGTGCGAAATAGCCCATCTCGGACGGCGGCTGAAAACCGGGGCGGGTTTCGATCCCCTTTTTCGCCAGCTCCGCCATGACCGCATCCCGCCCCTGCGGATAGAAAACAGGATCGAGCCTGGCGGCAATGGCCCAGATGACCGGTTCGCAGCCTTTGGTCATTTCTTGCATGACGATACCATCAGATGATGCAAGCCGACGCCGATAGTGCTCGTACATCCGGGCACGCTGCGCGACAATTGTGTCGATCCGCTCCATCTGGGCAACACCCAGCGACGCCTGCAGGTTGGTAAGGCGGAAGTTATGACCGGGCAGCTCGTGCCAATAGTGTCGTTCCCGCCTGAGGCCATGGCTGCGGTAGAGACGCATTCTGGCCGCCAGATCGCCGTCATGCGTGGTAACCAGCCCGCCTTCACCGGTCGTCACGGTCTTCGTGGCATGGAAGCTGAACGTGTTGACGAGCCCCCGTGCACCCGCCATGTTCCATCCGATCCGCGAACCGAAGGATTCCGCCGCATCTTCCACCACAGCGAAACCGTGGGCGTCTCCGAGAGCGAGCAGATCGTCGAGCTCGCACATATTGCCGTAGCTGTGCACGGCGATCACGGCTCGGGTGCGGGGCGTGATCAGCGGCTCGACATCACTCGCTCTCAAGCACCAAGTCCTCGGATCGACATCGCAGAACACCGGGATGGCATGCATCTGGATAGCCAAATTGGCGCCCGCCATGAAGCCGAAACCCGGCACGATGATTTCATCACCTGGCTCTATATCGAGGGCAAGGTAAGCGAGATTGAGAGCCGCCGTGCCGTTGGCAACAGCAAGGGCATGGGGGACACCGAGATATTCCGCGCACGCTGCCTCAAGCCGCTCCACGTAGAGACCGCCCGAGATCCAGCTCGAGTGGAGCGCGTCGATCAGGTATTTCTCTTCATTACCCCAGAATTCGGCTTTGGCCCATGGAATCTGCTCGCGCTGCAAATCAACCTGCCCGTCATTCATGACCGTCGGCCTTGCCGCTCGTCAGGCGTCGGGCAGTAATCATCCAACCCGTCGCGAGAGGTTCCTTTTTTTCGATATGGAAGCCGTGGTAACCAAGTCTGCTGGTGATAGCATCCAACTTATGGTAGCAATATCCCCGCGCGTCGAGTTGCGAAATTGATTCACGCAAACGGTTCAGCGGGTTGTCAGCGTCGAGAAAATTAAAAATGAATAGGTCGCAATTGGGAGCAATGTGATCGATGAACACGTCACCATCCGCGATATAGGGCAAGACACCAATTGCGATAGCCGAATCGACGCGGGGGATGGCTTGGCTCGCTATGTCTAGCTTCGCAATACTTATGCGCTCGGCGATACGGTCGGCGATGTTTTCCTTGGTCAGCTCAAGGGCGCTGTCTGCGAAGTCGAATGCGAATACGTTCGCTTGCCGTTCGGCCATCAGGATGGAAAAGATGCCGCTTCCACAACCTATATCCGCAGCAGTACCGCCTTTGATGTTCTCATCAATAAACCGCCTGACCATTGCGTAGCGTTTGCGCATATATATCTTCTCGATGGGCAGCAAGAAGAGCTTGTAGAACAAGCGGAATACTCTGGATCCCCGCAAGGTCTCTTCCGACCCAGTGTCATAGAAGCCGGAAAAGCCCTTGATATTACGTTCCCAATAGTCCTTGCTTGACATATGGCTATACCTTTTCGATGGGCATCAACCTGCTGGACAAATCTTGAGTTCCGGCAGCGGATATACCAACTTCCGCCCGGCAAAATGCGGCGCCTTCTCAAAGAAAGACCGGAAGTGCCATGGCAACACGACGAGATAATCTGGATTGCGGGCGAGCAGCTCGCTTTCCGGAATGATCGGCAATAGTGTTCCGGGCG
This sequence comes from Rhizobium sp., assembly GCA_041675415.1. Lineage (GTDB taxonomy): Bacteria > Pseudomonadota > Alphaproteobacteria > Rhizobiales > Rhizobiaceae > Allorhizobium. The sequence continues at coordinate 22,706 of JBAYTX010000048.1, read as the reverse complement.
TAAAGGCACCGAACTTGTCTTCGTTGACCTCTCCGATTGCGACGATATCGTCTGTCGTCACGCCGCAGTATTGCAACAGCACATTGCCCTTGGTGGATGCGCCGAGGCCGCCGACAACAGCCCCTTCCCTCCGCGCCTTGTCGAAGAACGCCCGCAATTCTTCGCGACTTCTTTCGACACGATCGGCAAAGGCGTGGAATGGAACAAGGCCGTCAAGGCCGAGCGCTCTTTCCTGCTCCAGGATTTCGGCCAGCCCAGAAAACACGGGTTGGGGGGCGCCTTCGCGTGCAACGGTCAGGGAAAAGCTGCCCCCGTTCACATCGTTGAACGACACGTCGATAATCTTCGCGCCTGCGCGATCGGTCATCCACTTGATCTGCGACAGGGCATAGTATTCGAGGTGCTCGTGACAGACTGTGTCGTAGCTGTTGCGCGCGAGCATGGTCGGCAGGTAGCTCTGCTCGAGCACCCAGATGCCATCGTCCTCCAGCATGCCGACCACTTCGGACATGAAGTCGGCAGGCGCTTCCAGATCGTAGAACATCGAGAACGACGTGATGACGCGCGCGCGCCGATCTCCGAGATGAGCCCGCAAGGTGGCGCCCGAGAAGAAATCCGGGATGAGGCGGATGTGCGGCTTGTAATAGGATGCGAATTTGCGGCCGGTCGGGTCAACGCCGACGAGATCGTATCTGTCGGACGGATAGGCCGCGAGCGTGGTGCCGTCATTGCTGCCGATATCGATGATGAGATCCCCCGGCCGCAATGGCGCGAGCATCTCTATATACGACACCTTCTCGTGCAGATGGCGGACCATGCTGGCATTCAATCCAGAGCGATAGCCATAGGCATCGCCATACATGGACTGAAGATCGAAGGTATGAGCCAGTTGCACAAGTCCGCAGGCCTCACCTTCCTCACCGATACATTTCACGAGCTGGAGAGGCCCGGCATCGATCGCCTCGTCTCTCGACCGTGGAAAAGCCCCGCTCATCACTTGTGAGCCCAGATCCAATATGGGCACCAAATGCTCATTTCCACATATACGGCAACGGCTGATCGAAGAGGGCATCATTGCTTTCGGCGAAAAACCCGGTGACTTTTTACCGAGCGTCCAGTGACGGTATGCGAGTGCAACTACCTTTTGATTCTGACTGTGTCAATCGATTGCGGCAAACTCGAACTGGCGCTAGCCCCATCAACCGCGGGGATGAAACCTTGGCGGTTCTTGACGTGCTGGGTGTGTTCGCTTTTGGGCTGGAGAGAGTGGAATTTCCGGGATTAAGTCGCGTTCTCCATGGCACAAGTCGGAATATCTTTCACTTGATCCGCGCCCCCCGTCGCTCCATATCTTCGCAATGCCTCATGATCCAGCCATAGGCCGGCCGACGCTTGCACCAGGTCATCCAGACCGGCACACAGCCTGCCAGGAAGCGATCGAGGCCGCGTTTCAGGCTCTGGCGGCCCGCGCGATATCGTCAGGCTGGGGAGAGATGGAGGTCGCTGCGGCTCTTGTCGATCTCGTCCCGCGCCGAACTCAACACAGACCCCGCCGCCGATCGGTGGCGAAAGCTGAAAGCCGATTTCGAGGCATGGAGGAAGGCGGGATGATCCATGGGCGAGCTTGCCCGCTGATATCTCGATCGAGACCGCCGAGCGCCTGCTCGACCGGCCGGCGGTCGAGATCGAAGCGCTGGGCGACGATGGCCAAAAGATCCTGCCGCTCTTTTAGTGGCTCGATGACGAGACCCATGCACTGCGCAAGAAGCAGGACGTCATGAGCAGCGTCCGCAGGTGGGCTAGACGATCGATGGATCGAACGTCAGCGCAATCCGCGCCAGCGCGTTGCGCTTCCATGGAAGAGATCCCCCCTCGCCGTATTTCGGCCGGCCGATCGCATGCCCCATCAGCATCATCCGCAGTTCGGTGTCGAAACCCGCCTCCTTCATGCGGTCCCCGAACTGTGGCGCAGCGAATAGATCTTGTGGCCACTGGTCGGAAACGGGCCGTTTTCCCGGAAGAACTTTCCAAGCGCCACGGACAGGCTGCCGCCCTTGTCGGCATAGCGCGGAAAGCCGTGTGGATGCTTTCGCATTGCCGCCACCGCAACGCCGACCAGTGGAACCGCCCTGATCGAGGATTCCGTCTTGATCTCGCGCGGGTCGTCGGAGTCGCGGCGTGGGGAAATCAGGATATGCGGGATCTCGGCATCGAGCACGATGCCGTCCCCGACCAGGTTGCAGATCTCGCTTGGGCGGGCGCCGGTCTCGATCATCACCAGCACGATCGCGCGCGCCTTATCGTTGAGGCAGGTGAGCTTTCCCTGTGCAAGGATATGCTCGAGGATCCAATGCACCGGAAATGGCGGGCAGGAGCGCTTGATCTTCCCGGCGAAGGAAAGCCCGTCGAACGCGTTCCTCACGTCGGTCAGGCCATCATATCGGTGCCACTCGGCAAGGATCTTGCGCAGGTTGCCGATATCGCGATTGCCTGTATTGACCGAGTGGGTTGGCTTTCCCTTTGCTGGGGCGATCTTCTCGTTCCAGAATGTGTGACACTTAAACGCGTCGTCGCGGGTGATCTCGTTGACATATTTGTCGGTGCAGAGCGCGATGAAGTTGTCGACGGCGGCCTGCTTGATCGCCCGCCAATGGCTGCGCTGGTTAGCGCTTTTCGATACTAGCTCCGGTGCCATTATCATGTCGAAATAGGCCGTCAGCATTTCCGAGACGCGCTCGCGCGGACGGACGGGCTGCCGCGCGCGGCTTTTTCCAGCGCCATCAACCTTGCCACGATACTGCCGTCGCTTTCGGTGCGCAGGATCTCCGGCGCCGTGCGATATGTAAAGCCGAAGGCAGCGGCCCTCGCCTGCGCGGCCGCCAGCCGCGCCGTTGCCTCTTCGAGAGGATCGCCGGAGAGCAGCGACGCCCAATAGGCATCCTCGGCGGCCTCGTATGTGTTGCGCATTGTTCGCGCCTGCGCGAGATCACGTGTCGACAGCGAAATGCGGATGATCGGGTATCGAAGGTCATAGGCATTGAGCCTGGATGGTACGCGCCGCTTGTAGTTGTAGACGCCACCGCGCTCCGAGAGATGCCGGTCCCGAATGCCGGTCCCGATCGGCAGGCTCCATACGTCTTCCCATGATCTCTTCCGAGCGCCTTGTGTCATAGTTTGTGGCGCTAAATCGGACAATCTGGCAATATTGCGCTAAATCAGAAACAAGTAATTGTTATTTTACAGATACTTAGCCGTAACTCTCTGGTGCGGACGACGGGGGTCGAACCCGTACGGATCGCTCCGAGGGATTTTAAGTCCCTTGCGTCTACCAGTTTCGCCACGTCCGCGCGCGCTTCTGTTTCAACGACTTGGCCGCAATCGTCAAGTGTGTCGCATCCGAAAAGCAGTACAAGGCTGGACTGGGTCTGGCTATGAAAAAGGGCGCGGGAGAAATTCTCGCGCCCATAAACCAAGTTCTCCGCCGCCGGTACAATCAGGCGAGTTTGGCCGCGATCTTCGCGACATGCGCGCCCTGGTAGCGGGCGGCATCGAGCTCGACCTGCGAAGGCATGCGCGAACCGTCGCCGCCTGTGATGGTGGAAGCGCCGTAGGGAGAACCTCCCTTGACCGCTTCGATCCCCGACTGGCCCTCGAAGGCGTAAGGAAGACCAACCACCACCATGCCGTGATGCATAAGCGTCGGAATGAAGCCGAGAATCGTGCTCTCCTGGCCTCCATGCTGGGTGGCGGACGAGGTGAAGACCGAACCGACCTTGCCGACAAGCTTGCCGCCGGCCCAGTGTGCGCCGGTCTGGTCCCAGAAGTTGCGCATTTGCGAGGCGACAGTTCCGAATCGGGTACCAGCACCTACGACGATCGCGTCGTAGTCGGCGAGTTCAGCCACGGTCGCGACCTCGGCCTTCTGGTCGAGCTTGAAATGCGAAGCCTTGGCGACTTCTTCCGGCACAAGCTCAGGCACGCGCTTGACTGTCACGTCGGCGCCGGCCGATTTCGCTCCTTCGGCGACGGCATGGGCCATTGTTTCGATATGGCCGTAAGATGAATAATAGAGAACCAGAACCTTGGCCATGGAATATCTCCTTCGGTTGTGGGCATGCGCCCGATTTCCATGGCCATTCATTTAGCTCCTTGACCCGGCAGAACCAGACCGCCGTGCGGCGACGCAGTGTTCACCATCCGGTACGCATTTTTCCGGTGCCGGTACAAATCCATAGATTTTGACCGCTCCCAGGTTGCCGACCCGGCGCTTGCAAATCGACCGAACGCCGTTAGATATTTGTGCAAACGTATCTCTCAGGATCTTCCCCATGAACCAGCAGACCATCAAGACGGCGGCAATGCTTGCCATCGGAGACGAGCTTCTGTCCGGCCGGACCAAGGACAAGAACATCGGCCATCTCGCCGAGATTCTGACGCTCACCGGCATTGATCTCAGGGAGGTCAGGATCGTTTCAGACGAGGAAGACGCCATCGTCGAGGCGCTGAATGCATTGCGCAGCCGGTACGACTACATCTTCACATCCGGCGGCATCGGCCCGACCCATGACGATATCACCGCCGACGCCGTTTCCAGGGCATTTGGCGTGCCATGCATCTATGACGACGAGGCGATGCGCCTGCTCGGCGAAATGTATGACCGGCGCAACATGGAGTTCACGGAAGCGCGAAAGCGCATGGCCCGTATGCCCGAAGGCAGCCGGCACATCGCCAATCCTGTTTCCGTCGCGCCCGGCTTCCGGATCGGAAACGTGCATGTGATGGCCGGCGTTCCACAAGTATTCCAGGCCATGCTGGACAATGTGATCGCGACGCTTCCGGCAGGAACCAAAGTCCTGTCGCGGTCGATCGCTTGTCCCTACGGCGAAGGCGATATCGGCACAGCGCTGGCTGCGGTGCAAAGTGCCCATCCACAGACAAGCATCGGTTCCTATCCGCAGTTCGACGGCCGCCGTTTCACCACGGAACTCGTGGTCCGGGCCCGCGATGCGACCGTGCTGGAGGCTGCCGCCGCTGCCGTCTCGGAAATGATCGCGGCTATCGCACAGGAAAAACACTCCGCCGGGCCAACGGACAGGCCCATATGATCTGATCTATTCTGCCATGTGTGGGATTGACCGAAGTCAAGGAAGTCCCCAAGAATTGCCATCATAGATTTTGGGCACGGGATACCTGTGTCACCCGCTGAGGAGACAAATATGGGATACAAAACAATTCTCGCTGTCCTGGACACGCCCAAGGACGCAAAACAGATTACCGAATTCTCCATTGCGCTTGCCGAGCAGTATGGCTCGCATGTCATCGGCCTGCACGCCGAATCCCTGGCCGCCGTTCCGTTGGTGGCTCCGATGGAAATCCCCGACCCCGCCACCGTTCAGGCTCTTCAGGACATGGCGCATGCCGAGACCGTGGACATCGAGAAACTGTTCCGCGACCGTTCGGCGCGCAATGGCACCTCCCATGAATGGCGCAGCTTCATCTCTTCCGCCGGTTTCAACGCTTCGTCGCTGATCGACAGCGCCCGCGCTGTCGATCTCGTCGTCGCCGCGCAAGGGGAAAACAGCCTGCTGTCCGAAACCCGTGCGGATCTTGAGCATTTCCTGTTCGAAAGCGGGCGGCCGGTCCTGCTCGTCCCCTATATCCTCAAGGAACCGAAGCCTATCAAGCGGGTGCTCGTCGCCTGGAACGGTTCGCGCGAAGCGGCACGCGCCACGTTCGACGCCTTGCCCTTCCTCAAGGCGGCGGACGCGGTCGAGATCTTTTCCGTCGATCCGCCGGAAACCAGCACGCAATCCGCGTCGATGGCCGGAGCCGAAATCGCTGCGACACTTGCCCGCCACGGCGTCAATATCACGGTCGTGCGCCAGGAAACCGACACGCTGCCGGCATCGGCGGCAATCGAAAACCGGCTTTCCGACAGTAGCATCGACCTGCTCGTCATGGGCGCCTATAGCCACAAGCGCTGGTGGGAAATGCTCTTCGGCGGTGTAACCCGCACGCTTCTCGATTCGATGACGGCGCTTACGCTGCTTTCGCGTTGAGGCGAAGGCTTGCGGGCTTGTCATTGGCCCGCAAAACCCGCTAATAGCAGCGCCAAGAGACAGAATGCCCCAGCGGGCGACATTCGCGCGGCACCGTTCGCGCGAATCGTGTTTTTGGCCCATCCGCCAACGACATGAGGCATCCGTTCCGCAGGCAACCTGTCCGGATATGCGCCGGGGTTCCGGCGTACCGCCAACCCTTGCCCTTGCGGAGCCTGAACCATGTCCCTTCCCGAAAAAGCCTTTCCCGTCTCCTGGGATCAGTTTCACCGAGATGCTCGCGCACTTGCATGGCGACTGGCCGGATTGAAGCAGGAATTTCGCGCCATCGTCTGCATCACCCGTGGCGGGCTGGTGCCGGCAGCCATCATCTCGCGCGAGCTCAATATCCGGCTGATCGAAACGGTGTGCATTGCGTCCTACCATGACTATGTAAACCAGGGAGAGATGACCCTGCTGAAAGGCATATCGGAGGAACTGAAGTCCGAAGGCGGCGCCGGAATACTCGTCGTCGATGATCTGACCGATACCGGCAAGACGGCTTCCGAAGTGCGAATCATGCTGCCGAAGGCGCATTTCGCCTGCGTCTATGCCAAACCCAAAGGCGTGCCCATTATCGATACCTTCGTGACCGAGGTCAGCCAGGACACCTGGATCTACTTCCCCTGGGACATGGGCTTTACCTATCAGGAGCCGATCGCCAAGGGCCACCGTGGGTGATCAGCCCGCAATGCGACGTGCTTCACGCCGGCGACAATTCGCCGGCGTTTTCGTTTCAGAGATATCATATCCGGGATATCCACAGACCGGAGAGCCTTCCGCGAAATACACGCGATTCGTCGGCCAGGTGAGAGTTGGCGCGGCTGTTTCGCCGCAAAACGGCGGATCTGACGTAGCGTGATGCGGGCCGCCGAACTTGCCGCCCGCGGCATCCGGCGACGGGACAATTTTCAGCTTTTGGCGGCAAGTTGCTGAAATTGCAGGGTGCTTCCTCTTTCCCCGTTTTCCACAGCCGGTAACCACAATATCTGGTATTAATAATTTCGTCACAAGCCACCCCTTGACGGAATCGCCGGTTTCAAAGTTAATACATCCTTATGTTGCGGCGGCGACTGGACCGGGAATAACGAGACCGGTTCGTTTCATGAAATCGCGAAGCGAATCGGGGGCGGTCCATATGACGTGGGCGGAGCCCGCGGGAGAATGCGCGCGATTTTTTTCCGCTGAGAGCATGGTGCGGGGACTGGCGGAAATAAACTGTTAATACTATATTTAGTGTTTGCAGCCACAATCACCACAAGATACAGGATGATCATCATCAGGATGAATCACCTGCAAGATTTGGATGAGGGACCGGCTGCGCGCGTTGAAACGAGCAGCCGCACGGGGACTTGTTGCGCCGTCAGCGGCGCTTAAAACTCGAGGGACGAAGATGCGCATTGAGAGACGTTTCACCAAGCCGGGCCAATCGCCATATGCGGAGATCGAATTCCGCCAGGCGTTGAGCGAAATCAAGAACCCCGACGGCTCTATCGTCTTCCGGCTGGCCGACATAGACGTCCCGGCGCAGTTCTCCCAGGTGGCGACGGACGTTCTGGCGCAGAAGTATTTCCGCAAGGCCGGCGTGCCGAAGATCCTCAAGAAGGTTGAGGAGAACGACGTCCCCTCCTTCCTGTGGCGCTCGGTCGCCGATACCGATGCGCTGAAGGCGCTGCCGGAGAACGAACGCTACGGCTCGGAAACCGATGCCCGCCAGGTCTTCGACCGTCTCGCCGGAACCTGGGCCTGCTGGGGCTGGAAGGGCAAGTATTTCACCTCGGAGGAAGATGCCCTCGCCTTCCGTGACGAACTCGCCTACATGCTCGCCACCCAGCGCGTCGCCCCGAACTCGCCGCAGTGGTTCAACACCGGTCTGCACTGGGCCTATGGCATCGACGGCCCCGGCCAGGGTCATTTCTACGTCGATCCCTTCACCGGCAAGCTCGTCAAGTCGAAGTCGGCCTATGAGCATCCGCAGCCGCATGCCTGCTTCATCCAGTCCGTCGGCGACGACCTCGTCAACGAAGGCGGCATCATGGACCTGTGGGTGCGCGAGGCGCGTCTGTTCAAATACGGCTCCGGCACCGGCTCCAACTTCTCCTATCTGCGTGGCGAAGGCGAGAAGCTTTCGGGCGGCGGCCGCTCCTCCGGCCTGATGAGCTTCCTCAAGATTGGCGACCGCGCCGCCGGTGCCATCAAGTCGGGTGGCACAACGCGCCGCGCCGCAAAGATGGTGGTGGTCGACATCGACCATCCGGACATCGAGGAATATATCGGCTGGAAGGTGAAGGAAGAGCAGAAGGTGGCGGCACTCGTCACCGGCTCGAAGATCGTCGCTCGTCACCTGAAGGCGATCATGAAGGCCTGCGTCAACTGCACGGCCGACAACGATGCCTGCTTCGACCCGAACCAGAACCCGGCGCTGAAGCGCGAGATCCGCGCCGCCAAGAAGGACCAGGTTCCGGAAAACTACGTCAAGCGCGTCATCCAGTTCGCCCAGCAGGGCTACAAGGACATGGAGTTCAAGACCTATGATACGGACTGGGATTCGGAAGCCTATCTGACCGTCTCTGGCCAGAACTCCAACAATTCCGTCTCCTTGAAGGACGACTTCCTGCGCGCGGTGGAGAATGACGGCGACTGGAACCTGACTGCCCGCAAGGACGGCAAGGTGATGAAGACGCTGAAGGCACGCGACCTCTGGGACAAGATCTCCTATGCCGCCTGGGCATCGGCCGATCCGGGCCTGCACTTCAACACGACGATGAACGACTGGCACACCTGCCCGGCAGCAGGTCCCATCCGCGCGTCCAACCCGTGCTCGGAATACATGTTCCTCGACGACACGGCCTGCAATCTCGCCTCGCTCAACCTGTTGCAGTTCAAGGACGCCGCGACCAAGAAGATCAATGTCGGCGACTACGAGCATGCCGTCCGTCTGTGGACCGTCGTTCTGGAAATCTCGGTGATGATGGCGCAGTTCCCGTCGCGCCAGATCGCCGAACTGTCCTACGAATACCGCACGCTCGGCCTCGGCTATGCCAATATCGGCGGCTTCCTGATGTCGTCTGGCATTCCCTATGATTCGGCCGAAGGCCGCGCCATCTGCGGCGCGCTGACCGCCATCATGACCGGCGTGTCCTATGCGACGTCCGCCGAAATCGCCTCGGAACTCGGCCCCTTCCCGGGCTTTGCACCGAACCGCGACAACATGCTGCGCGTCATCCGCAATCATCGTCGCGCCGCCCAGGGCCTGGCCTTCGGCTATGAGGGCCTGTCGGTCAATCCGGTCGCGCTGATCCATGCCGATTGCACAGATCCGGCGCTCGTCGAACACGCCACCGCCGCCTGGGACAAGGCGCTGGAACTCGGCGAAAAGCACGGCTACCGCAATGCCCAGGTCTCGGTCATCGCGCCGACCGGCACGATCGGCCTGGTCATGGACTGCGATACCACCGGCATCGAGCCAGACTTCGCGCTGGTCAAGTTCAAGAAGCTCGCCGGCGGCGGTTATTTCAAGATCATCAACGGCGCCGTTCCGGAGGCGCTTCGCACGCTCGGCTACACGGAAAGCCAGATCGCCGAGATCGAGGCCTATGCCGTCGGTCATGGCAATATGAACCAGGCGCCGGGCATCAACCCCGGCACGCTGAAGGCCAAGGGCTTCCAGGACAGCACGATCGAGGCGATCAACGCCGCCCTCAAATCGGCTTTCGACATCAAGTTCGTCTTCAACCGCTGGACGATCGGCGACGAGCAGATGTCGGCGCTGATGATCCCGGAAGAGCATTTCTCCGATCCGGCCTTCGACCTCCTGCAGCATCTCGGCTTTTCGAAGAAGGAAATCGAGGCCGCCAACGTCCATATCTGCGGCGCCATGACGCTGGAAGGTGCGCCCTTCCTCAAGCCCGAGCACCTCGCCGTGTTCGACTGCGCCAATCCGTGCGGCAAGATCGGCAAGCGCTATCTGTCGGTCGAAAGCCACATCCGCATGATGGCGGCCGCCCAGCCGTTCATCTCGGGTGCGATCTCCAAGACGATCAACATGCCGAACGAGGCGACCGTCGAGGATTGCGGCGCTGCCTACATGCTGTCGTGGAAGCTGGCGCTCAAGGCCAATGCGCTCTATCGCGACGGCTCCAAGCTCTCCCAGCCGCTCAACGCCTCGCTGATCGAGGACGAGGAGGACGAGGATGCGCTGGAAGACCTTATCCAGCAGCCGGCCGCCGCCCAGGCGGTCACCATCACCGAGAAGATCGTCGAACGCGTCGTTGAACGTCTCGTTCGCGAGCGGGAAAAGCTGCCGAACCGCCGCCAGGGCTATACCCAGAAGGCCACTGTCGGCGGCCACAAGGTTTATCTCCGCACCGGCGAATTCGGCGACGGACGCCTCGGCGAGATCTTCATCGACATGCACAAGGAAGGGGCCGCCTTCCGCGCGATGATGAACAACTTCGCCATCGCCATTTCGCTCGGTCTCCAGTATGGCGTGCCGCTCGAGGAATATGTGGAAGCCTTCACCTTCACCAAGTTCGAGCCGGCCGGCATGGTCCAGGGCAATGACGCGATCAAGAACGCGACCTCGATCCTCGACTACGTGTTCCGCGAACTCGCCGTCTCCTATCTCGGCCGCCATGATCTGGCCCATGTCGACACCTCCGACTTCTCCAACACCGCACTCGGCAAGGGGATTTCCGAAGGCAAGACCAACCTGATCTCGACCGGCTGGACGCGCGGCTACAAGCCGACGCTGGTGGCCGGCGGCAATGTCGACCGGTCGCTCGCCGAGCCCAAGGGTGCATCAACCGCCTCCCCCGCCAAGGCATCGTCCGGGGGCAGCGTCACCGCCTTTGCCGGCAATGCCGCCCGCAAGCTGGAAGTGACGACCGCGATCTCGACCTCGGAAGTCGTCTCGTTCAAGCGAGACTACGAGGAGCGCGCGGTGGAACTGGCGGAGGAGATCGCCGGCGAAAGCGCCCAGGAAGCAACCGCCCTCTTCTCCGACAAGGCCGCAGCGGACGCCGCCGCCGCCAAGGCCGACGCCAAGAAGCTCGAAGCCGACCGCCGCATGCGCTCGATCGCCCAGGGCTATACCGGCAACATGTGCTCCGAGTGCCAGAACTTCACCATGGTGCGCAACGGTACCTGCGAGAAGTGCGACACCTGTGGCGCGACCAGCGGGTGCAGCTGACAATTATTGGGAAAAGCGGCCCCATCACTTTCCAACAACCTAAAGACGTATAACATGTGCCTGCGACGTAGTTTCGTCGCAGGCTTTTTCGTTCTAGGGGGAGAAAAGATGGTTAAGACAATTTCTGTGATCAATTTTAAGGGCGGTGTGGGGAAGACAACACTCTCCTTCCATCTAGGTGTCTACCTCTCCAAGAGCGCACGAGTTCTACTGGTTGACGTCGATCACCAATCTAGTCTGTCGATTGTTACACTTGATGCAGATCGTTGGGAGACTGCCGTAAAGAATGGTCAAACAGCCAACAAAATTTTCGAATCTTTCTGCAAGAAGAACGCACAGATGCCAGGATCGGAGATCATTTACAAAGAACCATTACGCACATCATTTTCACATCCTTATCCCAATCTTGACATAGTGGCAGCCCAATTTGAACTTGATGACACGGAAATCGAGATGGCCTCCACCACAGTGGGGGGGCCGACCGTCTCAGAATGGGAAAAGCGTACACTTATAGCGCAATGGTTGGATGTAATAGATGTCAACTCCCACTATGATTATGTTGTGTTCGATTGCCCTCCCGCTACTAAACTAGTTAGCCAAAACGCCTTGGCCGCTAGCGGCTACTTCGTCGTTCCGGTGATTCCCGATGAGATGTCGACAAGGGGGGTTACCCACTTCAGACAATTGGTGCAGACAAAAGTGGACGCAAAACTCGAGTTTTTGCGGATGGCTGCGGGAATTACCGATAGCGAGGTGCCGAGAAACTATTGTCCAGTCACAAAGCTGGCCGGAATCGCTCCATTCATGGCAAAGATCGCTGGCAATGCTGAATCTGGATACACGAACATTCACACACAGCAATTGAACGCTTTGAGAAGGCAATGGGGGGCCGACGTCTTAAACACGGTTGTTAAGAGCCTTACAGGTGTTCCAGAATCTATGAATGCCGGATGGCCGGTGTGGTATAATGAAGGAGGGAACGTGTCGCGCAAAGTCACCAAAATGATGACTGACGTTTGCGAGGAAATTCGAGGAAGGATCCAATGAGGAAACAAGACGCTTCGATAGCAGGGCTTTTGCGGTTCTTGAAGTCCCAACGGATGACACTCAGTGCTGTCGGCGCGAACAAGGAACTGATACATAACCTCAATGAATTACGTCTTTATCTGGAAACGTTGAGCTCAGAGGAACTGGGAAAGATATTTTCGCCACGGCCCGAAGTAAAACAAAGGTCTTCTCCTGCAAACGTTCCCGTCTCCAAAAGCAAATTGGATTTTTCTACACTATCAAGGATGGAACTTAACGAAATAAAGCCACTCATCGACGACCCGGAAACAGATAAGGATACTCTCAGAAAAATAGCAGTCGCTCGTTTTGGCGAACCGCGTGGCTCAGCAGCCAAGTACAGCAGAAATGAACTGCGTGTTAGAATATCCGGATATATAAGTAATGAAAGTGGCCACGCATCAATAAAGCGCTTGGCCAAACCTGCTAAAGATTCAGAGTAAGAGTGCTGATTAGTAAGACGATACAAACCGACTGGTCCCGCCTCGACGCCATGACTTACGCAGAGGCGGAAGCCAATGCGCTGGCCAATCCCGACAACCCGGCGCTGTCGGAGGACAAGCTTCGTGCCGCATGCCCCAGGGTCAAGGTCATCCGCCGGGCCCTGCGTCTGACCCAGGAAGCGTTTTGCGCGCGCTACCAGATCCCGCTCGGCACGTTGCGCGACTGGGAACAGGGGCGCTCGGAGCCCGATGCCCCTGCCCGCGCCTATCTGAAAGTGATCGCCGTGGACCCGGAAGGGGCAGCAAGGGCGCTGTCGAAGCGTGTCGCCTGAGGCAGGCCCCACCTCTCCCTTTTTGGAAAAGGTTATAAAATTGCGATCTTGGCATCGGCCAAGTCGCAGATTTTGTCGGTGAGGGGCAATGCCGAAGAGGCCCGATGCCGGCGCACGACATATGTACATCTATATGTATTGAAAAATTAATGATGTATGATGCCAATCCGGGCGCGTTAACTCCATCTTAGTACCCAGATCAGAGTTACTATCGCCAGGACATGGCAAAGCCGGCTGTCGAACGACAAGACACTCTCCGCAAAAGGACGGCGTCACCGGTCGCTCCGCGTCCAAGCGTAAAGATGGAAGCGCAGATCGCCAAGAGGACTTGAAAATGAACTATCTCGGGAAAATCGCCGCCTGCACCGCGGCTGTCATGCTTGCAATATCTGTCCCCTCGTTCAGTGACTGGTCCTTTACCGCGGAGGCTTATGCCGCGAACGGGAATGGAGCGGGAAATGGCGGCGGAAATAGTGGCGGGAACGGCAGCGGCAACGGCGCAGGCAATGGCAGCAACGCGGGCGGTTCATCGCCGAATGGCGCCTCGACGAACACCAGGACTCAAACGCGAACCCCCGCGGGGATACAACAGAAGACCACCACAAGAACAAAGACGCAGACGCAAACGCAGACGAGGACGCAGAACACCCTCGCAGTCATGAATGCCGCCCACGCCTCTCCGATCGCGCGCATGTTCGCCGCGCCGAACTCAGCCGTCGGCAGGGTGGCCACCTATGACCGCGCCCGCACTGCCGCGCTTCGCCTCACAGACCCGGTTGCGCGTGAGGAGGCACTGAGGAATGCGGTCGCCCAGTTGCAGGCAAGCTTCGCCCTCACTCTGACCACTGCGGAACTCGACCAGTTGAACGCCATACTGGACGCAAACTGAGCACGTCGGGATCCGTCTGCGAAAGTGGCCCCGCTATCACAAGGACCCATCCTCGGCTGAGAGCCGGGGATCGCCGCAAAGCCTGCGCGCCCTTGGTGAAGGAGATGTCTGCCCAACCGCCAGAAGAGTTGCGGGAGCCTGGACGCTTGTCCTACCTTCACTCGTGCCGAATATGGCGTTCCTCGCCGGTCACGAGGAAAAATTCGCCGGATGAGCTGCAAGGTTCTCTCCCGCATACGCCTGCCTCTAGCTAGTATCCCCACACATGATTCCCTACCCGTGAGCGGACACTATGCTGGAACCCATTATCGATGTCGTTGCCGACGCCCCTCGCCCTGAAGATCGGGACGCCGTGCTTGCGGCGCTGCGCGCCTACAACATCGCCCGGACCGGCAAGGGCGAGCGGCCGGATTTCGCCGTGCTTGTGCGCAATCCCGAAACCCGGGCCGTCGAGGGCGGGCTCTATGGCGAGGAGAGCTTCGGCTGGGCCTTCGTCCGCTATCTCGTCGTCCCCGATGCCTATCGCGGCCAGGGAATCGGCAGGCGGCTGATGGCGGAGGCTGAAAAGATCGCCAGGGCGCGCGGCTATGTCGGCGTCTGGCTCGATACCTACGAGTTTCAGGCCCGGCCGTTCTACGAGAAGCAGGGCTACGAGGTCTTCGGTGCGCTCGAGGGTGGCAACGGGGCGCACGGCCAGTTCTTCCTGAAGAAGCGTTTTGAGACTCTATAATAATCCGGTCGTCACGCTCCAAAAAGAAAGCCCCGTCCGGAAACCGGAACGGGGCAAGGGGAGGTCGGAGAAATAGCCGCCGGTGGATCGGCGGCGGAGATGGTCAGGCGCGCAATTCGCGCTTGCGCCAATTGCGCAGGCGCAGCCTCGGGGCGATACGCCAGGCGACGAAGGGCGTGAGCGCGGATGTCACGACTATAACCGCCGGCAAAAGATATTTCGCGTGCTCGTTGAGGGCCGGTACGGATAGGACCGACACGGCGCCGATCCCAAAAATGACGGCATTGACCATCATGGCCACGAGTGCGGTAACGAAGAGCTGGGTTTTCATGCCTTGCCTCCTTCATCTGGCTCGGGCGCTTCTGTTTCTGTTTCAGGGCTTCAACGCGTGGAGTCTCGAAAGGTTCCCAAAAAGTCCGGCCGGTCGCGCGCGCCGATACCCCACGACCTTGGCCGCGAACCCTTCCTTAACCGGCGCGGGCTAGTTTCTGACCGTCGCAACAGAACCAACCGAGACGAGATACCGGATGCCCAAGCCGACTTTCCGCTTTACCCACTATGACCTGAAAGCGCAGCGCGCCGGCGCCGTCATCGAGGTGACGCTATCGGCCGTGAACAATGTCCGCCTGATGACAGCCAGCAATTTTCAGCGTTTCAGGGAAACGCTGGATTTCAAATATCTTGGAGGCGTTGCGAAGAAATCACCGATCCGGCTCACCATTCCCGAAGGCGGCCACTGGCATCTGATAGTCGACATGGAAGGCCATCACGGACTGGCAGACTCCTCCGTCAAGATGATCGCCTCGCCGGCCCAGCAGCAGGCACGGAAGGCCTCCTGACGGAGCCTTACGCGCCGCCGCGCTCGCGCCGGAGCTTCGCCCACCAGTCAAGGCGCTTGCGGATCTCGCGCTCGAAACCGCGTTCCGGCGGATCGTAGAAGGTCTTGCGCCCCATCTTCTCGGGAAAATAGTCCTGGCCCGAAAAGGCGTCCGGCTCGTCGTGGTCGTAGCGATAGCCTTCGCCATACCCCTCGCCCTTCATTAGCTTCGTCGGGGCGTTGAGGATGTGTTTGGGTGGCAGCAGCGAGCCGTTCTCCCTGGCTGCCCGCATCGCGGACTTGTAGGCCGTGTAGACGGCGTTCGATTTCGGCGCGGTCGCGAGATAGACGCAGGCCTGAGCCAGCGCCAGTTCGCCCTCCGGCGAACCCAGATAGTCATAGGCGTCCTTGGCCGCGTTGCAGATCGCCAGCGCCTGCGGATCGGCAAGACCGATATCCTCGACCGCCATGCGCACCAACCGCCGCCCGAGATAGAGCGGATCCTCGCCGGCATCGAACATGCGACAGAGGTAATAGAGTGCGGCATCGGGATCGGACCCGCGCACCGACTTGTGCAAGGCGGAGATCAGGTTGTAGTGACCGTCCTGGCCCTTGTCATAGACGGGGGCGCGGCGCTGGACGATCCGTGTCAGGCCTTCGGTATCGAAGACTTCTCCCTCGCGGGCAGCACGCCAGATTTCCTCAGCCAGCGTCAGGACGGCGCGGCCATCGCCATCGGCCATGCGAAGGAGGCTTGTCCGCGCGTCGGCATCGAGCGGCAATTCCTTGTGCTCGACCTCTTCGGCACGTTTCAGGAGCGTCTCAAGGCTTGCCTCGTCATGCGGCTTGAAGGTCAGTACCCGGGCGCGCGACAGAAGCGCGGCATTGAGCTCGAAGGACGGGTTTTCCGTCGTGGCACCGACCAGGATGACGGTACCGTCCTCCATGACAGGAAGGAAGCTGTCCTGCTGGGCGCGGTTGAAGCGATGGATCTCGTCGACAAAGAGAAGCGTCTGCCGGCCCGACATGCGGCGTGCACGCGCCGCTTCGAAGACCTTCTTCAGATCGGCAACACCGGAGAAGATTGCCGAAATCTGCTCGAAGGCAAGCCCCGCCTCGCCGGACAAGAGCCTCGCGACCGTCGTCTTGCCGGTACCGGGCGGCCCCCAGAAGATCATCGAACCCAGCGAGCCGGAGGCGATCATCCGGGCCAGAACTCCGTCCTCGCCCGTCAGGTGCTCCTGTCCAGTCACCTCGGCGAGCGACTTGGGCCGCAAGCGGTCGGCAAGAGGACGCTTGGACGCCACATCATCAGGAACCTGGGGTGCGAACAGATCACTCATCGGAACAATTGCCTTATGCGCTGACCGTCGCGCTCGATCTCGACCTGCCAGATTCCCGGATCGCTCTCGGCCAAGCCCTGCATGTCGGCGGTGGAAGCTATGATGGTGCCGTTGACGGACACGACGATGTCGCGCGGCGCAAACCCCAGTCTGGAGGCGAGCGAACCACTCTCAACCTTGGTGATGACCACGCCAGTCACCTCGGACGGCATGCGCAGCTCATAGGCAAGGCGCGGCGAGAGATTGGCGACGGTGGCACCGGAGAACGGGCTCGTTCCGCCAATCAGCCGCTCGTCGCGCGGTTTTGTTTCGGGAGCCGCGGCGAGAGCCAGATCAATCTGCTTTTCCCCGCCGTCCTCCTTGACTGTCAACCTGACGGACTTTCCGAGCCCCGCCGTCGTCAGCCGGTAGCCGAGCGCATCGGGATGCTCTACGGGAATGCCATTGACCGCCGTGATCACCTGCCCTGGCTTAAGGCCAGCCTTGGCGGCCGGTCCGCCCTCGACAATGCGCACGACAAGCGCGCCACGAGCCTTGTCGAGGCCGAGCGCCTCCGCGACATCGGAGGTAACGGGATCGAAGGAGGCGCCGACATAGGGACGCTCGAAGCTGACCGCGCCGCTCTCGGCGGCGGCGAGGAACACCTTCACGAGATTGGCGGGGATCGCGAAGCCGACACCGTTCGAGCCACCACCCTTGGAAAAGATTGCGGTGTTGATGCCGATCAGCTCGCCCTTCATATTCATCAGCGCGCCGCCGGAGTTGCCTGGATTGATCGCGGCGTCGGTCTGAATGAAGAAACCGAAATCGCCGTCTGTCACCTGGCTGCGGGCAAGACCGGAGACGATGCCGCTCGTCACCGTCTGTCCGACGCCGAAGGGATTGCCGATCGCCAGGACCAGATCGCCGACTTCGATGGCGTCGGAATCGCCGATCTGCAGGACGGGGAGTGCTTCCTTCGCGTCGATCTTGAGTACCGCGAGGTCCAGCCGGTCATCCTTCAGGACGACCTCGCAGGGGAATTCACGGCCATCGGCGAGCGCGACCTTGATCTGGTCGGCACCGCCGATCACATGATTGTTGGTCAACACCATTCCGTTCGCATCCACAATCACGCCCGAGCCCAGCGAATATTGCTTTTCGGTCCTGTTCGGCATTCGCTGGCCGAAGAACTGCTCGAAAAATGGGTCGCCCGCAAAGGGCGACGCGCGCCTCTGCACCATGCGCTCGGCGTAGACGTTGACGACGGCGCCATGAGTCTGCTTGACCAGTGGTGCAAAGGAAAGCTGCATTTCCATCTGGCTCGCGGGCACGACCTTGGAATCACCGGCGGAAACCCCGGTGGGCAGCATGGTCATGGCGATGACAAACGCGCTGGCAATACGCTGAAGCGGCACTCTCATTCTGATTCCTTCCCTGCGGGTCCAAAGCATATGCACTTATGCCCTAGATATGAAAGTGAGCAGGAAAATGAAACATTGCGGCCATCGCAAAATTGTTTGCGGCAGTGGCCGTCGGCCAGATGGTTATGAAATATTTCTCTCACAAAAATGCGCTTCATCAATTGCCTGGATGGGCTGTCAGCTTACTGTAAGCTTGCGTTGCATAGTGTCCCTGGAAGTACATCAATTCCACGAGGGTGCGTATGCCTGCTCACTCACCACAGCCAGCCAAGCTGACCGCAGTCTGGGACCTACCGGTGCGCCTCTACCATTGGCTCCAGGTCCTGCTGGTGGCCATTGCAGCGCTGACGGGTTTCTTCCTTGGAGGCCGCTGGATCGATGTCCATATCTGGGCAGGCGCGGCCATTGCCGCGCTCGTCGCGGCGCGAATCGTCTGGGGATTCGCCGGGAGCACGTACGCCCGCTTTTCATCATTCATCGTCTCTCCCCGCACGGTTCTCAGCCATGTTCGCGAGCTGAGGTCGGGCACGGCTCATCCTCATCTCGGGCATAATCCTCTCGGCGCCGTGATGATCATTGCTCTGCTTCTGGCGGTCGCCGGGCTTACCCTGACCGGAACCGCAACACTCGGCGGCGTATTCAAGAGAGGTCCGGCAGCATTCGTGCTTTCCTATGCGCAAGGCACCTCAGCGCGTGAGATGCACGAGATTCTGGCCTACGCGTTCATGGCCCTGATCGGGCTCCACATTGCCGGCGCATTGTTCGAGAGCGCCCGTACGGGTGAAAACCTGACCAAGGCCATGGTGACAGGAAAAAAGGTTCTTGAACCGCTGGCCCATCAGGCCAAAGGCGTCAGGGCCCGCCCACTGGCAGCGCTCGCGTCTCTGGCCTTTCTCTTTGGCGCGGCCATACCGGCTGGCTTTGCGCTCAGCGCAAGAACGCCGAGCGGCATGCCCACGCCAACATATGATCCGTCTTACATCCAGGAATGCACGGCTTGCCACATGGCCTACAATCCGAGCCTTCTTCCCGCCGATAGCTGGAGGGCATTGATGGCAGATCTCGATGATCACTTTGGCGAGGATGCAAGCCTTGATCCGGACACAGAGGACGCCATCACCGCTTGGCTGACTGCAAATTCGGCGGAAACCGCCGATACCAAGCCGGCAAATGTCTTTCGGCACGTCGATGCCGCATCGCCCTATGAATTGACGGAAACCCGCTTCTGGAAGCGCATGCACGGGGACATTCCGGATTCCGTATTCAAGACGAGCCCTATCAACACGAAAGGCAACTGCAAGGCCTGCCATTCGGACGCCGAAGGCGGCTCATTCTACCCCGGCAATATCAACATTCCCAAGGAGGCATCGAAATGAACAGGAAGTCCATGATTCTGCTGGCAGGGCTGAGCCTGCTCGCGGCAGCACCCGCCAATGCGGACCCGGCGCGCGACGCGATCCTCAAGGGCTATGCCACCGAGGCCGGTGTGTCATCCTTTTCGGCCGATGCCGGCAAGGCTTTCTTTCAGGGAACCCATACCGGTGGCAAACCCGATACACCCTCGTGCACGACCTGCCATACGGCAGACCCGAAATCGCCGGGTAAGACCCGCGCCGGAAAACCCATTGAACCGATGGCGGTCTCGGCCAATCCCAGCCGCTTTACCGACGTGGCGACCGTCGAGAAATGGTTCCGGCGCAATTGCACGTCTGTCCTCGGGCGAGAATGCACCGCGCAGGAAAAGGGCGACGTTCTGACCTACCTCTCCAATCTCTGAACCAGAACCGGAGGCACCAGATGACTACCTTTCTCAAATCGGGTCTGATGAGCATGGCTATATTCGCGATGGCCGGCCAGATACCGGTACATGCGGAAGACGAGCGGTACAGCCCGGTCACAAACGAGAGGACAAAGGCGGAATGTTCCGCCTGCCATATGGCCTATCCGGCAGGTCTGTTGCCCCAGAACTCATGGAAAGCGCTCATGACCAGTCTTCCGAACCATTTCGGCGAAGATGCAAGTCTGGATGAGGTGGTCCGCCAGGAGATAGAGGACTATCTCGTGGCGAACGCACTAGACGCCAACGGCCGCTCGTCCTCGAACGCAAAGCCCGGCGACGCGCCGATGCGCATTTCGGAGATGCCTTGGTTCGCCCGGGAACACGGGCCCAGGCTGATCGCCCGGGCGAAAGCAGATGAGAAGATAGGATCCATTTCGAACTGCGCGGCCTGTCACCGCGGGGCCGAGCAGGGCTATTTCGAAGACGACTGATTTACGATTCGCGAAAGAAGCGCCATGTCGGACGACAAGACCCGCTGGTTCCCAACCAGCGGGTCTTTGAACAAGACGCTCGAATTCGAACGGAATTATTCGGGCAGGATCCGCACCGCGCCGCGGTCGGCGCTGCTGGCGAAGGCGGCATAGGCCTTGAGCGCGGTGGTGACGTTGCGCTTGCGGGGGCTCGACGGCTTCCAGCCGAAGGCGTCCTGCTCGGCGCGGCGGCGGGCCAGTTCATCCTCGGCAACGGCAAGGTTGATCGTGCGGTTCGGAATGTCGATCTCGATCGTGTCGCCGTCGCGCACCAGGCCGATCGTGCCGCCGTTCGCCGCTTCCGGCGATGCGTGGCCGATGGAGAGGCCCGAGGTGCCGCCGGAGAAGCGGCCGTCGGTGATCAGCGCGCAGGCCTTTCCGAGGCCCTTCGACTTCAGATAGCTGGTCGGATAGAGCATTTCCTGCATGCCCGGACCGCCCTTCGGGCCTTCATAGCGGATGACGACGACGTCGCCGGCGACCACTTCGTTGGACAGGATGGCCTTCACCGCCGCGTCCTGGCTTTCATAGACCTTGGCCGGACCGGTGAACTTCAGGATCGACTCGTCGACGCCGGCCGTCTTCACGATGCTGCCGTCGAGCGCCAGATTGCCCTTGAGGACGGCGAGGCCGCCATCCTTGGAGAAGGGATGCTGGGCATCGCGGATGACGCCGTTTTCGCGGTCGAGGTCGAGTTCCTCCCAGCGGGCTTCCTGGCTGAAGGCGACCTGGGTGGGGATGCCGCCCGGAGCGGCGCTGAACAGCTTGAGGGCGGCCGGATCTTCGGAAACCGAAATATCCCATCTGGCCAGTGCGTCGCCCAGCGTCCGGGCATGGACGGTCGGCAGCTCGGCATTGAGCAGCCCGGCGCGGTTGAGCTCGCCGAGGATGGACATGATACCCCCTGCCCGGTGCACGTCTTCCATGTGCACGTCGGCCTTGGCCGGCGCGACCTTGGACAGGCACGGAACCTTGCGCGACAAGCGGTCGATGTCGTCCATGGTGAAGTCGACCTCGGCCTCGTGGGCGGCGGCGAGGATGTGCAGCACGGTATTGGTCGAGCCGCCCATGGCGATGTCGAGTGCCATGGCGTTTTCGAAGGCGCCCTTGGACGCGATGGTGCGCGGCAAGGCGGTTGCGTCGTCCTGCTCGTAATAGCGGCGGGCGAGTTCGACGATCCGCCGGCCTGCCTCGAGGAAAAGCTCCCTGCGGTCAGCATGGGTTGCGAGCGTCGAACCGTTGCCCGGCAGCGACAGACCCAGCGCTTCGGTCAGGCAGTTCATCGAATTGGCGGTGAACATGCCCGAGCACGAGCCGCAGGTCGGACAGGCCGAGCGCTCGATAGTGGCGACGTCCTCGTCGGAGATCTTGTCATCGGCAGCCGCGACCATGGCGTCGACCAGATCGAGCGCGACCTTTTTTCCGTGCATGACGACCTTGCCGGCCTCCATCGGGCCGCCCGAAACGAAGATTGTCGGAATGTTGAGGCGAAGCGACGCCATCAGCATGCCGGGGGTGATCTTGTCGCAATTGGAGATGCAGACCATGGCGTCGGCGCAATGGGCGTTGACCATGTATTCGACGCTGTCGGCGATCAGTTCGCGCGACGGCAGCGAATAGAGCATGCCGTCATGGCCCATGGCGATGCCGTCATCGACCGCAATGGTGTTGAATTCCTTGGCGATGCCGCCGGCCGCCTCGATCTCGCGGGCGACCAGCTGGCCGAGGTCCTTCAGGTGCACGTGGCCGGGGACAAACTGGGTGAACGAGTTGACCACCGCGATGATCGGCTTGCCGAAATCGCTGTCCTTCATGCCGGTGGCGCGCCAAAGGCCGCGCGCACCCGCCATGTTGCGGCCGTGGGTCGTGGTTCTCGAACGATAGGCTGGCATCGGTGTTACCTCGGATCTTCTCTTGGTTCTTGCCGGGCTTGGGGCCGGCCGAAAAGGATCGGCTGCACGCGTTTCCGCTCCGGATTTTGACCTTGTGATAGGGCAAGGGCCTCATTGTGTCACTATCAGCATAGCGCAAAACGGTACGCTTGGCATCCCGGCCGCTTCATCCGGCGCAGTCTACCGGCGGCGT
>JBAYTX010000047.1:0-28462 GCA_041675415.1 Rhizobium sp. | reverse complement strand
GGACGCGCAACTGCGTATGATCGCTCTTAGAGCCTGATCCGAAACTAAGTTGAGGGTATCAGCGGGTTAGCTTGACGCTAGCCCAAATCGTTGCTTCCGGGGTTTTGCGAAAACTTCTGGAGATCAACGATGTGGACCGATACCACTCGGGCACAGTATACCCGTTCGGACTTGGCTTTGCCAAGCGATTTGACCGATAGCGAATGGGCTCTGCTGGAGCCGTTTCTGCCGCCTCCCTCGCATGTGGGTCGCCCGCGTAAGTGGCCGCTCAGACGAATTGTCGAGGCGATCCTTTATCTGCTGCGCGGCGGACTGCCTTGGCGGATGCTGCCGCCCTGCTTTCCGCCGGTGTCGACGGTGCGGCGCTGGTTCTACCTGTGGCGCGACAACCGGCTGTGGTTGTCGCTCAATCACGCGCTGCTCTTGATCGGGCGCGAGGCGGCTGGCCGCGAGGCTTCACCCATTGCCGGGCTGATCGACAGCCAGAGTGTCAAAAATACTGAATCCGGCGGTCCGCGCGGCTATGATGCGGGCAAGAAGATCAAGGGCCGTAAGCGCCACATCCTGACCGACACCGAGGGCAATCTGGTCCACGCCGTGATCCACACCGTCGGTATCCAGGACCGCGACGGTGCGCCACTGGTGCTGGCTGAAATCATCCGCCGTTTCCCGTGGCTGCGCCATATCTTCGCCGATGGCGGTTATGCGGGCGACAAGCTCAGGGCCGCCCTCCGGCAGATCGGCAAATGGACCGTCGAGATCGTCAAACGGTCCGATACCGCAAAGGGATTTGTCGTCCTGCCACGACGCTGGGTCGTCGAACGAACGCTGGCAATGGCTCAATCGCAACCGCCGACTCGCCAAGGACTTCGAGCAAACCATCGCATCGGCAACCGCATGGCTGTTCATCGCTTCGATCCAGCTCTTCGCCCGCCGCATCGCGAGGCTATGAAATGACGAGGGATAATTTTGAATCAGACTCTTAGCGATCATCCGGTTTCCTTTCGATCCATACTTTTACTCGACTTGCACAGAGGAAGCGGCGCATTTCAGGCCTCCATGCTGGGTGTGGGGAGGAAAGTGATCTCACCGGAGACGTCATGCAGGATCGAAGGTTGTCGGGCAGCTGACCCAGTCTCATCCCTCCCACATGTTCCATAACAGGCTTCCTGCCGAGCTGATGCGTTCGCCATGTGAGTTGAGATAGCGCGCCCGTAACCAAGTCGAAAAACTTCTGGGATTGTCAAGAAACTCAGGGCCGCGCGTCCAGACTACCAGCTTATGCCGTACCTCACAAGCACAATGACCTCCCTGTTTTGGCACCGTCTACAGAGGTCTGAGCCTGTCCCATCGGTGCGCCAACAAAATATCTTCAGGTGTGCTTGACATTTGTCGACATCAATTCGACTATTGTCAAGCATGGCGTGACCGGGAGGCGATCGTCGGTGGCCCGCTTCTTCTCGCGGGTCGGTTTTGGGAGGATTTCGCGTGGACTACGTGCTGGAAGTAGAGGGACTGCAAAAATCCTTTGGCGGTGTCGCGGCTTTACGCGACGGCCGCCTCCAACTGCGGGCCGGTTCGGTTCACGCGCTTTGCGGCGGAAACGGTGCGGGCAAGTCGACCTTCCTGAAGATCCTGATGGGCATCTACAGCCGCGATGCGGGTTTAATCCGTCGCCGGGGCAAGGACATTGTCTATTCGACGCCAGGCGAAGCGCTTGCCGCAGGTATCGCAATCATCGAGCAGGAACTGAGCCCGGTTCCCCACATGACGGTGGCCGAAAACATCTACCTCGGACGGGAGCCCTCCGGGCGCTTCGGCAGCATCGATTTCAAGACAATGAACGACAGGGCGCAGGCCCTGCTGGACGATCTTGAGTTCAATATAAGCGCCAAGCAATTCATGATGAATTTGTCGGTTGCCGAGGTCCAGCTGGTCGAGATTGCAAAAGCCTTAAGCCACGACGCTGAAGTCATCTTCATGGATGAGCCGACGTCCGCAATCGGCGAGAAGGAGGCTCAGCACCTCTTCTCCGCCGTCGAGCGCCTGAAGGCATCTGGCAAGGGAATTGTCTACGTCTCCCACCGGCTCTCGGAAATCTTTCAGATCGCCGATTCCTACACCGTGTTTCGTGACGGCGGCTTTGTGGGAAGTGGCGCTCTCGATCAGATCGACCGCCAGGGGCTGATCCGCATGATTGTCGGACGCGAACTGGGCGAAGAATACTTCAAGACCAACACGCCGACTGAAACGGCCGGCCTTGAGGTGTCGGGTCTGACGTTACCCGGCAAGATCTCTGACATCTCGTTTACTGCAAACAAGGGCGAGATCTTCGGCATCTATGGCCTGATGGGGTCCGGCCGGACCGAGATTTTCAACTGCATCTTCGGCCTGGACAAGAAATCCTCTGGAACCGTCCGTCTTGATGGTCGCCTCATCGAGGTTTCATCGCCCGCAGAAGCAATCGCTGAAGGGCTCGCTTTGGTGACGGAAGACCGAAAGCTCACTGGTCTCAATCTCATGGACAGTGTCCGCAACAATATCTGCATGGCGAGCCTGCCCGACATGAGCCCATATTTCTCGATGCAAAGCGCCAAGGAAATTGCCGCAAGCGCCAAGATGATCAAGCATTTCAATATCAAGGCTGCGAGCGACGCCATGGCTGTTTCTGCATTGTCGGGCGGCAACCAGCAGAAAGTGGTTCTGGGCAAATGGTTCCTGCGCAAACCGAAGGTTCTGCTGCTGGATGAGCCGACCCGTGGCGTTGATGTTGGTGCCAAACGCGAAATCTATCGGATCATCTGCGACTTCGCTGAATCTGGCGGCACCGTCGTGATGATCTCGTCCGAGATCGACGAAGTGCTGGGCATGTCGGATCGCATTCTGGTCATGCGCCAAGGACAATCGGGTGGCATCTATTCCCGGCAAGAGACGGACGCGCAGTCGCTCGTTCACATGTCGACCTGACGCAAAGACCTAGCTGCTAACCGCACACGTCGGGGCAAACAGAGGATAAAGAAGTGTCCACGAACGAGAACAATTCATTGAAGTCTTTTCTGGATCCTGCACGTCGCAAGATGATCGTTCAGGAATACGGGATTTTCCTCGCATTCCTCCTTCTGGCAATTGTTCTCTCGCTGTCGAACGAATACTTCCTGACGGCCGGCAACATCTCGAACGTGCTGTTGCAGACCTCCATAAATGGTATTCTGGCGATCGGAATGACATTTGTCATCCTGACGAGAGGAATTGATCTCTCCGTCGGCTCAGTCGTTGCTCTGACCGGCATCGTCAGTGCTAGTTTCGCCACGACATCAGCAACAGCCGGCATCGTTGGAGCGCCTTACACGCCATGGCTTGCCTACCCCGTCGGCATTCTCGTCGGTATCGCCTGCGGGGCTCTCGTCGGCGTGATCGTATCACGGTTCTCGGTGCCGTCGTTTGTCGCCACACTCGGGATGCTGTCCGCCGCACGCGGCATGACCCTCATCTATGGCGGTGGTAAGCCTGTCCCGGCACTGACACCAGACTTCCGCTGGATCGGAACAGGCGACGTCTTCGGCATCCCGATGCCTGTGGTTCTTTTCGCCATGGTCTTTATGGCATCGTGGTGGATCCTCAACCGGACGCGGTTCGGGCGATACATCTACGCCGTCGGTGGAAATCCCCATGCGGCCAACACGTCTGGCATCAATGTCACCCGTCTGCGTTTTGCCGTTTACGTCATATCGGGCGGCCTCGCGGGACTGGCAGGCATAGTCTTGACCGCCCGTACCGGATCGGCCCTGCCGCAGGCTGGGATCGCCTATGAGCTTGATGCAATCGCTGCGGTCGTGATCGGCGGGACAAGCCTTGCCGGAGGCGTCGGTCGGATAACCGGGACGCTGATCGGCGCGCTCATTATCGGCGTCATGAACAACGGGTTGGACCTCATGGGGATCCAATCCTACTACCAACAGGTGCTCAAGGGTGCGCTCATCGTTGGTGCGGTCATGCTCGACCAGAAACGAAATCAGGGGGCCTGATCGGCAGCCTGTGGGAGATACGGGGCTTTTAGCACCCGTGTAAAGGGGACGGCCTACCAAGTGGTGGCCGGTATCACAACGGAGGAAATGACAATGAGAAAGCTTTTGATGGCACTGGCCACCGCGACGGCGCTGATGGCGTCTCCTTCAGTGGCGGCTGACAAGCCGAAGATCGGTGCTGCGGTGTACGGTCTGAATGCCGAATTCATGCAAATCTGGTCGGCCGCGCTCGAGCAGCATCCGGCGGTGAAGAATGGCGAAGTCGAACTGACGATTTTCGACGGTCGTTATGACGCCTTGGTTCAGCAGGAACAGTTCAACACGATGATCACGCAGAAGTTCGACGCGATCATCTTCGTGCCGATCGACATTGATGCTGGCGCAACTGCAGTCCAGGCGGCAGCCGATGCCGGCATTCCGGTGATCGGATCCAACACCCGCGTCAACTCTGATCTCCTCGCCTCCTATGTCGGTTCCGATGATACGGTGTCCGGCTACATGGAAGCCAAGGGCGTGCTCGACAAGCTTGGCTGCAAGGGCAATGTCGTGATCCTGGAAGGTCCCATTGGTCAGTCCGCGCAGATTTCTCGTCTCGAAGGCAACAAGAAGGCTCTTGCAGAGTGCCCCGATGTGAAGGTTCTCGAGCAGCAGACGGCCAACTGGTCGCGTGCCGAAGCGCAGACACTGATGGAAAACTGGCTGACGGCTCATCCGGGGCAGATCAATGGGGTCATCGGCCAGAACGATGAAATGGCCTTGGGCGCGATTGAAGCCATCAAGGCGGCAAAGCTGAATGTCAGCGATTTCACGATTGCCGGTATCGACGGCATCACCGATGCCCTGCGCGCTGTCAAGGAAGGCACCATGACGTCGATCCTCCAGGACGCCAACGCACAGGCCCAGGGCGCGCTTGATCTTGCGATCTTCCATGCAAAAAAGGGTGACTACAAGCCGCAGTCGGCCATCTGGGACCAGTATCCGGACATGCCTTTCAACGAGGGCAAGGACAAAGTCTACAATGTTCCGTGGACGCCCGTGACTGCCGACAATGTCGACACCTTGCTCGAAGGTCGCAAATAACAGGTTGCCCATCACAGGCGGGGCGGTTTGCCGCCCCGTCATCACAACAGCAAAAGGTCCAGGATATGACAGACAGAGCTCTTGACATCGATCTCAGCTTTCCGCTCAGTGGGAAGGTTGCGTTTGTGACCGGTGGCGGATCGGGAATTGGCGCAGCGATCGCCGAGGCGTTCGTCAAAAAGGGAGCCAAGGTTGCCGTCGTCGACATCAACGACCAGGTCGCGCGTGCCAAGGCTGACGCCCTGGGAGAAAGTGCCCTGCCATTTGTCTGTGACGTTTCCAACGCAGCGTCGGTCAATGGCACCGTTTCAAGCGTTGTCTCGGCTTTCGGGCGCGTCGACATTCTGGTCAATAGCGCAGGTGTCGTCTATCTGGCGCCTGCAGAAGATCTTTCCCTGGAACATTGGGAACGGACGATCGACATCAACCTCAAGGGCAGTTTCCTCGTCACGCAGGCCGTCGGCAAGGTCATGATCGCGGCCGGCCACGGCGGCAAGATCATCAATCTTGCGTCGCAAGCCGGGACCGTGGCGATTGAGGAGCATGTCGCCTACTGCGCCTCCAAATTCGGGGTCATCGGGATGTCAAAGACATTCGCGGCCGAATGGGGCAAGCACGGCATTTGCGTGAACACGATATCGCCCACCATCGTGCTGACCGAACTCGGCAAAAAGGCATGGGCCGGCGAAAAAGGTGAGGCCGCTGTCAAGCGGATACCAGTCGGCCGATTTGCCTACCCGGAAGAGATTGCAGCATCGGCGGTTTTTCTCGCATCGTCCGGGGCAGACATGGTCAACGGCGCCGACCTGATCGTCGACGGCGGCTACACCATCCTCTAAGCCCCGGTCAGCAAGACATTATACAGGAGACAGTATGCAGCGTTTCGTAAACAATCCTGATGAGGTTGTCGAAGATACCGTAAAGGGCTTCTTGAAGGCCCATTCGGACATCGTCCGGCTTGCTGAAAATCAGCGCGTTGTCGTTGCAAAAGGCGCACCCTATCCGGGAAAGGTCGGAGTGGTGACCGGTGGCGGTTCGGGTCACGAGCCTGCCTTCATCGGCTATACCGGAAAGAACATGCTTGATGCGGTGGCTGTCGGAGAGCTGTTTTCCTCGCCGACTGCAAAAAGCTTCTACGACGCAATCTGCGAAGCAAACGGTGGCAAGGGCGTCATCGTCCTTTACGGCAATTATGCCGGCGACAACATGAACGTGAAGCTGGCCCGGAAGCTGGCCGCCAAGGACGGCATTGAGGTTGCAACCGTTGTTGCCAATGACGACGTGTGCTCCGCCCCACCGGAAGAGCGCGAGAAGCGCCGCGGGGTCGCCGGAGAAATCTTCATGTGGAAGATTGGCGGTGCCAAAGCCGCAACAGGCGCCTCACTTGAGGAAGTCCGGGTCACAGCTCAAAAGGCCATCGACAATTGCCGGTCCATCGGCGTTGGACTTGGTCCGTGCACCCTGCCAGCGGTTGGGCATCCCAATTTTACGATCGAGCCGGGAACGATGGAGGTCGGGATCGGCCATCATGGCGAACCAGGGGTGCGGGTCGAGCCGCTTAAAACTGCCGCAGACGTGGCGCGTGACATGGTCCAGATCGTTCTGGATGACCACAATCTGCCGAGTGGCACGGAGGTTGCGGTCCTCGTTTCAGGGCTTGGTGCGACACCGATCAACGAACTCTACATTCTCAACGACACCATCGAGACCGAGATCACGGCGCGAGGCCTTTCGATCTACAAGACCTATGTCGGCAACTACTTCACCTCGCTCGAAATGGTGGGCGCGACATTGACGGTGCTGGCGCTCGACCCTGAGCTGAAGCAGCTTCTGGATGTGGATGTGCATTGCACAGCGGTTTTTTAAAGGAAGACATCGATGCTCACTCTCAACAATGCTCAGGCGGGCGTGATCGTCCTGGCGATCGCCGACAGGATCGTCGAAAACCGTGCCTACTTGAGTGAAATCGACGGAAAGATCGGCGATGGCGATCACGGGGTCAACATGGCCAAGGGATTTGGCATGGCCGCCGACCGGTTGAAGGGCAAGGATGTGTCGTTGGCCCAGTCGCTGGACGTGCTTGGGACGATCCTGATGACCGAGATTGGCGGTTCGATGGGGCCTCTTTACGGCATGATGTTCACGGAATTTGCCGAACAGATCGATGGTATCGAAGCCATCGACGCCGCGGCATTCAGCCGGATGCTGCATGCGGGATTGGAAGGCATCGAGGCAATCGGCTCGGCCAAGGTTGGTGACAAGACCTTGCTGGACACACTGGTGCCGGCTGTTCAAGCCTTTGACACATCGATTTCGGCCGGATCTTCGTTCGCAGATGCCCTTAGCGCCCTGGTGGACGCAGCGGAAGCCGGTCGGGATTCGACGATCAATCTGGTTGCCAAGATCGGTCGGGCAAGCCGCCTTGGTGAACGCTCCCTCGGCGTTCTCGATGCCGGGGCGACGTCCTGCGCAATCATCTTGAAGGAATTGTCATTGGGTGCGCGGGATCGGCTGGAAAGCTGACGGAATTTTCCCCCCACCCACACATACGGGGTTGGCGGCGATCTCAGGCCATCCGTTCATAGTCGAATAGTTTTCTGCGGTGACATTGCAAACTTTGGCGAACTCTCACATTTTCGGAACGAGAACGGGAAGTGCAGGGTTTCATGGCAACCAAGATGTCACGTGCTGACAAGATGACGACGCGGCAGGCTTCTCAGGCTGATTTGTCTGATGCCATACCGTTGCGATATGGGGATGATCCTTACATCTGGGCTTGCTGGCTCTATTATGAGGAAGGACGCACACAGTTCGACATCGCCCAGATCATGGGCATCTCGCGTGCAACGGTGAACAGCTACCTCGCAGATGCGCGCAGCCGTGGCATCGTCAATATCTCCCTGGAGCCATCCCGGTTGAGCTCGCTTGCAACAGCGCGCGAGCTCAAACAGCATTTTGGATTGCAGGACTGCCTGGTCGTGCCAGATGACGATGGCTCCAAGGCGTTGATCGAGCGTCTTGGAGCCGCAGGCGGCCAGGCGCTCGGCAAGCTTCTGAGATCCGGAGACACCCTGGCCGTTGCCTGGGGACGCACCGTGCTGGCTGTTGCCGAAAACATCCGGGCGCAGGCCTTGCAGGATGTGACAATTGTTCAGGCAACCGGTGGAACCAGCGCAGGCTTTGCCTACACGCCGGAACTCTGTGCGGCCGCAGTCGCCCAAGCGACCGGTGGGCGTTTGATAAACTTGACGGCCCCCGCGATTGTCAGGGATGCAACGGTCCGCAATGCCTTCATGCAGGAAACCTTGATCGAGGAGCAGTTTGGCGCCCTTGCCCGCGCAAACAAGGCACTCTTCGGCGTGTCGTCCCTGCGCCCCAGTTCCACCATTCATACAAGCGGATTTTTCGAATCCGTTTCGATATCTGACTATCTGGCAAAGCGTGCGGTGGGGGTTGTGGCTGGCCGGTTTATCGATCCCGAAGGTCAGCCGGTTCTTGGCGTGCTTGACGACCGAACCATCGGCATCTCGCTCGAAATGCTGAAGAAGATCGAAATGCGTATCGGGGTTGCAGGCGGCTTCGACAAAGTGCCCGCGATCCTGGGTGCCTTGCGTGGTGGCTATATCAACGTGTTGATCACCGATGCTGCGACGGGTCGTGGCATTCTCAATGCCGATGGCGTCACGGATGTGGATCAAAAACCCGCTCCTCGATCGCGCAGTGACAACACGATCCCGTTGCCCTCCAGCTTCCGCACCCATATCAAGAAGTTTCTCAACGACCCTGACCGCGTTGTCGACGAAATGCTGGAGGGGGTCGTCAAGGCGCATTCCGACTATCTGATGCCGATCAAGGGTTCGAACCGGGCCCTGGTTGCCCGCAGCGGTCCGCGGCCGGGCAAGGTGGGACTGGTCGTCGGTGGCGGAACCGGACATGAACCCTGCTTCTTGGGTTACGTAGGTCGGGGATTGGCTGACGCCGTTGCAGTCGGCAACATATTTTCATCACCACCGCCCGGACCAATTTTAGAATGCGCAAGAGCTGCCACAGGCGGCGAAGGCGTCCTGTTTGTCTATGGCAATTATGCCGGTGACGTGATGAATTTCGAGATGGCCGCCGAGATGGCGCAAGACGAAAACATCCCGGTCAGGACCGTTCTGACGACAGACGATATCGCGTCTTCCCCCATCGAGGACAGGGAAGGTCGAAGAGGCGTTGCCGGCAACTTCTTCATCTTCAAGATCGCCGGCGCTGCCTGCGACAGGGGGCTTGGACTTGCCGAGTGCGAAGCGGTCACCCGCAAGGCCAACAACCGGACATTCACGATCGGCGTTGCACTCGAACCCTGTTCCCTTCCGCAAACCCGTCGACACAATTTCGAGATCGGGCCCGACGAGATCGAAATCGGGATGGGCATTCATGGCGAGCGTGGTGTGATCCGCGACAAGATGATGACTGCGGATGAAGTCACCGATCGGGTGATGGACCGCATTTTCTCGGAAATGTCAGCAGTCCCTGGCGACAGGGTGGCTGTCCTCGTGAACTCGTTCGGATCGACCCCCTTGATGGAGCTTTACATTCTTTTCAGGCGGGTCGAACAGCGCATGAGAGCCAAGAACATCATCATCGAAGCCAGTTGGATCGGCCACTATTGTACCTCTCTCGACATGGTCGGAGCCTCCATTTCGGTTCTCCATCTTGATCAGGAACTGTCCGATCTGTTGCGTCATCCCTGCGATGCGGCGGCACTACGCGTCAATTGAATGAAATCTTGGGTCTCCAAATGATCAAAACAGCAATTTTAATGGAAATCTGGAGGCAGTCATGGTGACATCGGCATCGCGCCTTCTTGGCCGGATGTTTCAACTGATTTCCGCAGCCATGCAGGCCGAAAAGGATCATCTCTCCGACCTTGATGGTGCCATCGGCGATGCAGATCACGGCATTACCATGGCGCTCGGCTTTGCAGCAGTGACGTCTGCGATCAATAAACTGGAGATCGATCGGATGCCGCCGTCAGATGTGCTCCTCACGGCTGCGAATGCGTTCCTGGATGCAGTGGGAGCATCGACCGGGCCGCTTTATGCTTCAGCTTTCCGAAAGGCAGCAGACGCGCTCAAGCATGATGAACACCTATCCCAGAAAGGGCAGGTGGCCATGTTGGAGGCCATCGCCCAGGGAATCCGGGATCGTGGAAAGGGCCAACGTGGCGACAAGACAATGCTTGATGCGTGGATCCCGGCTGCGGAAGCGGCAGTAGGCGCTCACGAAAAAGCAATGTCAGTTGCGGATATGTGGCAAGCAATCGTATTGGCAGCCGAAACTGGTGCCGCCTCAACCCGTTCAATGGTGGCGACAAAAGGACGGGCAGCAAGATTGGGTGAGCGCTCGCTCGGACACACCGATCCGGGGGCTGCCTCGGCCGTCGCCATTCTGCACGCGATGAGAGAAACTTTTGCAGTCAAGTTGTGATTGCTGATTGCTGGCTTACAGCATCGTTGTGCGAGAGTTGCCGATGGGATGTATCGATCTGATGGTAACTAACAGTAGAGTTGTGCTCGTCAGCTCCTGCTGCTCGCGGTCAACACCCCAATTGACGGCCTCCCAAGCCTACGCGGTGCCTGCGACACCTAACTTTTTATTTTTCGCCACTTAGGTTGCCGCGGGTCCGACATCTACCCAAAAGTCGGTGCGCATGCTCAGTTTCCGCTTGAAAAACCAGTGGCTTCTCCTCTACCTTAGGGCCGTTCTCAGGGCGGGGTGAAATTCCCCACCGGCGGTATCCGGCTTTGCCGGGAGCCCGCGAGCGCTTTCACCTCGGTGAAAGGCAGCAGATCCGGTGCGATGCCGGAGCCGACGGTTAGAGTCCGGATGAAAGAGAGCATCGGCTATTGCGGCTCCCCACGCAGGGGAGGCGCGTGTGCTGTGTTCGCCCAAGGGATGGAATGGCGGCCGTGAGGTCGTGTTTTGGCCGCTCACGCGGCAACCCTTGAAAGGCACTGGAATGACACTATCGAAAATTGAAGATGCATTGGAGACCCTCGCGCGCGGGGGCATGGTTGTCGTTGTCGACGACGAGAACCGCGAGAATGAAGGCGACATCATCGTTGCTTCCGATCATGTGACGGCGGACAGCATCGCATTCATGATGAAACATGCGCGCGGGCTGGTGTGCATTGCCATAAAAGGCGAGCGTCTCGACGCGCTCGATATTCCGCTGATGGTCCCGAACAATACGGAATATCTGAAGACCGCCTTCACGGTCTCGGTGGATTACATCCAGGGGACGACCACAGGGATCTCGGCTGCCGATCGCGCGGCCACAGTGCGCGCCCTGATGGACGAGGCATCGCAGCCACAGGACTTTGCACGCCCTGGACACATCTTTCCCTTGCGCGCGCATCCTGACGGCGTCCTCGGCCGGCCCGGGCACACGGAAGCTGCTGTCGACCTCGCCAGGCTGATCGGCGCCAAACCGTCGGGCGTGATCTGCGAAGTCGCCAACGATGACGGCACCATGGCACGCCTGCCCGACCTCATCGAGTTCTGCAAGCTGCATGGCCTGCCGCTTATCTCGATCGAGGACCTGATCCGCTACAGGATTGTAGGCCGGGAAGCGTCTCAGTCACCCGTTGCGGCCTAACGGCTACGGGTGCCTGGGCATGCGGCGGAGGGGTGTCTTTTGCCACACTATACAGCTTGTGTACTTCAGGATGTAGTGATCTTCCTAAGCGACGTCAGTGTTTCTCGCGCTGGCGTCGGCGCGCTTGCCGTAGCCATTGACGTTGGTGAGAGCGGCGCGGCACGAGATACAGGCCTCAAATCCGGTAGTATGTCGGCTGGCAGGACGCCTTTCCTTCGTGAATAGGTTTAAGTACTGTGGTGAGGGCAGACGAACTGGTTTGTCGTCAGCGCCACTACCGCATTCGTTGTGATGGAGATTTCTTCTGCGAGACCGCGCTGGAAATCATCGAGTCGTCTTTGCGTAAATGAACCGGGAATGGGCTTTGATCTCTCAGGTAAAAGTTCCATAATTCTGCTTATGCGAGGTTTGCTTAAGTTATTGAATTAATTGATATAATACCGCGTCTCTATCATTCGGATTTTGTGGCAACTTGCAACTATCGCCACCGGTCTCGAGAGATTGATGATCCGTTTCCTCACACGATGGCTCGCACATCGCCGGGCAATACGGCGGCGATGGCAGGCTGATGCAAGGCTTCTCGCTAGTTCGGATCCAGCCGGGTCCTACTACGAAGCACAGCGTCGTGCGTTTCATAGTCGGTCCGCTGGTGATCTCGACGAGTTCTGGCACTGGTCGAAAGTGGCCACCGAGATAGCCCGGATAGAGCGACGCGCTGAGATGGACTTCGCTGTTCTCAAAGCCTTGTCCGATCAGGAGAAAGCCGGCCGTCGCTGACTGGTGGGCTGGTCAGACAGATGCTCGGCAACAAATGCTGAGCTGGCTTCCGTGAACCATCTCTGCCGGATACCTCAATTCCCGCCGAAGCAAACCAATCCCGCTCTTTATGGATGGCGTCCTGGACCACGTCCGGATCTCCGTCGATCAACCCACTATCGGGGTCGGCTAGCAAGCTGCCGCCGCTCCGCCTTCGTCTTCGCGGTGATCGCGACCGTCCTCGGTCCTTTGAGGAGCCATCGAGCGGGATCGGCCCGCTCCGGACGGAGGTTTCTCACATGGCACAGGATCTTGCACTCGCACAAAGCCACGCATTTTCGCTTTCCCGCATCCTCATGGTTCCCGTCACCCTGTTCAAATCTGGGGACGAATTCGGCGTCCTTCCGTCCGACGAACTCGATGACGAAGACGATCTTGAGATCGTGCATGAATATTTCCCCCGCGGGTCTCATTGAGACCCGCATGTCCCTCACCACTCAGAAATGCCGCTGGCGACTTGTCGGCCGCAAGGGAAGCTTCGCCGCGGCCGGTGCAAATCTGCACCTTGATTGCCGCGCCCTTGCCCCCTCCATTCTTCGCGGCGGAAACGAGGATGGCCGCAGGTATGCGGATTGGAAAAGAAGGGCGATCCACAAGTGATCGGAAAACAATGAAGAGAGAAGAGTTGGAGGCGCTGCGCGCCAAGGTGAGTTGCGAAGCCGTGCTGGAACGAGCCGGTTACGAAATCGATCTGAAGGAAAGCACGCGACGCGCCGTCAAGTACCGGCGTAGCGGCAGCATTGTCATTGTCACGCATGACGGGCGCGGCTGGTTCGATCCGCTCAGCGACGAGAAAGGCGATGTCTTTGGACTTGCCATGTTCCTGGAAGGAATTCCATTCCCGTCCGCAACGGACGCGGTCGCGTCACTTGTCGGGTATCAACTCTCCCGGTCGGAATGGAGGTCCTCGCGGTCTTCAATACCCGTAAAAGACATTTGCGACCGTTGGCGCAGCCGGCCCACGCCCTCGCCCGGATCCGGTGCCTGGCGCTATCTGTGCTGGGCGCGCGGGATCCCGACTGCCATCGCCGGACAGGCTATTCAAGAGGGTGTCCTGCGGGAAGGACCCTTCGGCAGTATGTGGGCGGCCCATGTCGATAGCGAGGGACGCGTTGTAGGATGGGAGGAGCGCAGTCCCGACTGGCGTGGCTTTGCCACCGGGGGTTCGAAGGTTCTTTTTCGCTTCGGACCGAACGATGCCTCTCGTCTCTGCGTTACCGAGGCCGCGATCGACGCGATGAGCCTTGCGGCGCTCGAGGGCTCGCGCGAGCAAACTCTCTATCTCAGCACGGGCGG
This sequence comes from Rhizobium sp., assembly GCA_041675415.1. GTDB lineage: Bacteria > Pseudomonadota > Alphaproteobacteria > Rhizobiales > Rhizobiaceae > Allorhizobium. Next base: position 14,602 of record JBAYTX010000047.1, on the reverse strand, counting down.
TGGGTGGTCTCCGGCGACAGATGCGGCGCTTGCCGAACTTGCGGTGCGCCCGGGCCTGACACTGGTCGCGGCCACGGATGCCAATTCCCAAGGGGATGTCTATGCAGAACGATTGCGGGCGCTCGCCGAGGCGTCCGGCTGCGACTGGCAGCGGTTGCGTCCGCCGGCGGAGGATTGGAACGAGGTTCTCCAAAACAGGGAGAGGGAAAAACGGGAAAGGAAGACCGAAGGGAATAACGAGGCCTGCCGCATGCGCGCCGGCCGCATCAAGGGAGGCTCCGCCCGGCATGCGCCGGCCCTTGACCCGGTCGGACACGAGGCCGGCAGCGCGGAAGGGGTCATGAAGGACTGAAGAGGATGGCGAGGTCGAAACGACTTGTGCTGCCTTCGGTCCAAAACCCCGAAAGGATCAAGCTGATGACCTCGATAGCCCTTCCCCGCAAAATCTTTCAAGGAGCGGCCAAGCGCGCCGACATGTTCCGGATGTTCAACCGGCACGCCGAGCGCCCCGACCGCTTTGATGGCGACCAGTCTGCCGTCTATGCCGGCGAATGGTTTGAGATCGATGAAACCTCCTACTCCTATATGCTCGACATTCTGCCGCCGCTCTGGATGCGCGGGCCGATCTTTGCGATGCGGGAATTCATGACCGGTTCGGTGACCTCGGTGTTTTACGCGATCCGGATCGATGAATCGGTCCGCTACTTTCACACCTACTGCGACCTCTCGGACCCGAACTCTGTGGAGGCGATGCGGACCGCGATTGTTGACCGCGAAACCCGACCAGTCCGGGCGATGAGCCGCGAAGAACGGCTTGAGCACATCTGGAGCACGACCACCGACGACTATCGTGGCTATGCTGGCGACAGCTGGCCCAAGCCGATGCAAGGCCATCGCACGGTGATGCTCTACGGTGGCAGTGAAGGCAGCTTTCTGAAGTTGCTCGACACCCTGTCCGACGACGAGATCGCGGCAAAGCTGCCGGTCCATTTGCGCCACCTCCTCGCATCGCTGGCCGCCTGAGCCGGATCATCTTTCGCAAATCTCGCGCCGAAAGCGGCCTTCTCCGTGGCCGAGCGATGGCGCACGCCCTCATTTCAAGGAGCTTTCCCATGAGCAACGATCCATTTACATCAGACATGTTCGGCTCGAGCGTGCTTTCGTCCGGCTTCGGCTTCGGCCTCGGGCTTGGCGTGACAGCGTTCGGCGAGTTCTCGCCTGGTGCTGCTAATGACGACGATCCCGATCCCCTGCCGCCAGCACCAGCACCCGCCCTCCCCGTCGCTGCCACGCCTGTCCGGCACGCGAGGCTTCGGGCAAACTTCTATCTCGACGGCGACCGCGGCCTGGCCACCTCCTGGAGGGATCGCGCCCGCGCCAATGTCGCGGCGATCCTCGTCGCCGACGGCATTGCCAAGCAGGATCGGTCGGCGACACCCAAGGAGCAGGCGCAGTTGATCCGCTTCACCGGCTTCGGCGCCGGCGAACTGGCCAACGGTATGTTCCGTCGGCCGGGCGAGGTCGATTTCCGCCAGGGCTGGGACGATATTGGTTCTTCGCTCGAGACCGCGGTTTGCGAGAGCGACTATGCGTCGCTTGCCCGCTGCACCCAGTATGCGCATTTCACGCCAGAGTTCATCATCAGGGCGATATGGGCTGGGGTCCAGAAACTGGGCTGGCGCGGCGGCCGGGTGCTGGAACCAGGCATCGGCACGGGGCTGTTCCCTGCCCTGATGCCGGAGCCCTATCGCAACGTCGCCTATGTGACCGGGATTGAACTCGATCCGGTCACCGCCCGCATCGCCCGCCTGCTTCAGCCGAAGGCGCGGATCATCAATGGTGACTTTGTCCGTACGGATCTGGCGCCGATCTACGATCTCGCCATCGGAAATCCGCCATTCTCCGATCGCACCGTCCGCTCGGATCGCGCTTACCGATCGCTTGGCCTTCGGTTGCACGACTATTTCATCGCCCGGTCGATTGACCTGCTGAAGCCCGGCGCGCTCGCCGCCTTCGTCACATCGCATGGCACCATGGACAAGGCCGATACCACGGCACGGGAGCATATCGCCAAATCTGCCGACCTGATCGCGGCAATCCGGCTGCCCGAAGGCAGCTTTCGCCGTGAAGCCGGCACGGATGTCGTCGTCGACATCCTCTTCTTCCGCAAGCGGAAGGCCGGCGAGCCGGAGGGAAATCAGCTGTGGCTCGATATCGATGAGATCAGGACGGCCAGCGACGACGAAGGCGCCATCCGCGTGAACCGCTGGTTTGCCCGGCACCCCGATTTCGTACTCGGCACACACGCCCTGACCTCCGGCCCGTTCGGCGAGACCTACACATGCCGCCCACGCGATGGAGAGGATCTGGAAGCCGCTCTTGCTACTGCCATCGAGCTTCTGCCGGCCGATCTCTATGACGGCGAGCCCACGCCGATCGATATTGATCTGGAGGAAGAACTCGGCGAGATCGTCGATCTGCAGCCTAAGCGCGGGAGTGTTCGCGAGGGCAGCTTCTTCCTCGACCGGTCGAAAGGGCTGATGCAGATGCTCGACGGATCGGCCGCGCCGGTCACGATGCGCAAGGGCCGCTCAAGTGATGGGGTCGCGGAAAAACATGTTCGGATCATCTCAAAGCTGATCCCGATCCGCGACGCGGTTCGCGAGGTGCTGAAGGCGCAGGAGACCGATCGGCCATGGCGCAATCTCCAGGTGCGATTGCGCATCGCTTGGTCGAGTTTTGTGCGCGACTTCGGTCCGATCAACCATACCACCGTCTCGATTCAGGAGGATCCGGAAACCGGTGAGGTCAAGGAAACCCACCGCCAGCCGAACCTGGCGCCCTTCCGCGATGATCCGGATTGCTGGCTAGTCGCCTCAATCGAAGATTACGATCAGGAGACCGACACCGCGAAGCCCGGTCCGATCTTTTCCGAACGCGTGATAGCGCCGCCGGCTGCCCCGACGATCACATCTCCCGCGGATGCACTCGCCGTCGTACTGAATGAACGCGGCCACGTCGATATCGACCATATCGCTGAGCTGCTCCATAGCGATCCTGCGGATGTGATCGATGAGTTGGGCGAGGCAATCTTCCGCGACCCGGCCGATGGAGCGTGGCACACAGCCGACGGGTATCTTTCTGGCGCCGTCCGCACCAAGCTCGCGGCCGCCCAGGCTGCTGCCGAGCTTGATCCGGCCTACGAGCGCAATGTCCGCGCCCTCCAGGATGTCCAGCCGGCTGATCTCCGCCCCTCCGACATCACAGCGCGTCTTGGCGCGCCGTGGATCCCGGCCGCCGATGTCGTGGCTTTCGTGAAGGAGACGATGGAAGCCGATATCCGCATCCATCACGTGCCGGAGCTCGGCTCCTGGACGGTCGAAGCGCGGCAGCTCGGCTATTCGGCCGCCGGCACATCCGAATGGGGCACCAGCCGCCGCCATGCCGGCGATCTGCTCGCCGATGCGCTGAACAGCCGGGTGCCTCAGATCTTTGACGTGTTCAAGGATGCCGACGGCGAGCGTCGGGTCCTCAATGTCGTTGACACCGAAGCCGCCCGCGACAAGCTGCAGCGGATCAAGCAGGCGTTTCAGGACTGGGTGTGGACCGATCCCGACCGAACCGACCGACTGGCCCGCGACTACAACGAGCGCTTCAACAATATCGCGCCGCGCAAATTCGACGGCTCCCATCTGAAACTTCCCGGCGCCTCAGGCGCCTTTGTTTTGTATGGGCACCAGAAGCGGGGCATCTGGCGGATCATCGCCGATGGCTCAACCTATCTCGCGCACGCCGTTGGTGCCGGCAAGACGATGACGATGGCGGCGGCGATCATGGAGCAGCGCCGGCTTGGACTGATTGCCAAGGCGATGCTGGTTGTGCCCGGCCACTGCCTGGCCCAGGCGGCCCGCGAATTCCTGGCGCTCTATCCGAACGCTCGTATTCTCGTCGCCGACGAAACGAACTTCACCAAGGACAAGCGGGCCCGCTTTCTGTCTCGGGCAGCGACAGCCACCTGGGATGCGATCATCATTACCCACTCGGCGTTTCGGTTCATCGCCGTGCCGTCAGCCTTCGAGCAGCAGATGATCCAGGACGAGCTGCAGCTCTACGAGGACCTGATGACCAAGGTCGACAGCGAGGACCGCGTCTCGCGCAAGCGTCTCGAGCGGCTCAAGGAAGGATTGCAGGAGCGGCTCAAAGGTCTCGCCACCCGCAAGGACGATCTTCTGACCATCTCGGAAATCGGTGTCGATCAGATCGTCGTCGATGAGGCGCAGGAATTTCGAAAACTGTCTTTCGCCACCAATATGTCGACGCTGAAAGGCATCGATCCGAATGGATCGCAGCGGGCCTGGGATCTCTATGTGAAGTCCCGCTACATCGAAACGAAGAACCCTGGCCGCGCGCTGGTGCTGGCGTCCGGTACGCCGATCACGAACACGCTGGGCGAGATGTTCTCGATCCAGCGCCTGCTCGGTCATGCGGCACTTTCTGAGCGCGGACTGCACGAGTTCGACGCCTGGGCATCATGCTTCGGCGACACGACCACCGAACTTGAAATCCAGCCATCGGGAAAATACAAGCCGGTCAGCCGCTTTGCCTCCTTCGTCAACGTGCCGGAGCTGATCGCCATGTTCCGCTCGTTTGCCGATGTGGTGATGCCGGATGACCTGCGGCAATACGTGAATGTGCCCAACATCTCGACCGGCCGGCGGCAGATCATGACTGCGAAGCCGACGGCACTATTCAAGACCTATCAGCAGACCCTCGGCAGCAGGATCAAGGCGATCGAGCAGCGCGAGGGGCCCGCCAAGCCCGGCGACGACATACTGCTATCCGTCATCACTGATGGGCGCCATGCGGCGATCGACCTGCGCTTCGTCATGCCGGCGGCCGACAACGAGGAGAATAACAAGCTCAATCTGCTCGTCCGCAATGCCTACGGGATCTGGAAGGATACCGGCGAGGAGATCTATCGACGCCCCGATGGCAAGGATTTTGAGCTACCGGGCGCTGCCCAGATGATCTTCTCCGATCTCGGCACGATCAATGTCGAAAAGTCCCGCGGCTTCTCGGCCTATCGTTTTATCCGCGACGAGCTGATCCGGCTCGGTGTGCCGGCATCGCAAATCGCCTTCATGCAGGACTACAAGAAGACCGAAGCCAAGCAGCGGCTGTTCGGTGACGTGCGCGCTGGCAAGGTCCGTTTCCTGATCGGCTCGTCTGAAACGATGGGCACGGGGGTCAACGCCCAGCTTCGGCTGAAGGCGCTCCATCACCTCGATGTGCCATGGCTGCCGTCGCAGATCGAACAGCGAGAAGGCCGGATCGTCCGTCAGGGCAACCAGCACAACGAGGTCGATATCTTCGCCTATGCCACCGAGGGTTCGCTCGATGCCAGCATGTGGCAGAATAACGAGCGCAAGGCCCGCTTCATTGCCGCGGCTCTGTCGGGAGATACCTCGATCCGGCGGCTCGAAGACGTTGGCGAGGGGGCGGCCAACCAGTTCGCCATGGCCAAGGCGATCGCATCCGGCGATGAACGGTTGATGCAGAAGGCAGGCTTGGAGGCCGATATCGCACGGCTCGAACGGCTGCGGGCCGCCCACGAGGACGATCAATACGCCGTCCGCCGGCAGATGCGCGATGCAGAGTGCGAAATCGAGGTCTCAACCCGGCGGATCGACGAAATCGGCCAGGACATCGCGCGGCTACAGTCGACCACCGGTGATGCCTTCACCATGACGGTGCTCGGTAAACAACATGCCGAGCGCAAGGAGGCTGGCCGCGCGTTGATGAAGGAGATACTCACACTGCTGCAGCTCCAGCAGGAGGGTGAAGTTCATCTGGCGACGATCGGCGGCTTCAATCTCGTTTATGATGGTGAGCGGTTCGGCAAGGGCGACGGCTATCGCTACGAGACGCTGCTTCGGCGTACCGGTGCGGACTACGAGATCGATCTGGCGATCACGGTCACGCCGCTCGGTGCCATCTCCCGACTTGAGCATGGCCTTGATGGCTTCGAAGAGGAGCTGCGTCAGTATCGTCGGCGTCTCAAAGAGTCCGAGCGCCGCCTGGGTTCGTATCAGTCGCGCATCGGCGGCGCATTCCAGTTCGGCGATGAGCTCGGCGCTAAAAGGAAGCAACTTCGCGACGTCGAGGAGCAACTGGCGGCCTCCGCTATCGCTGATGCAGAACCGATTGCTGCATGAGAACGCATGCCCGGGCTGGGGCAGCGGCCCGGCTCCAGTCCCTGCGCTGCGATGATAAGGTCGAGACTTGTAATTTCTCGACCTCATCCATGTCTGATGATCACTTCCCGTTCAGATGATGTCCTGCAAATGGCGCTTGGCCATGGCTTTCGGAGTCGTCCGGGTTTGACAAAGGGCGCTCCCCTCGCGGGTCGAGCGCCCTTTTTGCGTTTTCGTTTCCTGGCAAGGTCCTGCGTGCGATTCGCGCCGCAGCGTGCGCGGGCCAGCCATTAAATAGAGGAATGGAGGAGAAGGAGGAGGGAAAGAACCGATCGCCGATCGGTCCTCCTGCCGACGCGTGCGCTCAACCGCCACCTGCGCCATCCCGGCCACTCGTCCTTCGCAGGGCTGTCAGCCCCGCTTGTCCTTCGCAGCAGGGATGCTCGGTCGCAGTTGCGTCAGTCCGGCCGTCCGGCGGTCCTGGAGGTGTCTTCGAGAACAATGAAGACAGGAAGGGCTGGCATGGCGCCGGTCCGGAACCCTCTAGACAAGGACAAATCCCATGCAGATCATCAAGGTTGACCCACGCGCTCTGAAGGAAAACCCCGATCGGATGCGCCAGTCGAAGTCGTCGCCGCAGGCCGATGCGCTGATGCTGGCGACCATCAAGGCCGTCGGCATCGTCCAGCCGCCGGTGGTCGCGCCGGAAACCGATGGTGGAAACGGCTACATTATCGACGCCGGGCATCGTCGGGTGCGTCTCGCCATCGCGGCCGGTCTCGAAGAGATCGAAATCCTCGTCGTTGATGCAGCCAACGACAATGGCGCGATGCGTTCTATGGTCGAGAACAGCGTCCGTGAAGCGCTCAATCCCGTCGACCAATGGCGAGGTATTGAACGCCTTGTCGCGCTCGGCTGGACCGAGGAAGCGATCGCCGTCGCTCTCGCCCTTCCCGTCCGCCAGATCCGCAAGCTGCGCCTGCTTGCCAATGTGCTTCCAGCCATGCTCGAACAGATGGCGCTCGGCGATATGCCATCCGAGCAGCAGTTGCGGGTGATCGCAGCGGCGGCCCAGGTCGACCAGAAGGAGGTCTGGAAAGCGCACAAGCCCAAGAAGGGTGACACGGCAGCCTGGTGGCCGATCGCACATGCGCTCACGAAGAAGCGCATGTATGCCAGGGACGCGAGCTTCGGTACCGATCTGGCTCAGGCCTACGGCATCGAATGGGTGGAGGATCTCTTCGCACCGGCCGACGAGGACGGCCGCTACACCACCAATGTCGAAGGTTTTCTTGGCGCCCAGCACGAATGGATGACGAGCAACCTGCCGAAGCGCGGCGCGATCGTTGAGGTCAACAGCTGGGGCCAGCCAGAGCTGCCGAAGAAGGTATCCCAAGTTTACGGCAAGCCGTCCAAGTCCGACCATACGGCGCTCTACCTCGATCGTGACGGCAAGGTCCAGACGGTGCATTACCGCATGCCCGAGGCGGCGAAGCCGAAGGGTGCTGTGGGCGACGGATCGGTCACTGGCGGCGATGACACCGACGCAGTCGCCACGCCGAAAGCCCGGCCCGACGTCACGCAGAAGGGCCACGACATGATCGGCGATTTCCGCACTGATGCCCTGCACGATGCGCTCGGCCGCGCGCCGATCGAGGATGATATGCTGATGGCGCTGATGGTCCTGGCGTTCGCCGGCCAGAATGTCCGCATCGACTCCGGCGCAGATGGCACCTTCTACGGCGGCAAGCGCTTATCGCGCCATGCCGTCGGACTGTTTGACGAGCATGGCAAGCTCGCCTTCGATCAGGACACGCTTCGGGTCGCCGCCCGCTCGGTGCTGATCGACGTCCTCTCGTGCCGGCGGGGCATGTCGAACAGCGGCATGGTCGCGCGCATCGCCGGCGAGGCGATCGGCGCCGACGCGTTCCTGCCAAACATGGGCTCGGAAGATTTCCTCTTGTGCTTGTCGCGCCAGGCACTGGAAGCCTCTTGCGCTGAGGCATCGATCCAGCCGCGCCCGAAGGTCCGCGAGACGCGTACAGCGCTCGTCGAGCATTTCGCAACTAAGCACTTTGTCCATCCGTCGGGCCGCTTCGCACCGCCGGCTGACGAACTGCTCGATTGGATCCGGGCAGGCTCTGCCACAGATGTCATCGACGCCGGGTCGCGCGACGACGGCCGCGCTGATGATCCCGCTGAGGACCAGGATGGGGAGATCGACAACGATATGGCACGGGAAGGCATGCAGGGGGCAGACCGCCCCGATGACGCTGAGCTTGACGAGGACTTCGATCAGAGGGCTGCAGCATGACTGCCGCCCTCAATTCGAACATGGCAGCATCCATCCCCGATCTTTCGGGGGTGGAGTTTGCCACCAGCGCGGACGGCCTGCCCGTGGCCCGCATCGGTGATCTGGTCCTTGCCATGGTCACATCACCCTGCGGGTTTGCTTTTGTTGCAAGCGCCGTCGATGTCCGTCGACCGCTCGCAGATCTCACGCGCGCCGAGTTCATCGGGCATGACGGCCGGGTTGCCGATGAAGCCGAGTTCCGGGCGCGCGTTGCCGAGACCGCTGGTCACAAACGCGATCTGGCCACGCTGAACCGCGTGCAAACTCGCATGTCGGCCAGCACACCATGGGGCGGATCGCAGATGGCGGTCGTGTACACAGAGGGCGTGGTCGCTCACATGACATCGGGGCATGGCGGTTTCCATCTGTCGACAGAGCGCAATGCCAAGGTTCATCCGCTGCTGCGGAAGGACACGCCTTGGTATGAAGAGGACTGCGAATGGGCGATCGTGGCGATGAGTTTCCCGGACCTGTTCACCGCCTACGAGCGGTCAACGGCAGAAAAGATCATCCGCAATACCTGGCCCGACGCCTGGGAGCAAATCCATGGCCGCTCGCTCGCCGAGGGTGAGAGCTGGGCCAGGGATCGCCGGGCGTTCGATCAACGCCATGCGGCGGACTACATCGCTATGTCGGCAATCTTGTCCGATCAGCGCTCCGGCATGACGGAGGTCGTGGCGAAGATCGGCGGAGGCCATATCCGCGGTGGTGAAGAACGCCGCTTTCTGGTGGCAAGCAACGAGTATGCGGGGCGCGGGCAGTTCGGCTTCGTCATCGATCTCGCTCGTCACACTGAATATGATGGCCCCTCCTCCTTCATTGGCTGGCGAAACCGGGGGGATGGGTCATGATCGACATCCGCCCCTTGAGGCCGCTGGCGAAAGCAATCGGCGCCCGGCGCGAGACCCAGCGGCATCTCGATTGTCTGACCTGTCAGATTGCGGCGCGCGCCGGAACACAGGCGACCACAGTGAAGGACCGGAGCCGCGCGCGGCGCCGGTCCAGTCCCTGTCTCTACCATCGGGAGATCGTCGACCGCCTTGCCTTCGAGCGCTGGGTCGAACTCGACATGATCGCCTGCAGGCTGGCGATGCAGGAGCAGGTCATCGGGGCGTTCCAGCATCGCGACCGCGAGCCTGTGCTGCATCCGGCGATATAGGAGGACCCGAGGCGAAAGGACCTGGCGATGTCCTACCCCGGCTGCGATGTCATCGTCATGGTGGGCTTGGCCATGTCTGTCGCTTGCCTTGGGATTGATATCGGACCGGTGGCGGACTGCCCTTCTTGTTCGCTGCGGTCTGAACCGGCGGCCGGTCGTTTCAAGGCCGCTGTCGCGCCGCGGGGCGGCCGATCCAGCCTCTCTGCGCAAGGGCAGGCTCGCGGTCTGCTCAGGTCAAGACCTGCTGGCCCGCAACCCTGCCCTGCTGGCTCAGCCGGATCGGACCTGTGAAGCCGCCCGTCCCTTGCCGGTTCTTGGTCGTCCGCATCGAAGGGCAGACCGGCACGGGCCGGAACCGCTTCGCAAGCCAAGGAAGAAACAGACATGGCCAAGCCCTCTACCCCGAATCGCTCCAACACCAGGTCGTCGCAAATCCGCAAAGGTGCAACCCTCGAAATGGTCCGCCTCTCCTGCCCCGACGCCACCCAGGCATTCAAGATCGCGACAAGCTTCGGCACGGCAGTCGTCGACAGCGATGGCATCCGCAGCCTTCACGAGCGGCTGATCGTCGAGACCGCCGAAAGCCTGTCCGAAGGCCTCGGCGAGAAGGCGATGCAGATCCACCTCCAGCGCATCGTCGGGGCCTTCGTCGGATCCGCGCATGGCGCCGGGCAATTCTACTCCCGCGCCGTCACAGAGGCGCGCGACGCAACGGCCAAGGCGTCCAACGATGCCCGCGACGAGGATCTCGATGGTCCGGTCGGCTATGACAGCGCCGCTCAGCGCAAGCGGGAATTCGCGGCCGACATGGGTGTCCAATCGCACGCGCTGCGCATGGCAGCCGAGGGCGCAGTCGCTGCTTACGAACAGGTCATAGGCGAGACCTGGAAGCCCTTCGACCGGCCGGTCGAAAATCCGGGCGCATCGCTCGACCGCAAAGCGGCCGAAGCTCAGTTGGCCGCTTTCGGATAACACATTGGCGGGGTAGCACCCCGCTCTTTCTTCATGTTCCGAGGCAGGCGCTCGCAGGCGCCGGCCTTTTTCATGTCGAGAAGAAAGGCTGAAGACGCGCCTATTGCGGCCCGTCCCGCTCGGCGGTCCTGCAGGAGCCGGGCACCCATGCAACGGCTTTGCCGTCCTCCACGCTGTTACGGCCGTTCCGGTGCATGGCCGGACCATCGGCCCCTGACTTCGGACCTCCGTGACGGACCGCGACAGGCGCGGCCTTAAGAAAAGGAGAAGAAGTCATGACGAGGAAAGCGGAATCGGACCGTATCGACATCTATACGCGGATCACCGATCGGGTCGTTGAAGATCTCGAACAGGGCGTTCGCCCCTGGATGAAACCATGGAGTGCCGCCAACACGCATAGTCGCATCAGCCGGCCGTTGCGCCACAATGGCCTCCCCTATTCCGGCATGAACGTGCTGCTCCTGTGGTCGGAGCAGATGTCGCGTGGCTTCTCCTCCTCGATGTGGATGACCTTCAAACAGGCCCTTGAACTGGGCGGCACCGTGCGGAAGGGCGAAACGGGCTCGACTGTCGTCTTCGCCAGCCGCTTCACCAAGTCGGTGGCCGATGGAAACGGCAATGATGTCGATCGAGAAATTCCGTTCCTAAAGGCCTATTCGGTGTTCAATATCGAGCAGATCGACGGTTTACCCGACACCTATTATGCTCCGCCAGCCAAGGTCCGGGATCCTGTCGAGCGAATAGAGCGCGCCGATCTCTTCTTCCGCAACACCGGCGCCGTGATCCGGCACGGCGGCAACCAGGCCTATTATTCGCCGATCATGGATTACATCCAGATGCCGCCCTTCGAGGCGTTTCGCGATGCTGCCGGATACGCGGCTGTCCTCAGCCATGAGGCGACCCACTGGACGGCAGCGAAACATCGCGTCGGACGAGATCTTTCGCGCTATGCGAAAGACCGGACGGATCGCGCGCGCGAAGAACTGATTGCCGAGCTCGGCAGTTGCTTCCTCTGCGCCGATCTCGGTATCGCGCCGGAGCTCGAGCCGCGGCCGGATCATGCATCCTATCTGCAGTCTTGGCTATCGGTGCTGGCCAATGACAAGCGGGCAATCTTTCAGGCAGCGGCCCATGCGCAGCGCGCTGTAAGTTTCCTGCATTCCTTGCAGCGGCAAGCGGAGTTGAAGGCTGCAGCCTGACGCTCAGGCGCGGTCGTCACCACCAGTGGCGGCCGCGTGATCGATATTCCGTTGGTCCTTGAGACCCTGTGCGATGTCAGCATCCAGCCTTCCCCAGATTGACGGTTTTTGAGCGTCGGGTTTGGGTTTGCGGGATGGTTTGCGCTCAATGATGAACGGCTTGGTCTGCTGGCGCATTGATCCTCCGGGCTGCGATTCGCGAGTGCAACGATATCGCACAGGGTAAGTTGGGCAAGCGGGCCTATTATGTGAGGGGCTCGTGTCCCCGACTGAAACAAGCAACGACGGTCGAAACGGGGGATGGCGCAAGATGCCATTCGTGCCCGGGCGAGAGCGGCGGAACACCATCGCCATATCCCTTCACGTCAGAGTTTCCGGCAACCCATCTGCGAGCTCGATGAGGCATGTCTGACCGGAGACCGGCTGCGCCTGGATCGTCTTCCCGCAACGGCAAGCCGTAAATTTCTTACCCCGGAGCCCACCTACCCCACTCGACAAGTCGAGCGGGGACCCCAGCTCGGCTCCTCCTCTCCCACTAACAAATCTGCGACTTGCCGCCCTCCATTTCATTACGGCCCTATTGGGTGCGGTCCGATCGTCACCGGTCTTTTGACAGCTATCGAGGTCGCGATGGGCGCGGCCCGAACATGAGAAAAGGAATACGACAATGGCAACCATCGGCACATTCACCTCCACCGAAAACGGCTTCACCGGCTCCATCCGCACGCTCGCCCTCAACGTCAAGGCCCGCATCGCCCGGGTCGAGAACCCCTCCGACAAGGGCCCGCAGTTCCGCGTCTACGCCGGCAGCGTCGAGCTAGGTGCCGCCTGGCAGAAAACCTCCGAACAGGGCCGCGACTACCTCTCGGTCAAGCTCGACGATCCGAGCTTCCCAGCTCCGATCTACGCAACGCTCGCCGAAGTTGAAGGCGAGGATGGCCTCCAGCTCATCTGGTCCCGCCCAAACCGGGACTGAGGAGGATAACGGGGCTCCGCCGCCGGCGGAGCCTTCTCCTCTGCCGAGAAGTCAAAGCAGGACCTGGCTCGATGCCCAGGTCCTGCTTTTTTGGTGGCATACCGAGACGGGGGATAGCTGCTCAGATCGGGCGAGGGTGCCGGGCCGGAATGACGGCCTCAAGGACGAGCGGTTCCCCCATGTGTGGACGGCCCGTGGAATGCAAGACTTTTGTATCGATGGGATCGGTCAGGTTCAGTCATGTGTCCGGCCTTCTATCGTGGCATTGTAGCCACTGGCCCTGATGAAGTCCGCGGATGGAGAGCCAATCAATTTGTCGAGCTCAAGGCTCTGGGGGAACCTAGGCTTTGCTCCATCCCCGGCCCAACCGGTTCGCCATCATTACTCAGTCCTTCATTCCTCCGGTCGACGATTGCCGAGCCGGATTCCTCAAACGGCTGCGTGCCGGTAAGTCTCCTCTCTTCTCAGAAGAGCCCACGCGACGCGGGCGGTCTTGTTTGCGATCGCTACCGACACCATGCGTGCCGGTTTGCGCTGCAAGAGCTTCGCGATCCATGGGAATGATGGGGCATCAATGCGCGCCCTTCGTATGACGGCAGTGGCGCCGACTACCAGCAAGCGTCGGATTGTCCGATCGCCCTGCTTGCTGATCCGCCCTAGCCTCTCCTTTCCGCCACTACTATTTTGTCGCGGCGTTAAGCCAAGCCAAGCCGCGAACTGTCGCGCTGATTTGAATTCCTCAGCATTTCCAACCGAAGCCGCGATTGCTGCCGCGGTGAGAAAGCCGACGCCTGGGATGGTCATCAGCCTCCGAGCGGCACCTTGGTCCCGGCACCACTGCATTATGGTGCGATCAAGCTCGGCGATCTTATTGCTCAGCTCTTCTAGCTGCATCTGAATGTGCTTGAAGGGTTGCCACGACGGTTCAGGAAGATGGTCTTTCGCGACGTGTAAGGCTTCGAGAGCAGCTTTCAGCCCGAACTTTCCTTGAGGCGTGATGATACCGAATTCGGCCAAATGGCCTCGGAGTGCGTTGATCAGAGCCGTTCTCTGCCGCACAAAAAGATCTCGGGTCTTGTGCTGCATAAGAAGAGCCTGACGCTCGCAATTTTTCACCGGTACGAAGCGCATGGTGGGACGGGTGACTGCCTCGCAAATCGCTTCGGCATCTGCTGCATCGTTTTTCCCACGCTTCACATACGGCTTTACATATACCGGAGGCATAAGCTTCACATCGAAGCCTAAGGCACCGAGTTCCCTCGCCCAGTAATGTGAAGTCGAACAAGCTTCCATGCCGACCAGGCAGGGTGGCAACTGCTCGAAGAAATGCAGGAGCTGGTTTCGGCGAAGCTGCCGCCGGACAATAACATTGCCGACGTCATCGATAGCATGAACTTGAAACACGTTCTTGGCCAGATCCAGGCCGACGACAGTGATCTTCTCGAAAGTCATGACACGGTTCCTTCTCTGAGTTGCGCAGAATGATCTTAGCATCTCGCGCGACGGGTTCGGAGGGCCGTCCACATCATCAATTTTGCCGCTACGCAACAAAATCGGCTCCCCCACTCGCCGCCGCTGGCGGTCGCATCAGCGATCCCTGACCCCGCCATCCCGTCCCGCCCTGCAAAATCGTCTTTCACAAACTCAAGGAGATGGGACGATGACGATCGAACAGCACATCGAAGAACTGCGCGCCGAGCTGAAGAACGCATGCGACGCTGCGGAGCGCCGCGAGATCCAGACCGAGCT
>JBAYTX010000046.1:0-31187 GCA_041675415.1 Rhizobium sp. | reverse complement strand
TGAGGACCGAGGCTTCATCAATGACGCCCTCCTGCATCTCGGTGTGATCACCGCACCTCTGCCCCTGTCGAAGAATCTCTTTGCCGTCGTCGTGGGCCTGACCCATGTCGTCCTTCCCTTCGGCATCCTTTCCCTGACGACAAGTATTCAGGGGATCGATCCGAACCTTGAGCGCGCAGCGCAGATGCTCGGGGCCCCGCGTGTCTCGGTGATCCGGCATATCGTTCTGCCGCTGTCGCTGCCCGGGATCGTAAGCTCGCTGCTGATTTCCTTCACCATGGCGGCGAGCGCCTATGCAACTCCCGCCCTTCTCGGCGGCGCCGGGTTCAAGGTCCTGGCGACGATGGTCTCCGAACAAGTGCTCTTTTATGTCAACTGGCCATTTGCGGCAGTACTTGCCAATGCACTTCTGCTGATGATGCTCGCAGTCTCCTTCTTCGGAATCCGCTTTGAGGCGCGAAGGCGCGCGTTGCGGACCGGCCGGTCGGGAGATGCGTCATGAACAGGATCACCGGTATTCTATTCTGGCTGGCGCTCATTGCTGTTCTCGCCTTCATCACCCTGCCGATCATCGTGGTCGTCGCTGCTTCGCTCAGTCCGACGTCCTCGGTGACGTTCGATCCGTCGCAATGGACGCTGGGCTGGTATACCGATCTCGCCTCTCCACGCTGGCTCGATCCGTTTCTCTTGAGCGTGCAGGTTGCCGCTACCGTCGCCGCGATCAGTGGAATTCTCGGAATGCTTGCCGCCTATGCGCTTGTCTATGAGCGCATTCCAGGCAGCGATGCGATCATGTCCTTTCTGCTTTCTCCGCTTTCCGTTCCGCAGATCGTGAAGGGGGTCGCCATCGTGCTTTTCCTCTCGCAAGTCGGTCTTCAGGGCTTGCTCGGCATGCCGGCCCTCATTGCCGCACACGTGGTCCTGGCCCTGCCCTTCGTCACGAGGATGGTGGCGACTTCGATGGCAAATTTCGATCGCGGACTCGATCGGGCGGCGCGCATCCTCGGCGCGAGCAAGCTGCAGCGGCTGGTCCATGTCCTGCTGCCGATGGTCAAGCCAGGTGTTCTGTCCGGGGTAACGTTTGCTTTCATCATCTCGTTCAACAACATACCCCTTTCGGTCTTCCTCGTGCGGCCAGGTGACACAACGCTGCCGATCACCGTGATCAACTATCTCGAATACAGCCTTGATCCGGTGATGGCGGCCGTCAACGTCGCGTCGATGATCTTCATCCTCGCGGCCATCTTTACCTTCGAAAAGATCGGCGGTTTTTCCGCCCAGATCCATGGTGGAAGCAAATGAGCAATATCGATATCGAACTCGTATCCGTCAGCAAGTCGTTCGGACACGTTTCCGTGGTCAAGGATATCAACCTGCAAATTCCAAAAGGGGAGTTCGTCAGCATTCTGGGACCCTCCGGCTGCGGCAAGACCACGACGCTCAACATGATCGCCGGGTTCAATGCGCCGTCGCTTGGCGACATCCGGATCCGGGGAAGAAGCCAGGTCCACGTCCCCCCGGAGCGCCGCAATATTGGCCTTGTGTTCCAGAATTATGCGCTTTTCCCCCATATGACAGTCGCAGAAAACATCGGATTCGGACTGCGCATGCGGGGTGCATCGCGATCCGAGATTGGCACAGCAGTCCGTGACGCGCTTCGCGGGGTACATCTCGAAGCCTTCGCCTCTCGCTATCCCAAGGAGCTTTCCGGCGGCCAGCAGCAACGGGTCGCGCTCGCGCGAGCCATCGCGCCGCGCCCTTCCGTTCTTCTGCTCGATGAGCCGCTCTCCAATCTTGATCTCAAGCTGCGCGAGGCAATGCGGGTCGAGTTGAAAGAGATCCAGGAGGCACTCGGCATGACGTTTGTCTATGTGACCCACGATCAGGAAGAGGCCATGGCCATGTCCGACCGGATCGTCGTCATGTGGCAGGGGGCGATTGCGCAGGAGGGGGCTCCGGCGGATATCTATAGTCGTCCGCAGACGAGTTTCGTGGCTGATTTCATCGGCAGATCCAATATTCTGCCGATATCCGATCTCGTGTCCCATCCCCCTCATCTCGACTTTGCAGTAGGAGGCGGTGCGGTTCGGCTGAGGTCGGCGGAGTCTTGGCCAGGTCAGGATATGCGCTTCTGCTGCATTCGGCCAGAGAACGTCCGCCTTCTCCAAGATAGCGAGGCGGCGCCGGAGGCGCTCAATCTCTTGACTGGCAGGCTCCGCCGAATCGTCAATCTCGGTGCTCAGGTGGAACTCTTAGTCGAGGTTGACCCTAACCTTGCCGTCACGGCAGTCGTGCGCTCGACCCTTGCCGGAAAGCTACCCATGGTCGGGGAAAGCATCCGGCTCGCAATTGCTCCGGAAGATGTTCAGCTGCTCGCCCGCTAGGGCGGGCGATCGATTGGTCAGGCCTATCAATCGCGCCCGAACGGTATTGGAACCGGTCCCCTTTCCAGGCCTACCATCGCTTTGTTCTCAAATGAATTCACCTCCAAGGAGACCAAAATGCTGATCAAAGAAAGAATTCGTGCCGCGCAGCATTCCACCAATGTTTGCGCTGACATCGAAGGTTTCGATTTTCAGGACTACGACGACCGCGATATCGCCGAGATCCGCCGGCTGTGGCTTCAATATGGCGTCCTACGCTTCAAGCGGACCCGGATCACCGATGACGACCAGGTCCGCTTTTCCCGCAAGTTCGGGGAGTTCGTCATCCATCCCAAACAGTTGCAGGAGGGCGGCCACCCGACGCACCCGGAGATCCTGGTCATCAGCAATGTCATGAAGGACGGCAAGCCGAGTGGTGCGCTCGGCAATAGCGAGGCAACCTGGCACACGGATACCTGGTTTTATGAACGTCCGCCGGCTGGCGCCATTCTTCGCGCCATCGCTGTTCCGCCCTCAGGGGGCGATACTTATTTCCTATCGACCTACATCGCCTATGAGACGTTGCCCGAGGCGCTGAAGAAGGCCGTGGCTGGCCGACAGATCTTCTTCCAGAATGTCTACGACAAGACCGGCAAGGTCAGGCTTGGAAAATCCGAGCCCGCGAGCACCGATTTCCGGGAGTGGAGCGGTATCGTCCACCCTCTGGTGCGAACACATGGCGAGACGGGCCGCAGGGCACTCTATCTTGGCGGCACGATCGAGGGCGCCTGGATTGTCGGTATGCCACTTGATGAAAGCCAGGGCCTGCTGGCCGATCTTTGGGACCATACGACCAATTCGAAGGATATCTTCATCCAGGTCTGGGAGGAAGGCGACATCATGATGTGGGACAATCGCTGCACCATGCACCGGCGCGATTCCTTTGATCCGGCGTCGATCCGGATCATGCACCGGACAACTACGTCCGGCGAACGCCCGGTCTGATCGGCGACCCGCATGTTGAGAGAACAGATCAGAGCCATGACAGTGAACTACCGGGTGGCGGACCGCCACCCTCCCCTTCCGCAAGATCTGGTCGATCTACTCTCTCGCGTGGAGACAGCGACCATCGGCCATGTCGAGCATCTCGGGTTCGTCGGCGATGGCGTTCGACCTGTGTTTGCCGCCAGAGCGGCGGGCCAGGCCTTGACTGTCGCGGCGCCTGGCCGCGATGGATCCATTATCTACAGGGCAATCGACCTCCTGCTTCCCGGCGACATGCTTGTGATCTCCCGTGTCGATCGTGATGACATCGCTTGCGTCGGCGGTGGCGTCGCCGTGGCCGCCAAGGCAAAAGGGGCTGCCGGCATAGTCATCGACGGTCCGTGCACCGATGTCGCCGAGATTATCGAAACCGGTCTCCCCGTCTGGTGTCAGGGCGTTTCATCCAGGACGACAAATCGCAATTTGCGGATCGGAGGATCGCTGAACCTGCCTGTCGCCTGCGGGGCCGCGGCAATCCTTGCCGGATATGCGGTGCTTGCCGACAACGAGGGCGTCTTTGCCACTGACCGCGAAAGCATGAGGGAGTTCGCCAAAATGGCCATATCGCGCCAGGAGCGGTCAGCAAGACTGAGATCTCATCTGGCGGCGGGGCGCTCGATCTTTGACTTTGACATGGAGCGGCCAGAATGAAGCTAGCGCTTATCCAGTTGAATTCCCAGCCTGATCGTGCCTGCAATCTGACGCAGGCCGAACGGTTGATGGGTGAAGCCTGCTCGGGTGATAAGCCCGATCTCATCGTCCTGCCGGAGCATTTCGACTGGACAGGTGGAAGTGCCGCGGACAAGAAGAATGCAGCAGATCTCGTTCCTGGTGGTAACGCCTATGAGATGGTTCGGGCTTTCGCTCGTGATCATCGGGTTGCCGTCCACGCAGGCAGCCTGCTCGAGCGCGTCGACGGAGGCGAGCGGATCTTCAACACGACCGTCATCTTCGATGCCACGGGCACCGAAATCGGGACCTATCGCAAGATTCACCTGTTCGACATTACCGCGCCGGATGGCAAGCGCTACCTTGAATCGGCCACCGTGGCATCCGGCGAGGAATTGCTGATCTACGAGATTGGTGGTTTTCGGGTTGCCTGCGCCATCTGCTATGATCTGCGCTTCTCGCGGCTCTTCGATCGGCTCGCATCCTCCGGTGTCGATCTCTTCATTCTCCCGGCGGCGTTCACGCAGCAGACCGGGAAAGATCATTGGGAGGTGTTATGCCGCGCTCGCGCAATCGAGTTCCAGGCGTTTTTCGCGGCATGCGGGCAATGTGGAACCTATCCTGCGCCGGGCAATGAGCGCCGCTCCATGTTCGGACACTCCCTGGTCCTCGACCCCTGGGGCGATGTCATCTGCAGGGCTGGCGACAAAGCAGGCGTACTAATGGCCAGTCTCGACCGGAACCGACTGGACGAGGTTCGTCGCATGATCCCGATGCGCGAGCATCGGGTCGATCTGGAGACGTTCAGGATCAACGATGTGCGGGTGACACCCGACGCTTCTCCTGGATGACCGAACTATCAGCAGCGCATTCAAACCTGGTCGTCGGCCCTAACGAGATCCATGTGGCTTACGTGGAGGGCCTGAGCCAATTCGTAGAGCGTCACAATTGTCGGGTTGCGCTTTCCACTCTCGAGGCCGCTCAGATATTGCTGGCTGAAACCTGATCGCAGGGCAACGTCCTCCTGCGTCAGACCTTTTTCTCGACGCAAGCGCGCAAAATTCCGGCCAACCAATTTGCGCATATCCATGCAAAACTGATGGCAGGCTCGATAATAGAAGTTTATCAACTATAGTATGTAAATCGACGAATGCCTTTCCGAGCGTACAACAAGCTGGCCCCGCAACCAGGTCAGTACTCGCGGACCAATGTGATCGTCTTCGCAACACCGGATGAAAGCGGATTGGGCGTGCGAAAACCGACACCGGTCGATGCCGCTATCGGCAAAAGATTGAGGGACCGGAGGCTCGCGCTTGGTATCAGTGCTCGTGAACTTGGCCGACTGACTGGTGTCAGCCACCAGCAGCTGGAAAAGTACGAATCGGCATTGAGCCGCATAACGTCCGGACATCTTTCCAGGATCACTCACGCGCTCGGTGTATCGCCATCTTTCTTGTTCGATGAAGCTACCTCAGTTGAGGAAGCAACCGGAAGAGCAAGTTCCATGGAGGTGGCCGAGCTCATCCGGTTCCTGTCGACAAGGGAAGGCCAGGATCTCAATATTGCTTTCAAGCTCATTGAGGATCCGAAGGTTCGTCGCCGATACCTCGCGCTCGTCTGCGCGGTGTCAATGCTCTAGGACAACAGAGCGTCGTCCGCGCGCCTTCTCCGCCGGCATGTGGACGAAGCGGTAAAGGGGGCGGGCTCCCTGAAAACGCCCCGGCCGGGACAGCAGGAGCTGTTCGGTTTTCCCCGGACCTCGCCCGCCAGCGTCGTCGCGCCGATCCACCATTGGCAATTCCGGTCATCTTGATAGAGCAGGATGAATTCGAGATATGGCGCCCCCCGCGAAATTGAAAAGCGCTGAAGCGTTGCCTGCCGAAAGTGATTCTGGTCTCTACGCGGTCGGACGCCAGTTGCTCCCCCCAAGCTGGCGCTATCCGCCATCGCGCTCCTCGCCAATATCAAGCTCAGCCGCGTTACTATCCGAGTGCCAGTCCACCGGAACACCTGGCAAGCTTCGGCAACGCTTGCCGAAATCACGCCCTTGACTCCTGCGTGCATCATGTCAGCTTAGCCCAACTTGGCGTAGGGGTGCGCTTCATGGGACGGGGGATATATGAAAAAGCTGATCTGTTTTGCCGCGGCGCTGGTCGCGCTGGGGGGCTGCGCCAAGCGACCTTCCGCAATTGTACCGGTCGACATTCCGATGGCTGCCTATACCAATCTGGAGTGCCAGCAACTCGCGCAGGAGCAGGTCAAGGAGCAGACCAATCTGGCGGCGCTCTCGAAATCGCAGAATGATGCGGCCAACGGCGATGCCTTCGGCGTTTTCCTCATCGGCGTTCCGGTCGGAAGCGTTGCCGGCGGTGACAGGGAAGGCGATGTCGCCGTATCCAAGGGCAAGGTACAAGCAATTCAATCCGCCATGATGAGCAAGGGCTGCAAATGAGATGCTGGCCACATCAGCCCTGATCATCTGCACTTCGCTTGCTGTGGTTGATGGAGACACCATCAAGTGCGACGGACAGAACATGCGGCTGTTGGGCGAAGGAGTCGTGAATGTTCGCGGCATCGACACTCCGGAAATCGGTCGTGGTGCCAAGTGCGACAAGGAGCGGAAGCTCGCGCACCTGGCCAAATTCAGGCTTGAGGCGCTCCTCGTCGGCCAGGAACTGCGAATCGAATCGAAGGGCAGAGACCGGTATGGCCGCCCGCTCGTAAACGTCTATTTGCCGAACGGGAGAGAGGTCGGAAAGCAACTGCTTGTGGAAGGCTTCGCACGGGAGTGGCGCAAGGGGCAGAAAATCGACTGGTGCTCTTAGAGGGTGCATCCTGGAGGAGGAGAGACTGATGAGAATGATCTCGATAGCGGCAGTTCTTGCGACGATCGTCGCGACTATTCCGCAGGCGCACGCACATGGCGGCGGCTGCCGCAAAAGCTCACCGCCTGGCCAGTGTTGCCACATGGACAATAGCGCCGGCCGAGTGCACTGTCACTAAGCGAGCAGAACGCGCAATTCAAGGCGACGGCGCAATGAGAGCCGCAAGGATCAACCCTCTCGTGAATCTCGCGGTCCTCACCCTCGCCGGCATTGGCACGCAGATATGACAGTCGCCTCGCTGATCAATGGATCCGACGCCCGGCCTCATTCTGCCGGCGCGCAAGCTCAATGTCGGCCTCGGAAAGCACCAGGCCGGTGCGATCGGCCAGCAATTCCCGCTTCTCCTCAGCGACCTGATCCCTCAGGCAGCGCAGACGATCACGGAGCTGTGCTAGTTCGGTCAGGCGTGCTCCGCCGTGGCGGGGTAGGTGACGGTGCCACTTCCTCAAGCGACGCCTCCTCGTGGGCGCACTGTATCAAAGCCATTTCGATCAGATAAGCCAGGAAGGGGCTTCCATGTCGTAGTGTCATCAATCTCGCTTGTGCAAGCGCCGCCGCGATCTGTCCCATAAATACCCCCAACAAGATATCTCGATGCCCCATCGGTACACTACCATAAGTTGATAGTTTTGCGATGAAGATGGTCACGGATGACGTTCAAAGAGGCAAGATCAGTCACTTTCGGCGTGTTGACCAACCACTTCATGGGCGGCGCCCCTAATCTGCGCCACCGTCCTTTCGCACGACGCCGGAATGCCTCATCGCCCTCATTTCATCTTTCCTTCGTCGGGCTATTCACTGACATCCATCGCGGTTGCCAAAACTTCTTCGAAGCTTCGCATTCGCATGTCTCCGATCGGCGTAGGATCGCTTCGTCAGTGTGGCCGGCGATGACCTGGAGGAGACAATGGCCGAGATTGGTGTGGAACTGGTTGAACCACCGCAGTTTATTGCAGCTGCAGATCTTCACGCGCTTGGTGCGGAACTCGATATTGCCGAACTGCATGAGGCAATCGCTAGGGCATGGATGGATATCCGGTCCGGGACCGCATTCGGCGGCAAGGCGGTGATGTCTCTTCCGGAGGCCGATTTCTGGGCCTCCTCCGGTTTTGGAGAATTTGAGGGGCAGTTCACCGGCGAACGGCTTGGGTGGAAGCTATCGGCTCTCTATAGCGTCAACGCTCGTTATGGCGGGGTGAAGATCATCGGAGCGAATGCCTTCAATCGGCTACGCGGGCTTCCGCGGTCAGAATCGACCTTCGTTCTGCTTGACAAGTTCAGCCTGCGCCCGGTCGCCATTCTCGAGGCGACGGCGATGTCCGCGGCCCGAACGGGCGTCTATGCATCAGAGGTCTTCAACCGCTGCCTTGATCACAGGCAAGGGGTCAGTGTCTTCGTGTTCGGGGCTGGTCCGGTGGCGCGCTGCGTCATTGACTCTCTTGCCCATAGTGCGGGTGCTCGTGTCGAGCAGGTCTTTGTCCGCAGCCGGACCGTGGAAGGAGCCGAGGCGCTCGTTCACGCCATGGATGGCAGAACAGCCTTTCGATTGGAAGCCGTCAGTGACAACGGGAAGCTGGCGGATTGTTCCTTCGTGATCACAGCTTCCAACGCGCGTGGACCCATTTTCGAAGATCATGAACTCAACCCCGCAGCGGTGACCCTGCATCTTGGTGGAGACGAAGTCCCTGCAGCCTATCTTCAGCGGGTTCTGCGAAGGGGGCGCGTCGCGTGCGATGATATCAAGACAGTATCGCGAAGAAATTCACAAAGCCTCGCTCTCCATTTTTCCCGCCAGGGACTTTCCCTTGAAGCGGTCGGTCCCATTCTCGGCATCCTTGAGCTGTCGGCGCCTGCAGATTGGGTGTTTGAACCGTCAGAACCTGTCGCAATCACCTGTGTCGGCCTGCCAATGCTCGACCTCTATGCCGTGCAGGCCACCTACGAAAAGTATCTCAGGCTTTCAGGCGGAAGGATCTTCCGAGCCAGCGAAGACTGTCGGCAGTCGTGAACGGGATTCTGTATCATGGTTCATCTGACCAATCTTCTCGCCGAGCATGCGCAATCGGTTGACATCAAGGTCATGGCCCCGGAGGTCAAAGAGATCGCTTTGCGCTGTGTTCTGGACCTGTCGGGAGCTGCCATCGCCGGGATCGCGACGCCGGGAACAGTGGCGACCCGGGCCGCTTCGGCCGGGACGCTCGGACCGGGAGCCGCGTCGATATGGATGTCGGGGCGCACCGCTTCCCCCATCGGGGCGCTGCTCGTCAACAGCGCCGCCGCGTCGGCACTCGATCTCGATGACGGTAACCGGTCGGCACGGGGCCATCCTGGCGCATGCGTCATCCCGGCGGTCCTGACGATCGCGTCCACACGACCAGAGGTATCGGCCGACGACATGCTGTCGGCGATTGTCGCCGGATACGAAGTCGGTGTCAGGATCGCGGCCGCCCAGAACCCCGATGGGATACCCACCCGCCAGTCTGGCAGATGGGCGGCCTTTGCCGCAGCCGCCGCGGCAGGACGGCTCCTCAAGACGGACCCCCTTCAACTGGCCCAGGCATTGGCGATTGCCGGAGTGCTCGCCCCCAACCAAAGAGCCAACGGCAGCTCCGGCTATTCCAGGATGACGGGCAATCATGTCAAAGAAGGGATAGCGTGGAGTGCGGCTCTTGGTGTGCAGGCGCTCTATCTGGCAATGCACGGTCATACCGGCCCAATCGATATCCTCGATTTTGACCGATTTTACGACGGCCACCGGATACGTCGGGGCATAGGGAAACGGTGGGAAATTCTGGATACATATTTCAAGCCCTACGGCTGCTGCCGCTACATCCATCCCGCTCTCGACGCTTTTTTTCAGCTCCGGGAAGAACACCAATTCACTGCTCGCGAGATAGACCTGATGGAGGTCCGGACATTTGCATGGGCTCTGAAGCTCGGTAACGCCACCGAGCCTCACAATATCGTCGAGCTTCAATACAGCCTTCCCTATTGTCTCGCGGTCGCTGCGATCGAAGGCCGTGAAAGCCTGACACCAGTCATGTCCTCCCTTCTGGATCGGCCTGACCTTGCCCGTCTGGCCACGAGCGTCCGCCTCGTCGAGGAGGCGGTTGCCGATCGGCAGTTTCCTCGCCAGACGCTCGCGCGCGTGATCGTGGAAACCAAGGGGCGCCGCCTGGTATCGCCGCGCGCCGGTCCGCTGGGCGATCCCGCACGCCCGATGCTATGGCATGCGCTCGAGGAGAAGTTCCGACTGGCCACCCGTCGATCGATCTCGTCGCGAAAGCAGGACGCCCTCATCAGATCGGTCCAGAGCCTCGGCGACGGAAATCGCCGTGATTTGCTGCGGGAACTTGCTGCGCGATAGCTGGATCCGCCACCTTGGTCTTGACCCCCAACTCTTGGTGATCGCTTAAGCGGCGCTGAAGCCTGTCTCCTCGCGGCCCTGCACCAGGGTGCCGTTGAATACGGCCGGCCTGCCGGCAATGACGACGTGGCGGACTCTTCCGAGATTATGACTTTCCACGATTGCGATATCGGCTCTCTTGCAGCTTTCGATCAGCCCGCGATCGCCTGCGAGCTCGGGAAAGGTTCGGGCGACATTGCCGGTTGCAAGGGCAACGGCCGCGGAAGGCGTCAGCTGCTTCATGCTGATCATGCGCTGTAACGCAGCCAGGATGCTATCCCAGTCGCCGCCGGCAAAATCCGTCGAAATCGTATTGACAAGACCAGCCTCGATCAGGGCGTCGAGGTTCTCCGGCGTGTTGCGCCAACGGGTTTGAACCACGTCCAGGGTGGAGACATCGATGGTGACGCCCATTGCGCGCAACGCTCTTGCGTGTTCCACAGCTTCGTCGGGAAGGAAGGACGGGTGGTTCGAATGACCGGCTACCATCCGTGCCCTCGGGTATCTTCCCGCCAGCCGTATCAGCGTCCTGGCGCTCGGAGCCGCATTGTGAAAGATTGCGGGCAGGCCGAGCCTGGCCGAGGTCGCGGCAAGCTCCTCGAGCCCCGCAAGAGACAGGGCAACCGGTCGCATCACCGTGTCCCAGATGAGATTGCGCAAGGCTGCCGGGCTCAGAGAGCTGCCGAGACCGTGCTGGTCGAGCAGGACCTCGAGGGCGGAGTCATCCGAGGCTCCGGTTCCGTCCAGGTATCGGCCGAGCACCGCTTCCTTCAACGCCCGCGCGGTGGCCGGATGAACGAGAGTTCCAGTTTGCGCCTTTATCGCCGCGGGTATAAAGCGGTAGTCCTGAGCGCCTCCACCCAGCGTCTGCCCCCCGCCCGCCTCGCCGAGAGCCCTGGCCCCGGCCGCGATCAGCATATCGACTGTCGCCTTGCGGTGCCGATCGGTCAGTCCCTTGCCATCCACGGCAAGGGCTGCCCCGATGTTTGCCGGCGTATGCGCTGTCGCAATATGGATATCCAGGGGGTGAGACGGCCCCTCGTCATCAATCTCGTCGGCCATCGCCAGGCCACAGACATTCAGTAGGGTTGTCGTTCCCGACAGCAGATGCCGGTTGCGCTGGTAAGAGACGTCGCAAGCCTTAAATGGCAAGGATCCGCTCGGCATGGAGGGGCCGCGGATGCAGCCATGGGCGTGGGCATTGATGATTCCAGGAAGAATCGTGCAACCTTCAACATTGATTACCGTTTCATTGCGCTCAGGTTTGCATTCGCTTGTGGTGACATCGACTATCAGTGCCCCGCGGATGCGAACGGAACCACGCTCGAGGAAAGTCGTTCCGTTGCCGGTAATGATCGCGCCGCCGGTAAGGAGCAATTTGTGCTCGTTTGCCATCTGGATCCTCCCCCGTCGACCACTGGTGCTCGATCAGCAATCTGTCGTGTCCAAGGCATAGCCTGCTCCCCGAACCGTGCGAATTACATTTGCGGGATGGGCCGCCATCAGCCGTCGCTTCAGTCGCCCGATGTGAATGTTGACAGTGCGTCGATCGACATAAGCTCCCCTCGGCCAGGCGGTTTCGATGAGCTCTTCGCGCCTGAATACCCTGGTTGGCTCTTCCATGAGGCGCCGGAGCAGTTCGAATTCGATGGCAGTGAGACGGACTTCCAGGCCGGCGCGCCGCACGCGGCGTGTGTAGAGATCGACTTCAATATCGGCATAGGCCAGGTGCCGTTGTTGTGCTCCCTCTCCTTGCCAACCGGATCCGGCGCTCGTCCCTATGAGTGCCTTGAGTGCATCAACAAACCGCCTGGGTTCCACCGGGCGGACGAATCCTTCGTCGATACCGGCATTGACGAAGGCTGTGTAGTGGTTTGCCGGCCTCTGGCCGATAAGCGCGACGATTTTCAGGTGCGACGTCGCGGGATCGCTTTTCAGCTGCTCGCAAAGCGAGACTGCGCAATTCAGGTGCCCATCAAGCAATATCGCATCGGCGCCCTCTCGCATTGCCAGGGAATGCGTCTCCTTGGAACCGATTGCCAAGACGACCGCGAAGCCAGCATTCTCAAGTACATGTCGAGCGAACAGGCTGAATTCCGCATTGCTCGAACTGACAACGACAAGTGGTTTCACGGTGGGTTCTCGTGAGCGGCAATTGCCCGGTTCCCTCCTGCAACGCCGCCGTCACTTCCCGGTATGCCCGCTCATAAATTCGCACGGGAAACCCGCCCGTTCAAACTCTTCCTGGCAGAGATCCGTGAAGAATTGTTTCGACGGACGTTCACAGTTCGAAGACCAACTCGCAGTTTTGCACCTTGGCACCGGACGAAAAAGTTGCCGTACTCAATTGTGCGCCGCAAAGTTGTGCGGCCAGCTTCGACAAAGCGATCGGGATCTTTCGAACTGAGTGGGGCAGGCAATCATTCTATCTAGGGGCCACGAGCCGTGTGGGGGTGCATTTGAGCTCAGGTAAAGCGAAAGCACGCGAGGTGGAAATCCTGATTGTCGCGGCAGATCGAGAGATCGTGCGGCCTATTGTCGAGGCCCTGTCTGTCCTGGCGTCGATCAGGGTTGCGGTCGATTCTGGCGGTATGCGGGCGGTGCTGCGGTCGCGCGGTATCGATCTGCTCATTCTCGATACGTCCACGCCAGGCCTCAGCGCGCTTTCGCTTTGCCGCATTGTACGCACCACGAGCATGGTCCCGATCATCGTGCTGAGGGATGACCGGGATCCGGAGGGCTGTATTGCCGCGCTTGAAGCCGGTGCCGATGACTGCGTCTCCAGAGCGACCGGGCTGCGGGAAATCGAGGCAAGGATACGCAGCCTCCTGCGCCGAGCCTCGTTTGGTGCCGCGGCCTTGTCTCCCCGGACTTCACTGCGGTTCAACGGGTGGAGTATAGATCCACAGT
Organism: Rhizobium sp.; assembly: GCA_041675415.1. Classification (GTDB taxonomy): domain Bacteria; phylum Pseudomonadota; class Alphaproteobacteria; order Rhizobiales; family Rhizobiaceae; genus Allorhizobium. The sequence continues at coordinate 17,910 of JBAYTX010000046.1, read as the reverse complement.
CGCGTTTGCTGCATGACCCGCAAGGCGCCATTGTCGAGCTGACTGCCGCCGAGTTCGATCTGCTATGGGCGTTCTGTCGAAATCGGGGCAAGGCGATCCCTCGCGAGAAGCTTCTGGCCTTGACCCATGTTGGAGCGGCAAGGCCGGTCGATCGCAGCATTGACGTCCATGTCAGCAGGCTACGCCGCAAAATAGAGATTGATCCCCATCATCCCGAATTGCTGAAGACTATCAGACTGGGAGGCTACCTCTTTACGCCCCTCGTAGAGGCCGACTTGTGACCCAGGGATAGTTGTCCAGCCCGGCAATCTCCCCGCAACTTCAATTGTGAAGTTTTATTGCTGCTGGTAGCGTGAGGTTGCATGCCGGCAATAAGCAGCTAAACCGTGTATAGACTGTTCATATTGGCCCGCGGGCGCGATCTCTTCCAACCAGGCGCGTGATGCCTTCGCCATTGGCTGGCTCTTTCTCTCCAAGCGCCAGATGGCGTGGTCATCTCCATTTGATGGAGTTGCACGACGATGCCGAAAAAGCATCCTTTCGACCCTTTGATCGAGGCCAGTTCGACGCTCTGTGGAGAACAATCCCTCAAGACGGCGGTGGAGGGTTTTGCGCTCAGCCATGGCTACGAACTCTTTGCCTACCTCCATCTGCGCGCCAAGAGGAGCTCTGCCGTTTCGAACTATCCGACCGAATGGCAGGCGCTTTACTTCGACCGGTCCTACAGTCGGATCGATCCGGTGATCACGGCAGCAAAGCGCGGAATGCGAGCGTTCCGCTGGTCGATCGACCGGGATCGCCCCGGCATGGCCAATGATCTCAGACGTTTCTACGACGAGGCCGCGGCTTACGAAATCCGCTCCGGGTTTTCCATCCCGGTGCGCACCGGGTTTGGCGAGTTTGCCATTCTCACGCTCGCCTCATCCAGCTCCGTCGTTCGGCCGAACGGGAAGGATATGGATGAGGTTCAGGCCGCGGCAGCCGTGGCCTTCATCCACGCGAGATTTGTGCAGCAGAACAAGCCAGGTGGCGCCAGTGCGCCGGTCGCCCTTAGCCCGCGCGAACTCATGTGCCTGCGGTGGTCGGCCGAAGGCAAATCGATGCATGACATCGCCTTGGTCGCAGGCCTCAAATACAGCACCGTGCGGTTCTACCTGGATACCGCCAAGACAAAGCTTGACGTCGTCACGCTGCCGCAGGCCACCGCGCTTGCCACCAAGCTCCTGCTGATTTGAAAGCGTTTCTGGATCTTCACGGGGCTACACGACGGCTTCGCCTCCTGGAGAATATTGTCCTCACGGCCGAAAGCTTCGGGTAAAAACGATATCCTGATCCACGAGCACATTGAACCGGTAACCGGGTCGAATGGAAAGCGTCGGTTGAACGTTCAGGTTCTTTGACAGTGAGCCTTCGATCACCCTGCCAAAGGTCTCGCTGAAACTACGCCGCGCCGCATCGGACGCACTGGTCGTCGTCAAGAGACCTGGTTCATCCGGGAGCGACATGTCCATCCCCGCTCCGATCAGGGCAATGAGCGCGGCCGAACCGAATGTTCGCAGCGTATGTCTGTCCACCTGGTCCTTGAACCCGCCGAAACCCGCGGGATCGGTACCGGCCATTCCTCCTATCTGAAGCGTTGATCCGTCCGGGAAGATGACGTCGGTCCACACGACGAGGACCCGCGATTGGCCAAACGACACCTTGGAATCGTAGCGCCCCATCAGCTTGGCCCCCTGGGGCACGAGAAGATGATGGCCGGTTGCACTGTCATAGACATTCTGGCTGACCTGAGCAGTAGTGCGGCCCGGCAAGTCCGAGTTGACGCCGGTGACGAGCGTGGCCGGGATGACGGAGCCCCGTTTCAGTTCGAAAGGCGACGATTGAGGTGTCGGCATGTTCGGGAGATAGCCCGGCCCGCCGTATTCATGATCTAGGAAGTCCTCCTTGGCATATTGCTGGTTCGGGTCCTGGTTCATTGCTGTCAGCCCCGCTTGCGCGGCTGCCGAATGCAGATCGGGCGCATTTGCTGGCCGCTCTCCGGCTGTGCTGTGCGGATCGCCGACACCGTCAGGCGTGCGCGACGCAAGCTCGTTCAGGTCCACCTTCAAGGGTGAATCCCGTGCCGCCCCGCGGGACTGAAGGCGGGCCATCTGCTGTCGGTGACGTTCCCGCAAATACTGTTCCCGATGTTCCCGTTCAAGGCGCGCCAACCATTCTGCCTCGGGCTCCAGGCGAGATAGCCGCGGCCTCGGTTCGGTGCGCGCCGGATCCGGAGCGGGATCTCCTCTGGTTTCCTCCGCCGGAGCGATAACGGGACTGTGTTGAACGACGGAAATCCGTTCGGGCTCACCGATGATGCCGTCAGTTACGCCGCGCTTGAGCTGATCGGCAAAACTGGAGGCCGATGCATTCATCGCCCCTGGAGTGTCTCCGCTCAGGTGTGAGGAGTATCCACGTGAGGCAAGCCCGTAGATGATGATGCCAAAGAACAGGAGCAATAGAGTGGCCGCGACGACAATCGGCAGCCGGTTCAGCCGTTGCATGCCCTGATCCCGTTCTCCACCGGACAGGCTGGCGAGATGAAGCGATTGGACCACGCGCGCCTCCCTCAGTCTTGCCGCTGGATCGTAAACGGGCTCGCCGGCCGAGCGCCGGACGGGTCCACTGTATAAATGCGGCCGAAAGTCAGCGCCGGCGTCGAAAGGCGGGCGAGAATCTGGTCCTCGAAGCTTACGATCGAATAGCCAAGAGTGACCGTGTTCGCCAGTTCATCCCGGCTCTGCTGCTTGACCACTGTATAACCCCAGCCCTTCAATGCGGCCTCGAGCGCGGTCGCAAACTCGGATCTGTCCATCGCGAGATTGACTGTTGTCGTTGCCGGAGCGGCTTGTTCGGCAAGGCGGCTCACCATGTCACCGGCAATGACGCCGGCAGCAGGGGCAGACAGTTCGGGGGGCGCCGTATTTGCGCTTGGACCGCCCTTTGTGCCTTGACAGCCGGCAAGGACGGTAACGATCAGGAGGATGCCAAATATGCCGCGCATGGCCTACCCTCCCCGCCTGATCGTGACCTTTTGCTGTCTCCAGCCGACCCCTGAGACCAGGAGGGCGCGGTCGATATTGTAGTCGACAACCATCATGTTGCTCTTCATCCGGTAGTTGACAATCCGTCTCTGGCCGGCGGAGACGACGAAGAGCACAGGCGCATCCTGACCGGTAATCGAACGGGGAAACTGGATGTAGGTCTTTTCGCCATCCGAGTAGACCCGCTTCGGTCGCCAGGAGGCGCTCCCGTTGACCGCGTAGGAGAAGTCCAGGCGATCAGGTGACACGCCGGCGCCCTGTGCACCCGCATCGAGCCGGGCATTGATGCTTTCAAGTTTTGCCGAGGCATCGTCGGGATACGCGAAACCGACGCGTGCCATGTACTGGCTCGGATGGGATCTCAGCTGAACGTGATAGGTGCGCCGTGACGTCGTCACCACCATGGACGTCGTCAGATCGGGCTCCGAAGGTTTCACGACGAGATGAATGGCCTGGCCCGCGGCGGCGCCCGACGTTGCCGGTTCGACTTTCCACCGGACGCTGTCTCCCACCAGGACGTCACGAACGACCTCGCCTTGCTCGAGCTCGATGTCGCACACCTGCAGAGGCGAGCAAACAACCGAAGGCTGGGTCTCTCCGAAGAGAAATGTGAGCTTGCCGTCCGGGCCCCTTGTCACCAGCCCCGCCGCCTTCTGCCATCTTTCGGATATTCCCAGGCCTTTGGCTTCGTTGGCACTCATTTCCTGACCATGAGCCGTCTGAGGCGCGCCGAGGGCGGCGGGCAAGGGTATGACTGGCAAGACCAAGGCAACCAGAACTGATTTATTCACGATCCTCTCCTTTCTAGAGCTGTGCGGTCCAGTCGAAATCCCTGATGTAAAGACCGATTGGATTGAGCCGGATTGTGGCTTCGTCCTGCGGGGTGGTCAGCGTCACCGTGGCAATTCCCCGGAAACGTCTGTTTGCCGTTTCCCGGCCTCTCCGATCGCGTTCGAACTCCGTCCAGTCGATCTGGTAGGTCTGGTTTGATAGCGCGACGATATTGCTGACCTCGACTGCAACGGTTGCCGTCTTTGCCGCTTCGAAAGGTGAGTTTCCCCGGAACCATGCATTGACCTTTTCCGTCGACGGATCCGAGGTCCGCAAAAGGGCATAGGTGCGGTCGATATACTGCTTTTGAACGATCGCATCGGGGGTGACCGAGCGGAAACTTGCAATGAAGCTGCCGAGTGTTGCGCGCACCACCCGCACGTCAGCATATTCGATCTGCTCGGGGACGCCGACCGAGACGGGGCTTCCCAGTTTGTCGACCTCGACGATGTAGGGGACAAGCGTGACTTCCGTGCTGAGATACAGCGCGTAGCTGAAGCCGATCACCGCCATTCCAAGGCTCACGACGCCGACGATCCGCCAGGCAGTCGCCTCCCTCACATAGGAGCCATAACGCTCGTTCCATTCCTGCCTTGCGGCAAGATAGGGGTTTTCCGTTGCGCGTTGATCGGCCATTGTTCCCCTGCCCTTCTCTAGAGGTTATTTGGCGGCGGGGCCGGCGGCTGCCGGGTTTCGCCGGAGCGGCCCTGCTCGAGCTTTGCATTGGCAAGACCGAGAAGTGAGCCCGCGTAAGCACCGGGCGATCCGATCGCCTTCTCCTTGGCAGCCGACCCGACCGCCCTGCCCGTGGCGCCGAGACTTGCAGCGAAGCCCTTGAGGGCCGCAGCCGCCATGGAGGAGCCGCCGGCCCTGTCCGCCTGCGCTGCGGCATGTCCGGATGAGACTGCCCCAGCCCCGAGAAAGCCGGCGCCTGCCGCGAAGCTGGCGGCCTGGCCCCCGTGGCGGATGACCTCCATGCCGCCGCTGACAGACGCCCCCTGCACCACGCCTTGCACGATGTTCGGCACATAGATCGCGATGATGAAAATGACGACGGAGATGCCGGCGATCGCCAATGTGGCGATCAGCGGTTCGGATTGGTCAGCCGGCGCCTCGGCAAGACCAAGAAGGACCGTCGAGCCGATATGGGCAATCATGACGAGGGCCATGAGCTTCATCCCGACCGAAAACGCGTAGACGAGATAGCGAATGGCAAAATCCTTGGTGAAGGACGAACCTCCAAGGCCAAGCATGATCATGCCGGCAAGTAGCCCGACATACATTTCGACCATCACGGATACGAATATCGCGGCCACAAGGGAAAAGCAGATCACCACCACGCCCATGGCAAGAACGGCGGCGATCGCCAGCCCATTGTCCTCGAAGACGCCAAACTGCGCCCTTGCCGACATTGCCGATGCAACACGGATGCCGGCGTCGAAGATCTCGGCCGGCGAGGCCGAACCGTTTCCGGCGCCGATCTGGAAAAGACTGTCGACAACCGATTTCGCAAAGGCGGGCCCCTGGTCGAGCACGAAAGCGAAGAAGCCGACGAAGAGGATGCGTCGGACCAGTTCGGCAAACCAGCTGTCGAGCGTGGCCGCCTGGAGAGCAAGCCACACGGCGGCGATGCCGATCTCTATTCCGGCCAGGATCCAGAACAGGGATCGTGCCGCCTCCGTGACAGTCCTTTCCCAATCGCGTGCGGCCGCGGCGACCTGGTTCTCGAGCTCGGTCAGCACCTGGCCTTCCTGAGCAAGGGCGGGGCCCGCCGTGGCGGTGATCGCAAATGCGACCACAGCGAGGATCAAACGGAATGACACGGCGCTCCTTGCCTGGTTCACCAGCGCGGCTCCATCTCCTGGCCCCGAGGGACTGCCATGGTCGTTGCGTTGAAGAACTGCTCACGGCGTGCCTGGGCGAGGTCCCTGCCCGTCTGTTCGGACTGTAGCCAGCTGCCCGTCATGGTGATCTGCTGCGAGACGAGCCCCCGAAGTTTCTGCATCTGGGCGACCTGCTGGGCGGCGATGTCATGTCCGACCTGAAGCGCCTTCATCTGTCCATCGGCCGTCTCCGACAGATGGCGCAACGAGGCCATTGTCGTCTCCTCGCTGTCGAACTGTTCGGCCGTGAGGCTTGCGGCCCGCAGAGTACCGGCGATCGTGTCCCGATTGGTATCCGACCAGGCCTGGTAGCTTGCCGAGAAACTCTCTCCATCTGGCAGAGCCGATTTGAGGTCGGCATAACTCTTGAAGCGCTGCTTCAGGATGTCGTCCGCATTGCCCATGGAAAATGCCATGCCCTGACCCTGCCCGACGATGTCGCGCAGTTGTTCGAGGTCGCTCTCGACCTTGCCCCAGATATGGGAAGGCAGTGCCGCCGTGTTCTGCAGCATATTGCGGTAGATCTGCAACTGGTTCTGGATTTGCCCGGCGAGCTGGTTGATCTGGGTGAGCTGATTGTCGACCTGAAGGCCGGAGCTCTCCAAGAGCTTGACCAGTTCGGCATTGTTCGCGAGCTGGGTCCACTCGGTGGCTGCTCCGGTTACAGTGCCGGCATTTGCCGGGAGGATCATGACGAGGGCCGCAACCAGGTAGATCCCCAGTCGGTCAAGGCCCGAGGTAAGCTGCCGCATTTTCGACCCCTCTCGCCTCGAGCCAATGGCGCGGCCAGCTGGCCCCGTGTTCCGCATGAAGGGCCTTGATCCGTTTCAGCTGGTGGCGGTCGGAGACGCCGGTGAAGGCGAGCGCTATCGGCCCGAGCGCCATGTCGAAGAGCCGACGGCCTTCGGCCGAGGCCACATAATATTCGCGCTTCGGGATCGCGCCCGCGACAATCTCGATCTGTCGCTCGTTGAACCCTATCCGCTCATAGAATTCGCGCGTTCCTGTTTCACGCGCAGCCCCGTTTGGAAGGCAGATTTTTGTCGGGCAGCTTTCCTTGAGCACGTCGATGATGCCTGACCGTTCGGCATCGGATATCGATTGGGTGGCGAGAACCACCGCGCAGTTGGCCTTGCGCAGCACCTTCAGCCACTCGCGGATCTTGTCCCTGAAAACCGCATGGCCGAGCATCAGCCAGGCTTCGTCAAGGATAATGAGGCTAGGTGCGCCGGTGAGACGCTTCTCGATCCTGCGGAAGAGGTAGGTGAGCACGGGCACCAGGTTGCGCTCGCCCATGGTCATGAGCTGTTCGATCTCCATGCACTGAAAGTCCCCAAGCGTAAGCCCGTCGCTCTCCGCGTCCATGAGCGGGCCCATTGGGCCGTCGACCGTATAGTGGTTGAGAGCCTCCTTGATATCCCGCATCTGTACGCCGCTGACAAAATCCGAAAGCGAACGGCCCTGTGCGGCCGACATCAGGCCGATCTGGCGGGATATGGCATTGCGATGGTCGGGCGTGATCAAAACGCCCTGAAGCGCGATCAGTGTTTCGATCCATCCACAGGCCCATGCCCGGTCGCCATCGGAGGAGAGTTCCGCAAGTGGGCAAAAGGCGAGCCCCCTCCCCTCCCCGTTCCCGGCGCCGATTTCGTAGTGGTCGCCGCCAGCCGCAAGCGTCAGGGGCAACAAGGACTGTCCCTTGTCGAAGGCGAAGATCTGCGCTCCCTGATAGCGGCGGAACTGTGCCGCGATCAGGGCCAGAAGCGTGGACTTTCCGGAGCCGGTCGGGCCGAACACGAGCGTGTGGCCAACATCCTCGACATGGAGGTTGAGCCTGAACGGCGTGGAACCCGAAGCGACCTGCATCAATGGTGGAGAATTTGCTGGATAGAACGGGCAGGGTGCAACCACTTCGCCGGACCAGACCGAATTGAGCGGGATCAGGTCGGACAGGTTGCGCGTATTGATGAGCGGCTCGCGGATGTTGCAGTACCAGTTGCCGGGCAGGCTGCCGAGATAGGCTTCCGTTGCATTCAGCGTCTCGATGCGGGCTCCAAAGCCCTCCGCCTGTATCAGGCGACGGACCGCCTCGGTCTTGTCCCGCAGCCGCTCCCTGTCCTCGTCGAAGACCACGATGACCGGCGTGTAGTAGCCAAAGGCCACGAGTTGCGAAGAGGCCTCCGCGATGGCGTCTTCTGTCTCGGCGACCATGGCCATTGCATCCTGGTCGAGGGAACGGCTTCTTGTCTGGAAGAGCTGATCGAAGAAAGGTCGGACCTTCTGCTGCCACTTCCTCCGCGTGCGTTCGAGGCGGGCCCTGGCCTCTTCGGCATCGAGAAAGATGAACCGTGATGACCATCGGTAGGAGAGAGGCATCAGATCGAGGCTGTTCAGGATCCCCGGCCAGCTTTCCGCCGGCAAGCCGTCGATCGCTACCACGCCAATATGGCGATCGTCGACTTTGGACATCAGACCGTGCTGCAGTTCGGCCGTGACGAGCCAGTCAAGATACATGGGCACGTCCGGGAGCCTCACGGGGAAGCTCTCGCCGGAGATGCAGAAACGGATGAACTGGAGGAGTTCGTCGAAAAGCAGAGGCCTGGCAGCGCCCCGTTCGATGGCGTGCCGCGACCTCATGCGACGGATGGACAGGGTGGTGCTCAGATATTGCTCGACCTCCCGAATGGCGTTGTGAAACGTGAGGAGAACCGTGTCCGCATGGCTCTGCCTGCGGCTCGCTTCGTCCGAAAACACGTATCTGCCAAGCGATGTCCGGCCTTGTTCCGCCGGCCGATAGGTGAGGATCACTGCATGCCGGCTCTCGTAATGGCCTGTTTCCCGTTCGAAATGGGCTCTGCGCTCGGCGTCGATGGCGCGCGTCACCGGATCGGGAAAGAACGAGCGATCGGCGGCTGGATAGTCGGCGGCTGCAACCCTCACCGCATCGACCTGGATCATCCAGCCTGAACCGAGACGTGAGAGTATCGCATTGATTTGGCGTGATATTTCGTTTCGCTCACGATCTGTGGAACTCTCGCAATCCGGACCTGCGAAGTACCAGCCGGCCAACAGGCTGCCATCTTTCAGCAGCAGGATCCCATCATCGACCATGCCGGCATAGGGCACGAGATCGGCGAAGGACGGCCCCGAGTGGCGAAAGGAACGAAGACTTACCATTGCCATCCCCCTCAAGCCCGCCGCCAGGGCGTGGAGGTGGGGCGGTAGACCGGCCGATACGATATGTGGCGGATATAGACGTGCCGCATCCGGGGATCGGCTTTGGCCATCTTGCGCAGCGCGCCGAGGACGACGGTCCAGCTCGCCAGGCCGAAAAGGACCGAATAGAGCGTGAGCACAACGAAGATCAGGATGATGGCGCCAAGGCCTGTGATCAGGACCAGCTCGCGGTCAGCGCCCATCAGCAGGTTCGGGCGCGACAGGGCCCGGTGAATGCGGTTGCGGTCAAGGGACGAGCGGGTGTCAGCCATTCTGGCCCTCCCCTCTCACGTCGGCGGTCGCAGTCGTTACCTGTTCCACGGCCAAGCCTATGGAGGCACCGGTTGCGCCGAACAATCCGACGATCTGCGTCGCGCCAAGCAGGACGCCCGCGACGAGCACCACGTACATCAGCCGACGGGCGAAGTCGTTGAGCTCTCCCCCGAAAATCAGCATGCCGCCTGCAACCGCCACTGCGGCAAGGGCGATGAACCCGGCGACGGGTCCCGTGATGGATTCCTGGATCTGCTCGAGCGGTCCTTCCCAGGGCAGGCCACCTCCGGAACTGGCAAATGCGGGCGGGGCAATCAGCAGGAGGACGAGCACGGCGGCCCGGTTCAAGGTCATTCGTCGATCAGGCAGCATTGCCCTCTCCTTCTTTGTAGGATTCGGTGTGATACCGGTCATCGGCAAAGCCGCTGACATGCAGGATTTCCGTGACGCGGCGGCCGTTGGGTGTGCGTTCAAGGGATATGATCAGATCCACCGCATCCCCGATGACAGCCTGCATCGGCTGCTGGCTGACTTCCGCGGTCAACTGTTCCAGTCGTTGCAGGACAGAACGCGCACTGTTGGCGTGAATCGTCGTAGCGCCCCCGGGATGGCCGGTGTTCCACGCCTTGAGGAGCGTCAGGGCCGCGCCGTCGCGCACCTCACCGACGATGATCCTGTCCGGCCTGAGCCGCAGGGTGCTTTTCAGGAGCCTCGCCATATCGACCGCATCGCTCGTATGAAGGCAGACGGTGTTCAAGGACGCGCACTGGATTTCGGCAGTGTCCTCCAGGATGAGGATGCGGTCGTCAGGGGCTTCCTGGCTGATTTCCTGGATCACCGCATTGGCGAAGGTCGTCTTGCCTGACCCTGTCCCGCCCGACAGCACGATGTTCAGGCGGGACTTGATGGCGTTGCGGACCACCGCCGCCTGGGTCGGGGTTATCACCCTGGTCCTCACATAGTCGTCGAGCGGGATCAGGCGCGAAGCCCGCCGGCGGATGGAAAAGCATGGTCCGGACACCACGGGAGGCATCAGCCCCTCGAAACGATGACCGCCGATCGGGAGCTCTCCTGAAATGATAGGCCGATCGTCATCGACTTCCGTGTTGAGGACATGGGCAACGCTTCCGATCACGATTTCCGCGGCGCTGCGGGAGAGTTCTCCCGCCGCCGCGATCCCGTGACCGAGGCGCTCGATGAAGAGCTGACCGTCCGGGTTCAGCATGATTTCGACGACGCCAGGGTCATCGAGCGCAACACAGAGCCGTTCGCCCAGGGCGTCCTGGAGCTTGCGGATGAGCCGAGGAAGGGAACGCAGTCCGGTCATCCCTGCCTCACGCCGCCCGAGGAGTTGCATGGAAGGAGGAGCGATAGCCCGTCGGCCGCATTCTCAGGAAACACGGCTCGTCCACCGGCAGGACACCGGCGACACTGGTGGTCTCGTTGATCATCTTCGGATCACCCAGGCGGCGCATCGGCCAGCCGGCTCTCTTCAGGATCCTCTCGAAGCGGATGTCGGTGGCCGTGACGATCTCGCTATAGCAGTTGGTCATGCACCATTCGATGATGCCTGCGAACATCGTCACCGTCGCTTCATGCAGAAATGCCGCCCCCCTTCCCTCATCGCTTGATGTATCGACGCAAAACCTGGAACTCTCGATCATGGCGGGATGGGTATCGAGCGATCCGCTCGCCAGGAGCTGGGGAAAGACCCTTTGGAGCATGGTGGCCCGGTTGGCCGGCAGAAGGCGGGCGCAACCCACGACCTGGCGCCCGGACGAGAGAGCGAGGATGTAGGTGGGATCGATGTCATCGAACTCGTCGTGCTCGAGGCCGTCGCGACAGCTGACGTCCCAGTTCAGTCGCTCGCGAAACACCCGGGCGCGGAGCCGGTGCATCTCCTGGATTAAGCGGATTTCGCCGCGCGATCTGGTCTTTCCTATTGCCACCACCTTCATTGTGCGGATCTCCGGTGCGTTGATGCGCATAAGAAGTGACCGGGCGAAGGAATGTGGTCTACTCGCAAATCTGCTAGTGCCGATGTGGCAAGAGACAAACAGCCTCCCAGACAACCGGCTGGAATCGTTTGGTTTATCGGGCCGGCTAAAACCTGCGTCGAGTCTCTGGCCGGTCAGAACCGGGGCGCCGTTAGCGCTGTTGTCCTTGGCAAGGGGCCGGAATCGGATGACAGTCACGATAATTCCCGCGTTTTGCTGAAATATCGTGACAGGAGGCTTCGAGGCTAATGAACATGGAAGAGGCGGTGTTGAACTGCGTATTGAGCTTCGCCGACATTGTTGCTCTGGGAGCGGCGAGGTCGAACCTGTCACCCGGTATGACTGCCAACGGGTCGCATTCACGTGCGCCGGCCAAATTCGGTGGAGGCAGGAAGACATGAATTGCGAAATGCGTCAGACCCTCCAATGTGGGAGGCCAGCAAATCAAATGAGTCGGGTGAGTCGGCCGCAATGATTAGCCGAAAGGAAGGCGACTGTCCGATGATCAGTGCCGTGACGCTTTCGCTCCCCATCAGATCTGACTGGCCGAACTCGGCTGTGTGGCGCCGCAGAACGTCTGTCTAACTATTTGTAGTTAAACGCTAAAATGTATTGGTGCCAATCTGTTGGCGAGTTCGCAGGGCCGCTGCATTAACCGTTTGTTAACGCTATTCTTCTTGTCACGCCGGTAGAATCGCTCATAATAACGGTTAGTCGGCCAGTGAAGCCTGAATACCGTTATTTGAAAGTCCAAAACCAATGAACGCTAATTCGTCTGTGGCTATAACGCATCCGATGCATTTCGAGGATCTGATCCTTGAACAGGGCGATCTGATTTCGAAGAAGCTGCATCTGTTGAGCATGCAACGGTTTCCGCCGAATGCGCGAAAGACGCTGCGTTCCTTTACCTTGTCGGAAGTCGCGGCATTTCTTGGTGTATCTCAAAGCACACTCAAGAAGCTCCACCTGGAGGGCAAAGGGCCCCTCCCCCAGACGTCCTCGTCCGGCCGACGTACGTACACAGCCGAGCAGATGTGGGAGCTGCGGCAATATCTCGATCAGCATGGACGGTCTGAATCCAAGAATTACGTTCCCCATCGGCGCACTGGCGAGAAGCTGCAGGTCATTGCCGTCGTCAATTTCAAGGGTGGATCGGGCAAGACCACGACCGCTGCACATCTTGCGCAATATCTTGCCCTGACAGGGCATCGCGTTCTTGCGATCGACCTCGACCCGCAGGCCTCGTTATCGTCGCTGCATGGATTTCAGCCGGAGCTGGACCAGACACCTTCGCTCTATGAAGCCATCCGCTACGATGAGGAAAGGCGCTCAATCCTCGAAATCATTCAGCCGACCAATTTCCCCGGCCTTGATATTGTGCCAGCCAATCTGGAACTGCAGGAGTTTGAGTATGACACGCCACTGGCGATGTCGAACAAGAACACGAACGACGGCAAGACATTCTTCACCCGGATATCGCGGGCGCTGTCTGAAGTCGATGACCGCTACGATGTCGTCGTGATCGACTGCCCGCCGCAGCTTGGATACCTCACAATAACGGCACTGACCGCGGCGACCAGCGTGCTGATTACCATTCACCCGCAGATGCTTGACGTCATGTCTATGGGGCAGTTCCTGCTCATGCTTGGCGGGATACTAAAGCCCATCCGGGACGCCGGCGCGCAAGTTAATCTCGAATGGTACCGCTATCTCATTACTCGTTACGAACCGATGGACGTACCCCAGGCCCAGATGGTCGGCTTCATGCAGACGCTCTTCCACCAATATGTGCTCAAGAACCAGATGCTGAAGTCTACAGCAGTCTCGGATGCAGGGATCACCAAACAGACGCTTTATGAAGTCGACAAGAACCAGATGACCCGGTCTACCTATGAGCGTGCGATGGAATCGCTCGACGCGGTTAATTCTGAAATCACGGATCTGGTTCATAGCGCGTGGGGCAGATGATTTGTCAGCTGACAAAAACGCAGTTTTCGCCTTTGTTTTCATGGCGATGACCGATGAATGGAGCAAGTAGATGGCGCGAAAGAACCTGCTGGCTGGACTGGTAGAGTCCGGGGACAACGACAAACAGCCATCCGCCAGTAACTACCCGATGAGGGGGGCATCAAAGAACATGATCCGCTCGTTGGATGAACTGGCGAAACAGGCGGAGAAGTTCCTTGAAGGTGAGGCGGTGGTCGATCTCGATCCTGACACGATCGAAGGTTCGTTCGTGTCCGACCGGATGGAGGATGTCTCGGAGCAGTTCCAGGAATTGAAGCAGGCAATTGAGGAGCGGGGACAGGACACGCCTATACTCGTGCGCCCGCATCCCAGCTTGTCTGGCAGGTATCAGATAGTCTTCGGGCACAGGCGCGCCCGCGTGGCGCGGGAACTCGGACGCAAGGTCAAGGCGGTCGTAAAACCTCTCGATGACAAGACCCATGTCATTGCCCAGGGGCAGGAAAACTCCGCACGAGCAAATCTGACCTTTATCGAAAGGGCGTCGTTTGCAAAGCGATTGTTGGATCTGGGCTATGATCGCGCCGTGATCGGCTCCGCGCTCGCGGCCAATGCGGCAGCTGTCTCAAAGATGCTGTCCGTGACGGATCGGATACCGGATCAGATAATCGGCAGGATTGGGCCGGCGCCGTCGGTTGGACGAGAGCGCTGGGTCGAGCTCTCCCTGTTGGTCGGCAAGTCGTCGAACGAAGACACGGTAATGGAACTTACGGCTGCAGACGGCTTTGCCGGGTTGGAAAGCGATGAGCGCTTCAATGCTCTTTTTTCGGCGCTGAACAAGGTTGGCAAGCCCGTGAAAAAGACCGTCATGGTAACGCAGAAGACTACCTGGCAACCGTCCGATAACGCCGTTTCAGCGCAGATTTCGAATACCGGCAAGGCGTTCATGCTCTCGATGAGGGCGAAGAACGCAAGCGAGTTTGGTCGATTTCTCTCCGACAATCTGGATCGGCTATATGCCGAGTTCGTGTCGGCCGAGACTGGTAAAGGAGATTAACGCGCAAAAGAAAAAGGCCCCCCAAACGTTGCCGTCGTGGAAGCCCTTCTCGGATGTAGGAACCTGAGAATCTCATTTTCACGAATCACTGTCAAGAGTCTTTGGCGCCGCTTTGGTGAACTGATTTCTTTTGCCTGATTGAAAGGCGAGAGACAATGGAGAGTGGAATTGTAACGACGCCCTTTGGGCGGCGGCCGATGCGGCTTGCCCTGGTGAAGGGGCAACTCGACACGGCTCAAATCAAGTCGGGCAAGACTGCCGACAAGTGGCGGGTCTTTCGCGATGCCTGCGAGGCAAGACAAACCCTTGGGGTGGCGGACCGCGCTCTTTCGGTGTTGAACGCGCTGCTGTCATTCTACCCGGAACAGGAATTGTCGGAGAAGACCGGACTCGTGGTCTTCCCTTCCAACGCACAGCTGACCGTGCGAGCTCACGGCATTGCGGGTACCACTCTCAGAAGGCACCTGGCTGCGCTTGTCGATGCGGGTCTGATCATCCGCAGGGATAGTCCAAACGGAAAGCGCTTTGCCCGCAAGGACCGGGCGGGGGAGATCGAGCAGGCCTATGGCTTCAGCTTGGCGCCATTGCTTGCGCGTGCTGAGGAACTTGCTCACATGGCCCAGCAGGTTGCAGTCGCGCGCAAGCAATGGCGCCTCGTCAAGGAGCGTATGTCTATCTGCCGGCGCGATATTCGCAAGCTCATCTCGGCTGCCATGGAAGAGGGCGCTGCGGGAGACTGGGGACTGATCGAGGACCATTTCGTAGGCCTGTTGGCGCGGGTACCGCGCTCGGCTGGCATCGGCGATCTGGAGCCGATCCTGGAGGAAATGGAGATGCTTCGCGCGGAAATAGTCAATCAGCTGGAAATGCAGATGAAATCTCAAAAAACAGACACCAATGATATCCATTCTGGATGCCACATACAGAATTCAAACACCGAATCCCGCAATGAACTTGAACCTGGCTCCAGAAAAGAGCAGGGCGAAAAACCGAGTGAACATATTCGGCCTACACGAGAGCCGATAAAGGCATTCCCACTTGGGATGGTGCTGCAGGCCTGCCCCGGAATTGTCGATTACGGGCCTGGCGGATCGGTTACCAGTTGGCGGGACCTGATGTCGGCGGCCGTCGTCGTGAGGTCGATGCTCGGGGTCAGCCCTTCGGCCTATCAGGATGCCTGCGAGACCATGGGCCCCGAGAATGCGGCCGCCATCGTGGCGTGCATCCTCGAAAGGGCGGGACATATCAATTCCGCTGGCGGCTACTTGCGTAGTCTGACGGCAAAGGCGAAGACAGGAGAGTTCTCTCTTGGACCGGTGCTGATGGCGTTGATGCGCACAAATGCGGCCGGGGGCAAGAGAACGGGATAACCGTTCGTGCAGGATTGAAACTTGTGCCAGCGCGGATCAACAACTGAGGTCAGGTGTAATGAGCAGCGAGACGACTGAAATTGGAGACCGCGTGCAGTTCGCTATGTGGGCAAATGCGAGAGCTCAGGAGATTCTGGTCAACGAAGGCGCCGCACTTGCTTTGGCTGCGCGTGACATGAACGAGGAGCAGGTTCAGTCCTGCGGGCTGAAGCTGGGTGCGGCAATCGCGGAGGCTTTGCTTGAGGTTTTCGACGGACTGGTGGAGGAGTGACGCCAGCTACCAGCTGGTGTCTTCGGATCAAGGTCGCGCCACAACCTGGCCTGCCCAGAGCTCACCATTTCCTGAGGGTTGAGAGATCAGCGGCTTTTGATATAAGTAGTGTAACAAAAACAATGATATACAGAACAAGCTCCGACTTCGATCTACTCCGAAAGCAATGCGAGCAGCGCGGGATTGATGTAAAGGTTCTCGCGCCCCGCTTTTACTTCCTCAAGTAGCTCCAGACCTACGAGTGTCTTTAAATAGGTGGAGGCCGCCTGCCGTTGAGCTATGCCGGCAGAGACGAGATCACCGATGCGGCAGTAAGGATTGACGAAGATTACTTCCACAAGTTCGCGCGAATATATCCGGGGCGCTTCTCGCCGCAGATGGTCCGCTGTATGATCGAGAAGGTCTCGGATCGCGCGAATCTTTGCTGTCGACCATTCGGCGGTCTCACGGACCGCTTGGAGCATGAAGAGGATCCATGGTTCCCAGGAGGAGTCGGCGGTCACCGCGAGCAGAAGATCATAGTAGCGTCTCTTGTTTCGGATGATGTGGCGGCTGAGGTAGAGGACCGGTATCTCGAGGAGGCCCTTGTCTACGAGATACAGCAGGTTGAGGATGCGACCGGTACGGCCGTTGCCATCAATAAACGGGTGAATGGCCTCGAACTGATAGTGCATGACCGCGAGCCGGATGAGCGGATCAACGTCTTCGGCCTCGTGTATGAAGCGTTCCCAGTTGGAGAGCTTGTCACGAAGGAGCGACTGGCCCTCGGGAGGGGTATAAATCACGGCGCCTGTTGCCTCGTTCATCAAAGCCGTACCGGGTGTTGCCCGGATATCAAGATCGACACCCTTGATCGTGCGGCAAACTTCTATCGCCGTGGCTGTGGAGAGTGGCCGCTTTGTGAGCGTGTTGAAACCTCGGTTAAGGGCAGTGCGGTAACGCAATGCTTCCTTCGTGGCAGGGTCCGCTTGGTTGCCTACTTCGTTGGCGAAGCGGAAGAGGCGATCCGTCGTCGTTACGATGTTCTCGATCTCAGAGCTTGCCTGAGCCTCAAGGAGAGGAATGGAATTGATCAGGACGGCCTGGTTCGGAATCAATTGTCCGGCAATCTTCAACTCTGCAATAGCAGCACGGGCCCCGATACAAGCCCGCAGGATCGCTTTTGATTCAATTTCGGTGCCCGGGGGGAGGGGAGGAAGGTCGTTGAAAGGGCGGCTCGGATCGAATGACATGTCGGGGTTCCGCAGATTTGTCGACATGTAACGTCGATATGTCGATGTCGACGACATGTCGAGAAAACATGTCGATAAAATCAGTTTTTATCGACATGTTTTGCTTAGGGCAAGAGAATATGTCTGATGGACGGACTGCTACAGCCCCCGCGGCTTTGGTCAGGCTGACCCCGAAACGATCGCGGAGACGCTGACAACGGCTGCCCATTTGGCAGATGTGTGACCGAGCTGCTTGCGAACACAGCGTTTGTCGACTTCGGTGTAGGAGGCGTTGCCAGCAAAGCTGCGCGATTTTTCAGACGATCAGCCTTGCCGCGTTCCCGCATTTGCGCTCCTGCTCGTTGTAGTAGGCAGCCGCCTGCGTCATGGACTTGTGCTGTGACTGCTGCATGGCCTCCTGTAGCGGAATACCGCGATTGGCGGCTTCGGTCAGGTAGCCAGAGCGAAGTCCGTGGGCCGAGAAATCCTTGGGATCGAGACCGGCCATCCCCGCACGCTGTTTGACGATGTCGTTAATAGCCTTTGGATCGAGAGGACGGCGCGAAACATTGCCCCAGCGATCGATCGCCCGGAACACACTGCCGCTTTCTATCTTGGCGAGATCAAGCCAGGCGTCACGACACGAAAGTGTTGGATCTGTCCGACTTTTGAGAACGTATGGTGATCACGCTGCGAGGATAGATGTTTCGCGCCGCAATGGCCTGAGATCAACGCCGTCTGTTGGGGTCCAGA
>JBAYTX010000045.1:0-31379 GCA_041675415.1 Rhizobium sp. | reverse complement strand
GCGGGCGATCTGGTTGATTGCGCGGCCATGACAGATGGCCCGGCCGAGTTCAAGAGCGTAAAGCTCGAGGATGCGGCAAAACGGATTACCGGACCCTATGGCCTGACGGTACGAACCGAAATCGATACGGGAGCCCCCTTCGATCGCTACTCGCTCGATCTTTCGGAGACAGCATTTTCGGCGATCGAAAAGGGTGCACGCTCGCGCCATGCCCTCATCCTCTCGGACGGCGTCGGCGGAATCGTCATCACCCGTACCGGCAAGACGAGGGCTCCCGCCGACCTGACACTGCCCGGCAATGTGATTGGCTCGGACGGCGAATTCAGCCATGAGGACCGCCATTCGGAAACCATCGTGCGCGGCCAGGGCGAGAAAGCGGGCAAGTCGCGCGGATCGGCAAGGCTTGACGCCACGGCCGAGCCTCTGGCGCCAGGAGATCGCGTGCCCGGCGATGGATCCGCAACCGATATGGAACGCAAGGGCACCGCCGCGACCGGCCGCGCCAAGGACGATGAAATCACTCGCCATCGCCCGATCGTGCATCTGGCCCGCTCGAAGGCCGATCAGCAGGCCGCGCAGGACGAGGCCGACTGGCGAATGCGCACGGCGCGCGCCACCTCCGAGGACATGACCTACACGGTCAAGGGCTTCGATGTCGGGGGCCGGCTCTGGCGGGTCAACGAAATCGCCGGGGTCTCCGATGCCTATCAGGACATCGAGCGCGACATGCTGATCTCGCGGACTGTCATGCGTGAAGACGAGAGCGGGCAGCAAACGGATCTGACGGTCACGAGCCCGGAGGCCTTCGACAAGGCTCCGACCGGCAACAGGCGGACGAACAAGAAGGGCAAGTCCGCCAAGGCGAGCGGCCCGCTGGATGGGACGGCACAGGGGCTTTGACGATGGAAAAAGAGACGGCAGACAAAGTGCGCGGCATGGTTCGCCGGGCGACCATTAAGAACGTCAAGGATGATGGCGAGACCCAGACGGCATCGGTCGAGGTCGCCGACGGGATCTGGCGCGACGATGTCGAGATCATGCAACCCTACGGCATGGCTGGTCATCCTCCCGAGGATGGCGGTCTGGTCCTGCTGCTGGCAGTCGGCGGTGACGAAGGCGACCTGGTCGCGCTGCCGGCCAGCAACCCTTCGAAGCGGATGGGCAAGCTCAGCCCCGGCGATGCCGGCATCTACAACGAAGCCGGAGACAAGGTCATTCTGACGAAGGCGGGCGTGATTGAGGTGGCAGCCGGCGCCTCGGTTCATGTCGTCGTCGGCGGCGTCAGCTTTACTGTTTCTGGAGACGGAGTTGATTTCACCGGAGGATATGTCCGTCACAACGGCAAGGACATCGGCGACACTCACAGGCACGGCGGTGTCACGCCAGGTGCAGCGCAGACTGACGTGCCAGTCTAGCGCCCGCGCCGGCGGGCATGATCAGCGCCCCGCGCGCGCGATAGCCTCGCGCCATGTTTTACGATCTCGCCCTTGGCTATAATCGCGACAAGCGCCGCTGCGATCTGGTGATCGGCGACGATTGCGATCTTGTGATCGACGAAACTCCCATCACGCCAATCCTCCTGTCCATCGGCCTTGACCGGCGCGCGGCTCCGGACGATCCCTTGCCTGAAGGACGCTCGCAGTTTCTGACGCCAGTCTCCTATTGCGAACGGCGCGGATCGGTGGGCGACGGGGTCGATCCGTTCGGCGAGATGAGCGGCTCCCGCCTCTGGCTTCTCAATCGCGCCAAAGAGACGGATACGACGAGGGAGCTTTGCGCCTTCTGGCTGGAGGAAAGCCTCGCCTGGGCCGAGCCCGAGACGGGAGTCCCAGCTGAAATCGAGGTCGGATGGGTCCGCGCCGGCGTCCTCGGATATCGTGTGCTGGTCGAAGACGCCAGCCTGTCGCTCACCCGCCGTGTGGAGGGCTGATATGGCCTGGCCAATCCCGACAGCCAAGGAAATCTTCCTGCGCTTCGCCGGCACGCTTGAAGCCGGCATCCTGCGCATCCGCGAGGATCTCGACCCGATCGCCCTTTCGCGGGCAGTCAGGTCGGCGCGTGGCATGTTCTCGTGGATTGGGCGGACGGTTTCCTTGGAGCTGCGGGAAGTCCATGACCATCTGGCATGGTGGGGACGGCAATATTTCCCGGATACTGCCGAGGAGGAGTTCGTGCTGCGGCATGCCGGCATATGGGGAGTGGAACAGCGCCCGGCGATCAAGGCGATCGGCACGGTCACGATCGAGGGCATTGCCGGTGAGCCCCTGCCTGCCGGGATAGAGTTGTCAGCCAGCAATGCTGTCGTCTATGTGACCTCGGCTGCGGCTGTGATCGGCGCCGGTGGTACGGTGATCGTCGCGGCCGAGGCGAGCGTCGCCGGATCGGCCGGCAATCTCGAAACCGGTATCCGCCTGGTGACCGTCGCGCCATATCCGGCCATATCCAAGGTCACCGTCGAAACCGCGTTTTCCGGCGGAGCGGACGAACAGTCGCCCGAAGAGCTGCAGGTCGCAACCTTGCAGCGGATACGTCAGCCGCCGCATGGAGGCGCCGGGTTCGACTATCCGATCTGGATAGGCTCGGCATTTTCCGTCAAGGCGGTAAAAGTGGTTCCGGAATGGATCGGGCGGGGATCGCTGGCCACTGTCATCATCATGAAGAATGCCGATGGTTCGGCACGTGTTCCGACCGTGGAAGAAGTCGATGCCATAGAGACCCATCTCGGTCAGTTCGGCAGCAATACGGGTGTCCGCCCTGTCACGGCCAGAGCCATCGTCGTTCCAGGAACTCTTCGCGCGCTTCCGATTACAGTGCGTTTGCGGCCCGATACGGTCTTGACGCGGGCGGCCGTGACCGAAGCCTATGCCCGCTTCATCGCCACGATCGGCGATGAGGAAGACGATCAGAATGACGGGCCGATTGGCGCCCTGATCGAGCCTTCGCGGATCTCGGAGGCGCTCTCGGCCGCCGGCGGAGAATATGCCCATGACCTGATCGTGCCAGCCGCGTCGTTTACGCTGGAGCAGACGGAATATCCGCTAGCCGGCATCATCACATTCGAGGTGGCGTGATGGCGCGCGCCCTTTCAACGATCCTTCAAAGCCTCATCAACAAGCTTCCAAGCGGCTTCGCGCTCGGCCTTCGCGGCGGCGTACTGGATGCGATTCTGGAGGCGGTGGCAAGCCAGATCGAAACGGTCGAGCGTGATGCCGAGCAGATGATGGACGAAATCGATCCGCGAACGGCCCGCGCGTTTCTGCCGGATTTCGAGCGGGTGCTGGGACCGGACCCCTGCAGCCGCGATATCGGCGGATTGACGATCGAGGAGCGCCAGCGCCTGGCACACCAGCGCTGGACGGCGACCGGCGGGCAATCGATCCCCTACATGATATCCGTCGCCGCCAAGCTCGGCGTGACCGTCACCATTGACGAATTCTGGCCGTCACGGGCCGGGGTGCTCCGCGCGGGCCAGCCATTGCGCCCGGAGGGCTCACAGTTCGTCTGGCGCGTCAACATTCCGGGCCTTGTGACCGTCGTGAAGTTCCGGACCGGAATCAGCGTTGCCAAGCATCGGCTCGGCAGTTTTCAACTCTCGTCGATCGAGTGTGAACTGCGGCGCATCAAGCCCGCACACACTGCGATCGTCTTCGCTTATGGAGCCGCATAATGGATCGCATCAATGGTGCAGGCACAATCGACATCGGTGGCGGACGACGCGGGTTTGTCGATGAGAACCTTCCGCTTGGCACCGAGGGCACGGAGGTCAATGCCGAATTCCTGAACATGATCCAGGAAGAGATGATGAAGGTCATAGAGGCCGCCGGACTGGCGGGCTCGAATGTAGACTGGACCCAACTCTGGCAAGCGATTGGCATCATCGGTTCGGTCCCCAGTGGCGCATTTATTCCCGTCATCAGCCGCACACTTGCCGACCCGCCAGCGGCACCGGCATCCGGAGACAAATATCTCATTCCGGCGGGCGCTACCGGTGAATGGGCCGGCAATGAAGAAAAGATCGCAATCTTCAATGGTCTCTCATGGGTGATAGTCAACACGCCGGACGGCCATTGTGTAGGCCTCCCAGATGGCATGTTGTTCATCAAGAAGGCTGCCGCCTATGAGCGCTTCGCGCCTGACGCGACAGACCTGGTCAAGGGCCTCGTATCGCTGAATGATGTGCGAGCCACTGTTGGTGGAGAGGCGCTAACGGCATCCACCACAGTGAAATTTTCGCCGGTGGGCCTGTCGCTTCCTGAATCCACCATTACCACGGTAACTCTCACAAACTTTGTTGACGACGGACAAGCCGACTGGGCTGTGTCTGGCAATACCCTCGTCTGCCAGCGCGCTGGCCGGTACATTTTTTTGGCGAACCTAGGTGGGGTTATACAATCCAACGGAACTGTGATGGCTTTCACAGTGGGAACTATGGTCAACGGTGTCCAGGACTTGAACAGCACAATAAGGCTGAACACGTCAGTGGTCAACCAGGCATTCGGCGGGGCCTCCGAGATCCGTGATTTCGCGGTTGGAGACGTGATCTACGTATGGGGCTACCAGGCATCAGGAGCCACCAAGACAATTCAGTTTGTTAACACCATCTCAACATATCGCCTCACAGCCGCGTGAAGGACAGACCCATGGCATGGACATATCAACTCAGCGCCGACGAGGTTTCCGGGATCGGAAAAGCGCTAGATCCCCGCAAGGGAGCGTTCTATGAAGACGGAATTTTGACCGTGGTGGATGCTGCCGAAAATGCCGTTGTCGAGGCCGCGCTTCCCGGAATTGGCGCGGCAGCACTTCTGGCCGCAAAAGACGCGACCAAAGCCGAAGTCGATGCGGCGGCGGAATCCGTACGGCTGAGCTACATCACCGCCGGTGCTGGGCAAGCACTGACCTATAGCCAGAAGGCCACCGAGGCCGTGGCATATCTCGGCGCTGCAAATCCTGTCGCCGCAGATTATCCGCTCCTCAATGCCGAGGTAGGGATTACGGGGCCCACGATCGCGGAGGTCGCGGCGATCGTCAAAGCGGCCTTCGACCAGTGGCAGATCATCGGTGCGCAGATCGAGGCGGCCCGCCTCGGTGCCAAGAAGGCGATAGCCGCTGCGGCAACGGCGGCAGAGGCGCAGGCTGTCCTCGACGGGATAGTCTGGCCCTAGCGCCGCCTGAGATGGCTTTCAACGACTTGTTGTGGCGGCCTGCCTGTTGCTTCCATTTGGATTGGGTTGAATTTCTTAGTAGGCAATGCGAATTGGGAGGCCTCATATGCAGCGTTGATTTTACCTAATCCAAGCACCGGGCTGATCGCGGGAATCGTCCTTGCGGCACAGTTCGAAGTCCAAATTGAAGGTTTGAGCTACTTGAACCTCTCCGACGGTCATTCAAAGGAAATTCAGTAATGAAGCGTTTCGTTCTTGCCGTTCTGGCGATCTTACTCCCTGTCACTTCTGCCTTTGCGTATGACGGGGCTATGGTTAGCCTCTGGTCAAATTCCGCTGTTTCTGTGCCGAACTCCTATTACTCGGCCTCGTACACGAAGCTGGTGTTCCCCGATGTCAATTATGACACTGACGGGTTCTGGGATGCCAGCAGCAACCAGTTTGTCATCCCGAACGACATTCCCGCCGGGACCTATGGCATCATTTCCTGTCATGTGCGTTGGCAACCGACTGGAGGTCTCCGTGTCCAGGTCCTGGTATCCAAGTACGACGCATCCGCTGGCGTTCAGCTCCATTCGAACTATCCCGAGTCGGCGCCTGACAACCGTCTCTTCACAGGTGGAACGACTACGGATCATACTTCGACCACTCACCCCGTCCTGCTTGAGGCGGGGGACGCGTATTCGTGCCAAATGTGGCAGCAGGGGAGCAGTCAGTCCTCTCCGGCCCTGAGCGTGCTCCAAGCCGGGATGTCTCTTCAAGTGCTTCGGTGATCCTTGTCGCCTTTCGATTACGCCCTCGGCCCTCACCGGCCGCGGGCGATCTGTTCTTTGACATTGATGATCGCACCAACTGGCGCTCTGGGCCTCATTCTTGATGGCTCGCGCGGCAGTGATGCTCTCACCGTGGCCAAAATTGCATTAATAGTTGCTGCCATTCGATCCTGCGCGCCCTGCCAATTGATTTTGCGCGCTACAACTCGTCTGTGCCGACCGTGCTGCGCGTGATGGCTTCCACCATCTCGCGCGTCCCTTCCGGGTCGTTGATCCAATTGGCGTAGAAATTGTAGGGGCAGGCCGCGACGCCCTTGTCGCCTTCGCCCGAGTTGATCACGCCGGTGTAGCCGCGGTGCAGGAGCTTGAAGAGGTGGTTTTGCGACTGACCGTTGCGGCGGGCGTCGCGGATGGCGGAAACGGAGAGCTGCGCATACTGGATGCCATTCTCCTCAGTTCCGCATTCGCCGAGCGTGCGGCCGTCGAAACCGACGATCGCGGAATGGCCGAAATAGGAATAGACACCGTCGAACCCCGCCGCATTGGCGACCGCGACATAGACATTGTTTGCCCAGGCCATCGATTTCGAAATCTGCACCTGCTGTTCCTTGGCCGGGTACATGTATCCCTGGCAGCGGATGATTAGCTCGGCCCCCCGCATGGCGCAGTCACGCCAAATTTCCGGGTAGTTGCCGTCGTCGCAGATGATGAGGCTGATCTTCAGCCCCTTCGGCCCTTCGGAAACATAAGTACAGTCGCCGGGATACCAGCCCTCGATCGGCACCCAGGGCATGATCTTGCGGTACTTTTGCACGATCTCGCCCTTGTTATTCATAAGTATGAGCGTGTTGTAGGGCGCCTTGTGCGGGTGCTCCTCGTGCCGCTCGCCCGTCAGCGAGAATACGCCCCAGACATTGGCCTTCCGGCAGGTTTCGGCAAAGATCCCCGTCTCCTCGCCGGGAATCTGCGAAGCGGTTTCGTACATCTCCTTGGAATCGTACATGATCCCATGGGTCGAATATTCCGGGAAGATGACTAGGTCCATGCCCGGCAAGCCGATCTTCATGCCCCCGATCATCTCAGCGATGTTGCGGGCGTTTTCGAGCACTTCGGCCTTCGTGTGCAGCCGCGGCATCTTGTAGTTCACGACGGCAACGCCGACCGTATCTTTGCTGCTGCTAATATCACCATGGTACATCTCGGTTCTCCTTGCATGTCTAGACGACGAGGTGGCTGTGGATGAGGTCATCGCTGAGCGCACCGATGTCATCAGACACCGCCACGCTCCCGCGATTGAGGATCGCGAAGCGGTGTGAGGCTCGCCGCGCGAAATTGATGTTCTGCTCGACAAGGATGACGGCGAGACCGTGCTTGCGATTGAGATCGATCAACACGTCCTCGATCTGCTCGACGATGTTGGGCTGGATGCCCTCCGTCGGTTCGTCCAGCAGCAGGATCTTCGGCTCCGAGAGCAGTGCCCGGGCGATCGCGAGCTGCTGCTGCTGGCCGCCGGAAAGATCGCCGCCGCGCCGGCCGAGGAACTCCTTGAGGATCGGGAAGAGATCGAAGATGTGGTCGGGAATCGTGCGTGCAGGCTTCTGGGCCGCGAACGTGCCGAGCAAGAGGTTTTCGCGCACAGTAAAATTCGGGAGGATGCCGCGGCCCTGTGGCACATATCCAAGCCCTGCACAGGCCCGGTTGTGCGTCGCAAGGTGGTTGATCTCAGAGCCGTCGAGCCGGATCGAACCGGCGCAGCGCGACATGAGGCCGAGAATGGTCCGCAGAAGCGTCGTCTTGCCTACACCGTTGCGCCCGAGCACGCTCAGGAATTCGCCCTCTCCCACCGTTAGCGACACGGACTGGAGTGCCCGACTGCGGCCGTAGAAGCCATCGACATCCGAAAGCTCAAGCATGGCCGATACCTCCCGAGCCGAGATAGGCCTCACGGACGCGGGCATCGTCGGAGACTTCGTCGGCGGTTCCCTGCGCCAGCAGCTTGCCCTGGTGCATGACCGAGACCGTCTCGGCGATGTCGCGCACGAAACCCATGTCGTGCTCGACGACGATGAGCGTGTGCTTGCCGCGCAGCTGGTTGAAGAGTTCGGCCGTCATGTTCGTCTCGTGCGCCGTCATGCCGGCCGTCGGCTCGTCCATGAGAATGAGCGCCGGGTCCTGGGCAAGGATCAGCGCGATCTCCAGCCATTGCGTCTGCCCGTGGGAAAGTTGCGCCGCCTGGATGTCCAGATGGTCCTCGAGACCGACGAGAAGCGCGAGGCGCTCCAGCCGTTCGGTGTCCACCCCGCCGGAAAAGCGGAACAGGTTGCGCAGGACGCCCGGATCGCGCGAGCAGCCGATCTCAAGATTTTGGCGCACGGTGAGTTCGCGGAACACGCTCGGCACCTGGAACTTGCGGCCGATGCCGGCGCGCGCGATGCGGAATTCCTTGAAGGCATGGATCGGCAGGCCCCGGAAGGCGATCTCGCCGGCGGTGATCCGCGACTTGCCGCAGATGAGATCAAGGGTCGTGGACTTGCCCGCGCCGTTTGGGCCGATCAGGCATCGGAGTTCGCCGGATGCCACTTCGAAATCGAGCCGGTCGACCGCGAGGAACCCCGAGAACGACACCGTGACCTCTTTCAGAGCGAGAAGCTGTTCGCGTGCGGGTGTCATAGCGCACCTCCGAGATGCGGATGGGATGTGGATTGCTGATCGCTGGCATGGCGAGCGCCCTGCTCGCCGTCTGGTGAAGGGACGCGACGCGCGAGGGTCTCGAAGGCGCCGGCCAACCCCTTCGGCATGAACAGCACAATGAGGACAAAGAGTCCGCCCATGATGAGGGTCCAGGTTTCGAGGAACGCCGCGGACTCCGACAGCGCACCCTGGACACCCGTGACGAGCACAGCACCCAGCATGGCGCCGAGGAGGCTCTGCCGGCCGCCGACGGCGACCCAGATCACGATGGACAAGCTGAGCGGCACGCCAAGAAAGGTCGGCGAGGCAAACTCCATGACGATCGTGTAGAGCATGCCCGCAAGGCCGGAGATCGCGGCGGACAGCGCAAAGATGAAGGTCTTGTAAAGCGCAACGTCGTAACCGAAGAAACGCACCCGTTCCTCCTGGTCACGCACGGCCTGCAGAATGAGGCCGGTCTTGCTGCGCGAGATTGCGAGCGCCAGAAAGAGCGTCACCGTGAGGCAGACCGCGACGAGGTAGTAGGTCGAGGCGGAATAGGCGTCAAAGGTGAGGCCGACGATCTCGAACTGGGCGAGATCGGTGATGCCGTTGAAGCCGCCGGTGTAGCTCTGCTGGTCGATGATGATGAGGTTCACCACTACCATGGCTGCGAGCGTTATGATCGCCGCATAGACCCCGGTAACGCGGCCGCCGAACATGAACCAGCCGAGCAACGCCGCAAACAGCGCCGGAACGAGGATGCCAGCGAGCAGTGCGAACGACACCGACTGGAACGGCACCCAGATCCAGGGCAGCTCGGTCACGTTGTTCCAGACCATGAAGTCCGGGAGCCCGTCGCTGCCTGTATGGATCGGCACGGTCTTCAGCTTCAGGAACATCGCCATGCAGTAGGAACCGATGCCGAAGGTCGTCGCCTGGCCGAGATTGAGGATGCCGGCGTAGCCCCATGACAGGCTGAGCGCAATGGCGAGCATGCCAAAGATCAGGTAGCGGGCATATTTGTTAAGAAGGAAGGCGTCGTCGACGAGCACCGGCGCGAGCAGAAGGACCAGGCAAACGAGGCCGTAAAGGAGGATTTGGCGTGAGACTTTTCCAGACAAGGGCATACCTCTCGTTGGCCGGGCGATCAGGCGCGAATGCGCTGGGCGAACAGGCCCTGCGGCCGGAACCGAATGATGATGACAATGGCGAGGAGAACGAGCGCCTTGGCGATCGTATCGTTGCTGTAATAGGCAATCAGACCCGTAGTCTCGCCAAGCACGGCCGAGCTTGCCAGCGTACCGAGCAGGCTCTGTACCCCGCCGAGCACGACCACCATGAAAGCGTCCACCACATAGGTGGTACCCATTTCCGGCGACACGCTCTTCAAAGGTGAGATCAGCGCGCCCGCGAGTCCCGCAATGCCCGCGCCATAGGCAAAGGTCAGCCGGAAGGCCGCAGCCGAATTGATGCCGAAGCTCGACGCGATGGCGCGGTTCTGGGTGATCGCCCGCAGCTTCAGCCCGAAGGACGTGTAGCGGTAGATGCACCAGGTAATGAGGAAGAGGCCGATTGCCACGGCGAGCACGAAGAGCCGGTAGGCTGAGTCTGTCGCGCCGAGAATATCGACGCTGCCGGAGAGCGACGGCGGCATCTGCACGTAGCGAAGCTCGCCGCCAGCTGTCAGCCGGACGATCTGCTGGGTCATCACGCCGAGCCCCCAAGTTGCGAGTATCGTATCGAGCGGCCTGTCATAGAGGTGGCGGATCACCGCAACCTCGATCAGCCAGCCGAGGGCGGCAATCAATGCGAAGACCACGGCAAGGCTCGGCAGCAAGCTCCAGCCGAACTCGGTCTGCAGCAGCCAGGCACAATAAGCGCCGAGCATCACGAACTCGCCGTGGGCAAGGTTAATGACGCCGGTGACCCCATAGATGATCGCGAGCCCGAGGGCCACGAGAAGCAGGATCGACGACAGGCTGAGACCAGTCAGAATTTGTGAAATGACGAAATCCATCTCCACCTTCTCCGCAGGTTTGGCCGGCGACCGACAATCAGTCGCCGGCTGCTTGGGGAATCAAATCTGCTTGAGGCCTTCGGCGGTGCACTTCTGGTTGGGGTAAGCACTGTAGGGATTGGGCTCGAGCCAGTCGGCGGACTGCGTCAGGATATCGAATTGCCCATCCGGCTTGCACTGGCCGATCTTCGGGCGCAGCCAGCAATGGAGGTTTTCCGGCTCGACCTTCACGAGGCCTTGTGGCGCCTTGTACTCCTCCCCTTTCACCGCCTCGCGGATGGTGAGTGGGTTGATGTCGCCCGCCGCGAGCTTGGCGACGGCCTGCTTGAAGAGGTGCACTTGAAAGTAGGCGGATTCCGATACGAAGTGCGTGACCTTGTCGCCACCCCACCGCGACCGATAGGCCTCGACGAAGCGCTGGTTTTCCGGGGAATCAAAGACCATAAAATACGGCGCGGAGGTGAAGTGGCCGGCCGCTGCATCGCCCCACATCGCCGCCACCTCGTTCTCCGAGGTGGTTAGGCTCGCCATCGGCATGGTCGCCGGGTCGAGGCCTGCAGCCCGGTACTGCCGATGCAGCGCGACCACAGAGTCGCCCACGACCGTCGAGAAGATGACGTTCGGTTTCTCCGAGCGGAACTTGTTGATGACGGAGGAGAATTCGGAATGACCGAGAGGCACATATTCCTCGGCGATGACTTCCGCGCCGAGCCCTTCGAGCAGCTTCTTGCAGTAGTTGTTCTCTTCCTTCGGATAGATGTAGTTCGAGCCGATCAGGTACCAGCGTTTGCCGAACTTCTCGACGAGCCAAGGGATAAAATCGTCCTGCTGTTGGTTGGGTACTGCGCCTGTATAGATGACGTTCTTGGAGCACTCGCGCCCCTCGTAGAGCGTCGGGTACCAAAACAGGTTCTCCTGCTTCTCGAAGACCGGTAGTACCGCCTTACGGCTCGCCGATGTATAGGAGCCGAAGACGGAAACACAGCGGTCACTGAGCACCAGCTTGCGGGCCTTTTCGGCAAACGTCGCCGGGTCGGAGGCGGGGTCCTCGACCACCGGCGTGATCTTCAGCCCGTTGATGCCGCCGTTCGCGTTGATCTCCTCGATCGCCATCAGCGTCGCCTTGTTGAGCGACTCCTCGATGATCGCCGTCGTGCCCGTAAGCGAGAAGAGCACCCCGACCTTGATATCGCCGCTCTGTGCGAAAGCCAGCGAGGAATTCTTCGACCAGATATGTGGAAAGCCGACCAGCGAGAATGCGCTTACCGCTGCGCTGGTCTTGAGAAATTCACGCCTGTTTTTGTTCACCCTCTGTCTCCATCAAAAAACAAAGGCCCCGCACTGCTCCATCGGAATGACGGACGTGTCGGGGCCTCTTCGCCTCTGGATTTGATTGCGGCGCCCTCGCCGCGGGAATGCGCTAGGTCATGTGGAAAAACAAAAAACCCCGCGTTCCGCTTTCGCGGCCCTGCGGGGGTTTCGTCACCCTTGATGTGCGCAGCTCCGTTGCTGCGTACAATAAAAAAATGCTAGCTGAGAAGTTCGTGTGAGTCAATCACCGCCGCAGCGACGGCCCCGATCGTCACGCGCTTCTCCATCGCCTGCTTGCGAAGGAAGTTGTAGGCCTCCTCCTCACTGACGTTCTTCAGCCGGATGAGCAGCGCCTTCGCTCGCTCAACGAGGCGCATCGTACGCAGGTTTTCGTCG
The DNA here is from genome assembly GCA_041675415.1 of Rhizobium sp. Classification (GTDB taxonomy): domain Bacteria; phylum Pseudomonadota; class Alphaproteobacteria; order Rhizobiales; family Rhizobiaceae; genus Allorhizobium. The sequence continues at coordinate 19,044 of JBAYTX010000045.1, read as the reverse complement.
AGCTTGTCGATCCGCCCGCGAAGGCGCCGCTCATACTGGAAATGCTCGCGCCCCAGCATCAGCACCGACTGGATCATCCGGGAAGTGGCCGGATAATGCAGCAGACCGTGCGCGGCACAATTGTGGATCAGCTTCAAATTGAGTGGCGCCTTGCCGTCGTCGACAAGGATCAGCGCCGATGACGGCTCGCCCGGCACCCAGGGAATGCGTTGCGGAAGGTCATCCGACAGCTGGCAGAAGATCGCGTCGTACTGCAACGGGATCTGCGCCGGCTTCGGCCAGATGTGCCGGACCGCGACGCGTTGGCGCTGCAGTTCCCGGATCAGGAATTCACCGTTGTCGTCCCGCTCGACGATGACAGCAACGGTGAATTCGGCAGGCAAAGCGCCCTGTTTGGGCGGGCACTCCTCCGCGCCCGCCCGGCTCTCCGGCCTTTGACCACCGATCCAGCGATCATGTCCGTAGTCTGCCCTCGACATATCAAGCATTTGCTCCTCCCGCCCGGGACGACCCGTTCCCATTATCCGCATTCAACAATTCTCCAGACAACGGCCGTAGCCGATAAGATACGGATCGGCCTTCACGCTTGCCGACGACTGGAACACAATGTCGAATTGTCCCTGACGGTTCGCCCGTCCGATACGCGTCCACACGTCCGCGTGCCCCCAAACGGGATTGATCGAGACGCAGCCCTGCGGCGCCTCGAACTCCGCCCCCATCACGGAGGTGCGCAGCTGCCTTGTATCGAGCGAGTTGGTCTGCTCAAGCGTGCGCGCGAAAAGGTTGACCTGAAAGTAGGACGCTTCGAGGCACATGTTGGTTGGCTCATCGCCGCCATAGCGCTTCTGGTAGTAGCTGACGAAGCTGCTGTTGCACGCGGTGTCAACGCCCTGGAAGTAGGAGGCGGCCGTATAATGGCCTTCGCCGACATCATAGCCCATTGCCCGGATCTCCGCCTCGGTCGTCGTGAGGCTGGCGATCGGTACGGTTTTCGGGTTGAGACCGAGGTCGTGATAGGCTTGATAGAGGAACGTGGTGGATTCCCCGACCACGGTCGAGAAAATGACGTCGGGCTGGGCATGTTTGATTTCGCGCACGAGCGGCACGAATTCGCTGCGATCGGCCTCGAGCCGCAGATAGCGCTCGCCAACGACGGTCCCGCCGTTGTTGCGTACCAGTTCGCGCATTACGCGGTTGGATTCGCGCGGATAGACATAATCCGACCCGACGAAGAAGAACCGGTTCCCGAACTGGCTCATCAGCGCCCTGCAAAGCTGCACTGAATTCTGATTCGGCGTTGCGCCCGTATAGATGACATTCGGCGAGAACTCGAAGCCCTCGTAGAGTGTCGGATACCACAAGAGACCATCGAGACGCTCGACGACCGGCAGCACCGCCTTGCGGCTAGACGAGGTATAACAGCCGAAGATCGTGCTGACGCCGTCTTCGACCATCAGGCGCTTGGCATATTGCCCGTACGAGCGAACTTCCGAGCCCGGATCATAGACGACGGGCTCAATCGGTCGCCCATTGACGCCGCCGCGATCATTGATCTCGTCGATGGCTATGAGCGTGCCGCGCAGCTGCGTTTCCTCGATCACCGACATGAATCCAGTCTTCGAGAAGAGAACACCGACGCGCCATGGCGCAGTACTCCGATGGTTTCGGTTGATAGCTCCCATTTTCTCTGTTCATCCCTGTTTTTGATCCCCTTGTTTGTCGGCCGTCGCTGGTGAGGTCTTGTCGCCTCATCGCCGCAGCTTGCCGAAGCGCCGTCCGTTCAGGTCCTGCTGTTCGCGCTTGTTTTCTTTCTCTCGCCAGAAAACAAAAAACCCCCCAGCCTCGGAACGATGCGAGGCATAGGAGGCGACATTGCGCTCAGAAGTATGGCGGCAGCCTTGCCGCCCGTCACCGAACTGACGTTCTGTAACGATAAGATCGAGACATGCGGAATGTCAACACGAGGTTATTTAGTCAATTGATGTGGCCGCCGTGACGGCGGTCTGCTCTGTGTAATGTTCCTCAACCCGTTGCTGTTGGACGTCCCAAGCCCAGTGAATGGCACACTCTTCCGTCCGGAACAAATCCCGGGGCCGTCTTCGCTGAATATGAAGAGGCCTATAACGCCACCAGATCCATGTGCTACGGCGAGTGCTCCACATTCAGGCAGATCATCGCACGCATATGAACTGGGTCTTTCATGGTTTCTTCGAATGATTTCTCGGCAAGGGAGAAATGATCGCCCTTTATCCGGTGGTCGAGGATCTCTGGAAACTGCCATGCCGTCACTCGATGGACGCGCCCGCGCCCGGCGAGTGGACGATACAGATCAGCCACCAAGGTGACGCCACGATCAGCGGACTTACGATCGGCTGTTGGCTCGCCCGCAACATCACCTATGATCGCACGCACGGATGATCATCCGTGTTTGTCGTCAAGGCGGAGTTGGGGTCCGGAGGCGACGATGCCGACGCAGGAACCGCCTCTCCGGCAGCCCTTGCACCAAAAATAGCCCACGCTGACGGATGCTGCTCCAGCGGCCGGCGGGCAAAGGCTTGATCGACTATCGGATCACCGGCTCGCCATGATAACGGCGCCTGGACGGCCTGGAGACACCAAAACCGATCTCCATCATGAGGCGCGGTGCATTTCTCGCCAGGGTTCCCATATGGAAACCGAAGGGATCCTCGACAAAGCCGGTCCCGGCCTTTCCCTTCAGCGTGGTCGCGCTGTCTTCACCGTAAAAGCCCAGAACCTCCTCTGCCGGGTGGCCCACTAGCAGCGTCAACTGGTGTTTCACACGCCGACGCCTGTGGCTGCCACGGACATAGACGTGTGGACCCGCATCCGCATCGACATCGGATAAATAGAAAAAGAACTTCAGCATCCGCCAATCGTCGAGATCGAAGTGGAACTTGAACGAGGCCCGACTGAGTTCGGCATCGGAGGCATTCTTCGTCGGAAAGCTCCACCATGTACGCGTGGTGATCAGTTTCGCCTCGCCGCCGAGATAATGCCGTGCAACATCAAGGAGCAGCGGGTCCTTCTGAACGGTAACGGCTGCTTCGCACTGCAAGACCCGCTCGAAATGATGGCCGCTCAGTATGGCGCGCCCGAAGCGTTGTTCGGCTTCGGCGTGCTCTGCGGCGAGAAACTCCAGTTTTCGGTCGAAATTGCCGAAGCACGGCGTCTCATGCGCGAAGCCGGCAATCTCCTCGTGGATTGATGTGGGCAATGTGAGGCCGGTGAAGATGCCTGTTTTCCTCAGTTCCGAAGCGACGTCCTTCGCCCTAATCGCTCCGAACATCGATTCGGTCGCCGTGGCAGAGGGCGGAACGGGTCTGGCGGTCAGCCAATGCGCCCGGCGGAAGGGCATTGTACGGGCCAGCACGAACATCGGCAGCCAGGCCGGGTTTTCCCGCAGGTCCGTCAGATAGGTGGGCAGGCGCGCTGCCATGCGACGAAAAGGCCCGCCCGTGCGGGCAATGGATTCGAGGTCTGTCGGCTTGGATGGAGGCGTATCAAGCATCTGATCTCCTTGTGCGAATGGCGTGTCCCACGACGCCTTTCAATCCACAGCCCGCGCGGAAGTTACGCGGTTTCACCCCCTGATGCAACGCAACATGGCGCTTCCAGTACCCTCTTTAGGTGGCAAGACACTGAGCTGACTGGGAAATTTAAGTTGCCGATGCAAAATGGCAGATACCTGTGCCAGACGTGGATAAACGAAGCCTGTCTGCAATCGTCGGCTCATTGGCAACAAACAGCCGATCAAGCAACAGCCCGGGAGTCGACCGGATTTCGGATTGTGCAAATGGAAGCAGCGAAACGACTACCATTCGACCGGCGAGGGAATCGGCGATAGCTGGCACCGTTGCAAGGCTAGCAGATCCAGTTAGCAGGAACCGGCCGGGCTCTTCGTCCGCCCTTGTAACAGGACCATGTCAGCGCGAAAGGCGTGTTGTGGCGCGCCGTCCTTGACAATCTGTGCTCTCAGCACGGTCAAATAGGGGGCATAGAGGCGATTGTTCGCATAACCTTCAAGCGCTTGGTCCTGCATGCGCTGGAACGCGTCGATGAAGCCCGGCCTGCAATCGGGATAGATGAAGTGATCGTCGCCATGAACGGCCGTCGCCACGGCATCGACCTTGCCGGCGTCCGCAATGCCGAACGCGATCGCAAGCATGATGGCATTGCGGTTCGTCACGACTGTGATCCTCATGCTCTCCTCCGCATAGTGACCGTCAGGAACATCTACGTCATCGGTAAGCGCCGAGCCGGACAGGTTGCGGCCAACGGTGCGGATATCGACGATGTCATGGGGAACTTTGAGGCGCTCGGCACAGGCACTGGCAAAGGCCAGCTTTGTGAACAGGAAACCTGCAAAGAATTGGTCATGTTCGAGCGGTCAGTGATGCCATTGCTCGTCAACTATGCACGTCGTTTCGCTCGACAGCTCATCCTGTCCGCTACTGAAATCCGATCGATCACCCCCTCCCGTAGATGGGGTATCGGTCCGGCGCCAATCACCCGTAATGCCACTTGGGTTTGGGCAGGGTTCCATGAAACCGAACGCCTACTCTTTCTCGCTGGCGCCAACAGAGTTCACATGAATAGGCAGTACCGTCCGTCGGCACATAGAGAAGAAACGAACCAGGCAATGCCGCATATTCGTCAATTCTTAGCTCGGCGCCTTCGGCGTGCATGTTTCGCACCGTGCAGGTGATCTCTGAATTGGTAGCGCTTATGATGATGGTAGCGCGCTTGAGAACGCGTGGCCGATGAGCCCGAGGAGGTTTAGGTACAACTGTGTCTTCCATTCTTTCAAATTAGCATCCAATGCTTGGCGATCTGTTTACATCGCCGGAATACTGCCATTTCGCCGGACATGTCAGCTTTTGATCCAGATACCATTGGCGGATCAGGCCCAGCGCGAAATCGCGCGAAAGTCAACGGCGGCTAAAAAACCGACCGCGTGGCGGCGCAATAGTCGGCCATTGGTGGCGCGCGGTATTGAGCGCCGATTCTGACTACGCCCTCAACGCCAAAGCAAGCAGAAACAGCTGCATTCTCACATTTAACGGCCAAGCGACACAACTGACGGCTTGGTTGCCACAAATTCGTGCCAAAGCGCCTACAATCATTGGGGCGGCTTATCAGCGTATAATTCGGAGGAATTCCCAATGCACAGAATCGGCGGTTTGGCCCTGGCGGCCTGCATATCCACAACGCTCGCCATCATGCCGATTGGCACGGATCTAAAAAATCCCCTGAACTTCACTGTATCGACTGCCCTCGCGGGCAATGGAAACGGGAATGGCGGCGGCAACGGTGGTGGTAACGGAAACGGGAAAAGCGAGAGCCGTACCTCGTCTGGCCATGGAAAATCCGGATCCTCAGTTAGAGACAAGAGAAATGCGGCTAGGTCCAATGACGCTGTCGCAACGGCGCTCGGCAAGCTTTTTGGCATATCCAAGGCAGGCGAAAAACGCGCGGCAGTTTCGCCGAAGACGTCGAAATCTATGCTGAAGGCCGCGAAACCTACGCCGAAACCGGCGAAGCTGGCATTGGTGGCAGAAGTGACGGGGCTTGAAGCAGAGACACCCAGGCTGAAAGATAGCCCCAATCTTGCAGCAAAGCTCGGCGGACTGAATTCGCTTAACCGGAATTATCACGCCTATCTGAACTCCAACGATCCGCGCATGGCAGCGATCCGTGACTACGTTGTTGCTTATGCCCAATTCGAGTTGGACAACGGAATTGATGCCATACCAACGGACCCGGCGCTCAGCGATGAGGCGTTGAGCGCCGCGCTGCTTTCTGCAGCAAACAAGGACATCAGCAGTGTACAGCAACCGGATGATATGGTGGTGGCCGATCCGGAAGTAGTTGCATGGGCTAAGGATGTTCTCGGCGTCGGCCCGGCCGTGGAAAAGATCGACCAAGTGCGCGATGTCATGGCGACGGAACAGCCCAGGTAAGAGCCGGCTGGCGAGGTGGCGGATCGACGGGTGCTTGTTGGCTAACCGTTTGCCGGAAGCCGGATATTGCAGGGGCCTTGCCGGAGGCCCGCGTTGGCATCGTCGATATCTGACCTCTTACGACACCCGAGGCCCATATTTGTCCCTTGACCGGCAGACGCCGGATCAGGCTTACTTCAACGCGCTGACACCGATGGGGGTGGCAGCGTAATCGAGGCAGAAATCCACTTAGCGAAACGTCCCGATCTGTTCAAACAAACCGAGCCAGCTCTGGATTTGTTCATATCGTTCTCCTACTGCGTCAATGCAACGGTGGCGAAGACACCTCTTCGGCGACCGCTATGGCGAGCTTCTTGACCACCTTTTTCCATCCTTCGCTCATATTGCGATAGGCGATGTCGTTCTTCGGAAGCACGAATCCGGAATGGACCAGACGCAGGCGCGTGCCTTTCTCGGCCTTGGAGAGGGTGAAGGTGACCACTGTCTCGAGTTTTGAGCCATACCCTTCATTGCTCTCATGACCACCATTCCACGCATAAGACAGCCGCTCATTCGGCACGACCTCCAGCACTTCGCAATGAATGGTGCCGTCCCATTGCCCTGCGGGCATGGTTTGAAAGGTGAAATGACTGCCAGCCACAGGCGCAAAGCCCTTCGGCGCCATCAGCCAACGGCCGATCAGCTCGCCGCTTGTCAAGGCCTTCCAGATGATCGCCGGCGCATGCGGGAAGACTTCGTCGACCACAATGGCCTGCGTGTACGGATCCACGGCTTGGTTCATGTGTCAATTTCCTTCAACAGGTTTCTCATATCGGCGAAGCGTTCGCGCCAAAAGGCGCCATAGTGGCTCATCCAGTCGGCCAGCGGCTCCAGGCCGCCTGGCTGGGCACGATAATAGACATTGCGACCCTCGGGACGCTCGACGACAAGACCGGCCTGTTTCAAAGACTTGAGATGTTGGGAGACCGCACCCTGCGTAACACTGCTGCCGCGGGTCAACTCAACGACGGTGATCTCGTCGGAATTGACGATGCGCTCGAAAACGGCCCGCCGCGTGGGATCGGCAAGGGCGCGCATGACAGCAGTTACGGTTTCAGCCTCGATCATGACAAATCAATTAGCACTGACTCATCGAATAGTCAACGCTATTTGATTTGGCCAGTGCGCCATAGCACGAACGGCGGCCCTCGTTACTCCCTTCGCATCGAAGTAGTGGCCAGCCCAGACAGCACGTCAGGCACTTGCATGGTAAAAGCGTATGGCCAGTTGATAGGTCATGATCTTGATACCCATTTCTAGGACTAGGTTGGAGCCCAGCGCTGTGTTGCAACTTTGGCCGTCGCCGAGACCGGGGAGCCCAAGCTGCAAGGGCAAAGCGCGGGTGGGGTATCGCCCGGCCGGCACGAACCGAAGGAGAGGAAGGTCTGGGATACCGGCCCCTCTGAGCGTAAGCGATCCCTTGTCAGCGCGCCAGGGGGAGATCCACAAGCATCCTGCCCATGAGAGGCGAACAAGACATAGCCGGCCGCCTCGCTGCCACCCAAGCGGCAAGCTCGTCTCCAAGGTGACCCGCAGCAAACAAAAAAGGACATGCCCGCTGGAGCAGTAGAGTTGGGAAAGCCGTTAGCCACCGCAAGGACCGGTTAAGAGGGCAGAGCCAGCAGGCTAAGAATTGCTGCGTGCGGTTTAGTATCGCACAAGATCTACTGACAAAAATAACCCCCAATCGAACATGAGTCGTCTCCCACCGACGAGGTAATGTCCGAGGCTGTGGCACAGGCAAGCTGTAAACTTCGATCATTCATTGGTATTCGGTAACCAGGCCGCCCGAAAGAGGGCTATTCGTCCGGGCCATACCATAATCCGCACACAAGGTTGGAGCACGTATTGACTTTTGTCAGCGTTGATGAATTATGTCAGAAACCGCATCACGAAGGACAACTATGCCGATCCGTACCACCGATCAGGTCATCCACAAGGCCGCCTGGCTCTACTACACGCATGGCTTGCGCCAAGACGAAGTGGCCCAACGGCTGGGAATTTCTCGTGCCTCCATCGCCATGTATCTGCGTCGGGCGCGCGAGATGGGCATTGTTACTATTACCACCTCGTCAGAGCTTTTCTCCGATAGCGTCCTTGCCCGCGAGTTGGAGGATGCGACGGGGCTGACGACTGCATGGATTGTGCCGGAGGACCGGCAGGCCCTGGATCCGGCCGCAGAAATGCCAGTGGTCGCTGCCTCGGTCTTCCTCGAACTCATCAACAAGGGCGAGAGGATTGGCGTGGCCTGGGGTCGCACCGTCTATCACATCGCCGACGTCATGCCCTTCGCGGATCTGCGCGGGGTCACCGTGGTGCAGCTCTGCGGCAATCTCGGTGCGCCCTACTCCTACCGCCCCGACCAGTGCACGACCGAAATCGCCCGCCGCCTCAATGCCGAGGGCATAAACCTCTATGCCCCTCTCGTGCTCTCCTCGGAGCGCCTTGCGGATGAGCTGCGCGGCGAACCCGTCATCCGAGAGCAGCTCGCGGCCATTTCCGATTGCCAGCTTGCCCTCTATTCCGTCGGCGGCATAGAGGAGGACAGCCACCTCGTCAAATGCGGCGCCCTTTCGGCGCAAGACATGCACGAGATGGGCGAGAGGGGTGCTGCCGGCGTCATCGCCGGACAACTGATCGACGGCGATGGCAATTGGATGGACTGCCAACACAACCGCCGCTGCATATCCGCCGATCTCGATTCCATCCGCGCGATCAAGAAGCGCATGCTGGTCGTGCAGGAAGAGAACAAGTTCGAGCCGCTAGTGGCTGCATTGAAAGGCGGCTTCGCCTCGCATCTCGTCGTCACCGAGACGATGGGGCGGCGGATCCTCGATCGCTGGAGCCGAAAAGGGCTCGGCAAGGGTGGCTCGAGCATCACCTGAGCATTGACGTTTGGCCCGCCAATACCGGCCGGGCCGGCCTATTGGGAGGCAATACACGATGGAAAATCTATGGCGCGACGACGAGGCGGAAAACGTCGTCGCCGGCTATGCGGCAAAGGGCGTCAAGCGCGATCTTGCGCTGCGCACCTACACGACACGGCTTCTCGGCGGCGAGCCGAGACTCGTCCTGCATGGCGGCGGAAACACCTCCGTCAAGACGGAGATGACGGACCTCGTCGGCGATACGCATGCGGTCCTCTGCGTCAAAGGCAGCGGATGGGACATGGGCACCATCGAGCCGCCGGGACTGCCCGCTGTCAAGTTTGCCCCTCTCTTGAAGAGCCGCGTACTTCCGAAGCTTTCAGACGAAGACATGGTGACGCTACTGCGCGCCAATCTCATTGATCCTGCCGCCCCGAACCCTTCGGTAGAGGCGTTGCTGCACGCCTTCCTGCCACACAAATTCATCGACCACACGCACTCCGCCGCCATTCTCGCCATTGCCGATCAGCCGAATAGCCGGGAAATCTGCGCAGAGCTCTTCGGCCGGAAAATGGGCTTCGTGCCCTATATCATGCCCGGCTTTGCGCTCGCCAAAGCGGCAGCCGAGGTCTACGATGCGGACCCCACTGTCGAAGGATTGATCCTCGACAAGCACGGCATATTCACCCTCGGCCAGACGGCGAAGGAAGCCTATGACCGGATGATCCAATACGTCACGCTCGCGGAAGAGCATGTGAAGAAGAATGGCTGCAGTCCGTTCACGCCGGCCGTCCTGCCATCCTCTCTCGCAACTCCTGTCGACATCTCTCCGATGCTGCGCGGCGCGGTCGCCGTCAACAGGGGTGAAGGGCGCTTCGACAGAATGATCAGCGTGTTTCGGACCTCTCCGGCGATCCTCGAATTCGTCAATGCGGCAGAAGTCAGGGATATGGCGGCCCGCGGTGTGTCTACACCCGACCTTTCGATCCGCATCAAGACGGGGCCGATGGTGCTGCCGGCGCCGGCGAAAGACGACCTTGCCGGCTACCGCGCCGTGATCGACCAGCACGTCGCCGCCTTCGTTGCGGACTACACGACATATTTCTCCAGCAACGACGCCCGCGACGACGTCAAGCGTGTCATGCTCGACCCGATGCCGCGCCTGACTTTGGTGGCAGGCCTCGGCATGTTCGGCCACGGGCGTACCTACAAGGACGCCGCGATCGCCGTCGACATCGGCGAGATGTGGATCGAGGCCGCACGCGATGCGGAATCGATCGGCCGCTTCGAACCGGTGAGCCGTCCCGACCTCTTCGATCTCGAATACTGGTCGCTCGAGCAGGCCAAGCTCGCCGGCACAAAACCGAAGCCGTTCACCGGCCAGATCGTGCTCGTCACCGGCGGTGCGGGGGCCATCGGCACAGCGGTCGTCAAGGCCTTTGTGGCCGAGGGCGCACATGCGGTCGTGCTCGACCTCGACGGCGAGAAGGCGACAGCGGTGGCAAAGAGCGCAGGCAACAATTCGATCGGCCTCGCCTGCGACATCACCGATCCCACCTCCGTACGCTCCGCCTTCGACAAGACCGTCGCGACCTTCGGCGGCGTCGATATCGTCGTGTCCAATGCCGGCGCGGCCTGGGAAAGCCCGATCGCCACGATGGACGATGCCTTGCTACGCAAGAGCTTCGAGCTGAACTTCTTCGCCCACCAGACCGTGGCGCAGAATGCCGTGCGCATCATGAAGGCGCAGAAGACCGGCGGCGTCTTGCTCTTCAACGCTTCCAAGCAGGCGGTAAATCCTGGAGCAAAATTCGGTGCCTACGGTCTGCCGAAAGCAGCGACGTTGTTCCTGTCCCGGCAATACGCGTTGGAACACGGCGGCGACCATATCCGCGTCAATGCCGTCAACGCCGACCGTATCCGCTCGGGCCTGCTCAACGACGAGATGATTGCCAACCGCTCGGCGTCGCGCGGCGTCTCCGTAAAGGAATACATGGCCGGCAACCTGCTCGGTCTCGAAGTGACGGCCGAGGACGTGGCGCGCGCTTTCGTGCACCATGCGCTCGCCGAACGAACCACAGCCGACGTCACGACCGTCGACGGCGGCAATATCGCAGCCGCGATGCGTTGATCGTCCTGACCCCGGGAACGGAGCGGGTATAGAGTTGTTCCGATCCCGGGCCGCCCGGGCAAGAAGCGTCTTGATCGAAACAATAGCGTAAAGTCGAGACAGGCCGCCGCTCAGGAGCGCACCCAAGTAGAGCATCGCCGCGGCCGGCCCCTATCAGGTGATAGTGACGAACGCTCACGACGACGTCCCACCGGCCATCGCCCTGTCTCTCATGACAAAGACAGACTCTGATCCCCCGCCCTCATGAGCATTCCACGTCGCGGAAGAGATCGGGCAGAGCTCTGGCTGTGGCACCTGAACCTTCGGCGTGCCGTCCTCAGAGAAAGCCCACCGGAGCACCTCAGCGACCAACCGTTCTCAGATCCTGGTGCCGACTCCTTCCATGGACGCATGGGGCTGAGCCCGTTCAGAATTCCGCCGGCTTATCAGGGGTGAGGGCACGGCTTTTCCTGTCGTCCTGACGAAGAAACCCTTCGGGGTACGGTGACAACAAGAAGGGGGCGGCCCGTCGGACCGCCCCCTCTCCTTTCCCCTTGACGCATAAGTCAGGGCTTAGGCATCCAGGCCGGCATGGCGACGTCGGCATGGGCGAACTGCGGTAGCTTCACGCCGAGTTCTTCCATGTTCTTGATGTCCTGGTCGTTCAGATCCTTCTGGGTGATGAGGGTCGGCGGCACGATGACCTGATGGCCGGGATCCTCGCCTGCGAGAAGCATGGCGAGCGCGCGGACGGAAACCTGGCCGACGACGGCCGGATTCGTGGCTGCGGTCGCTGCCCACGCTGAGCCCGGCTCGCGCATCGCGGCGATGTCCGAGGTCGAGATATCGGCCGAATAGATCTTCACGCTGGAAGACAGGCCCGCCTCGTCGACCGCGATCTTCACGCCCTTGGCGAATTCGTCATAGGGTGCGAACATAACAGTGATGTCCGGATTTGCCGTGATCACGGAACGGGCCTGATTGGCCACGGAGTTGGCGATCGGATTGTCCATCGTGCCGAACTGCGCGGCTTCGTTGATGCCGGAGTACTTCGCCTTGAAGGCTTTCCAGGTCTCGTCGCGACGGTCCAGCGGCGCAATGCCGGCAACATAGACGTATCCGGCCTTGAAGCTTTCGCCGTTATCCTTGATCGCCTGTTCGAGGGCAAGGCGGGCAAGGTCGCGGTCAGACTGCTCGATCTGCGGAATCATCTCGTTTTCGACGTTGACGTCGAAGGCGACGACCTTGATACCCGCGTCGACGGCGCGCTGCGCAGCCTCCTTCATCGATTCCGTCAGACCGTGCTGGATGATGATCCCCTGCACGCCGAGCGCAATCGCCTGATCGACCATGTCAGCCTGGAGCGCTGCATCCTGACGGCTGTCGAATACCTGCAACTGCACGCCCAGCGCCTTGGCTTGCGCTTCGACACCGGCAAGGTACGACTGGAAGAAGTCTCCGGTCGAAAGATATCGCACGAGCGCGATCTTCAGGTCGCCGGGCTTGTCCAGGGGCGCCGGCATGTCGGCAGCCAGGGACGGTACCGCGAATGCCGCCGCCCCCAACAGCCCGAGCGTCCATTTGCCCAGAGTTCTCCGATTAATTTTCATTTCAGTCTCCTCCACTGGTGAACTTTGGTTATCCGGCGGCGGATGCCGCCGTCAGCGTTTGCCTCTTTTCGAGAGTGCAAAGGTGAAGATCAGGGCGACGACGAGCACCGCTCCCTTGACGAAATCCTGAGTGTAGTAAGGGGCATTCATCATCGTCAGGCCCTGCAAGAGGATGCCGACGAAGAGTGCACCGACGGCCGTACCGAGAGCATTCGGTTTCGCAGCGCCGAGTACGGCGAAGCCGATCAACGCGGCCGCCACGGCATCGAGCAGCAGATTGTTGCCGGAGGCGATGTCGCCACGACCGAGGCGCGCCGCGAGCAGGATGCCGCCGACGGAAGCAAAGACACCGGAGATGATATAGGCCGAAATCTTGTAGGCGTTGACCGGCGCGCCGGCGAGGCCGGCAGCGCGCTCATTCGACCCGACTGCATACATCATGCGGCCGAAGCGCGTATATTCGAGGAAGAACCAGATTGCGATTGCAAGTACGACCAGCACAACGACCGAAACCGGCACGAGATTGGGCAGGACAAGGTCGAAGCGATGCCGCCCGAGCGCCAGAAATGCAGGACTGAAGGACCCCGTCGCGACCGATCCGTCCGGTAGCGTCATGCCGGTGGCAATCGAGCGGCCTTCGGTCGGGATGCGCTGCAGGCCGAGCAGCAGGAACATCATGCCGAGCGTCGCTAACAGGTCCGGCACGCGCATATAGACGATGATGATGCCATTGACCAAGCCAACCAATACGCCGATCGCGAGGCAGACGAGCGTCGCCGTAGCGGCATCACCGCCCATGACCACCATCACATAGGAAGACGCCATCATCGCCGTGGTGGCGACCGAGCCGATCGACAGATCGAAACCGCCCACGACGAGTGTTGCCGTCACTCCGAGCGCGAGAATGCCCGTGATCGATACCGATTGCAGAATGAAGACGGCGCTCTGCGGCGAGGCAAAACCGCCGGTTACCAGCGAGAAATAAAGGACCATCCCGGCGAGGAGGACGAGAAAGCCGTATTTGATCGCCGTTTCCCTGAAGCCGGGCACAGTCGGAAGAACGTGGGCTGAAGCCGCGGATTTGCTCTGTTCGTTGCTCATGATGTACTGACCTGTTGATGGAACTGACCGGCGATCTCCGAGAGCAAGCGCTCGACATCGATGTCGGCGTTGCGATGCTCGCCAACGATGGTCTGCTCTGACATCACAAGGATGCGGTCGGCGACCTCGAAGACTTCATCGAGTTCGGTCAGAAAAAGAATCGTGGCACGCCCGGCGGCCGAAGCACGCAGTTTTGCGCCGACATCGCGACGGGCCGCGATGTCGACACCTTGGAAGGGTTCGTCGAGAATGAGGAGGCGCGATGGCTCCGAGAGCCAGCGCCCGACCATCACCTTCTGCTGGTTGCCGCCGGACAGGGTCTGCATCTCGTCGCGTTCGCTGCGGCAAACGACCCCGAGTGATGCGATCTGATCCCGTGCCTTGGCCCGTTCGGCCCGACGGCTTGATATACCGAAGTAGGAAAGTCTGCGCAGGAAGGGCAGACTGATGTTCTCAAAAATGTTGAAGTCGGGCACGATACCGCTTTCCGCCCGGTCCTTGGCAACGAGAAACACCCCGCGGGCAATCGCCTGACCGGTATTCCTTGGCGCGTAGCGTGCTCCGTCGAGCATCATCCCACCCGCGGCCGGGGCTCGTGCGCCAAACAGTGTCTCCGCAAGCGCCGTCTTGCCGACGCCCACAAGACCGGTGACCGCAACGATCTCGCCGTCTCCTACCTCGAAGTCGAAGGGTCGCGCCTGTTCGGAAAGCGCAAGGCCGCGGACGCTGAAAATGGACGCCCCCCGCTCCTGCACCGTGACTGCACCTGCCGACACCTTGCGTCCGAGCATGGCATTGACTGCTCCCTCGTAATCGAGGTCCGGCCCTTCGAAGCGGCCGGCAATACGACCATCCCTCAGCGACACGATACTATCGGCCAATCGGCGGATATCCGACATGCGATGGGAAATATAGAGGATCGCAACCCCGTGAGCCTTCAGGCGCTCAACGAGACTGAAGAGACGCTCGGCTTCAGCAGTCGACAGCGACGAGGTCGGCTCATCGAGGATCAGCACCTTCGGTTCATGCGCCATGGCGCGAGCAATCGAAACCATCTGGCGGTCGGCAAGCGTCAGGTCGTTGATGTTTGCCGAAAGGTCTATGGTCAGCCCCATGCGCGAGGCTACTTCGGCAGCCTCGCGTCGAACCCGACGCGGATTGAACAAAAGTCTGGCCCCTCGTCCGTTCAACCGATCAAGCGTCAGATTGGTCGCAACGTCGAGATCGGCGACGACGCCGTCATTGATGTTCTGATGCACGGTGACGACGCCAGCCCGTATCGCCTCGGCGGGCGCCGAAGGCTCGAAGGAGGCACCCGCCAGCGTGATCCTGCCAGCGTCTTTCGCATAGACGCCGCTCAGGATACGCACCAGCGTCGACTTCCCGGCGCCGTTGGCACCCATCAAGACCGTCACGGCGCTAGCCTTGAGGGCGAGCTCCACCCCTCGAAGGACCGGTACGGCCCCGAAGGATTTGTGCACGCCCTCAACGCGAAACACTTCCTGTTCGCTCATTGTCTCCTCCCGATGTCAGCAGGTTAGGATAGGTGCTCGTCAAATGTCAAGGCCATTGACATTTGACAGAATGACGTTTTAGCTGGAGTTACATCGCGGTACGGCGACGCGCGGTGAAGCGGCGTCGTGCGCAGGAGGAGGACGATATGGACAAGCAAGGGTTCGAGGCGCTCAGCACCGGGACGTTGCCGCGCCGACTTGGCAGCAATGCCGTTTTGAAGGAAAGGATCGGGGACGATTTCACTCAATGGAGTGTGCGGGAAGTCGGCGACGGCAACCTCAATCTCGTCTTCATCGTCACTGGCGCAAAGGGAGCTGCGATCGTCAAGCAGGCGCTGCCCTATGTGCGCCTCGTCGGCGAGAGCTGGCCGTTGCCGTTGAAGCGCTCCTTCTTCGAATACCACGCGCTCGTGCGCCAGGGGGCGCGCGATCCGGGCATGGTGCCGGAGGTCTTCTTCTTCGATGCCGACCAGGCGATCATCGTCATGGAGTACCTGACACCCCACGTCATTCTGCGCCGCGCGCTGATCGATGGCCGGCAGTTGCCCAAGATCGGCCGCGACCTCGGCCTCTTCGTCGCTCGAACCCTCTTTCGCGGCTCGGACCTCTGCATGGTCACGCGCGACAAGAAGGCCGACATGGCGCTCTTCGCCGACAATGTGGAACTCTGCGACATTACGGAAAACCTCGTCTTCTCCGACCCCTATTTCGAGGCGGAGATGAACCGCCACACCTCGCCGCAGCTCGACCCGCTCGTGGCGGAACTTCGCGCCGATCGCGACCTGAAGGTCGAGGCGCAACGGCTGAAGCATCTCTTTTCCACCAAGGCCGAAACACTCTGCCACGGCGACCTGCACACCGGTTCGATCATGGTCACGGACGATGGAACCCGGGTCATCGACCCGGAATTCGCTTTCTACGGGCCGATCAGCTTCGACATCGGCATGCTGCTCGCCAATTTCTGGATGAGCTATTTCTCGCAAACCGGTCACGAGTCCGCACCCGGCGCGCGCGATGCGATGCGTAGCTACCTGCTCGACACCATCGAGACGATCTGGGAGACGTTCCGCGCCGAATTCGCGAACCTTTGGCGAAGTGAGCGCAAGGGTATCCTCTACCAGGCAAGCCTATTCGAAAACCGCGGCGACCCGCTCGGCGCCGAACAGGCGCTGAACATCGTGCTCGATGAGATTTATCACGAAATGCTGGGCTTTGCCGGCATCGAAATCCACCGCCGCATTCTCGGCCTCGCCCATAATGCCGATTTCGAAACCATTGCCGACCACGACCGTCGAGCTGCCTGCGAAAGCAAAGCGCTGAAGCTCGGACGTCATCTCGCCGTCAACCGGCATCGAATCCCCAGCCTCAAGGACATCCGCGCCACGGCGGAGCGGCTTCAGAAGGAGACACTCGCGTGAAAGTCGGAGAACGACACTACCATACGATCTGGCTCAACGATGACGGCCGCACGGTCGACATCATCGACCAACGCTGGTTGCCGCATGAATTCCGTGTGGTAACGCTCGAGACGGTTGCCGATGTCGTCGTCGCAATCCGCGACATGTGGGTGCGCGGCGCCCCTCTTATCGGCGTCGCCGCCGCCTATGGCGTGGCCATCGCCATGGCAAAGGATCCGTCTGATGCCCATCTCGATGCCGTGTGGGAGGAGCTGAACGAAACACGCCCGACGGCGATCAACCTGCGCTGGGCGTTGAACGCGATGCGCGATCACCTGCGCCCGCTCTCAGAGGACGACCGTGTCGAAGCCGCCTACGGGCGCGCTACGGAAATCGCGGAGGAGGATGTCGCGCTCAACCGCGCGATCGGTGCGAACGGACTGAGGGTCATTCGGGACATCGCGGCAACGAAGAAGCCGGGTGAGCCGGTACGCATCCTCACTCACTGCAATGCCGGCTGGCTTGCGACCGTTGACTACGGTACCGCGACGGCGCCGATCTACATGGCCGTCGAGGAAGGCATTCCTGTCCACGTCTACGTTGACGAGACACGCCCTCGTAACCAGGGCGCTTACCTGACCGCCTGGGAAATGACCGGTCATGGCGTGCCCCACACGCTGATCGTGGACAATGCCGGCGGCCATCTGATGCAGCGCGGTGATGTCGACATTGTAATCGTCGGCACCGACCGCACCACCGCGGATGGTGACGTCTGCAACAAGATCGGTACCTATCTTAAGGCGCTTGCCGCCCATGACAACGGCGTGCCTTTCTATGTGGCGCTCCCCTCGCCCACCATCGACTGGACTGTCCATGACGGGATCAAGGAAATCCCGATTGAGGAACGGGCCGGCGACGAGGTGAGCTTCGTGCAGGGCCGCACGTCCGACGGCTCGATTTCAAGCGTCCGCATCTCGCCGGAAGGCAGCCCCGCGGCAAACCCGGCCTTCGACGTCACGCCGGCACGCCTGATTACCGGCCTCATCACAGAACGCGGCATTGCTACCCCTTCCCCGGAGGGTCTGAAGGCGCTTTTCCCCGAACGGAGCTGAGATAATGACCCTCTCGAACCAGAAGACTACCGAGGACATAGCGCTCGGCATCCGTCGGCGCGTCTTCTTTCACACCATGAGGAACAACGGCGGCTATCTCAGCCAGGCCTGTTCCGCCGCGGAAAGTCTGGCGCTGCTTTACAATGAACTTCTGACGCTCGGCGATCCGACACTGCCGAAGGTGCCACTGCCCTTCCGCGGTGTACCCTCCGCCCGGAACCCTGATGCCTTTACAGGAGCCGGCTATCACGGCCCGACCGAACCGCATTTCGATCGCTTCTTCATTTCGCCTGCCCACTATGCGCTCGTCATCTATTCCGCGCTGATCGAAATGGGCCGGATGGATGAACACGCGCTCGACCACTTCAACAAAGACGGGGGCTCAGTCGAAATGATTGGAGCCGAACACAGCCCCGGCATGGAAGTGACCACCGGCTCGCTGGCACAGGGCCTCTCAATGGCCGCCGGTGTCGCCTGGGCGCGCCTCAGAAAGAACGAACCGGGCAAGGTCTGGGCCTATATGTCGGACGGCGAATTCCAGGAGGGGCAGACCTGGGAATGCCTGGCGGCAATGGCCTACCACCGGATCGACAACATCCGCGTCGTCGTGGACGTCAACCGGCAGCAATGTGACGGCGCCATGCCCTCTGTGCTTGATCTCGGCGATCTCGCCGCGAGAGTGGGCGCTTTCGGAGTCACCTGCCGGTCGGTCGACGGACACGATCTCGAGGCGTTGCGCAATGCCGCTGCAAGCGCCGAACCGGGCAAGCCACTCATTATCCTCGCCAATACCTCGCCCTATCAGGGGATGGCCTTCCTCAAGAAGCGCTTCCCGCGCCTGCATTATGTGCGGTTCAAGAGCGCGCAGGAACGGCTGGAAATGCAGGCGGCGCTTGCTGTTGAACTCGGCGTCGATGTGAATGCGATGGAAGGGAACTGAACATGGTCGAAATTGTCAATCGCCCCTATGCGAAGGCATTCGAGGCATTCGCGACGGCCCGGCCTGACGTGCTCTGCCTTTCGGCGGACCTCACCTCCTCCTGCGAAATCGATGGCTTCCGGGACCGGCATTCCGAACAATTCATCTCGCTCGGCATGGCCGAGCAAAACATGCTCTCCTTTGCCGGCGGCCTCGCCATGCAGGGATACCGTCCGTTCATCCATACCTTCTCGGTCTTTCTCTACCGCCGGCCCTACGATCAGTTGATCAATTCCATCGCATATTCCAACCGCAAGGTCAGACTGATGGGCTTCCTGCCCGGCATCACCACACCGGGCGGCATCACCCATCAGGCGATCGAGGACATCGCGGT
>JBAYTX010000044.1:0-32097 GCA_041675415.1 Rhizobium sp. | reverse complement strand
GATTTCTTCCACTTCGTCGACAACTATATCCACGAGATCGATATCGAGGCGGAAAGCCTTGCCGCCGAGCTTGGGCTGGGGGAGGGCGACAATCACTTGGCGATTTCTGCCTTTCTGGAACAACGCCATGGGGTGCGGGTCACGCGCGGCGAAGCCGGCGACGAGGCGATCCGCCGGTTCGACCCGAAAAGCCGCATCCTGACGCTCAGCCGCTACATCTCCGCGCCGACGCGCGATTTCCAGATTGCGGTGCAGGTGGCTCAGCTCCATGCCCGGGACAAGATCGAGCAGGTGCTGAAATCGGCGGGCTTCCGCACGGAGGAGGCCGTCGAGATCTGCCGGATCGGGTTGCACAACTACTTCGCCGGCGCCCTGATCCTGCCCTACAGGGCATTCCATCAGGCGGCGCGCGATTTGCGTCACGACATCGAGCTTCTCGCCGCGCGCTTCGGCGCCTCGCTGGAGCAGGTCTGCCATCGCCTGAGCACACTGCAGCGCCCCGGCCAGAAGGGCGTACCGATCTTTTTCGCCCGCATCGACAGGGCCGGCAATATCACCAAGCGGCACAGCGCCGCCCGCCTGCAGTTTGCCCGCTTCGGGCAGGCATGCCCCTTATGGAATGCGCATCAGGCGTTCGAGGTGCCGGGCCGGATCATCCGCCAGCTGGCGGAAACGCCGGACGGTGTGCGCTACCTCTGTCTTGCCATGCAGGTCAACAAGGGCACTCTCGGCTTCCGCGCCGCCCAGCCGCGCTACGCGCTGGCCTTTGGCTGCGAAATTTCTTACGCTGACGCCTTCGTTTATTCCGATGGTCTCGATCTCACCAATCGCGCCGCCTACGATCCGATTGGCATCTCCTGCCGCATCTGCGAGCGGACGAAATGCACGAGCCGCGCGGTTCCGCCACTCAAGCGCAAGCTCATCGTCGATCCCAGGGTGCGGAATGCGACGCCCTACGAGATCGAGTGAGGGTGAGCGTCATCGTCGTTCAGGCGGCCGGGTCTTAGTCCGTCATGGCCGCGCCGTTGTTCGGTGGTCGGCCGCTGCGTCAACTTCCCAACTCCTCCACCATCAGGTCGATGAACCGCCTGACGCGGGGGTCGAGCAGGCGTTTGTCGGGATAGAGCGCAAGGATCGGCACATCACCGGATCCGTGCTCGGGAAGGACTAGGGCGAGGCGTCCGGCGGCGATGTCCCCGGCGATCAGGAAATCCGGAAGGAAGGCGATGCCAAGCCCTGCGCGCGCGGCGCCGAGAAGTGCCTCGCCGCTGTCGAGCCGCAAACGACTGCGTGCCTGTGCCTTGATCGAGTCGCCCTGTTCGCTGGGAAAACGCCAGGCCTGGCGCTGGTTGCGGCTGCTGAAGACAAGACAGTCATGACTGGCCAGATCATCGAGATCCGACGGTGCTCCCCGCTCGGCTATGTAGGAGGGGGAGGCGCAGAGCATCGCCCGGCAGCGGGCAACGACGCGGGAAACCAGGCGTGTGTCCGAAGAGTCGACGCCGATCCGCACCGCCAGATCGAAGCCCTCCTCGACGATGTCGGTCACGCGGTCGGTGAAGCTCACCTCGACCTGCACCTCGGGCCAGGCCTTCATGTAGGCGCCGATGATCGGAAGAAGCGCGTGGCGGCCGTAGGCATCCGGTACCGTCAATCGCAGTACACCGCGCGGCGTGCCGCTCTTTCCGGCAACGCTCGCCTCCGCTTCGTCGACCGAGGCGAGGATCTGCAGCCCGCGCTGGTAGAGCACCCGGCCTTCGTCGGTCGGGCTTAGCGTCCGTGTGGTGCGATTGAGGAGGCGCACGCCGAGCCGATCCTCAAGGCGCATGACGGCCTTGCCCGCCGCCGAGCGCGAGAGGCCCATCGCCTTGCCGCCGGCGATGAAACTGCCGGCATCGACCACCGCCATGAACACCTGGATGTCATTCAGATTGGTACGCAGCATAAGCTCACTCCGCTCGTTCGCTTCTGTGTCGACGCCCATTCGTCAATCAACCGGCTATAGCGGCCATGCTTTACGGTAGATGAAGACCGGCAGCGAAACGACGACAGGAAGGAAGAGACATGGCACAAACACTTCACCGCTTGAACCCGCCGACCCTGCCCGATGCCGGCGCGCTCGGCTATTCGCAGATCAGCATCATGGAGCCGGGCCGGCTTGCCTTCATCTCCGGCCAGGTGGCCTGGCAGGCAGGCGGCGGACCTGCACCGGCGGATCTTGGCGAGCAGGCTCGGCTCGTCTGTGTCAACGCCAAGGCGGCACTCGATGCGATCGGTGCCACACCGCAGGATATCGGGCTGGTGCGCGTTTACGTGACCGATCTCACGCCCGAGCGGGTCGGCGAGGCCATGGCGCATCTCGGCGCCTTTTTCGATGGCGCACAACCGAGCCTCACGGGCATCGGCGTCGCTGCCCTTGCCGGGCCCGATCTGCAGATCGAGATGGAGATGACCGTCCGCCTGCCCGGTTGACGGCTGCGGTGCTCCGGCAATCGGCGTCGCTTTGTGGCGGGACGGGGCCGTCAGTGCCTGCCCCGCCGAAACCAGCGGCTCAGCCGAACAGCGGCTGAGGATGGGGCTTGAAGAAGGCCTCTACGATGCCCGGGCCGACATCGGCCAGCGTTGCCGGCGCCCATTGCGGATTGCGATCCTTGTCGATGATCGCGGCGCGGATGCCCTCATAGAAATCGGGCGTTTGCAGGATCTGGGCGGTCGCGGCGAATTCTGTCTCAAGGCACGTTTCGAGATCCGGCGAGGTCCGGCCCTTGCGCAGCAGCGCCAGTGTGACCTTCAGGCTCGTCGGAGAGCGTGTGAGCATCGTCGCGCGGGTCTTTTCCGCAATCTCGCTTCTGTCCGAAGCCAGCGCTTCCAGAATTTCCTCGATGCTGTCGAAGGCAAAGCAGCGGTCGATGATGTCGCGGTTCCCGCCGAAGATCGTGGCGGGCGCCGGTTCAGCGAAAGCGGCGATCGTGACGGATACCTGCTCGTGGCCGGCTCCGGTCGGCAGAGCGGCGAGTTTCGCGGCGAGCGCCGGCAGGTTTGCGGCCGGCACAAACCAGTCGGCAAAGCCCGCCGCTATAGCGTCACCCGGTCCGACCGGCTCGCCGGTCAGACCGAGCCAGGTGCCGAGTTCTCCCGGCGCTTGCGACAGAAGCCAGGTGGCGCCGACATCGGGAAAGAAGCCGATGCCGGTTTCGGGCATGGCAAGCCGCGTGGTTTCCGTGACAATGCGGTGGCTTCCGTGACCTGACAGGCCGACGCCGCCACCCATGGTGATGCCTTCCATCACGACGACATAGGGCTTGGGATAGGAACCGATCCGGGCGTTCAGCCGGTATTCCTCACGCCAGAAGGTTTCGGGCTCGGGGCTTCCGGCCTTGCCACACTCGTAGAGCATCTTGATGTCGCCGCCGGCGCACAACCCGCGTTCGCCTTCGCCGGTCACGAGAACGGCGGCGATGTCGGCGTCCGCTTCAAAGCTGTCGAGCGCTTCGTCGATCGCGCGAACCATGGAAAGCGACAGGCTGTTGATGATCCGGGGGCGGTTGAGGCTGATGAGGCCGAGCGAGCTCGATCTTGCCGTCAGCACATCTTCGCCGCTACCGGCGACATCCACGAATTTCATCTGCGTTCTCCTTGCCAGCCTGTGACGGACTTGCCGCGATTCCCGCGACGAATCCGAACGGGAATCCGATTAGCATAAATTCTTCCAGCCGCTTACTCGGCCGATGGTCGGGCTTGCCCTCATTTAAGCAACGATGTTGCGCGGCGTTCCCAGCTGAAAGAGTTCGATATTCTCGATCAGCTGATCGGCGAGCGCCTGGATCGCCTCGCGGCTCGCCCATGCCACGTGCGGTGTCAGAATGACATTCGGGCGACCCGCAATGCGCATCATCGGGCTGTCCTTTGCGGGAGGCTCGCCGTCGGTGACGTCGAAGCCCGCGCCGGCGATCAGTCCCTCATCCAGCGCTTTTTCCAGCGCCAGTTCGTCCACGAGACCGCCCCGTCCGGTATTGATCAGTAGAGGCTTCCGCTCCATCAGGGCGAATTCACGGGCGCCGATCAGGCCCCGGGTGGAGGTGTTCAGCGGGCAATGAAGGGTGATGACATCGCTCTTTCGCATCACCTCGTCGAAATCCACCTGTGGCGACGTCACGCGTTCGGCGCCCTTGCGCGCCGCGATCAGGATTTTCATCCCGAAGGCTTCACCAATCGTAGCGACGGTCTTGCCGAGTGCGCCATAACCGATGATGCCGAGCGTCGAATTGGCAAGGTCGGAAATGGGATGATCGAAGAAGCAGAATTGCCTGGCTTCCTGCCAGCGGCCGTCGATAACCGACTGGCGGTAGGGAACGATACTGCGGCGAAGCGCCAGGATCAGCGCGAATGTGTGTTCTGGAACCGTGTTCGTCGCGTAGTTACGGATGTTGCAGACCGCGATGCCGGCGGTGCGGCAGGCTTCGAGATCGACACAATCGGTGCCGGTCGCGGCGACTGCGATGAGCTTGAGCTTCTTCGCCGTCGCCAGCGCCTCGCTGCGCAGCGGAGCCTTGTTGGTGATGACGATATCCGCCTCGGCAACGCGCGCGGCGACTTCGTCCGGGGCGGTGCGATCGTAGACGACCAGATCGTGAGGGAAATCCGGTGCGCGAAGCTTCGTCTCCGGCGAAAGCGTGTCGCGGTCGAGAAAGACGATTCGGGTCATTGGCGCACGCTCCTCGCTGATCACGGCCTTGATCAGCGTCCTAGCCGATGACCCGAGGACAGACAATACCGCGATCGCTAATCGTCAAGCGTGCCGGCTGCTCACGCCTACCGGCTTTACCGGAAACGAAAAAAGCCCGGCGTGATGTGCCGGGCTCTTGGGATTGGAAGGCAAATGCTCAGTGGCGGCTGAGCCAGGAGTCGATCTCGCGCTCGGCCTCTTCCTGTGTCTTGCCATAGGCTTCCTGGATTTTGCCGGCGAGCTGTTTGCGATTGCCCCTGATGACGTCAAGGTCATCACCGGTGAGCTTGCCCCACTGGGTCTGGGCCTTGCCCTTGAACTGCTCCCAATTGCCTTCGACCTGATTCCAGTTCATGTCAGCATCCTTTCGTTGTTTCGACAAAGAGGCTTGTGGCCTCGGACATGACAACGTCCGGGGGAAAGGGAAGTTCCGCAACCGGTTGGGAACACCGTGGGTGATGCGGGCCGCGTCGGCGGCGAAGTGAATTGTAAACTCCACTGAAAACAGGCTATTAGTAGGAACCAATCCGCATTCGGGGCGTTTGGTGGCGAAAGCCCTTCAACACAGGAGAAGCGAAATGGCCGCAGCATCGACGACAGACAGGACGACCGGCAAGGACGACGCGAGCGTGCGGGATGTGCAGGCAGAACTTGAAAACCTTCGCCGGGATATCGCGGCGCTGACCCAGGCTCTCGCGGCGCTTGGCAACGACAAGCTTCAGGAAGCCGGAAGCCGAGCCTCCAAACTCGGTGCGGATGTGGCGCAGGCCTCCACGCAGGCGTTTCAGTCGGCGCGCAGCAGCGCGGTTTCGGCTGAACACGATCTTGAGGCGCAGATCCGCAGTCATCCGCTGCAGGCGATTGGCATCGCCGCGGGCATCGGCTTTCTCGCCGCATTGCTGACCCGGCGCTGAGCGATGAATATCCTGGCCGAACTGCTGGCTGCCATGGCGATACGGCGCGTCGAGCCGGTCATCGCGGATGTCAAGCGAAACAGCATCGCCGCCTTTTTCGCGACAGTTTTGTTTCTGACGGCCTATGTCGCGCTGGTCGTCGCCCTGGCGCTCTATGTTTCGTCCAAGGCGGGACCGGTCGCTGCGGCGATGGTCGTCGCGCTGACGGCGATCGCATTGGCATTGTTCGTCATCGCGGTGGTGATGATCCTGAACCGCCAGGCGCGCAGGCGGGCGATGATCCAAAGACAGATCCGCGCCCAGGCGAGCGATCCCTTGTCGGCGGGTCTTCTCGCGGCCCTGCCTGGGATGATCCAGGAGAGCCCGGTGGCGACAACCGTTATGATAGGAAGTCTCGTCTTCGCGCTTGCCAAGGCCGGGGGATACGGCCGGAAATCCTGATTGGTTGGTGGGATTATCCCGCACCATATGGCTTGGAATCGCCCGGTGCTATTTCTTCATGCTCTCCTGCTCGGCCGCGTCCAGCCGCTCGAGCAGATCTAGGAAGTGATCAGGCGTTCCTTCGTCGACGATGCTGTCGTAATAACTACGCAGCTTTGCAGCGATCAAAGCGTTTGACTTGTCGCTTTGCAGGCTAGCACTTTTCTTTGAGTTGTTCCGATCTGTGGTTTTGCTCGGATTTTTCATAAATTGCCGACTGCCCCGTCACTCTTACAAAGATTCCCCTTATAATGAGGCTAACATAAAAAAAGTTCCACCGAACGGGAACCTTTCTGTATGTCAGTCGTTTTCCGCCGAGTTTGCACTATAAAATGTGCTTGATTGGAGAAGCTGAATGTCTCTTACCGCCCGTGTTGCTGCGCATCTTCCCTACCTTCGACGTTACGCCCGAGCCGTTACAGGCACACAAACATCCGGTGACGCCTATGTCGCGGCTGTTCTCGAGGCCCTGATTGCCGATATTTCCATTTTCCCGAAAGGTGGGGACGACCGTGTATCGCTCTACAAACTTTTCGTCTCGCTCTTTGACACGACCCATATAGACATTCGGGAGGTCTCCTCGCCCTTTGCCTGGGAAAAACGCGCCGCGGCCAATCTTGCTGCCGTTCCCACGCGCGCGCGCCATGCTTTCCTTCTCGTCACTGTCGAAGGATTTTCCAGGGAGGACGCAGCTGTCATTCTCGATGTGACCGATGACGAATTCACGGACCTCTTCAACGAGGCGTCGGCTGAGATTTCCCGCCAGGTCGCAACCGACATCATGATCATCGAGGACGAACCGCTGATCGCGCTCGATATCGAGCAGATGGTGGAAGATCTCGGGCACCGGGTCACGGGGATTGCCCGCACCCATGCGGAAGCAGTTGCTCTTTATGATAAGACGAGCCCGAAGATGGTGCTGGCCGATATCCAGCTTGCCGACGGGAGCTCCGGCATCGACGCGGTTAATGATATTCTCAAGGTTGATACCGTTCCCGTGATCTTCATCACCGCGTTTCCGGAGCGGCTTTTGACCGGTGCGCGCCCGGAGCCGGCCTTCCTTGTGACCAAGCCCTTCAACCCCGATATGCTCAAGGCGTTGATCAGCCAAGCTCTTTTCTTCAATGAAAGGGTCGCTGAAAAGGCCTGATCCCGAGCTGAGATCAGGTTCTCAAGGAATGAGTGGCAAGAACGCGTTCAGGCAAGCGGGGGCAATCTCCCGCCTGCCGCACGATTGCCCGAGAGCGGTGGAGTTGCAAGGTGGTCCATAGATTGACATGGTTTGAGCCTCAGCGCGGAGACGAGTATCTGCGCGAGTTCTTCATAACCGCGTTGATCGACATAGGTGCGACCCTCATCCTGCAGGACAACGAGGGTAAGTATGCCTGCATCACCACGCTGCCATCGCGCTGGAAGCTGCGGCCGGGCCAGATCCCGACCGATGCCTCGATCTTCGGACCAGAGATCGGCGAGAAGCTCGCGGAGTTGAAGGCAGGATTGCATGACCCTGGTGATCGGGCCGAAATCGAGCTCGAGGCCGGCGAGGATACCTTCTTCGAGTTCCGCTGCCGCATGATCCAGATGTCGACCGGTCTACCCTATCTGATGACTGTCGTTATCGACCGGACCGAGGATCGCCGCCGCGAACGCCTTCTGCGCGCATTGCTGCGGGAAGTCAGTCACCGCTCGAAGAACCTGCTTGCGATCATCCAGAGCATTGCCTCGCAGACAGCCCGGTATTCGGGCACGCTCAACATGTTCCTGGGCAAGTTCCGCGGCCGCTTGTACGCGTTGTCACAGTCGCAGGACCTGATCACGGATTCGAGCTGGCGAGGTGCCCATTTCCGCGACCTGCTGCAGCAACAGGTCGAAAAATACGTTCAGGAAAACCCCGAACTTATACGTGTCTCCGGTGAGGACCTTCTTCTCACTCCGAATGCATCCCTGCATATCGGCCTTGCGCTCCACGAGCTTACCGTCAACGCGGTCAGCCACGGTGATTTCCTCGCGCGGCGTCAGCCGATCGACGTGTCATGCGAGCGCATCAGGAGCGAGAAGGGTGATCTGGGAAGGGTCACATGGATAGAACCGCTCGGCAAGGTCGAGCCGGAGGTGTTCGAAAACGCCAGAACCGCGCGTTTTGGCAGCACAGTCCTCGAACGCGTCGTCCCGTCCTCGGTCAGTGGAACAGCAGTTCACACATTCGAGCCCGGCCGCGTCTTCTATCAGCTGACTTTTCCTCTCGATAGCTACGAGTAGACAGGTCATATCGCATATTGACGACCGGGAACTTCGGGCGCTTTGAAACGTTAACCTTTTCGAAGGAGAACGATGATGAGCACCCTAGCGGCCCTGATGGTTTTAGTCGCGTGCCACGCCGAAAGCGCCAATTGCATCCAGGAACCGGTGGCCGTGGTCTCTTTTGAGAGCCGGGCCGCGTGCCAGACGGCTTTGCCCGAGGAAATCCGCAAAGCGCGAAAGCTCACTTCGTTGATTTATGGAGACTGCATTCCGGTCCAGCCGGAATTGCTCGCGGGCCGCGCTCCGATCCGCCGCTCCATCGAGCCCGGGAAGTTGGCCGCGTTGATGCAACCGTCGACGTCTGCCGTCGAGGCGCAGGCTTTGGCGCTGACCGGGAAAGACCGGGTCCCGATCCCGCTGGATCGCTACTGACGCGCAGCAGGTGCTGCCGGGCAATTGTCGATCGTTTCCCGCTCCCCTGTTTCTTCAGCCATGCAGGTCGAAGTCTCAACAGCCCAAAGAGCGAGGCCGGAACATCCTTACGATGTTCCGGCCTCTCAATCGACAAACTGGGCCCATTGATGTGCTCGTTGATGCGTCAGGCTCTGCGGAACAGCTGCGACACCAGCGAGATCAGGAAGAGCACGATGAAAACAAGGAACAGGATCTTGGCGATACCCGCAGACGCGCCGGCGATGCCACCGAAGCCGAGTACACCGGCGATCAGCGCGACGACGAGGAATACAAGGGCATAGTAAAGCATGGCGTTTCTCCTCATGATGATGACGCCACAACGTCGGGCTCGCCGAGAAGGTTCCGGATGAACTGGGAAAAAAAGACCGCTGGTCAAGTGGAACCAACTTCGGCGTTGTCCGTTTGCATGTGACACGTTCACAACCCGGTTGGAAAAGAATGACCAGATTTCCGGAAAAAGCATCAATCGGCAGAGGCAAGGCCAATGCGCATGCGCATTCGGCTATTACCGCCCAACTCCGCCAGTTCTATCAGTCCGTCCAGGAAGAGGGTATACCTGAGAAGTTTCTCGCTCTCCTCGAGAAGCTCGACGCTGCAGAGAAGAGTGCCGGCAACCGCCATGCCATGAAGGATTCTGCCCAATGAGCGCTAGAGAACCGGCCTCCGAACGCATCTTCAAACGAGAGATGCTGGCAGCCTTGCCCAATCTGCGGGCCTTTGCCGTTTCTCTTTCGGGCCGCCACCATGTGGCTGACGACCTTGTCCAGGACACGATCATGAAGGCCTGGGCGAAACAGGATCACTTCGAGCCCGGGACCAACATGAAAGCCTGGCTATTCACCATTCTTCGCAATGAATTCTATTCTCAGATGCGCAAGCGCGGTCGCGAAGTATCGGACACAGACGGCATTTTCACTTCCCAGCTCGCGACGCATCCGCAGCAGTATGGCGCGCTCGATCTCCAGGATTTCAAGAAGGCGTTGGATCAGTTGCCGAGCGATCAGCGCGAGGCGATCATCCTGGTCGGTGCGTCCGGGTTTGCCTATGAGGAGGCGGCGGAAATTTGCGGCTGTGCCGTCGGCACCATCAAGAGCCGGATCAACCGCGCGAGGAACAAGCTTCAGGAACTGCTGGACGTTTCAGGAGAGGCCGATTACGGGCCGGATGCGAATGCCTCCGCCGTGACCAAGCGGGCTTTCGCTGTGGGCTAGTCGTTTCGGGCACCCAAGGCCGCGAGTATCGTGCGGGGCAGGAGATCGGCGTCCAGAGGCTTTGTCAGGATCATGGCACCTTCGACGACAGCGGGATCTTCCGCAGGTTCGACGTAGGACGAAAGGAACACGATTGCTGCACCCGTCGATGCAACGTGTCGGGCACGGCTGCGATTGAGGTCTTGCGAAGGCGCGGCGTCGATGATCACCACATCGTAGGCTGTCTCGGCGAGCTCTTCCTCAAGTTTCTCGCAGGCGCAGATATTGACTCGGCAGTCCAGGTTCTCGACCAGAATCCGCTCGACTTCCATGGCGATCAAGTACTGGTTCTCGACAACGAGAACATGTATCTCCGGTCGGCGCATTGCTGTTTCCTTGAGCTGGACGAACATATTGAATGTCTCTGCCAGCGGAGTCATTCAAAAGAGACATGACTGAAAGAGAGTATTCGGACAGGTGTTTTATTCTGTCCCGAAACAGTGGTGATTGCGTGGCAACCGAGTGGAATAGCGATGCCAATCGTGTCTGCTGTGTCGACCGACCATCGAAAGAACGAGAATTTTCGTTGCTTCGCCGAGGGCGGAGTCGAATTCGTTCCACGCTTCAGCAAGGTCGTTGTCAGACCCTCATGTGTTTCGTGCCTGGCCACATGATTGGGGCGCCGGCAGCGGACATCCTCGGCCTTTTAATGGTTCAGGCCAGAAGAGCGTCAGAGAAGTTGAGCGAAGCGAGCCTGATCCTGGGCGGCGGGTATTGCGGGTGCGAGATCATTGATCCGTAGAACCGGCCTCTCGCGGCAGGCAAACGCGAGTGGCCGCCCTGCCTTTGAGCAGGACGGTTGACGGCGAGCGTTGAGACCGCGGATATCTGTCAGGCGACGACGATGATCCCGGTAAAGAAGGCGATGATCAGCAACACCAGCACGACGAAGATCAGTATGCGGGCGATGCCCGCGGACACGCCGGCCACCCCCCGAAAGCCGAGAAGACTCGCGACGGCGGCAATGACAAGCAAGATCAGTATCCACTGCAACATGTTCATCTCCTTCGATTCACTCGTCAACTAACCTCCGGCGGCTTGTTTTGTTCCCCAAGCCGGCGATGCCGGTATCCAGCAGGTGTACCGAAACGCGCTGCGCCGGCCTTTCGATCCCGGGAATTTTTCGCTATTCGGTGGGGCGCGTCATTCCTGCGGGTTGGCGTGTTGAAAGGCTATGCATAAGATCTGATTGGGCTGGACATGGCGGCTTGGTTCTGATCGTGTCTCAACAGGGAATTTCAGCACCGGGGTTACTGACTTAAACGGGAGATTGGCTTGAAAATCGGTTCGCCAAGGGAAATAGTCGAGGGGGAAGCGCGGGTCGCGATGACCCCGGACAGTGCCATCCAGCTGCAAAAACTGGGCTATGAATGCGTGATCGAGGCAGGGGCAGGTCTTGCCGCCGGGTTCTCGGACGATACCTATCGGGCAGCGGGTGTGGAAGTGGTCAAAACGGCTGCCGCGCTCTACAAGGCCGCCGACGTGATCGCCAAGGTTCGCCCGCCGGTCGATGCGGAGGCGAAGCGCCTGACCAAGGACAAGACGCTGATCTCGTTCTTCTATCCGGCACAGAACAAGGAGCTCCTGGAACTCTGCCAGTCCAAGGGCGCCAATGTGATCGCCATGGACATGGTGCCGCGCATTTCGCGCGCCCAGAAGATGGACGCGCTCTCGTCGATGGCCAATATCGCCGGCTACCGCGCCGTGATCGAGGCCGGCAACAATTTCGGCCGCTTCTTCACCGGTCAGGTGACGGCCGCAGGCAAGGTGCCGCCGGCCAAGGTGCTGGTAATCGGCGCCGGCGTTGCGGGTCTTGCCGCGATCGGTACGGCGACCTCGCTCGGCGCCATCACCTACGCCTTCGACGTGCGCCCCGAAGTGGCCGAGCAGATCGAATCCATGGGCGCCGAATTCGTCTTCCTCGAATTCGAGGCGGCCCAGGACGGGGCTGCGACCGGTGGCTATGCAGCACCGTCTTCGCCGGAATTCCGCGAAAAGCAGCTTGCCAAGTTCCGCGAGCTTGCTCCCGACATCGATATCGTCATCACCACGGCGCTGATCCCCGGCCGCGATGCGCCCAAGCTCTGGCTCGCCGACATGGTTGCGGCGATGAAGCCGGGCTCGGTCGTGATCGACCTGGCTGCCGAACGCGGCGGCAACTGCGATCTCACCGTGGCAGACCAGAAGATCGTTTCTCCGAACGGCGTGACGATCGTCGGCTATACCGATTTCCCGAGCCGCATGGCCTCGCAGGCTTCAACGCTCTATTCGACCAACATCCGTCACATGATGACCGACCTGACACCGGCGAAAGACGGCAAGGTCGTGCACAACATGGAAGACGACGTCATCCGCGGTGCAACGGTGACGTTCGAGGGGGCGATCACTTATCCCCCGCCACCGCCCAAGGTGCAGGCGATTGCCGCGGCAAAGCCGAAGGAGAAGGCCAAGGAGCTGACGCCCGAGGAAAAACGCGCCCAGGAAGTGGCCGCGTTCAAGGCCGCGACCAAGCAGCAGGTTACGCTGCTTACCGTCGGCGGCGGGCTGATCTTGCTCGCAGGTCTTCTGGCTCCGGCGAGCTTCATGCAGCATTTCATCGTCTTCGTACTGGCCTGCTTCGTCGGCTTCCAGGTGATCTGGAATGTCAGCCATTCGCTGCACACGCCGCTGATGGCCATCACCAACGCGATTTCCTCAATCGTCATCCTGGGTGCCCTGATGCAAATCGGATCAGGTTCCTGGCTCGTCCTGGTGCTCGCCGCCCTGTCCGTGTTCATGGCAGGGATCAATATCTTCGGTGGCTTCATGGTCACCCGGCGCATGCTCGCCATGTTCCAGAAGTCGTAAGGAGAGGCGCGCTATGGATTTCGGATTCACTACGGCCGCCTACGTCGTTGGAGCGGTATTGTTCATTCTTTCGCTTGGTGGTTTGTCGGGCCAGGAAAGCGCCAAGCGCGCCGTTTGGTACGGGATCGCCGGCATGGGGCTGGCGGTTTTCGCCACCCTGATCGGTCCGGGTTCGGGCAACTGGCTGCTGTCCATCCTGCTGATCGCCGCCGGTGGCGCGCTCGGCTGGGTGGTCGCTCAACGTGTGCAGATGACGGAAATGCCGCAGCTTGTCGCGGCCATGCATTCGCTCGTCGGTCTCGCAGCCGTCTTCATCGGCTACAACGCTCATCTCGAGGCGGCAAATGTCGCTGCCATGGGTGACGCCGCGCATGCCGGCCTGCATGGCTTTGCGGCGATCCTCGCCCACAAGACGCCGGTCGAACTCAACATCCTGAAGGTCGAGGTTTTCCTCGGTGTCTTCATTGGTGCGGTCACCTTCACCGGTTCGGTCATCGCCTTTGGCAAGCTCGCCGGCAAGGTCGACGGCAAGGCGAAGAAACTGCCGGGCGGCCATATGCTGAACGCTGGTGCGGCGGCCCTTTCGCTGCTGATGCTGCTTCTCTATGTGGGTGGCGCCGGCATCTGGACGCTGGTCCTGATGACGCTCCTCGCGTTCTTCATCGGCTATCACCTGATCATGGGTATCGGCGGCGCCGACATGCCGGTCGTCGTCTCCATGCTCAATTCCTATTCGGGTTGGGCGGCGGCTGCGATCGGTTTCTCGCTGTCGAACGATCTGCTGATCGTGGTCGGCGCATTGGTCGGTTCTTCCGGGGCGATCCTGTCCTACATCATGTGCAAGGCCATGAACCGGAGCTTCATCTCGGTGATCCTCGGCGGTTTCGGCAATGTCACCGGGCCGGCAATGGCCGTCGAGGGTGAACAGATCGCCATCGACGCGGAAGGTGTTGCCGCGGCGCTCAACGATGCGGACAGCGTCATCATCGTGCCGGGCTACGGCATGGCCGTGGCCCAGGCCCAGCAGGCCGTCTCCGAACTGACCCGCAAGCTACGCGCGGCCGGCAAGGAAGTACGCTTCGCCATCCATCCGGTGGCCGGCCGTCTGCCGGGCCACATGAACGTGCTGCTGGCGGAAGCCAAGGTTCCCTATGAC
The DNA here is from genome assembly GCA_041675415.1 of Rhizobium sp. Lineage (GTDB taxonomy): Bacteria > Pseudomonadota > Alphaproteobacteria > Rhizobiales > Rhizobiaceae > Allorhizobium. The sequence continues at coordinate 18,009 of JBAYTX010000044.1, read as the reverse complement.
ATCGTTCTGGAAATGGACGAGATCAACGAGGACTTCCCGGAAACCGACGTCGCAATCGTCATCGGCTCGAACGACATCGTCAATCCGGCGGCACAGGAAGACCCGAACTCGCCGATCGCCGGCATGCCGGTGCTGGAAGTGTGGAAGGCCAAGCAGGTTTTCGTTTCCAAGCGCGGCCAGGGCACCGGTTATTCCGGCATCGAGAACCCGCTGTTCTACAAGGAAAACACCAGGATGTTCTACGGCGATGCCAAAAAATCGGTCAGCGATTTGCTCCCGATGATCAAGTAGGACGGCGTTTTCATACGATACAAGAAGGCCGGAGCAGGGGTCCCTTGCTCCGGCCTTTTTCATTTGGACCCTCCGCTCTCCCGGTTTGGAGAGAACAGGGCTCAGTGCCTTACATCACAGCGCCGATCTGCCACGGCACGAACTCGTTGTCGCCCAGGCCGCAGAGCTCCGACTTGGTTCGCTGGCCCGATGCGGCAGCGAGCACCTGGTCCAGGATCTCACGGCCCTTGGCCTCCAGCGATACGCCGCCGGTGACGATATCGCCGCAATTGATGTCCATGTCGTCGCGCATCTCGTCATAGAGGCGGCTGCTGGTCGACAGTTTGAGGGTCGGAGCGGGCTTGGAGCCGAACGCGGACCCGCGCCCGGTGGTGAATGCGACCAGTTGCGCTCCGCCGGCGATCTGCCCCGTCGCCGAAACGGGATCGTAGCCGGGTGTATCCATGAAGACGAAGCCGGGTCCCTTGATCTTCTCCGCATACATCAGCACTTCGTTGAGCGGCGTGCTGCCTGCCTTGGCCGCCGCACCGAGCGACTTCTCCAGAATCGTCGTCAGCCCGCCGAGCTTGTTGCCAGGGCTCGGATTGTTGTCCATGGAGCCGTCGTTGATGCGCGTATAGTTTTCCCACCAGTTGATCCGCTCGATCAGCTTTTCCGCAACCTCGGCGGAAGCGGCCCGGCGTAGCAGGAGCTGCTCGGCACCATAGATCTCCGGGGTCTCAGACAGGATGACGGTTCCGCCCATGCCGACCAGCAGGTCGCTGGCCACACCAAGCGCCGGATTGGCGGTAATGCCGGAAAAGCCATCAGATCCGCCGCACTGAAGTGCGAGCTTCAGCTCGGACGCAGGGATCGGCTCGCGCTTCACCGCGTTCACGATCGGAAGCACGTCGCGAATATGCTCGACAATCTTGCGGATGGTTGAGGCGGTTCCGCCTGTCTCCTGAATGGTCAGCGAGAAGAAACGACTGTCGTCGTGGCCGCCATAGAGCGTTTTCATGCGGGAAATTTGCATGGTTTCGCAGCCGAGGCCGACGAAAATGGCCGCGCCGACATTCGGATGCGTGGCATAGCCCCAGAGTACGCGCTGGAGGTTGTCGAAGCCTGGCCCGCCTATCGTGATCGCGCAGCCGGTGCCGTGGGCAAAGGCTGCGACGCCGTCGACATTCGGATATTGATCGAGGATGCCGGACCGGTTGATCTCGTCGGCCGCCCTGCGGATCACGGTAGCTGAACAGTTGACCGTGGCGCAGATGGCAATGAAGTTGCGCGTGGCGGCCTGTCCGTTGGCGCGCTTGTAGCCCATGAAATGGGCCGGCTCGATGACCGGGATCGCGGCCTTCGCCTTGTCGAGATCGGCGCCGATCCGGTAGTCGCGGTCATGTTCGCCGAAGGCGCAATTGTGGGTGTGAACGTGCTCGCCCGGTGCGATCGGCTGCTTTGCAAAGCCGATGATCTGTCCGAATTTGTAGATATTCTCGCCTTCGGCGATGGCCACGCGGGCGATCTTGTGACCGCGGGCGACCGGCTTGGTCAGCGGCTCGCCGAAGCCGAGGGGCGCGCTTCCTGCGGCGACCGGATCGGTCAGGATTGCGACATTGTCGTCATTGTGAAGCAGAAGAATGCCAGCTGTATCAGCCATAGGATATACTCGTGTGGTCAAGGGTTTTGATGATGCCGCGAAGCTCGGCCAGACCACGCATGCGGCCGATCAGCGGATAGCCGGGGTGGGTGCCCCGGCCTATATCGTCCAGGAGTTCATGTCCATGGTCCGGGCGAAACGGGATCGCGACATCCGCGCGATTTTCTTGCTTTCGGCGACGCTCTTCGGCAATCAACGCCGCGACCACCGCGACCATGTCCGTATCGCCGCCGAGATGGGCGGCTTCCTGAAAGGAGCCGTCCGGCTCCTTCGAGACATTGCGCAAATGGGCGAAATGGATGCGCGGAGCGAAGCGCCGGGCAATTGCCGGCACGTCGTTGGCCGGATTGGCGCCGAGCGAGCCTGAGCAGAGCGTCAGGCCATTGGCCATGCTGTCCTGCTGGGCCAGGATCCATTCGATGTCGTCACCACTGGAGACGATGCGCGAAAGGCCCAGTATATTGCGCGGCGGATCGTCCGGGTGGACGCAGAGGCGCATGCCGAACTCCTCGGCTTCGGGGATCACCTCGGCGAGGAAACGGGCATAGTTGGCGCGCAAATCGTCTCGCCCGATACCTTCATATTGCGCGAGCTTCGTCCTCAATCCCTCGATGTCGTAGCGATCGAAAGCGCCGGGAAGCCCGGCCATGATGGAATTGAGCAGGTTTTGGCGAAGTCCCTCGCTCGAGGTGTCGAACCATTCCTTGGCGGCCTGCCTGACCTCTTCGGTATAGTCGGCTTCCGCGCCTTCGCGCTCCAGCATGAAGATCTCGAATGCCGCCATGTGCGGCTGGGAGAACCGCAAGGCCGAGCCTCCGCGCGCCACCGAGGCGTCAAGCTGGGTGCGGGTCCAGTCGAGCAGCGGCATGAAATTGTAGCAAACCGTCGTGATGCCACAGGCGGCGAGATTGCGCAGCGACTGGCGGTAGTTGGCAAACAGCCGCTCCAGATCGCCTTCGCCGCGCTTGATGTCCTCGTGGACCGGCAGGCTCTCGACCACGTTCCAGTAGAGGCCTAGTGCCGGGTCTGCCTTGATCTCGTCCTGACGGTCGCGGATCGTGTCTTCGGGCCAGACTTCGCCATAGGGTATCTCGTGCAGTGCGGTCACAACCCCGGTTGCGCCGGTCTGGGCGATTTCGGGCAAGGTAATCGCGTCGAAGGGGCCATACCAACGCCAGCTCTCGATCATTCGCCGGTCTCCTCCACCATGCGTTTCGCGCCCTTGTCCACCAATCCCGCATAGGCAGCCATGAGGGCCGGCCGGAACTGTTCGCTGTCCGCGAGCGCTGCGGGAAAAACCTCGCGGACCGAAAGGAGCGCTGCAACTCTTTCCCGATCCGTCGCGGCGCCATCGCTCAAGGTCTTCAGCCGGGCGGCCAGGGGATCGCGAACATCGATGGTGCCGCCCCTCTCATCGATGCCGCCAACATAGCGCATCCAGGCGGCCACCGCGAGTATTAGGCCCTTCACCGGGCGGCCTGCCCCGAGGTTCTCGCCGAGGGTCGAGAGAATGCGCTGTGGCAGCTTTTGCGATCCGTCCATGGCGATCTGCCAGGTCCGGTGGCGGATGGCCGGGTTCGAATAGCGGTTGAACAACGCGGTCGTGTAGGCAACGAGATCGACACCCTCGGGAGCCTTGAGCCCGGGAACGATTTCGTTCTTCCAGAGACGCTTGCAGAACCTTGCGAAGGAGGGATCGGCCACCGTGTCGCTGATCGTCTCGTAGCCGGCAAGATAGCCGAGATAGGCCAGGGCGGAATGGGTACCGTTTAGGCACCTGAGCTTCATATGCTCGAACGGCGTCACATCCTTGACCAGTTGGACACCGACGGCCGCGAGGTCGGGGCGCTCCCCGTCGACAAAGTGGTCCTCCACGGCCCACTGCCGGAAAGGTTCGTGCATGACGGGCGAAAGATCGATAACGCCGGTCTGTCTCGAAAGCCGTTCGATGTCTTCGGGCTTGGTGGCCGGCACGATCCGGTCGACCATCGTGGAAGGAAAGGCGCCCCGTGCGGCGATCCAGTCGGCAAGGTCCGGATCGACCATCCCGGCAAACTCGGCGACGATGCCACGCACGACCTTGCCGTTTTCGGGAAGGTTGTCGCAGCATAGAACCGTGAACGGCCGATTTCCGGCGTCGCGCCGCCGCTGAAGCGCCCGCACGAGATAGCCGACCGTCGAAAAGGGCGCTTCCGGGTGTTCCAGGTCGTGGACGATGTCTGGATGGGCGCGGTTGAGGCGTCCGGTCGACGGCTCGTGGCAATAGCCTTTTTCTGTTACGGTCAGGCTGACGATGCGGATCGCGGGATCGCTCATCGCGTGGAGCACCGCCTGAGGATTTTCCCGTGCGACGAGCACGTCGTCTATCACCGAGATCACGCGTGGCGTTTCTCCGTTGGGGCCGAGCTCCACGGCGGTATAGGCAAAGTCCTGTGGAGCAAGGAGATCCCGCTGGTCGGGCCGCACCAGGCTGACGCCGATGATGCCCCAATCTCCACCCGATTTGTTCATCGCTTCGGCGATATAGATCGCACCATGGGCCCGGAAGAATGCGCCCAGGCCCAGATGGACAATTCCGGGGCGGGCGCGCTTCCCCGTCTTGCGGCGCAGGCGGGGAAGCTCAGCGGGCAAGCCAGCCTCCATCGACATTCAATATTGCGCCGTGGATGTATTTCGCGGCCGGCGAGGCGAGAAAGACCGCCGTACCGCCAATATCTTCCGGTTCGCCCCATCTGCCTGCCGGAATACGGTCGAGGATTGCCCTGTTGCGCGTTTCATCGGCGCGCAGGGCTTCGGTATTGTTGGTGGCGATATAGCCGGGCGCTATCGCGTTGACGTTGATGCCCTTGGCCGCCCACTCGTTGGCAAGGAGCTTGGTCAGCCCCGCGACGCCGCTTTTCGATGCCGTATAGGAGGCGACGCGGATACCGCCCTGGAAGGACAGCATCGAGGCGATGTTGATGATCCGCCCGGTTCCGCCTCGCGCGAACACGGCTCTCGCAAATGCCTGGCTCAGGAAGAACACGGCCTTCAGATTGACATCCATCACCTCGTCCCAGTCGGCCTCGGCAAAATCGACCGCATCCGCGCGGCGGATGATGCCGGCATTGTTGACGAGAATGTCGATGGGGCCGGCTTTCTCGAAAACCGATTGTCCCGCAAGAGGATCGGAAAGGTCGAGCGCGAGGCCTTCTGCCCTGCCGCCTGCCTTGCTGATCATTTCGATCGTGTCATCGACGGATGAACGGCCGGCGCAGACGATGTGCGCTCCCGCTTCGGCAAGCGACAGGGCGATCGCCTGGCCGATGCCCGTATTGGCGCCGGTGACAAGCGCGCGCTTTGCCGACAGCGAAAAGAGTGCGTTCACTTCAGCGTCTCCATCGAAACCAGCTCGACATCCCTGTAGTCGACATTGTCGCCGGCCATGGCCCAGATGAAGGTATAGGAGCCGGTACCCGCGCCACTGTGGATCGACCAGGGCGGCGAGATGGCACCCTCCTCGTTTTTCAGCACCAGATGACGGGTTTCGTCCGGCTCGCCCATCATGTGGAAAACCCGCTGGCTCTCGGGCAGGTCGAAATAGAGATAGGCTTCCATTCTCCGGTCATGGACATGGGAGGGCATGGTGTTCCAGATTGATCCCCTGGCCAGCTTCGTCATGCCGACGACCAGCTGGCAGGACTTCATCACGTCGGGATGCACGAACTGATAGATCGTCCGTTCGTTGGAGGTCTCCTGCGCGCCAAGCGTCATATTGGCAGCCTCTTCGATCTTGATCAGCCGCGAGGGATAGGCGTGATGGGCGGGCGCCGAGAGAATGTAGAAACGTCCTTCGCCGGAAAAGGTCACCGGTCCGGCGCCCATGCCGAGATAGAGCATGTCGCCCTTGGCCATCTCGTATTCCGCATCGGCCTTCACGGCGCCGGGGCCGCCGATATTGACAACCACCATCTCTCGGCGGTCGAGGATCGAGGCGGTGCCACAAGGCTTCACCTCGTCCAGCGTCAGGCTCTTGCCGCCCGGCACGGCGCCGCCAACGATCATGCGGTCGTAGTGAGTGTAGATGAGGGCGATCTCTCCAGAGCGAAAGATGTCGCCGATATGGAAATTCTGCCGGAGCGCCCGGGTGTCGAAGGTCTTTGCCGTCTTCGGATCGATCGCGTGGCGGATTTCAACGCTGAGCATAACGCACTCCTGTGCAGTTCAAAGAAAATCGTCGCGGCGGGGCGTGAACGTGTCCACGAGTGTCCCTGCCTCGAGCGCGCGGCAGCCATGCGTGGCCATGGATGGAACGACAAGACTGTCTCCCGGCCCGATCTCGAACGTCTTGTCGCCGATGGTGAATTCAAAGCGGCCGGATTTCACATAGGTTGACTGGACATGCGGGTGGTTGTGCAGGGCCCCCACGCCGCCCTCGGAGAAGCGGAACTCGACGACCATCAGTTCCGGGCTGTCGGCCACGACCTTGCGCGTGACGCCACCTCCGACATCGACGGCGGGGAAGTTCTGAACGAAGGGTCCTGTCATCAGTGTTCTCCTATCGGAAGAGGGACGGCAACCATAGCGACAGCGCCGGGATATAGGTGACGAACATCAGCGTCGCGAATGCCGCGCCGTAAAACGGCCAGATCGTGCGCATCGCATGCCAGATCGGGATCCTGCCGACGGCGCAGCCGACGAACAGGACCGCCCCTACCGGTGGGGTGCAGAGCCCGATACCGAGGTTCAGGATCAGGATCACGCCGAAATGGACCGGATCGACCCCAAAGGCGGTCGCCACCGGCAGGAAGATCGGCGTGGTGATGACGATCAGCGGTGACATGTCCATGAACGTGCCGAGGATGAGCAGCACGACGTTGAGGAGCAGCAGGATCACGATCGGATTATCCGACACGCCCTGCAGCAGGGACACCATCGATGCCGGCACGCGCAGGTAAGCGAGCAGCCAGCCGAATGAAGCGGCGCAACCAATGACCATCAGGACCATGGCCGTGGTCCGCACAGCGGCGAATGTCGCCTCGATGAAATCGGACCAACTGAGCGTGCGATAGACGAAGAACGTGATCAGGAGCGCGTAGACCACGGCGATATTCGAGGATTCCGACGCGGTAAAGATGCCCGAACGCACGCCGCCGAAGATGATCGCCACGAGAATCAGGCCCGGCATCGCGGAAACGAACAGGCCGCCTAGCGCACGCAGGCCCGGAAAGGGTTCTGTCGGATAGCCGCGCCGCCGGGCTACGAACCAGGCTGCGATCATCAGCGACAGGGCCAGCAGGAAACCGGGAATGATCCCGGCGGTGAACAGATCAGCGATGGAGATGCGCCCGCCGGCGGAGATCGAATAGATGATCATGTTGTGCGAGGGTGGGATCATCAGTGCGATGATCGAGCCGACCACCGTGATGTTCACCGCATAGTCGACGTCGTATCCGCGTGCTTTCATCTGCGGAACCATGAGGCCGCCGACAGCAGATGCATCCGCAGCGGCCGAGCCGGAAACCCCGCCGAACATCACTGACGCGAGAACGTTGACCTGTCCGAGGCCGCCACGCAAATGGCCGACCATGGCGCCGGCAAGCGCCACGAGGCGCCGCGCGATGTCGCCGCGCACCATAAGGTCGCCGGCATAGATGAAGAAGGGTATCGCCATCAGTGCGAATACGGAGACGCCCGAATTCAGTCGCTGGAACACCACCACGGGCGGCAGCCCGAGATAGAGAATGGTGGCAAAACTCGAGACGCCGAGACAGAAAGCAACCGGTGTGCCGATCATCAGCAGAAATACAAATGTGCCGAACAGAACCCAGAGTTCCATGATTATTCCTCTAGCTCCGTTTCGCCGAAGCGTGCAGTGGGCAGACCGGCCGCGCGGCGCACGATCCGTTCAAGCGAGAAAAGCACGACCAAAAGTCCTCCCGCGACGATGGGAATGAAATCGAATGCGCCGGAGATGCCGAGGCCTGGCAGGACGTTCCCGGCCGTCTTGAATGCCAGCGACGAGCCGAACCAGATCATTCCGCTGCCGAAAGCGGCAACGACGATGTCGGACAAGGTATGCAGCCAAAGCTTCGCGCGTTCGGGGATCACGTAGAGCAGAATGTCGAAGGACAGGTGATATCCCTCGCGAATGCCGACTGCGGCGCCGAGAAATATGAACCAGCCCATGATCATGACGGAGGCTGGCTCGCTCCAGGCCAGGCTGTCGTTCAGCATATAGCGCCAGAAGACCTGGGCTGCGATGAAAACCGTCATCAGCACCAGGCCGGTTCCCGCTGTCCAGAGTGCCGCACGCGCGATGTGGCTGGTAAATCGCGCCATGCCTTTCATTGTATCTTGCACGGCTTGTCTCCCGCCGATGTTGAAAGCGGCCTGCAGAACGGATTCCACAGGCCGGATGCGTCTGTTACTTGGTGGCCTGGATGCGGGTGACCATGTCCTTCAGCTTTTCCGACTTGACGTACTTCGCGTAGACCGGCTCCATCGCCTTGATGAAAGGCGTCTTGTCGATATCGCCGACGATCTGGACGCCCGCAGCGCGGATCTTGTCTTCGGAAGCTTTCTCCTGCTTCGCCCAGAGGTCGCGCATATACGGCACGGAGGCCTTGGCGGCTTCGCGGACGGTGGCCTGATCTTCCGGGCTGAGCTTGTCCCAGGACTTCTTGGACATCACCAGCACTTCCGGCACGATCAGGTGCTCGTCCAGCGTGTAGTACTTGGCGACCTCGAAGTGGCCCGAGCTGTCGTAGGACGGCCAGTTGTTTTCGGCCCCGTCGATGACGCCGGTCTGGATCGACGAATAGACTTCGCCGTAGGGCATGGGCGTGGCGTTTGCGCCAAGTGCACTGACCATGTCGACGAACATGTCCGACTGCATGACGCGGAACTTCATGCCCTTCAGGTCATCCATGGATTTGATGGGCTTCTCGGAATTGTAGAAGCTGCGCGAGCCGCCGTCGTAGAAGGCGAGGCCGATCAGGTCATGCGCTTCGAAGGCTGCGAGGATCTCGTCGCCGATCGGGCCATCCATCACCTTGTGCATGTGGTCGACGGAGCGGAAAATATAAGGTAGCGAGGGAACCTGTGTTTCCTCGATGATGTTGTTGAACGGTCCGAGCGAGACGCGGTTCAGGTCGATAACGCCGAACTGGGTTTGTTCGATGGTGTCCTTTTCCTCGCCGAGCTGGGCGGAATGGAAGACTTCGATGCCGATCCGGCCCTTGGTCTTCTCTTCCAGCAGCTTGCCCATGTACTTGACGGCCTCTACCGTCGGATAACCGTCCGGATGGGTATCCGAAGAGCGCAGCATCATTTCAGCCGCCTGGCCGGAAACGGCGGAAGCGATGACGGCCGCCGAGGCCAGGACTGCAAGTCCGAATTTCTGTAGAAGTTTCATTTCGGTTCTCCTCCCTTTTGAGTTCAGGCTGTCCTCACAGCCGGTAAGCTTTCTTCACCAGCCCATAGGCGAGGTCATGAGCGACCTCTCCTGCCTCATCCTCATCGAGGCGGCCGGTGGCGACCAATGTCGCCAGATAGGCGCAGTCTACCCGGCGCGCCACGTCGTGGCGGGCGGGAATCGAGCAAAAGGCGCGCGTGTCATCATTGAAGCCGACGGTATTGTAGAAGCCGGCCGTCTCGGTGGTCAGCTCGCGGTACCGGCGCATGCCCTCGGCGCTGTCGAAGAACCACCAGGCGGGACCGAGTTTCAGCGCGGGATAGGCTCCGGCGAGCGGGGCGAGTTCGCGCGAATAGCTGGTCTCGTCGAGTGTGAAGAGGATGATGGTGAGCTCGGGGCGCATGCCAACCGCGTCGAGCAGCGGCTTCAGCGCGCGGACATATTCGGTCCGCGTCGGGATATCGAAGCCCATGTCGCGGCCGTGCATGGCCATGACTCCAGCCGAATGATTGCGCATGGAACCTGGATGGATCTGCAGGACAAGCCCGTCCTCGAGGCTCATCCGTGCCATTTCGGTCAGCATATGTCCCCTGAAGGCATCGGCTTCCTCCGGTGTGCAGCGCCCGGCAAGCGCCTTTTGAAAAAGCGCTGCTGCATCCGCCTGGGGCAGATCCTCGGTCCGGGCCGTGGCGTGGCCATGATCGGAACTGGTGGCGCCATAAGACTTGAAGAAGGCCCGGCGGATGCGGTGCGCCTCGAGATAGCCTTGCCAGGTCGTGGCGTCGGTGCCGGCAAGGGCGCCGAACCGCTCGATGTTTGAGCGAAAGCCCTCGAATTCCGGATCGACGACCGCGTCCGGACGATAGGCAGTCACCACGCGGCCGGACCAGCCGGACTGGCGGATCATCTCATGCCATTTCAGGTCATCCAGCGGGTTCTCCGTGGTCGCGATCACCTCGATGTTGAAGCGCTCGAAGAGGGCGCGCGGGCGGAATTCGGGCCGCGCCAGGCAGTCTGCGATATGATCGTAGAATTCGTCGGCAGTCCCTGCCGAAAACCGCTTCGTCAGGCCGAAGACGTCGGCAAAGGCCTGCTCGATCCAGATGCGGCTCGGGGTTGCGCGGAACAGGTGAAAGTTCTCGGCAAAAATCCGCCAGATCTTGCGTCCGTCGGCTTCCGTAGGGCCGCCGTCGATACGCGGTACTCCGAGCGAGGTCAGGGGAATGCCCTGCGAGCAGAGCATGCGGAACACATAGTGGTCCGGCACCACGAAAAGCTGCGCGGGATCAGGGAAGGGCGCATTCTCGGCGTACCACCGGGGGTCGGTGTGTCCGTGAGGACTTACAATCGGAAGGTCGCGGACCTGCCCGTAGAGACTGCGGGCGATGCCGCGAGCCGCTGGTTCGATTGGGAAAAGCCGATCCTCATGCAGCAATGCCATAGCCTCCCCGCCAGTTGCTCACTAAGGTGCCGAAACGCAGTTTGCATTTCACGAGTAAACTAATATGTTAGTATGCAAAATGAGTCAATGGAGGGTTCATGGCTGACCACCTTCAGCTTCGCGCGGTCGATACCTTGCGCGCGCCATCGGTTACCGATCTGGTCTTCGAACAGCTGTACCATCAGGTCGTCGAGCTCGATCTCCTGCCGGGAACCAAGCTATCGGAAGTGGAGGTGGCAAAGCAGATGGGCGTATCGCGCCAACCCGTGCGCGATGCCTTCTACCGGCTCTCGCAGCTGGGCTTCCTGCTGATCCGGCCGCAACGCGCCACGGTCGTCTCTCATATATCGGAAAAGGGCGTGCATCAGGCGCGCTTCATCCGCACGGCGCTGGAAATGGAAACGGCTCGCGCGGCGTCGACGACGCTGAGTGCCGATCAACTCGACGAGCTGGACGACCTGATCGTCCAGCAGCAGAAGGCCATCGACAGCGATGACAAGGTTCTGTTCCACGCGCTGGATGACGATTTCCACAAGCGGATCTGCGATATGTCGGGCCATGATTTCGCCTGGGCCCTGATCCGCGATAGCAAGGCCCACATGGACAGGGTGCGCTATCTCAGCCTCTCGTTCGGGGCGCAAAGCGCGATCAATGATCATATCAAGATCATGGAGGCGCTGAGACATCACGACGGAGATGCGGCGGCGGCGGCAATGCGGCTTCATCTCTCGCGCATCGCGGGGATCATCGGCCGGATCCGCGACAGCCACGGCCAATATTTTGCAGCGGACGAGAAATGACTACGCGGGCGCAAAACATCCTTACTATCGGCGAATGCATGGTCGAAATGGCCCCGCGCGAAGACGGCGCCTACAATCGCAACTTTGCCGGCGACACGTTCAACACCGCCTGGTATCTGCGCCGGCTGCTGCCGCAAAGCTCGTCGGTGGATTATTGCTCGGCAGTCGGCGAGGACCGGATATCGGAGCGCATGCTCGCCTTCATGGAGCAGTCGGGCGTCGGTACGCGCCATGTTCGACGGGTCGTCGGCCGTACCGTCGGCCTCTACATGATCGAGCTCGACAACGGCGAGCGCAGTTTCGCTTATTGGCGAAGCAACTCGGCGGCAAGGCTGCTTGCCGAAGATCGCGAGTGGCTAGCCTCCGCCGTTGCTGGAAAGACGCTCGTCCTCTTCTCCGGCATCACGCTCGCGATCCTGTCGCAGGCTCATCGCGAAAACCTTCTCGACGTGCTTGCGGGAGCACGGAGAACGGGAACGCTGATCGCTTTCGATCCGAATATGCGGCCCAGGCTCTGGCCCGATGCTTCCACCATGTGCGAGGTGGTTCACGATGCCGCCGGGATTGCCGATATCGTCCTGCCGTCGTTCGATGAGGACGGCCAGTACTATGGCGATGTTTCTCCGCGCGAAACGATCGAGCGCTACAGAAATGCGGGCGCATCAACAGTGGTCGTGAAGAACGGACCGGGCAGGGTCCATGCCGAGGACCAAGCGGAAGGCGACCTGACCTTCGATCCGCATCCGGTTGCCAATGTTGTCGACACAACGGCGGCTGGCGACAGCTTCAATGCCGGCTTCCTGGCCGCGCGCCTTGACGGGCAATCCATGGTGCAGGCAATCGAGAAAGGCGCGCTGCTTTCGGCCAGGGTCATCGGCCAGCGCGGCGCACTGGTCGAAATCAGCGGGTAGGCCGCGGCCCCATCAGGGAAGGGCGCCGGCGCTCACCCTCTGAATGTGTATTCCTCGATCGATTCCGCCTTCATTTCGATGGAAAAGCCGGGCCGCGCCGGCGGCATGTAGGCGGCATCCTTGATGACGCAGGGATCAAGGAAGTGTTCGTGCAGGTGGTCGACATACTCGATCACCCGACTGTCCTTGGTGCCCGACACGGCCACATAATCGATCATCGACAGATGCTGGACATATTCGCAAAGGCCGACACCGCCCGCATGCGGCCAGACGGGCAAGCCGTATTTCGCGGCCATCAGAAGGACCGCCAGCACTTCGTTCAATCCGCCCATGCGGCAGGAATCGATTTGAACGATGTCGATGGCGCCGCCTGCAATCATCTGCTTGAAGACGATGCGGTTCTGACACATCTCGCCGGTCGCGACCTTGACCGGCGCCACCGCGTCGCGGATCGCCTTGTGGCCTGCAATATCGTCGGGGCTCGTCGGCTCTTCGATGAAGAAGGGCTTGTACGGGGCAAGCTGTCTTACCCAGTCGATCGCCTGCCCGACGTCCCAGACCTGATTGGCGTCAATCATCATGTAGCGATCGTTGCCGATCACCTCACGGGCGATCCTCAGGCGGCGCTTGTCGTCCTCGAGGTCGCGGCCGACCTTCATCTTGATATGGGTGAAGCCTGCATCCACTGCCTCCTGGCAGAGGCGCCGCAATTTTTCGTCGGGATAGCCGAGCCAGCCCGCCGAGGTCGTGTAGCAGGGATACCCCTCTTTCTCGAGGATGGCGATGCGCTCGGCCTTGCCGCTTTCGGCCTTGCGCAGAAGTTCGAGCGCCTCGTCCGGCGTGATCGCGTCTGTCAGATAGCGGAAATCGATGATAGAGACGATTTCTTCTGGGCTCATGTCGGCAACCAGGCGCCAGACAGGTTTCCCGGCTTCCTTGGCCCAGAGATCCCAGACGGCGTTGACGACCGCGCCGGTCGCCAGGTGCATGGCCCCCTTGTCGGGTCCGATCCAGCGCAGCTGGCTGTCGCCTGTGATGTAGTGCCAGAAGCGGCCGGGATCGGCCTTGACCCAGTCTAGGTCGAGACCCACGATCAGATGTTTGAGTGCATCGATCGCGGCGCAGCAGATTTCGTTGCCGCGACCGATGGTGAATGTCAGGCCATGACCTTCCAGCCCCTTCTGGTCCGTTTCAAGGATCACATAAGCCGCCGAGTAGTCCGGATCGGGGTTCATCGCATCCGATCCGTCGAGGCTCGCGGAGGTGGGAAAGCGCAGGTCGACGCTGCGCATGCCGGTGATCTTGGTCATGGCTGGACTCTCGGTTTTCTCGTTCTTTGTCTCAGGCGTCGGCGCGGAAGGTCTGTTTCTGCGATCCGAGGCCTTCGATGCCAAGCTCGACGACGTCGCCGGGCTTCAGGTAGCGCGGCGGCTTCATGCCCATGCCGACGCCGGGCGGGGTGCCGGTGGAAATGATATCGCCAGGCTGCAGCGACATGAACTGGGAGAGGTAGGAAACGACGAAGGCGACGCCATAGACCATCGTCTTCGACGAGCCGTTCTGCATCTTCTCGCCATTGACCGTCAGCCACATGGAGAGGTCCTGCGGGTCGGCGATCTCGTCCTTGGTCACCAGCCAGGGGCCGATGGGGCCGAAGGTGTCGCAGGACTTGCCCTTTGTCCATTGGCCGGCGCGCTCGGTCTGGAAACCACGCTCGGAAACGTCGTGGGAGACGCAGTAGCCAGCGACATAGTTCATGGCGTCGGCTTCGCTAACGTATTTGGCGGTCTTGCCGATGACGACGCCAAGCTCGACCTCCCAGTCGGTCTTTTCAGAGCCGCGCGGGATCAGGACATCGTCGTTCGGCCCGCAGATGGCAGACGTAGCCTTCATGAAGATCACCGGCTCCGGCGGAACGGTGGCACCGGTTTCGGCGGCATGGTCGGAATAGTTGAGTCCGATGCAAATGAACTTGCCGGTGCCGGCGACGCAGGCACCAATGCGGGAGGCTTCGATCTCGGGCAGCGAGGCCGGGTCGAGGGCCGCGATCTTCGCGAGGCCCTCCGGCGAGATGGCAACGCCGCCGATATCGGCCACATGGGCCGAAAGATCCCGGATCTTGCCATCAGCGTCCAGCATGGCGGGCTTTTCCTGGCCGAGGGGGCCAACGCGCATCAGTTTCATGGAATTTTTCCTTTCAGATAATCAGATGGTCCAGCCGCCATCGATGGCATAGGCCTGACCGGAGGTGTAGGTTGCGCCGGCGAGATAGACGGCGAGATCGGCAATCTCTTCCGGCGTGCCGAGCCTGCCCATGGGCTGGCGGGCGATGAATGCGGCGCGGGCGGCGTCATAGTCGCCCTGGGCGCGCATGCGGTCCTGCAGCGAGGGGCTCTCGACCGTGCCGGGGCAGATCGCATTGCAGCGGATGCCCTGCGCGACATAATCCGCGGCAACCGATTTCGTCAGCCCGATGACGGCGGCCTTGGTGACGGTATAGGCGCAGCGGTTCGGCACACCCTTCACGCTGGAAGCGACCGAGGCCATGTTGATGATCGAGCCGCCGCCACGGGCGATCATGCCGGGGAGCACCGCGCGGATGGTGCGGATCATGGCGCGGACGTTGAGATCGAACGCGAAGTCGAGATCGCTGTCCGGCATGTCGAGAATGGACCCCGAATGCACGAATCCGGCGCAGTTGAAGAGCACGTCCACATCGCCCAAATCACTGACGACGGCCAGAACGGCCTCGTCATCGAGGACATCGAGCCTTTTCGTTGCGATGCCCGGCTCGCTGGCGAGGCTCGCCAGTGCCGTCTCGTTGACATCCGTCGCCAGCACTTTCGCACCGGCGTGGGCGAAGGCAAGTGCGCTTGCCCGGCCTATGCCCTGGCCGGCGGCAGTTACCAGCACGCGTTTGTCTTGGAGCGACGCCATGTATGAACTTCCTTCGTGATTTGTCATGTTGTCAGACCACCTGAGACCATAAGTTGGCAATCTGAAGGGATTTTGCGCCGAGTACAACCTCGCTTCCAGATTTTTTCGCTTGCCGCCCCGGGCGGCCCGATATGCGGATACACTGCCCTCCGGTTGCAGGAAATCCTCGAAAAATCCCAGCCTCGCGGTCAGGTTGAGCGCCGTTGGTGGCGTTTCATGTATTCATATGTAAGGGACTCATTCATATGCAAGCGGAAATGCGCCTTATGGCAAAATTTTCCGTTGAATGCGAACCGCTTGTGCGGATATGAATAATTCAACTCACCGAGGAGGGGATTGGTGACTGACGACGACAGTGACCGCTACCGCGCGCCCGCGCTCGACAAGGGGCTGGACATCCTGGAACTGCTGGCCGGCGTCGACGGCGGTCTGACGCAAGCCGAAATCGCCAAGAAGCTCGGGCGTAGTCCAAATGAATTCTACCGGATGCTGGACCGACTGGTAAGGCGCGGCTATGTCACGCGCATCGATGGCGATCGCTTCTCCCTGACCCTGAAGCTGTTCGGCCTGGCGCAATTGCATGCGCCGGTGCGGCGGCTGGCCTCCTACGCGACCCCTCTCATGCGTGAACTGGCGGAAGCCTCCCGGCAGGCCAACCAGCTGGTGGTCTTCGATCGCGGTTTTCCGATCGTCGTCGCCCAGCAGGAAGCGCCGGGTTACTGGGGAATTTCCATTCGCGTCGGATCGCGTATCAGCCTGTTCGACACCGGCTCAGGCCATGTGCTGCTTGCCTTCCGCTCGAATGAGGAACGGGAGATGATGATCTCCGAAAATCTCGGCGGCAGCGGCGACCAGGGCAGGATGACGCCGGAATTCATGGCACGGCTCGACCAGATTCGAAGCAGCGGCTACGAGATGATGCCGAGCGCTCAGACGGCGGGTGTGATCAACCTTTCCGCCCCCGTGCTCGGCGCTGACGGCAAGGCGATCGCTGCGCTCACCATTCCTTATGTTACGCTGATCAATGTGCCCGGTGCGCCCAACGTCACGCAGACAATCCAGCTCGTGGTGGAGACAACGCGCAAGCTATCGGCCATGACCGGGTCGGATGTCACGCTGCGGCGCTAGTCGAAGATAGCGCGGCTCAGCGAACCTGTTCCTTCTGCAGCAGACGCCGCAGGTAGCCTCTAGTTGCCACGATAAGGGCTTCGACGCTCTCTTTTGCCACTTCCTCGTCGTGCAGCGCGAAGGTCTGCAGGATGAGGCCGTCGATACCGATCAGCATGAACCGCGCGACGGCCTTGCCGATCCGCTCCCGTTCTTCTTGCGATATGGCCGGATCGTTAAGGATCATCTGGCTGTAGAAATCGATATAGGCGCCATACTGACGCTCGGCCAGCCATTCGGCGCCCCTGGTGCGCAGCGCGTAAAGCGTCAGTTCGATCTGGGCAATCTGGCGGTTGCGCGTTTCGCCGATGTAATACCAGATCAGCCGGAGAAGCTCGGCGATACGATCCTCGGGATCAGCGGCGAGCGGTGCGGTATGATAGCTCGTCGCCATATCGGCGATCATGCCTTCCAGTACCGCCAGCAGGATCGTTTCCTTGCTGTCGAAATAGTAGTGCAGGGTGGCCAGCCGGACGTTGGCGCTGGCGGCGATCTTGCGGGTGGTCAGCGCCTCGATGCCATCGTTCTCGAGTGCCTCGCGTGCGCCCCGGATAATGCGCGCGCGCGTCTCGATGCCCTTCTTCGTGGCGCCGGCGGATTTGCCGGACGATGCCTCGCGTGCTGGTTGCCGTTTCGCCTTCATGTCTCCGTCAGTGAGCCTCGTGTGTGATGCGACCGTCGCAGATGGTCAGGACCGGGCGGATCTCGCCGATCCCGCCGGGCGCGCAGTCCTCGATATCTTCCGAAAGAATGACGATATCAGCCAGATAGCCGTCAGTCAGCTTCCCCTTCTCATGCTCCATGAATTCGACCCAGGCGCCCTCCGAGGTATAGGCCTGGAGCGCTTCCTCCAGTGTCATGCGCTGGTCAGGGAGCCCTTCCTTCCAAGGCTTTCTCGTCAAGGCGTCCTGCATACAGCCGAAGGGTGAGATCGGTGAAATCGGCCAGTCGGTGGCAAAGACCATGCGGGCGCCGGCGTCCTTCAGCGTCCGCCAGGCATAGGCATACTGCCAGCGGTCCTCTCCGAGACGGGTGGCGGTCGGCTCGAGCGGGAAGCAGGAACCGCCCGGCACATGGACCGGCTGCATCGAGGCGACGACGCCGAGGTCGGCGAAGCGGGGAATATCATTGGGGTGAATGATCTCGATATGCTCGATTCTGTGACGGCTGTCGCGCTTGCCATTGGCCTTTACGGCGGCCTGATAGCCGTCCAGTGTCTGGCGCACGGCGGCGCTGCCGATGGCGTGCACGGCGACCTGCAGGCCGAGGCTGTCGGCCTTCGTGGCGATCGCGTCGAAGGCCTCGGGGGTAAACAGCGGCTCGCAGTCGTAGTCGGGGCGGTCGCCATAGCCATCGAGCATGTAGGCGGTCTGGCTGTCGATCACGCCGTCCATGAAGACCTTGACGAAATCGCCGCGCACCAT
>JBAYTX010000043.1:0-33986 GCA_041675415.1 Rhizobium sp. | reverse complement strand
GGCCCTTGAGCTCGTTCTTGTCGGAAAAGCCGATGGCATGCACGACGAAGTCGAGCTTGCCCCAGCGTTCCTTCAGCGCCGCGATGACGGCGTCGACAGAACCAAGATCCTCAACGTCGCAGGGCAGCAGGAAATCGGAACCAAGTTCGGCCGCCAGCGGCTTCACACGCTTTCCGAGCGCTTCCCCCTGATAGGTAAAGGCCAGTTCAGCGCCGGCCTGGCCAAGCGCCTTGGCGATACCCCAGGCAATCGAGTGATTGTTCGCAACGCCCATGATGAGCCCGCGCTTACCCTGCATAGTGCCGATCATGCTGTTATCCATTGTAGCGCTGGAAGACGAGTGTCGCGTTGGTGCCACCGAAACCGAACGAGTTCGACAGAACCGTATCGATCTTGGCGTTGTCGATCCGCTTGCGCACGATCGGCACACCATCGAACTCCGGGTCCAGCTCGCTGATGTGCGCGCTCTCACCAATGAAGCGCTCCTGCATCATGAGGAGGCCATAGATGGACTCCTGCACGCCGGCAGCGCCCAGCGAATGGCCGGTCAGGGACTTGGTGGACTGGACATGCGGGATCTTGGTCCCGAAAACTTCGCGGATCGCGCCGACTTCCTTGCTGTCACCGACCGGAGTCGAAGTGCCGTGGGTGTTGATGTAATCGACATCGCCCTTCACGGTCGCAAGCGCCTGACGCATGCAGCGGACCGCGCCCTCGCCCGAGGGGGCCACCATGTCGTAGCCGTCCGATGTGGCGCCGTAGCCGACAATTTCGGCATAGATCTTGGCGCCACGGGCTTTGGCATGTTCGAGCTCTTCGAGAACCAGGACGCCAGCGCCGCCGGCGATCACGAAGCCGTCACGATTCACATCATAAGCGCGCGATGCGCTGGCCGGCGTGTCGTTATACTTCGACGACATGGCGCCCATAGCGTCGAACAGGTTGGACATAGTCCAGTCGAGATCTTCGTGGCCGCCGGCAAACATCACATCCTGCTTGCCCCATTGAATAAGTTCGGCCGCATTGCCTATGCAGTGTGCCGAGGTCGAGCAGGCCGACGAAATCGAATAGTTGACGCCGTGAATCTTGAACCAGGTGGCGAGCGTGGCGGATGCCGTGGAGGACATCGCTTTCGGCACAGCGAACGGACCAATACGCTTCGGGCTGTTGTTCGCGCGGGTAATGTCGGCCGCTTCAACCACGGTGCGGGTAGACGGACCGCCCGAACCCATGACGATGCCGGTGCGCTCGCTAGTGATATCGCCTTCTTCAAGCCCGGAATCGGCGATCGCCTGCTTCATCGCCACGTGGTTCCATGCGCCACCCTGCGACAGGAAGCGCATGGCTCGGCGATCGACGAGATCCGTCGGATCGAGAGTGGGCTTTCCCCAGACCTGACACTTGAACCCGTGTTCTGCAAAATCAGGCGAGAAGGAAATGCCGGACCTTGCGTCCCGCAGCGAGGCGGTGACCTCAGCAGCATCATTGCCGATGGAGGACACAATGCCCAGACCTGTAACGACTACCCGTCTCATCTCAAAAAGACCTTTTCTATTTCCTGGCTGTTTCGCTGGCTTGGCCCGCGTCAGGCCGCCTTTTCCTTGGACAAACCTACCCGGAGGTCGGTTGCCTGGTAAATGGTTTCGCCGTCGGCCTTGAGCCAGCCATCTGCGGTACCCAGGACCAATCGGCCCCGCATGACGCGCTTGAAGTCGATACCATACTCCAGCAGCTTTGTATTCGGACGCACCATGCCCTTGAACTTGACTTCACCCGTGGACAGGGCCATCCCGCGACCTTCTTCACCCAGCCAACCCAGGAAAAAGCCGGTCAACTGCCACATGCCGTCGAGACCGAGGCAGCCCGGCATGATGGGATTGCCCTGGAAGTGGCAGGGAAAATACCAGTCATCTGGATGGACATCGTATTCGGCACGAACATAACCCTTGTCGAAAGCGCCGCCCGTTTCAGAGATATCGGTAATGCGATGAACCATCAGCATCGGCGGCAGTGGCAGCTGGGCGTTTCCAGGGCCGAACAGTTCGCCGCGTCCGCAGGAGAGGATTTCCTCGTAATTAAAACTGGATTGTCTCGGTTCCATTTTGACTTCTTCTTCCCCCTGGGCTTCACGAATTTTGGACCCTTAGAGCAAGATAGGGATAAAATGAAGTCCCACAATAGGGACGCCCTATCATAGAAAGGTTCCGATCTCGCCGCGATCCCGGCTTTATCAGCCGTCGCAATACAGGAAGCTCCGACAGACGACCAGAGCTAATTGCAGCATAGTCCCGGATTTGTGGCGCTTTGGGGCCGTTCGCCGTGAAGGCAACTATTGAAAGACCCAACCTTAAAAGTTATATCGGTGAACATGATCTGTGAAATCACAGCACGTGAACCGGAGTCGACTCCATGATGGCTGAGAGCCGCAAGGATACGGAAGCGAAGCTGCGACGGTCGGGGCTTCGTCCCACGCGCCAGCGCATCGCGCTTGCCAGTCTGCTCTTCGCCAAGGGCAACCGTCATCTGACGGTAGAGGAACTGCATGAGGAGGCGCTCTCCGCCAACGTTCCAGTATCGCTCGCAACGGTCTACAATACGCTGCATCAGTTCACCGAGGCTGGTCTGATCCGCGTGCTCGCGATCGAAAGCGCCAAGACGTATTTCGATACCAATATTTCCGACCATCATCACTTCTTCATCGAGGGACGGAACGAAATCCTCGACATACCGGTCAGCAACATCGTCATCGACAATCTGCCGGAAACACCGCCCGGAATGGCTGTTTCCCATGTCGACGTGGTGATCCGCCTGCGCCCGACGAGTGAATGAAATTCCCGGCCGGTCGAACGGCAATCTTCATTTCATGACATCATCCGGCGAGCGACCGGGGCGGGCCTTGTAGCGGGGAAACGTCCAGCCGAATCGAAGCGCGCCGCCGCGGATTGCAAACGCAGTGACGGCCCCTGCACCCGACGCCAGGTAGAGCGGCATACCGGCGACACTCGCGCCGGTGAAGATACAGGCCCCGGCAAGTGCTGCCGTCACATAGACTTCGGGACGCAGCAGCACGGATGGCTCGCCCGCGATCATGTCGCGCAGTACTCCACCGGAAGTGGCCGTCAGTGTTCCTGTGACGATAGCAACGGTCGGAGACCCTGTGGCGGCGAGCCCCTTGGCCGCGCCCATCACACAATAGGCAGAAAGGCCGATGGCATCCAGCCAAAGCAGCAACCGGTAGCGGGATTCGATCAGATGAGCCGTGAAGAAAACCAGGGCGCCGACTGAAACGCAAACCAGCACGTAACCGGGATTGAGAATCCAGAATACAGGCAGACTGCCGAGCACGACGTCACGCAGCGTGCCACCGCCGATTCCGGTCACAGCCGCGAGAAACAGAAAACCGATGAGGTCGAGCTCCTTGCGCGATGCCGACAGCGCCCCGGTGGCTGCGAAAACGGCAACACCCGCGTAATCGAGAAAACCGAGCAAAGTCATGGAGAACTTCTCAAGACAAGGCGTTCGGAACCCGCACAGACGTCAGGGCCGCGCAAGGGGGGAATGTTACGACGCATATCGATAGCCGCACCTCTTTGGGACGATTGCCGTGAAATATTTGCTGCTTGCCCTTCTGCAAACCGCCCTTCTGCTTGCCGCTCCATCCGGTGCCTTCAGCCAGCAGCAGCTTATCAGCGATCCCGAAATATACGAGAAAGACCACTTTCGCTCGCAATGCAAGACGGTCGAGTTTGGAGACGACTTTATTCGCCGGCTGGATATCAACAATGACGGGATCATCGACGCTATCGCCAATCACGGCTCGCTGGTCTGCGACGATGAAAAAGGGCCGGCATGCAATGGCGACGGTTGCCCGCACAATTTCTACCTGCAAGTGAAGGAAGGCGGTTACTTCATGATCGCCACAGCCCAGATCTACAGCTACGAGTTCATCAAGCGTTTCGGCAATATGGTCTTCGTGTTTAAGATGCACCCACGCTACTGCGAGCGGACCGACAGCGAACCGTGCCAAATGACCGTTCGGGTGCGCGGTACGAAGTTCCTCACGATCTCAAAACAGTGACGGGCACCGGGACTATGGTGCGGGCAAAAGTGCCGAGGTGCGCCCCGTCAGGTAGTAGGCGAGCAGGCCGATCCACTCGCGCACCGCAGTGGATGTTTGCTGCGCATTGATCGACGGCTGGGTAAGATCGAGCCGCAGCTCCACATCTCCGCCCGTGCGGTAGTCAACCGGCCAGGGAAAGACCTCTATTTCCGCCTTGCGAAAGAGCCCCATAGAGCGCGGCATGTGGAATGCCGAAGTAATCAGGAGGCATCGATCAAGACCCGCCGCAGCCAGCAACTGCCGGCTGTTCGCCACATTTTCGAATGTCGTGCGCGACGATGTTTCGCCGATGAGACGCCCCTCCTCGATGCCGAAACTTGCGAAAAAGCGCCGGGACACGGCCGCGTCGCCTTCATACGCGCCACTCAGAGACCCATCGCCTCCCGAAACAAAAATGCGCGCGTCGGGATATTTCCAGGCAAGCCGTAAGGCCTCGACGAAGCGATCGGCACCCTGATTCAGATCGATGCTCCTGCGGGGGGTGGTCACTGCGGTGTCAAAGGCACCGCCGAGTACGATCATGCACGAAACTGCGGCAGGATCCGTCGCTGGCTTCGGAAATCGGGCCTCGAGCGCCTGAAGGGCGACGGTTCCCGCCGAGGTAAAGAGCGTAACGAACAGGATGAGGGCCGCAGCGACGGACAACACAAGACCGGTCCGTCGCCGGTTCAGCGCCGTGGCAGCGAGCCCCAGGATGATTGCGAAAAATGCGAGCGACAGCGGTTGAGCAACAATCCAGAAAAGCTTGGAAAGGATGAACATCGGTTCCTCATGCATTTTTGCGGGAATCGTGACCGGGTCGGCCATGTCCGCTCCTTATCTGAGGGCTGCGCTCGCCGGTCAACAAGCTTCGCTCAAGATAAAGCAGTCTAAATACCGCAAATAAGAAAATTCAAATATAAATACATTGCACTTCGGAGGCTGCATGCGCTTCGCAATTGATATTCTCGACGAGGCCGGAAACAACCGGATCTATATCGGCGTGCCGCTTGGTATTGCCGAGGGGAAATTGCGCGTGCAGCTGAAGGACGGCGAGGCGAAATTCGACGTCCATCGCATCACCGACTGGTTCCAGATCGATCAGGCGCAGCCCCAGGGACGCGGCAAGCTCATTGCCTGATGCACAAGTATCGGCCGCCGCGTTTCTCGCTGCGGCCAATGGAACGCTTGTCCGACAATTCCAGAAACGGCCACCTGCCTCAGTCCGTCATTGGTCCGAAGCAGATAGCAGCAGGATGTATTCGACCGCGCGACAGACGGGACGTCGACCTTGCGCGGCTGGCACGCAGATCCGCTAAAGAAAATACTTCGAAATCAATGGGGTGATAAGATTGGTGGAGCTAAGCGGGATCGAACCGCTGACCTCTTGCATGCCATGCAAGCGCTCTCCCAGCTGAGCTATAGCCCCATACCATGGGTCCGGCGGATTCCGGTTCCGGGAACCTTCCAGACTTTGCGGTCCGTCAGGTGGCGGCTTCATACTTCCGGTTTCGGAAGATGGCAAGCCGAAAATCGCCGGTCCGGAAACTTTTCCCTCCGGACCGACGGAAGATCATCAAACTTCGTCGTCGTCGCCAGTCACACCGATGATGCCGGTCACATCGTCATCGTCGTCATCTTCATCGGCTTCGAGGAAGGTATCATCGTCATCATCGTCGAGCTCGACGTCATCGTCGCCGATATCCGGCAGATCGTCGCCACCGCCATTGTCGTCGGCGTCCTCAAGCGACACCAGCTCAACTTCGGTGTTTTCGGTATCGACTTCGGCGATTTCCTCTTCTTCGGCCTTCTCCATGATAGAGGCAACCGAGGTCTCTTCGAAATAGGACAACGGCCAAGATTTGCCCGTGTATGGGGATACGATCGGATCCTTGTTCAGATCGTAGAATTTCTTGCCCGTGTCAGGGCATGTGCGTTTTGTTCCAAGTTCTGCTTTCGCCACTGTCAAAGCCTCTTGAAGTCCCGAGAAATCTCGGCATTTGTCGCCAATCCGGAGTTGAACCGGCCAAACTGTTAGCCGGTCCCCATAATCGTTGCAGTCCCTCCTGTCAAAGACAAACTTCGCCAAGGTCATTGGCTTTTTGGCACAGGAGGGATGACCATGCAGTGCGTTTGTGCTAACGAGCCGCGAAATCCGCATTTTCCGTCGCGCCTGACGCCGCGGCGAACGGCCCTTAGCCCTGAACCCACTGCCAAGGACAGACTTTCCATGCCGCATGGAGCCCAACCGAAACCCGCCACTGCGCGAAAGTCCTCCGGCCTTTCCGGAACGGTCCGGATTCCGGGCGACAAGTCGATCTCGCACCGCTCCTTCATGTTCGGCGGGCTTGCCTCTGGGGAGACCCGGATCACCGGCCTTCTCGAAGGGGAGGACGTGATCAACACGGGCAAGGCGATGCGGGCAATGGGCGCGCAGATCCGTAAGGAAGGCGATATCTGGATCATCAACGGCGTCGGCAACGGCTGTCTGCTCGAACCCAGGGGCCCACTCGATTTCGGCAATGCCGGCACCGGCTGCCGTCTGACGATGGGCCTTGTCGGGGTCTATGACTTCGATAGCACCTTCGTCGGCGACGCCTCTCTGTCGAGCCGTCCGATGGGACGAGTGCTCAACCCTTTGCGGGAGATGGGCGTCCAGGTGAAGGCGGCAGAAGGCGACCGCCTCCCCGTTACACTTCATGGGCCCAGAACCCCGAATCCGATCACCTATCGCGTGCCCATGGCCTCGGCCCAAGTAAAGTCGGCCGTGCTGCTCGCCGGCCTCAACGCGCCGGGCGTGACCACGGTCATCGAGCCGGTAATGACGCGCGACCACACCGAGAAGATGCTGCAGGGTTTCGGCGCCAATCTGACGGTAGAAACGGATGGGGACGGCGTGCGTACGATTCGGCTCGAAGGTCGTGGCAAGTTGACCGGCCAGGTGATCGACGTGCCCGGCGACCCCTCTTCTACCGCCTTCCCGCTGGTGGCCGCACTTCTCGTCCCCGGCTCGGACATCACCATTCTCAACGTGCTGATGAACCCGACGCGCACCGGACTCATCCTAACTCTGCAGGAAATGGGAGCCGATATCGAAGTGCTCAACCAGCGCCTTGCCGGCGGCGAGGACGTAGCGGATCTCAGGGTGCGTTCCTCGACGCTCAAGGGCATCACCGTGCCGGAAGAGCGCGCGCCCTCGATGATCGACGAGTATCCGGTTCTGGCAGTTGCCGCCGCCTTTGCCGAGGGAACGACCACCATGCTCGGACTGGAGGAGCTGCGGGTCAAGGAATCCGACCGACTCACGGCCGTCGCGAATGGATTGAAGCTCAACGGAGTAGACTGCGACGAAGGCGAAGCCACGCTCATCGTGCGCGGACGCCCCGACGGCAAGGGCCTCGGCAATGGTTCGCTTGCTCCGGTCAGGACCCATCTCGACCACCGTATCGCCATGAGTTTCCTCGTCATGGGTCTTGCCTCGGAACATCCTGTGACGGTCGATGATGCAACCATGATCGCGACCTCCTTCCCCGAATTCATGGATCTGATGACAGGAATGGGCGCACAGATCGAACCGACTGAAAGCCGCGCCGCGTGAGCACCTCGTTTACAGTCACCATCGACGGTCCCGCCGCCGCCGGCAAGGGAACCCTTTCGCGCCTGCTCGCCGCTCACTATGGCTTTCATCACCTGGACACCGGCCTTACCTATCGCGCTACGGCCAAGGCCCTTCTCGATGCCGGACTGCCCCTCGACGACGAGGCAGTGGCGGGGAAGACGGCGCTCGATCTCGATCTTGCCGGCCTCGACCGTGCGGTACTGGCGAAACACGAGATCGGGGAAGCCGCTTCCAAGATCGCCGTGATGCCCGCAGTTCGCCGGGCCCTCGTCGAGGCACAGCGCAAATTCGCAGCCAAAGAACCTGGCACCGTGCTCGATGGACGCGATATCGGCACGGTCGTTTGCCCCCATGCGCCGGTCAAGCTCTACGTTACCGCAGCCCCGGAAGTGAGGGCGAAGCGGCGTTTCGACGAAATTGTCGCTGGTGGCGGCAGCGCCATCTACGAGGATGTTTTGGCCGATGTGACGAAGCGCGACGAGCGCGACATGGGACGCGCCGACAGTCCTTTGAAACCTGCAGACGATGCGCACTTGCTTGACACGTCGGAAATGAGTATAGAGGCGGCGTTTCAGGCTGCGAAATCAATCATCGATGCTGCCCTGAAGAAAGTTTGAAAGATCAAGGAACCCGGTTCGCCGGTTTCCATTATAGTAATCGCCGACACAATCGTCCCCGCGCCGGATAGCCCCTTTGAGGGCGGATGATGTGTCAGGCCCCTGCAACACAAACCACCGGCGCAGACCCGCGCTCCATTGAGACGCGATTAGGAGATTTCATGTCTGTTTCTACCCCCACGCGGGAGGACTTCGCCGCCCTCCTCGAAGAATCCTTTTCCAAGACCGATCTGGCCGAGGGCTATGTAACCAAGGGCATCATCACGGCAATCGAGAAGGATGTCGCGATCGTTGACGTCGGCCTGAAGGTCGAAGGCCGCATCGCGCTCAAGGAATTCGGCGCCAAGGCCAAGGATGGCTCGCTGAACGTCGGCGACGAAGTCGAAGTTTATGTCGAGCGCATCGAGAACGCACTCGGTGAGGCCGTTCTTTCGCGCGAAAAGGCTCGCCGCGAAGAAAGCTGGGTCAAGCTCGAAGCCAAGTTCGAAGCCGGCGAACGCGTCGAAGGCGTTATCTTCAACCAGGTCAAGGGTGGCTTCACCGTCGATCTGGACGGGGCCGTCGCCTTCCTGCCGCGCTCCCAGGTGGACATCCGTCCGATCCGGGACGTGACCCCGCTGATGCACAACCCGCAGCCCTTCGAAATCCTCAAGATGGACAAGCGTCGCGGCAACATCGTCGTTTCCCGCCGTACGGTTCTCGAAGAGTCCCGCGCCGAGCAGCGTTCTGAAATCGTTCAGAACCTCGAAGAAGGCCAGGTTGTCGACGGCGTCGTCAAGAACATCACCGATTACGGTGCGTTCGTCGACCTCGGCGGCATCGACGGCCTCCTGCATGTCACTGACATGGCATGGCGCCGCGTCAACCATCCTTCGGAAATCCTGACGATCGGCCAGCAGGTCAAGGTTCAGATCATCCGCATCAACCAGGAAACCCACCGCATCTCGCTCGGCATGAAGCAGCTCGAGTCCGATCCGTGGGATGGCATTGCGGCCAAGTATCCGGAAGGCAAGAAGATTTCCGGTACGGTCACGAACATCACTGACTACGGTGCATTCGTCGAGCTGGAGCCGGGCATCGAGGGCCTTATCCATATCTCGGAAATGTCCTGGACCAAGAAGAACGTTCACCCCGGCAAGATCCTGTCCACGAGCCAGGAAGTCGACGTTGTCGTTCTCGAAGTCGATCCGTCCAAGCGCCGCATCTCGCTCGGCCTCAAGCAGACGCTGGAAAACCCGTGGCAGGCATTTGCCTACAGCCATCCGGCCGGCACTGAAGTTGAGGGCGAAGTCAAGAACAAGACAGAGTTCGGCCTGTTCATCGGCCTCGACGGCGATGTCGACGGCATGGTTCACCTCTCCGACCTCGACTGGAACCGTCCGGGCGAACAGGTCATCGAGGAATACAACAAGGGTGACATGGTCAAGGCCGTTGTTCTCGACGTCGATGTCGAGAAGGAACGCATCTCGCTCGGCATCAAGCAGCTTGGCAAGGATAGCGTCGGCGAAGCGGCAGCTTCCGGCGATCTGCGCAAGAATGCAGTCGTTTCGTGCGAAGTCATCGGCGTCAATGACGGCGGCATCGAAGTGAAGCTCGTCAACCACGACGACATCACCTCGTTCATCCGCCGCGCCGATTTGTCGCGTGACCGCGATGAGCAGCGCCCGGAACGTTTCTCGGTCGGTCAGATCGTGGATGCGCGTGTTACCAACTTCTCCAAGAAGGACCGCAAGGTCATGCTTTCGATCAAGGCGCTCGAAATCGCCGAGGAGAAGGAAGCGGTTGCCCAGTTCGGTTCGTCGGACTCGGGTGCGTCGCTCGGCGACATTCTCGGTGCTGCACTGAAGAACCGCGGCAACGAATAAGTTAGCCCTTCTGAAATGAATGAAACCCGCCGGTCGCGAGATCGGCGGGTTTTCTTTTGGCCGAGACTATTCCTGTAGCTTCCCTGCAGGATCTAGGACCAGCCAGCCATGCGCAGGTAGAAATCATGGGGGGTATCTTCCCCCGAGCCGGACGGCGATAAGGCCAGCGATATTTCGCCGGCTTCCTCCGTTCCCGGAGCGTCGAAGCCTCGACCTTCATCCTGGCCATCGCCTTGGTCCGCGGCGTCTTCATCACTCGCCGCTTGCTGATCCCCAGCATGACCCTCACGGCCCTTCTCATCGTCAAAGCGGCGCCTGAGTTCCGGATGCTTCCGTTCCGCATAATCCTCGGCTACGAGATAATTGATTGGCGGCAGGGGCACGCCCTCGCGCAACACACCCGGCTGGCGTGCGGTGACTGTTTCACTCCCGGAGGTCTCCTGCTGGTAGGCCACCGGCTGCGAGGCAGGCCCGCGTTCGGGCGCCGCTTCCTTTGCCACTTCTGCCGTCGGACCGGCGGTTGTGACGGTTTGCGGGCGTGCGGCGGACTGATCGCCACCAATCTGCGGTGAATGCGCTTCCGTCAAACGCGCCTCCGGCTGCTTTCCTTCTGCGGTACCGGGATAGGGTTTCACCATTGCAGGGTGGTGGCTTGCAGCCTCCTCAGGCTCTGCTGGAAAAATGGCGGCCTGCCCGATATCGCCCGTATCGCGCGGAATCGGCGGGAGCGTCATGACCTCCCTCCATCCTTTCAGCACGAAGAGGGTTTGCGGTTGCTCCGCCGCGGCTTGGATCTGGGCTGTCCGCGAGGGCCCATGGATTTCAGCAGCCCGCTGCTGCCGAATGGCAGTAGATTCGCGAATGCTGGTGATCTCTGAACCCTTCTCGACCGATCCCTGGCGAAGAGTTACCCTTGCCGGGACCTCGCGCACCGCGTTCCCACGATCGCCGGCGGGCGGATTGCCGGCCTCACTCTCGCCACTACCCTCGTAACTCTGGCGCAGGCGGTCCTGCAGCGCGCGAACGTCCTCACTGGCTACCGGCGCCTTGGTGCCTTCCGCCCTCGTCTGCGGCGTGAGAGCGTAAGGACGTATTTTCAGGGGGGCGCTGCGCCTTGCCTCCGTGGCCCCGCCATCGCCGTCGGACAGTCCACCGGTGGTGGTTTCTGGCGCAATCTTCAGGTTTCTTGATGGATCAAAGGCACGGCCGGCGTTCGACGCAGGCCGTGGCGGCAACGGGATTGTTTCCTTCGGCTCATGGCCCTTCGTTGTAAGCCCGGCGGTCGTGGCAGGCATTGAAGCATCTTCTAACGCTTCCGGGAACGCAGACGCCGTCGGCCGGGCGATCGTGGGGAGAACGGGGCGCGGATCGGCTCCATTCTGCCGATAGGAAGAAACAACGGTCCGGGCCGCGAGATCCCGCTCCTTGTGGCGGTTCAACTCGAGGTAGACCGCAAGCTTCGCTGCATCGGGCCCGGCGGGATTGCGGAAAGCTTCGATCAGCATGCGTAACTGGACGCCGGAGAACATTTGCGTCAGTTGCCTTTGCACGGCGGCCCTCTCCTGCCGAGGCAGCTTGCTGATCGCTTCCATGAGCCGGCTAGCGAGGCTGCTGTTCGTTTCCCCTTCCTTGCGGAAAATACCAAGGTTTTGCCCGAGAAGATCGGCGATCATCGCCAGATTCTCCGTCATTCGCTCGCTCCCGGAAAGAAGCAGCAGGTTCAGCCTTCCTGCGACAACCGAATTACGCTCCAACATTGCCGGCGCCTGATGTGCCGTCGGCTGTGGCTGGCCAGCACCGGTGTTTGCCTGCCCATGATGCAGGCGCTGGTCCTGGTGGGAAACCGTAGAATTTGAAACTGCGTGAACCGGAGACAGCATGGCGGCTCCATTGCGGTCAGTATGGCTTTCGAGACAGAAGCAATATCGCGCCGCTCATGCGGGCGGATGGGATTCCTGACCGGTCTGGCCGTTGCGCAGGAACGCCAATGACGAGGCAATGCCATCAATTCATACTTCAGCGTAGCAGCCAGTCCTTAACGATCCGTTAACCATAAATCCGCTGCCATCGCTTGCCGCCCAGACGCAGCTCGCGTACACCTTCTGCTTTGCAGGCTTGGGACGCGTTATCCTCAGAGCGCCTCGGTGGATCACGAAATGAATATTCACAATCCGATTTTGAACACCGACAGCTACAAGCTGGGCCACTATCTCCAATACCCACCCGGCACGCACGCAATCAGCAGCTACATCACGACCCGAGGGCAATCCTTCAGGCCCGAGGTGGTGTTCTTCGGTTTGCAGGTTTTCCTGAAAGAATATCTCTCGCGTGCCGTCACGAACAACGATATCGACGAAGCAGAGGAGATTGCCAGGCTCCATGGACAGCCTTTGGATCGCTCAGGCTGGCAGCGTATCGTTGACACGCATGGCGGTTATCTGCCGCTGAGGATCGACGCTCTTCCGGAAGGAAGTGTAGTCCGGCGGGACGTGCCGATGGTGCAGGTCGTGAATACCGATCCGCAGCTGCCCTGGCTCACCTCTCATATCGGGACGGCGCTTCTTCGAGCCGTCTGGTATCCCTCAACGGTCGCCAGCACCGCGCGGCAGGTCAGGGACGCGATCCTACCCTTCCTTGAACAGAGTTGCGACCGACCCGACGACGTATTGCCGATGCAGCTCAGCGACTTTGGAGCCCGGGGCACGACGAGCTTCGAGCAGGCCGCCATCGGCGGCGCGGCGCATCTCGTCTATTTCCACGCGACAGACTCGCTTCCGGGCATTTCGTACACACGGCAATTCTACGGAGCGGAAATGGCCGGACAATCCGTTCCCGCATCGGAACACTCGACAATTACCGCCTGGGGGCAGGCGCGCGAGGCCGAAGCCTATTCGAACATGATCGACCGGTTTGCGCGCTTTGGCGCCTATTCCGTGGTCTCGGACAGCTACGACATCCACAATGCGGTGACAGAAATCTGGGGCAAGAAACTGCAGACCAAGGTGCGGGCGGCCGGTGCGACCCTCATCGTGCGTCCAGACAGCGGAGACCCGATTGACACGCCGGTGCAGGTGGTCGCCCAACTCGCCTATGCCTTCGGAACCCATCTGAACGGCAAGGGCTACAAGGTGCTCGACAACAATGTGCGGGTTATCCAGTCGGACGGGATATCGCTGCAGGATATCACGATGATTCTTGGACGGCTCGAAGGCATGGGCTTTTCGGCGGAAAACATCTCCTTCGGGATGGGGTCGGCCCTTCTCCAAAAGGTAAATCGCGATACCTTTTCCTTCACGATGCGCGCCTCCGCGCGCGAGGACGAGCATGGAAACTGGCATGACGTCTCGCGGCTGCCGGCCGGCCCAGGCGAGAGGCTTCCGACGAGCGGACGGCGCGCTGTCGTTGCCGAGGACGGCGACACTATCGTCATGCGCCTGGATGAAACCGGCGGGCGCACAAGCCTGCTGCAACCCGTCTGGGAGAATGGACGACTCTTGAAAGACTGGAGCTTCGACGAAATCCGCCGTCGCGCTCAGGCCTGAAGCAGGTCCAGCAGCGTTAGCGCAATTTGGCGCTGTCGCGGTCATTCCAGCGAAGCGAGAGGAACGATATCCTTCCCCGTATCAGCTGTGGGCAAAGATATCGGTTTCTTCCCATCCGAGGAGATCAAGCTTGGCGCGCGTCGGCAGGAATTCGAAGCAGGCCCTGGCATGATCCATGCGGCCGTCTCGGATCAGGCGCTCGGTCAGCTTGTCCCGGAGTGCATGGAGATAGAGGACATCCGAGGCAGCATATTCGAGTTGGGCGGGCGAGAGCATTTCCGCCGCCCAGTCGGACGACTGCTGCGCCTTGGAAATATCCACTTCCAGCATTTCCTTGAGATTGTCCTTGAGACCGTGGCGGTCCGTATAGGTACGGCTGAGGCGGGAGGCGATCTTGGTGCAGAAGACCGAAGTCGTGGTGACACCAAAGGTGTGGAAGAGCACCGCTATGTCGAAGCGGCCGAAATGGAATATCTTCTGACGTTGCCCGTCAGCCAGCATCGCGACGAGATTGGGCGCCTCTGTCTGACCAGCGGCAATGCGGATGACATCGGCGGTGCCGTCGCCCGGAGAGAGTTGCACGACGCAAAGACGATCGCGTCGCGGTACGAGCCCCAGCGTCTCGGTGTCGATTGCGATTGCACCGGAATAGCGGGCGGCGTCTGCCGCGGAAATGTCACCTTCATGATAGCGGATCGTCGAGGCCATCTAAGTCTCCAGCTTGCAATTTCGTCGTTGTGGCTGGCTATAACCCAAACAGCAGCCAAGCTCTACCGCTTTCACGAAAGGAGTGATCACATCCTGGGTCGGCTGATCGGGCCTTCTTTCGTTAACTCCGTGTAGGCCAGCGTCTGGTCGAGATGCGTCGCACGCAACACCAGAAGCTTTTCGGCATATTTCAGCCTGACCGTGGCATAGGACGGATCGTCAGCGACATTTTTAAGTTCCATGGGATCCTTCGACAAATCGAACAGCAGCGGCGGCAGGCCCGCGAAATGCACGTATTTGAACGCCGTATCGCGAATGACCGAGAGATTGCACCGGCTCGAGGGAAGGTCGAAATGGTCTTCGGCGGCACCCGTGGCCACTTCGCGGAAATCGAATTCCCAGAAGGCGGCATCGCGCCAGTTCGACGGTTCATCCCCATTCACGAAGGGCAAAAGCGATTGCCCGTCCTGGTGATTGCGGATCGTGATGCCGAGCCGCTCGCAGATCGTCGGCATGATGTCGGCGGCGGAGGTGAAAGCATCGATCTGGCGACCGGCGGTGGCCATGGCCGAAGGATCGCGAATTACTAGCGGTATATGGTAGCTGCCTTCATGATATCCGCCCTTGCCCAGCATCCAGTGATCGCCCATCATTTCGGCGTGGTCTGAGGTAAAGATAACGATCGTGTTTTCCCATTGGCCGCTCTCGCGCAGCGCCGCAAAGATGCGACCGAGTTGGGCATCGACCTCTGCGATCATGCCGTAATAGACAGCGCGGATCGTGTCGAAATCCTCTTTCCGCCATTCGCTCACCAGGCCAGACGCGCCGTAGACGAAACTGGACTTGCCAAGGCTTTCCAGTCCATAGGCAATGAGGGGATGAACAGCGGCTTCATCTTCGCGGCGCGCTGCGCGGGCATAGGCCGGACCATCACCGGCTGCAAACATGGCGTTATAGGGTTCCGGTACGCAGAAGGGCGGATGGGGACGCAGGAACGAAACATGTGCGAACCAGGCACGATCCTGCTGCTCCATCCATCGCAGAAAGGCCTCGGCCAAAAAGGCCGTCTGCGTCTCTTCGCGCCCATAGCGTGGCGGCGCATTGTTGGCGTCGGGCGCATCCGGACTTCCGGTGCGATGCACGTCGCGGGTAAACGCACCTTCATGCCCCCTTGCCCGCAACCAGCTCAACCAGTGCTTTTCATGTTCGAGCAGGATCTGGGCGGTCGTGAATCCGGGAAGCACGCCTTCATAGGAGGTCAGGTGCGGGTCATTCTCATCCAGGATTCGCGGGTCGGGCGAAACATCCGTGTAGCCGAAGAGTGTGGGATCATATCCGGCCCTGCGTGCCGCCAGCGCTATGTTGTCGAATCGGGCGTCAAGCGGCGAGCCGTTCCGGCAAACCCTGTGATTCATCTGGTAGAGACCGGTATAAATTGAGGCGCGCGCCGGCGAACAGGGGGCCGCCCCCGCATAGTGCCGGCGGAAAAGGATGCCCTCAGCGGCAAGCGAATCGACATTGGGCGTCCTGACCACCGGGTGACTGACTGCAGAGAGGCAATCGCCGCGCCATTGGTCGGCGGTGATCAGCAAAATATTCGGCTTCAAGAAAAAGAACTCCGATAGGCCCATGTGTGGCATAGCCGCCGCTTCGGCTGGCACATTCTCTCGCATCGATGTTGGAAGCAAATGAAAAAAGGTCGGAAACGCCCCGTAGATTTTCCGGCGAATCAAAGACGCCCAGATGCAGGCTGCAACAGAGACGCCCGTATCAAAAGCCATGCGTCAAATGCACTGCTGCATTGCAGCAATCGCGCTGTTCATCCAAAGCGATATGAATATATTTCAAATCATCGAAGCGGCACACTCCTCCTCCCAGTGCCGTCAGATAGGATCGGCAATACTCCTCCTCCCAATTGCCGATCAAGTTTAAGAGCCTGGCGCACCTCCTCCCGCGCCGGGCTCTTTTCATTTCGGCGCTCCCGTGCGGCGTGACTGTCTCGACCGAGATTTCCGCCACCTTCATGCCTGCCCGAACCCGCCAGACCCACGAGATTTGCTTGAGGCGACAGCCCGCTCAGCCTATATAGGTCTTGGTTCGGCTTTCAATATCAATCATTTGAAAGGGTTGCATCGACATGGCAGTGAAATTCGGAACGAGCGGATTGCGGGGACTTTCGACGGAGCTGGTCGGCAGCGTTTCGGCCCTTTATGCGACCGCCTTCGCACGGTTCCTGATTTCCGAGAAGCTCGTGCTGCCAGGCGGTCCCGTTGTCGTCGGCCGCGACTTCCGGCAATCAAGCCCCGATATCGCCGCAACTGTCATGGCCGCACTCAAGAGAGCGGGCCTCGTTCCGCTCGATTGCGGGACGATACCCACGCCGGCGCTCGCGCTCTATGGCCAGCATATCGGTGCCGCCGGCATCATGATCACCGGATCGCACATTCCCGCCGATCGCAATGGAATCAAGTTCTATCGGCCCGACGGGGAAATCGACAAGCAAGATGAATCCGCCATTACCGGCTTTGCTGCCTCCCTTGAAAGCGATGAGTCGGCGAACCGTGTAGAAGCGGGCACCGGCGAGAACCGCGAGCGCGCTGCATCCGAACTGTTTCTTGCCCGTAATTTCTCCATCCTGCCACCACAAGCGCTGAGGGGCTCGCGTATCGGCATCTATCAGCACAGCACCGTTGCGCGCGACATGATGGTTTCCGTTTTCGAACACTACGGCGCCACTGTGGTGCCGCTCGGCTGGTCCGATACCTTCATCCCGGTCGATACCGAGGCAGTCTCCGAGGAAACCGAAGTCCTGCTTCGACAATGGTCGAGCGAGTATGCGCTCGATGCGATCGTGTCGACGGACGGCGACGGAGATCGTCCACTGGTCACCGACGAAGAAGGCCGACCGCTGAGGGGCGATTTACTCGGCCTCGTAGCCGCGCGCTTCCTGGGAGCAACGACGGTGGCGACACCGGTGACCTCCAATTCCGGTCTCGAGGCAGTAGGCGGTTTCGAAGTCGTCCGCACCCGCGTCGGCTCGCCTTTCGTGATCGCCGCAATGAACGATGCCCTTTCGAGCGGCAAGTCCGGTGTCATCGGTTTCGAGGCGAATGGCGGTTTGATGCTCGCTTCGGAATTCAGCATCGGCGGTCGCACAATTGCGGCCCTTCCAACACGGGACAGCTTCTTGCCGGCACTCGCCATTCTCGGCAACTCCGCCGCAAGCGGCAGTTCGCTGTCGGAAATCGCACGCAAATATAACCTACCCGTAGCGCTCAGCGACCGGATCGAGAATTTCCCAGTGGAACGGAGCGCGGCACTTATGAGCTATCTCCGCGGCTCGCCCAAGAATCTCTCCGCGTTCCTTATGCCGATCGGAGCGGTCAAATCGCAAAACGATATCGACGGCTTGCGGGTCACGCTTGCCGATGACAGCGTCATTCACTTCCGGCCCTCCGGCAATGCGCCGGAAATGCGCTGCTATGTGGAAGCCCCGACGACCGCGGCCGCAGAAGCCCTCATACACAAGGGACTTGCGGCAATCCGGGACTGGGCGCCCGCCGGCTGACGCTTTCAGGCATTCCCGAAAGCAGCAAAGCTGAAGTTTTGCGACCACCAGAGATCGCATCTGAACCGATAACCGGGCTAATCCGTCTCCAAGGCAAGGGAGCGCTCTCCAAGGATACGAATGACGAACGATGCCGGCTTAGAAAGCACGGCGTGCAAGTTTCACTAGGCAGCGTCAGTCACCGGCGCGAGTTCCTGTGTCGGTAGGCTGGAAGACGGACGGTCGTCTTCAGTGCCCATGGTACCAGCTAGATTGCCGCGCTTTCGCGGGAGTTGATGGCAACACCCGGCACGCCTCAGGCCCTTTCGAGATGAAACTGGACGACGTCGATCCGGCCGGTCCGGAAGCCTGCGGCGCAATACTGAAGGTAATAGCGCCACATGCGATAGAAGCGACTGTCGAAGCCCAAGGCAGCGATCTTCTGCCAGTTCGACGTGAACGCGCTGTCCCAGAAAAGCAGCGTCCGGTTATAGTCCTTCCCGAAGCCAAACATTTCCCTCACCTGCATTCCACAGGCCTCGGCAATCGAGCGAAACGACGGGACGGAGGGCAGCATGCCGCCCGGGAAGATATAGGTCTGGATGAAGTCGGCGTTTTTCCGGTATTGCTCGAAACAGCTTCCCGAGATCGTGATCGTCTGGATCATGGCGCGTCCGCCCGGCGCCAGCCGCTTGCGAATGGTTTCGAAGTATGCCTGCCAGTTTTCCTCGCCGACGGCTTCGAACATCTCGATCGATACGACCTTGTCGAACTCACCGCGACAGTCGCGATAGTCTTCAAGCCGAATATCGAAACGATCGGCAAAGCCCGCTTTATCCAAGCGGGCGCGGGCAAAATTCGCCTGTTCCGTGGAGAGCGTCAGGCCGGTGACCCGGCAGCCCGTCTTACGGATTGCATACTCGGCAAACCCTCCCCAGCCGCTGCCTATTTCGAGAACGTGGTCGGAGGGGCCGATATCGAGTTCGCGCAGGATACGCGCATATTTGGCCTCCTGGGCCTCCGAGAGAGACTGGTCCGGCGTTTCGAAGAGAGCGGAGGAATAGGTCATCGTCTGGTCGAGCCAGAGGCCATAGAACTCGTTTCCGAGATCGTAGTGGAAAGAGATGTTGCGCCGGCTGCCGGCCTTGGTGTTTCGGCGCAAGCGGTGGCGCAGATAGGCGAGCTTGGCGAGAATCGCCGGCGGCTCCATAACTGATCCAAGGGCATTCTCGTTCGCCAGCGCCAACTCCAGCAGGGCTCCAAGATCCGGAGTCTCGAAGTCGCCATCAATGTGCGAGCGTGCGAATCCGAGTGCGCCGCCCGTGAGCAATCGGTAGGCCGGGTGGGCATTCTTCAGATGGATGGCCGCCGATGGACCCGGCAATGAACCTGTCGCAACGTACACGCCGCCGCCCGGAAAACAAACGGTCAGCCTGCCTGCCTCGATCTTGTCCGCCCAATGGCAGAGGATCCTCTGCCACAGGGACTTTCGTGCGGCAACGAAGGATGCGATACCGTGATCGGAGTGACCCATGACGTGCCCCCTTCCCATTCAGCGTCATGACGGTGCCTGAGACCGGCTGGCGCGCGACCAATGCACTTAGATCGACATTCCCCTTACTCTGAGGCGGAAGGCTCCCCGATGGATCCCCGCCATCACCTCGGTGTCATTAAAGGATAGAAATCGAAATCTCGCAACAGGTCCCGGTCGGGCAGCGGGTGGCGCCTACCGACACAAGAATGCGAAGAGCAACACGCGCCCCCATCCGTCTCACCGGTTTTGAATGCGACGGGATCGCCGCGACATCTGGCACCATGTTTCTCTCTTCGTAAGACCGGTTATGCACTAGAGGCGGATGCGCTGTAGGAACGTGGCAATTGTCTGGTTTTCGTTTTTATCTATGATGCGCCAAAACGAAAGGGGAGCGAAATGTACCTGACCGGCCGGCAAGCGGAGATCGTCGAATTGGCAAAGGCAAGCGGACGTGTTTTCGTCGAGGAACTGGCGCTGCGCTTCTCGGTAACCCCGCAAACGATCCGAAAGGATCTCAACGATCTTTGCGATGCCCGGGTCCTGGCCCGCATTCATGGTGGTGCAACGCTTCCCAGCAGCACCGTCAACATGAAATACGAGGCACGGCGCCAGATTGCCGCGCAGGAAAAGCAGGCCATCGGTCTTGCGGCCGCCAACCTGATCGCCAGCAACGCATCGTTGTTCATCAATATCGGCACCACGACCGAGGCCGTCGGCGAGGCGTTGGTCGACCATCAGGAATTGATGGTTATCACGAATAATATCAACGTTGCCAATAGATTAAGACTTCTTCCAGCGATTGAGGTGGTCATCACCGGCGGCGTCGTTCGCGCTTCCGACGGCGGCATTGTCGGCGAAGCCGCAGTCGATTTCATCCGGCAATTCAAGGTCGATTACGCGGTCATCGGCGCCTCGGCGATTGACCCCGATGGCGCACTCCTTGACTTCGATTTCCGCGAAGTGAAGGTGGCACAGGCAATTATCGCCAATGCCCGGCACGTCATTCTGGTCGCCGATTCCACGAAATTCGAGCGGACGGCACCAGTTCGCATCGGACACCTTTCACAGGTTCACACCTTCATCACCGATCACTGTCCCATTCCTTCGATCCGGCGCATCTGCCTCGAAAACAACGTCGAACTGATAGAGACATCGAAACCGCGACCCAGCGTCTGAAATCACGCTTCCGCTTTCGTTTGACATTCGTATTTAGTTCGTTTTAACTGCCATCAGTTGCGCAATTGCGTGATTTTGTGCAATGCGCAAATCTGGGGTTCTGGGGCTGTGGTTCAGCAAGTTCATGATATCTTTGTCATCGGCGGCGGCATAAACGGTTGCGGCATTGCGCGGGATGCCGCGGGACGCGGCTATTCGGTCGTGCTGGCCGAAATGAACGACTTCGCGTCGGGAACGTCCTCGGGCTCCACAAAGCTCATTCATGGCGGATTGCGCTATCTGGAATATTATGAATTCCGCCTCGTGCGCGAAGCGCTGATGGAGCGCGAAGTGCTCTGGGCCATGGCGCCGCACATCATCCGGCCGATGCGGTTCATCCTGCCGTTCCAGAAAGGCGGCGTGCGACCAGCGTGGCTCATTCGGTTCGGCCTCTTTCTCTATGACCATCTTGGCGGACGAAAGCTCCTTCCGCCGACAAAGAGTCTCGACATGCGCAACGATCCGGCGTCCGGGCCTCTGAAGCCGCTGTTCACCAAGGCGTTCGAGTATTCGGACGGCTGGGTGGACGATGCGCGAATGGTCGTGCTGAATGCGCGCGATGCGGCCGATCGCGGCGCCGCGATCCTCAGCCGATCACGCGTGGTTTCGGCGCGCCGTGCGGATGGGCTCTGGTCGATCGAGGTGGAAGACCGGGCAAGCGGAGCGATCACCACCGTGAAGGTACGCATGCTGATCAACGCCGCCGGCCCCTGGGTGGATCAGGTGCTTTCGGAGGCCATTGGCCAGAATGCGGTCCATAACGTACGGCTGGTGCAGGGCAGCCATATTGTGGTGGCCAAGAAGTTCGACGACCCGCGCGCCTATTTCTTTCAGAACCAGGACAACAGGATCATCTTCGCCATCCCCTATGAGCAGGATTTCACCCTTATCGGCACTACAGACCGCGATTATCAAGGCGACCCAAAAGATGTGAAAATCAGCGCGGAGGAGATTGAATACCTCTGTTGTGCCGCGAGCGAATATTTTGCTGAGGCGGTGCGCAAGGAGGATATCGTCTGGACCTATTCCGCCGTTCGCCCGCTTTACGACGACGGTGCGTCCAAGGCGCAGGAAGCAACGCGCGATTACGTGCTCAAGCTCGACAACGTGCCTGGCGAGGCACCAATATTGAACGTTTTCGGCGGAAAACTCACCACCTATCGGCGCCTCTCGGAGCACGCGGTGGCGAAGATCGGCGAACAGATCGGCGTCAAGGGTGCTCCCTGGACAGCGAAGAGCCACCTGCCGGGCGGCGACTTTTCACCAATGGGGTATGAGACTGAGGTCGGAAAGCTCAGCGCACGCTACCCGTTCCTCGCCGAAGGCCATGCTAGGCGTCTCGTCCGGGCCTATGGAACCCACGCCCACGACATGCTCGGCGATGCGGCAGCGACAAAGGATCTCGGCCGGTATTTCGGAGGTACTCTTTACGAATGCGAAGTCCGTTGGCTGATGATCCGCGAATGGGCCCAGCACGCCGATGACGTGCTGTGGCGCAGGACAAAGCAGGGACTGCGGCTGTCGAAGGAAGAAGCAAGGAACCTGGAGGAGTACATGGCTGGCGCTCCGGCAAAGTTAGCCGGATAAACAGCATGTGGTCCCGTCGGTGAGGAGGCACGGGAACCGGAATGCTCGAATTGCGGAAAGCCGCGAAGATTGTGGGTGGCGATTGTCATATCCATCCGACCGATCTCGCTCTTGAACGAGGCACACTGAACGTCCTCCTGGGGCCGACGCTCTCGGGCAAGACATCTCTGATGCGACTGATGGCCGGGCTCGACCAGCCCACCAGCGGAACGATCCACTTTGACGGCGCCGATGTCACCGGGGTGCGGGTGCAGGATCGCAGAGTTGCGATGGTTTACCAGCAGTTCATCAATTACCCGGCAATGACGGTCTACGAGAACATCGCCTCCCCGATGCGGATCGCCGGAAAGGACAATGCCACCACCGATCGGGAGGTGCGTCGCGCTGCCGACCTCCTCAAGCTGACGCCTTACCTCGATCGGACCCCGCTGAACCTTTCCGGCGGTCAGCAGCAGCGCACGGCGCTTGCTCGCGCTATCGTCAAGAATGCAAGTCTAGTGCTTCTGGACGAGC
The DNA here is from genome assembly GCA_041675415.1 of Rhizobium sp. GTDB lineage: Bacteria > Pseudomonadota > Alphaproteobacteria > Rhizobiales > Rhizobiaceae > Allorhizobium. The sequence goes on along the minus strand of JBAYTX010000043.1, from coordinate 11,140 downwards.
CGCTTGCCAATCTCGATTACAAGCTGCGCGAGGAATTGCGCGAGGAATTGCCGAGGATCTTCGCTGAATCCGGAGCGATCTTCGTCTATGCGACGACCGAGCCCTCGGAAGCCCTCCTTTTGGGCGGCAACACCACGACCCTCAGTAAGGGCCGGATCACGCAGTTCGGGCGGACGATCGATGTCTATCGCAAGCCGGCCGATCTGCTTACCGCGCGGACCTTCGCCGATCCCCCGCTCAATTCGATAGAAATTGTGAAATCAGGGAGCACCTTCCGCGTCGGCGAGCAGGATGTCCTTGCGGCTCCGTCCCATCTTGCCGGGATAAGTGATGGCCCCATGACCATCGCGTTCCATCCCCATCACCTTTCACTCAGCCCGCAAGGCGCCGGCGCAGCAAGCCTTTCTGCGAGAACGCTGATCTCGGAAATCGCCGGATCGGAGAGTTTCATACATATGGAGTTTGCCGGTGCGCGTTGGGTGATGCTGGCGCACGGGATTCACGATATCGAACCCGATCAGACGATCGAGTTCTTCCTCGATACCCGTTATCTGATGGCCTTCGGCCCTGATGGCCGGTCAATCCATGGCCAAGCTGACGGACCGGTGTGAGGAGAGCGAGCATGGCACGAATTTCCCTCGACCATATCCGTCACGCCTACGGTGCAAAGCCGAAGTCCGGCAACGACTATGCGTTGAAAGAGGTGCATCACGAATGGGATGACGGGGGGGCATATGCGCTTCTCGGACCTTCCGGTTGCGGCAAGACGACGTTGCTCAACATTATCTCTGGCCTGCTGCAGCCTTCCGAAGGCCGGATCCTGTTCGATGGAGTAGACGTCACCAACCTGCCGACCCAGAGCCGCAACATCGCCCAGGTGTTCCAGTTCCCGGTGATCTACGACACCATGACCGTCTACGACAATCTCGCCTTTCCCCTGCGCAACCGCCGGGTTCCGGAAACGGAAGTGGACCGGCGCGTGCGCGACATTCTGGAAATGATCGATCTGTCCGATTGGGCCGAGCGGAAAGCGCAGAGGCTCACCGCGGACCAGAAGCAGAAGATATCCCTTGGCCGCGGTCTGGTGCGCAATGACGTGAATGCCATTCTCTTCGATGAGCCACTGACAGTCATCGATCCGCACATGAAATGGATCCTGCGGTCGCAGTTGAAACGCCTTCACCGTCAGTTCGGCTTCACCATGGTCTATGTCACCCACGACCAGACCGAGGCGCTCACCTTCGCGGACAAGGTGGTGGTGATGTTCGAGGGCGAAATCGTGCAGATCGGTACGCCCGTCGAGCTTTTCGAACGCCCGAGCCACACTTTCGTCGGCTATTTCATCGGCTCGCCCGGCATGAATTTCCTGCCCGCCCAGATCGCCGGAAATATGGTTTCGATCGGAAACGAAACACTGGCGCTCGCCTCGTCGCCGCAGGTCGGCACTGCAGCCAAGGTCGAACTCGGTATCCGCCCGGAGTTCATCCGCCTGGGGCGAGGGGGCATGCCGGTCGAGATCACCAAAGTCGAGGATATCGGCCGGCAGAAGATCGTGCGCGCCCGGTTCTCGAACCATCCCCTCGCCATCATCGTGCCTGAGGACGCCGAAATACCCGCCGATGCCAGGATCACGTTCGATTCTGCGGCGATAAGCATCTACGCCGATTCCTGGCGTGTCGGAACGGAGGGCTGATCCCATGGAAAAGACATGGAACAACAAGGCCTGGTTCCTGGTGCTGCCGGTCCTCGTACTGGTCGCATTTTCCGCCGTCATCCCGCTGATGACGGTCGTCAACTACTCGGTCCAAGACACATTCGGCAACAACCAGTTCTTCTGGGCCGGTACCGACTGGTTCACGGAAATCCTGCATTCGGATCGCTTCTGGAATGCGTTGCTGCGCAATCTGATTTTCTCCTTCGTCATCCTGGCAATCGAAATCCCCCTCGGCATCTTCATCGCGCTCAACATGCCGAAAAAGGGGCTGGGCGTCCCGGTCTGCCTCGTTCTGATGGCGCTGCCACTGCTTATTCCGTGGAACGTGGTCGGCACCATCTGGCAGGTCTTCGGCCGCGTTGACATCGGCCTCCTCGGCTACACTCTCGAAGCGATCGGGCTTGACTATAACTATGTGCAGGATCCGACGGACGCCTGGGTCACCGTCATCGTGATGGATGTGTGGCACTGGACCAGTCTGGTCGTCCTGCTGTGCTATGCTGGCCTCGTCTCCATTCCAGACGCCTATTATCAGGCCGCCAAGATCGATGGGGCATCGCGCTGGTCCGTCTTCCGCTATATACAGCTGCCTAAGATGAAGCGCGTCCTGCTGATCGCCGTTCTGCTGCGTTTCATGGATAGCTTCATGATCTATACCGAACCCTTCGTCGTCACCGGCGGGGGGCCCGGAAACTCCACGACCTTCCTTTCCATCGACCTTGTGAAGATGGCGGTCGGCCAGTTCGATCTCGGTCCGGCGGCTGCCATGTCGATCATCTACTTCCTGATCATCCTGCTCATGTCATGGGTCTTCTACACCGTCATGACCAGCCACGACGCGCAGAACTAGGAAAGGAGGAAAATTATGAGCACCGCTAGAACCAAAGCCGGACTGTCCTGGATCATCCCGACGCTCTACATCGCCTTCCTGATCCTGCCGATCTACTGGCTCATCAACATGAGCTTCAAGGAAAACGCCGAGATTCTCGGAGCCTTCTCGCTCTGGCCCCGGAACCCGACGATCCGCAACTACGCGGTGATCTTCACCGATCCGTCCTGGTACAACGGCTACATCAATTCGATCATCTATGTCGTCATGAACACGATCATTTCGGTCACCGTGGCGCTGCCGGCGGCCTACGCCTTCTCGCGCTACCGCTTCCTCGGTGACAAACATCTGTTCTTCTGGCTCCTGACGAACCGCATGGCCCCTCCGGCCGTTTTTGCTCTACCTTTCTTCCAACTTTATTCCGCTTTCGGCCTGATCGATACGCATATTGCGGTCGCGATCGCCCACTGCCTGTTCAATGTGCCGCTGGCGGTGTGGATTCTCGAGGGATTCATGTCGGGTGTGCCGAAGGAGATCGACGAGACGGCCTATATCGATGGCTATTCCTTTCCGCGCTTCTTCGTGCGGATCTTCATGCCGCTGATTGCGTCCGGGATCGGGGTCGCCGCCTTCTTCTGCTTCATGTTCTCCTGGGTCGAACTGCTGATCGCCCGTACACTGACCACGACCGATGCCAAGCCGATCGCCGCGACCATGACCCGCACGGTCTCGGCGTCCGGCATGGACTGGGGCGTGCTGGCCGCCGCCGGCGTACTCACCATCATTCCCGGCGCGCTCGTCATCTATTTCGTCCGCAACTACATCGCCAAGGGCTTTGCCCTCGGCCGGGTCTGACGGAGGTTCGGCAATGGATTTCTCGTGGATGGCATGGACGCTGCCGACAGCCCTGTTCTTCGGCACGATCTTCCTGCTGCTGGCCGGCATGGCGGTCTGGGAATATTTCTCGCCCGGCGGGAATCCAAGGGTCGGGATATTGAGATTCGAGACAACCCGGGGAGACCGGCTATTCATCTCACTGCTCGGATCCGCCTTCATTCACCTCGCTTGGCTGGGGCTCGGAGGCCCCAACCTGTGGTGGGCTCTTGCTCTCTCGGTGCTTTTCGCGATCGGCGTTTTCCGCACCGTCTGAGGCAGGAAATACAGATGACCGGAGGTCCGGTCGCCTGAGACTGAAGAAATGCAATCGCAAACCTTTGGGAGGATGATCATGCGACGGCATCTTTTGACAACGACGGCAGCCATGCTGCTGGCCTTTACCGGCTCCGCTTTCGCAGGCATGGACGAGGCAAAACAATTCCTGGACGCCGAGATCGGCGAGCTCTCGACGCTTTCGCGCGCCGATCAGGAAAAGGAAATGCAGTGGTTCATCGATGCGGCGAAACCTTTCGCCGGCATGGATATCAAGGTGGTATCGGAAACCATCACCACGCATGAATACGAATCCAAGGTTCTGGCCAAGGCCTTCTCGGACATCACCGGTATCAAGGTCACCCACGATCTTATCGGCGAAGGCGACGTCGTCGAAAAGCTGCAGACGCAGATGCAGTCGGGCGAAAACGTCTATGACGCCTATGTCAACGACTCCGATCTGATCGGTACCCATTGGCGCTACCAGCAGGCCCGCTCGCTCACCAAGTGGATGGCCAACGAAGGCAAGGACGTAACCAACCCCGGTCTCGACCTCAACGACTTCATCGGTCTGAAATTCACCACCGCTCCGGACGGCGACCTCTACCAACTGCCTGACCAGCAGTTCGCCAACCTCTACTGGTTCCGGTATGACTGGTTCAACGACGAAAAGAACAAGGCCGATTTCAAGGCGAAATACGGCTACGACCTCGGCGTGCCGGTGAACTGGTCCGCTTACGAAGACATCGCCGAGTTCTTCACCGGTCGCGAGATCGATGGCAAGAAGGTCTATGGCCATATGGACTACGGCAAGAAGGATCCGTCGCTCGGCTGGCGCTTCACCGACGCCTGGCTCTCCATGGCCGGCAATGGCGACAAGGGTCTGCCGAACGGGCTTCCGGTCGACGAATGGGGCATCAAGGTCGATGGGAACTCGCGTCCGGTCGGCTCCTGCGTCGCACGCGGCGGCGACACGAACGGCCCGGCTTCGGTCTATGCCATCCAGAAATATCTCGACTGGCTGAAGGCTTATGCACCGGCGTCCGCCCAGGGCATGACCTTCTCCGAATCCGGTCCTGTGCCGGCTCAGGGCGAGATTGCCCAGCAAATGTTCATGTACACGGCCTTTACCGCCGACATGGTCAAGGACGGTCTTCCGGTCGTGAATGCGGACGGAACACCGAAGTGGCGGTTTGCTCCCTCGCCGCATGGCGTGTACTGGAAGGACGGCATGAAGCTCGGCTATCAGGACGTGGGTTCCTGGACGCTGCTGAAGTCCACCCCGGATGACCGTGCGAAGGCGGCCTGGCTCTATGCCCAGTTCGTCACCTCGAAGACGGTGGATGTGAAGAAGAGCCACTTCGGCCTGACACTCATCCGCGAGAGCACGATCCAGCACAAGAGTTTTACCGAACGTGCACCGAAACTTGGCGGTCTGATCGAGTTCTATCGCTCGCCGGCCCGCGTCCAGTGGTCGCCGACCGGCACCAATGTTCCGGACTACCCGAAGCTCGCACAGCTGTGGTGGCAGGCGATCGGTGACGCATCCTCAGGAGCGAAGTCGGCGCAGGAAGCAATGGACTCGCTCTGCGCCGAACAGGAAAAGGTTCTCCAGCGTCTGGAACGCGCCGGCGTTCAGGGCGATATCGGCCCGAAACTGGCCGAGGAACATGACCTCGCCTACTGGAACGCGGATGCGGTCAAGAACGGCAATCTCGCACCTCAGTTGAAGATCGAGAATGAGAAGGAAAAGCCGGTAACAGTCAATTACGACGAGCTCGTCAAGAGCTGGCAGTCGAATTAATACTGTGCTGACCGGTCGGGCGAAAGCGATCGCCCGACCGGAGAAGTCTCCGGGCCGCTCGCCGAAGACGGCCGCGGCCTGGAATGCCAGCTCTTTTTTGATCCTCAGGCGGCAGGAGGTAAAACTCCCGGCCAGTCTCCCGTCCCCGAGAGATGCGCCCGCTGTCGGGGGCGATTTCAACACGCTAGAATGTCTCCCACTTCCACCGATCGTTCAGCGGTACGCAGTGCAAAGCCTCTGTCCGAAGGTCTGGACGGAATTGGCCACTGTAGGCGAAAGACATGGGAGGGACCTGCCGCATGGGATTGAAATCCATCTTCACCTTCGCAGTTGCCATTCTGCTCTTCGCCGCCGAGGTTACCGCCGCGGGTTGGCAAGTCTACGCCAATGCCCGTTATGGAACGAGGGCCGAGGTTCCGGCCGACTTCATCGCCGAGCCGCCGCCGGAAAATGGTGATGGGCAGCGCTTCTCCGACCCCTCGGGCAGCGGTACGATTTCGATCTATGGTAGCATGAATGCAACCGGCGGCGATCTCGACGACTATCGCACTTTCCTGAGGGAGATATTGGAGGGCGAGGGCTGGCATCTGAGTTATGTACCCAAAGGCCTGAACTGGTTTGTGCTGTCTGGCACGCGGAATGGCGAAATCGTATACCAGCGCGTGGAGCATGCGCCAGGGTGCTCCGCCGACACGCTCCATCATATCGACTTCCGCTATCCGGAGAGTGAACGCACGAAATGGGGACTGATCGTGAAGCGCGGTGCGACCACGCTCGACGGCCCCTGCGGTTGACTTGGCTTCTTGATGGAGCGCAACCCGTCTTGATTTGGGTCAAAAGCAGAAATTCAAGAAAGTGCTAAATGTGACTACATTGTGGTAAGGAGAGGCTACTGTCATGAAGTCGATAAGGGTATTTGCCGCATTCTTTCTTGCCGCTTCGTCCATGCCGATCAGTGCAGGGACAGCGGTGCAGGCGCACGCGCAGGATTACAGCCGAATGAGCTGCGATCAGTTATGGTACGAAAGAAACGCGATCTACGCCGCCAAGGGATATTGCTTCAAGACACAGCGGGCGCGAAGCGTATTCGGAAGAGCCTGCTTCCCACCCTATGGCCGGCTGACGCCAGCCGAAACGCGCCGTGTCAATACCATACAGCAATGGGAACGGTATCAGGGCTGCCGCTAGGGATTTACTGTCCGGCTCCTGCGACTCCTGATTGAGCGGGATACTTTGTCGGCCGGTCTATTTCCGGCTTCGCCAGTTGCTGCGGTCATGACGGCCGGAACCGGATGAGTACACTTGCGGATAATTCCCAAAAGGTCCCTGTGGTTGTCCATATGCCTATGTCTTGGACATGCGGACGCCCGTACGACCGGCACCTTCTCGACTATCCGAACATGGAATTCGGCAGGAAGAGCGCAATCTGCGGGAAGGCGATGATCAGCCCCAGCGCGAGGATCATCGCCAGCAGGAACGGGAAGACGCCACGAAAGATCGTCGCGAGGGGGACATCGCCAGCCACCCCGCGCACGACGAAGACATTCATCCCGACCGGGGGCGTGATCATTCCCATCTCGATGACGATCACCAGCATCACGCCGAACCAGATCGGATCGAAGCCGAAGGCCATCATGATCGGATAGACGATCGGCACCGTAACGACGAGCATGGCCAGACCGTCCATGAACATGCCGAGCACGACATAGGCGAGGATGATGACCACCAACGAGCCATAGGCGCCGAGCCCGAGGCTCTGCAAGCCTTCGCCGAGCACGGACGGAATACGCGTCACGGCGAAGAACGGATTGAGAATATTGGCGCCGATGACGATCGTGTACAGCATGGCCGACGTCTTCAGCGTGTCCTGCACCGCGGCCCAGAAGGCCTTGAGCGAGATGGAGCGGGTGACGAAGGCAAGAAGGATCACCAACGCCGCGCCGACGCCCGAGGCTTCGACCGGCGTGAACACGCCGACATAGATGCCGCCTATCGACAGCACCATGACGCCGAGAAGCGGTGCCGACTTGCCGACAGTCGCCAATTTCTCGGCAAGGCTCATGGCGCGGCCGCGCGGGCCGGCCTCGGGACGGAATAGGCACACCAGCCAGACGACGACCATGAACAGCCCGGTCAGCATCAGTCCTGGGATGACGCCTGCCATGAACAGGCGGCCGATCGATTGCTCCGTCAGGATGGCATAGAGGACGAAGCCGGTTGACGGCGGAATGAGGAAGCCCAGCGTGCCGCCAGCGGCAATCGCCCCGGTGGACAGGCCCGGCGCATATCCGAGCCGCTTCATTTCCGGCAGCGCTACCTTGCCGAGCGTAACCGCAGTTGCGACCGAGGAGCCGCAAACGGCGGCAAAGGCGGCGCAGGCCAGCACAGAGGCCGAAGCCAGGCCGCCGCGAAAGCGCCCGACCCAGGCATAGGCGGCGTCATAGAGGCCGGAGCTGAAGCCGGCGGCCGAAGATACATTGCCGAGCAGCACGAACATCGGCGCGACGATCAGTGAATAGGAGGCAACCGCTGCATAGCTTTCGGTGACCAGAACACCGCTTGCGGAGCGCATGCCTTCCAGCACCCACATGCCGAAGAAACCGACGAGCATCATGGCGAAGGCGACGGGCGTTCGCAGCAGCATCAGGACGAACAGACAGGCAATGCCGATCAGGCCGACAGAAATGGGCGTCATACGTCTCTCCCCCCGCGCACGATCAGCACCAGTTCCACCGCGAAGACGACGAGGCAAAGCGCGATGCCCGCCGCGAGGATGCCGTAGAATGGCCAGACCGGCAGTCCGAGCATGTTGGTCGCATCGTCATATTCAAGGGCGTCGAGCATCTTGGCCCAGGCGCGCTCCACCAGCACCGCGAAGACGAAACCGGACAGCAGGCGGGCGAGCACGTCGCCGGCCATGCGTCCGAACCGGCCGAGCGCGTGGTCGAAGATATCCACGCTCACATGCGCGCCGTGGAGCGTCGCATAGGGCAGAGCCAGCATGACGAGGGCGACGCCGGTCATTTGCACGATCTCGTCCGAGCCGGTGATCGGGTTGTTGAACAGATAGCGGGCAAAGACGCTGACCGTAATCACCGCCACCATGAAAAGAAGGCTGACGCCCGCCAGAACGGAGAGCGCCTTGGTGGCGCGGTCGATCGACCGCGCCGCGCCTCGGGCTGTTTTAACGACCATTTCGAATCACTTCGCCTGCAGCGCTTCGGCGATCTTGGCGGCGTCGCCGCCGATCTCGGCGACGATCCTGGCCGTCACCTGGTCAGCGATGGCATCGAACGGCGCGGCCTGTTCGGCCGTCAGGCGGATGACCTCCTTGCCGGCGGTCGCACCGAAGGTGTCGATGCCGTCGGCCGCGACGCGCAACTGCATCGCCTGGCCGTTGAGCGAAGCCTGTTTGCCGGCGTCCTCGACCACGGCCTTCTGCTCATCGGTGAGATCGCTCCACGCATCGCGGTTCATGACGATGAAGAAGGGTGAGTTGGTGGTCTTCATGCCGACGGTGACATAGTTCGCCACTTCACCGAGACGGAAGGCCTTGGTGGCCGTGCCGTCGATCATGGCGGCGTCGATGACGCCGGTCTGCAACGCATTGTAGACTTCGCTCACCGGCATGGAGACCGGCGTGCCGCCCCAGGCTTCGACCAGCGTGCCGGAATTGCGCGATGGAACGCGGATCTTCATGCCCTTCAGGTCTTCGACCGTGCGGATCGGCTTCTTGGCACTGTAGAAGACATTCTCGGCGCTCGACCACAGGCCGACAAGCTTGACGCGCTTGTATTCAGGCTGGAACAGGTCGATGTTCTTCCAGATCGTCTCCGTGCCGGTCTTCTCCTCGACCACCCCGGGCAGCTCGGCAACGAGCGTCAACGGGAAGGTTGATGCGGTGTAGCCCGGCAGGCTGATGGAGAATTCGGCGACGCCATCGACGGCACGCGAATATTGCTCCGCCGGACCGGCACCCAATTCACCGCCATTGTAGAGCTGAACCTTGATTTCGCCCTTGGTTCCGTCCTCGACGGCCTTGGCGAACGGCGCAAACGTGCTCTCGACATAGGGATGGGTGGGCGCCATGAAATTTGCAAACTTCAGGGTTTCGGCTTGTGCGGACGACAGGGCGACGCCAAGCCCGATGAGGGCGCCGGCCAGAACGGTAATCTTGCGCATGAATTCCTCCCGAATGAAGACAAGGTTGATAAGGCAGTTCCGGCGTTTTGACTCCGCGGAGCAGCCGGCGCCAATTCAAAGCGGGGGACCTGTCATAATTATTGGCTATGACGTTCTTTTAAGGAGCGACATCGGCGATGAGTTCCAGCATGCGCTTCTGCGCATTGGTCGGTCGCCAGTTTTCCCGGCACGTCAGGCCGATCGGGCGGATGAGATGGTCCGTCGGATAGGTCAGGGTCACCAGCAGCCCATGATCGCATTCGCGTTGTGACTGATGGCGGGAGAGGCAGCCGAGATGGTCGCTCTCGTTCAGGAGCTCGCGCATCAGGAGCAGTGATCCGGATTCGATCAAGCTATCGGGCGCTTTTTTGTCGTGCGAGACAAAGATCGTCTCGAACTGGTCCCTCGTCGGTGTGCTGCGCCGGGGAACCACCCAGGGAAAGGCGAGCAGATCATCCACGGTCAGGTCCTCCCTTCCGGCGAGCGGATGACCCGGTCGTGCCAGAAGGGCCAGGCGGTCGTCGAACAGTCGTTGCTGCACCACATCGCCGATCGGCGCCGGTTCACGCAGTGCGCCGACGAGGAAGTCGATCGATCCACGACGGAGCGCGCTCAAGAGTTCGTCATAGGGACCGTCGTGAATCCGCACCGGATAGGTCGGCCGTTCCGCGCGGAACCGGGCAAGCGCCTGCGGCAGAATGCCGGAGCGTGCGAGCGGCATCGCGCCGATGACAATCGCGCCGGCCTCGCCGCCGTTGAATTCGGCGAGTTCCGTATCGGCCTGGTCGAATTCGTAGATCGCCAGCCGCGCCGCCTGGGCAAGCGCCTGGCAAAGACGCGTCGGCAGGATGCCAAAGGACGTCCGCTCGAACAGGCTGCGCGCGGCCTCCTGCTCGATCTGCGTGACGGCACGGTGGACGGTCGGCTGCGCCAGTCCAAGACGGCGTGCGGCCAGCGTGAAATTCTCGCTTTCGCAGACAGCGATCAGCGCCTGAAGCTGGGCATAGCTCAGGGACATGCGCAAGCGTGGCGAGATGTCACCCAGCACCGGATCGAGCAGCCCGAAGGCTGTTTCGACGCGCCGCAACAACACCTCTCCGCGCGGCGTGAGGAAAAACCCGTGCCGGCTGCGTTCGAACAAAGCACCGCCCGCCTCGCATTCCAGCTTGTTGATGGCCTGGGTCACGGCGGGCTGGGAAATGTGCCATTTTTCCGAGGTCAGCGTCAGAGACTTCAAATCCGCCACGGCCGCAAACAGACGCAAATGCCGTAGGTTGCGGGAGATCATAGCTTGGACAACACCGCGTCGGCACGCCTTGCCAGATCGTACTCACCCGGATCGATCTCCAGCGATGCCAGGCGACGCTGCCATTCCACCGTGCCGCGGCTCATCCAGTGCGGCGGGCCAAAGCCCCGCCGGGTCGTGCCGAACTTCACCACGCCGACCCTTTCGCCCGCAAGC
>JBAYTX010000042.1:0-36943 GCA_041675415.1 Rhizobium sp. | reverse complement strand
GTGTCCCTTAACGCGAAAACCGCGTCAGATAAATCCCGAGCAGAATGAACGCCACCCCGACCGGCTGGCCGACATGGAGTTGCGCGGCGCCGCGCAGATAATCGATAGCAAGGCCGGCAATCATTTGGCCGCCGATAATAAGCAGCGCCGATTTCGCTGCGCCGATGCGGGGAAACACATAAGAGCTGACGGCCACGAATACCGCGCCCAACATGCCGCCAGTGAAGGCCCAAGACGGCGCAGAACCCAACAGATCGAGACTGCCCCCTTCGAAAAGGACGACGATGACTGTCAGCAGCAAAAAGCCGATCAGGTGGTTCCAGTAGGATGACTTCAGGGGTCCCACGTCCATGCCGAGACGGCCATTGATCGAACGGCTCATGCCGACGAAACCTCCGGCCATCAGGGCAAGCGCGATATATCCCGCCATTCACGCGCCTCCCGAATAGATCAGCAACGCGCTCCCGGCGATGACGCAGAGCGCCGCCATGAGATCGAACCGGCTGAGCGATCGTTTCGGTGTACCGAACAAGCCCCAGAGATCGGAGACAAGACCAAACAGGATCTGCCCGACCAGCATCAGCGAGAGGGCACCGGCCAGCGCCAGGCTGCTATTGACCGCGATGGCCCCCAGGGCAACAGCAAGCGCGCCCGGCGCGCCGCCGGAATATGACCAGAGCGGCGGCTTTTCGTTCTCCTGCCTTAGGGTGCCATGCGGAATCCCGGAAAACACCGCACTCGCCCGCACGAGCACCAGCGCCATCAGCGCGCCGATACCGTGCACGACCCATGAGGCCAGAAACGGAGTCGAGTAGCTCGCGAGCCCGCTATTGAGCGCAATCATGATCGCCAGCATGACGCCCGCAATCGCTGCCCATACCCAATCGAGATAACGCCCCATGCTGCCCTCGTTGCCTGAACTGACCGCTGTCTCGCCGGAAAATCGCGTCAAACGTAGTGCGCGCGACTGGTTCCGTACATCGAATTGCGCAGAACGACGCTTTAGGAATTTTGCACCTGCAGGCACTGCTCAACGCTTGCGAAATGCGGACGAACCGGGTTCCCGGCTCATCCGCACGGAAGGTCACTCCGCAGCCTCTTCCACCTCGTGATCGGCGAGAAAGCCGCCGGACTGCCGGTTCCACAGATCGGCGTAGATGTTGCCATTCTCGACAAGCTGCTGATGCGTGCCTGTCTCGATGATCCGGCCGCGATCGAGCACCACCAGGCGGTCCATCTGCGTCAGAGTGGAAAGCCGGTGGGCAATCGCGATTACCGTCTTTCCCTCCATGAGCGAAAAGAGACTCTCCTGGATCGCCGCCTCGACTTCGGAATCAAGCGCCGAGGTCGCCTCGTCGAGGATCAGAATCGGCGCGTTTTTCAGGAACACCCGCGCAATCGCGATCCGCTGACGCTGGCCGCCGGAAAGCTTCACTCCGCGTTCGCCGACCTGTGCGTCGAGCGCAGTCCTTCCCTTGTGATCCACCAGCGATTCGATAAATTCCCAGGCATTCGCGCGCTTGGCCGCATCGATCACCTCGGCATCGGTCGCCTGCGGACGGCCATAGGCGATGTTGTCGCGGATGGAGCGGTGCAGCAGCGACGTATCCTGCGTGACGACGCCGATCAGCGAGCGCAGGCTATCTTGAGAGACGGTCGCGATATCCTGGCCATCGATCGTGATGTGGCCCTTCTCAAGGTCGTAGAACCTCAGGAGCAGATTCATCAGCGTCGTCTTGCCGGCGCCCGAGCGCCCAACCAGGCCGACCTTTTCGCCCGGCTTGATGAGGAGCGAAAAGTCCTCAATCACTCCTTTTGATTTGCCGTAGTGGAAGCGGACGTGGTCATAGACAATCTCGCCCTTCGGTGCCGTCAGCGCTTTCGCTCCGGGCCGGTCGAGAATATCGTGCGGCTTGGTCATCATCTCCATGCCGTCATAGACCGTGCCTATATTCTCGAAGAGCGCCGAGATTTCCCACATGATCCATTGCGACATGCCGTTGATGCGCATCGACAGACCAATGGCAATCGCGATGGCGCCGACGGAGATCATGCCATTCAGCCAGAACCAGATCGACAAGGCTCCAACCACGAAAAGCGCAATGCAGTTGTTGAAGTAGACGAGCACATGGAACATCGTCACCTTGCGCATTTGCTTGTGAACGGTCTGCATGAACTCATCCATGCCGCTTCGTGCATAGTCTTCCTCCCGCCCGGCATGGGAGAACAGCTTGACGGTGCCGATATTGGTATAGCTGTCGACAATCCGGCCAGTCATCATTGAACGCGCGTCCGCCTGCTCGGCCGAGATCGTTCTCAGCCTCGGCACGAAATAGCTGACGATGGCGATATAGACGGCAAGCCATACGACGAGAGGTGCTACGAGCCGCAGATCTGCGGCCGCGACCACGACAATCATGGTGATGAAGTAGGTGACGACGTAGACGAAAACGTCGAGGATCTTCATCACCGCTTCGCGCACGGCAAGTGAAGTCTGCATGACCTTGGTGGCGACCCGCCCGGCGAATTCGTTGGCGAAGAACGTCATGGAATGCCGCAGCAGGAAACGGTGCATCTGCCAGCGCGCGATCATCGGCAGATTGCCGAGCAGGACCTGGTGCATGATCAGTGAATCGATCGCCACCACGAGCGGCAGACCGACGAGCACGACAAGCCCCATGCCGATCAGACGCGGGGCCTCCGATTGCAGGAAGGTCTCCCGGTCGGCCTTGGACAGCCAGTCGACGATGTCGCCTAGAAACCGGAATAGGGTCACTTCCCCAACCGCGATCAGGCCGGTGCACAGCGCCATGGCGAGAAGCCAGGGCAGTGCCGGCCTGGTGTAGTGCCAACAGAAGCGGAATAGCCCTTTTGGCGGCAAGTCCGGCGCTTCCGCGGGATAGGGATTGAGACGCTGTTCGAACCAGCCAAACATGGAAAAGCTCCAGTCACATCGTTGGGCCCATCGGCAATTCGGCGGCAGCGAAACCGTGCGCCAATGGCGAGGGCTTGAAATCGGGGCGGGGCCGAAGACCGGCCGCGCATGGTATCAAAAAGGAAAAATCAGGAACAAAGTGGCGATAGCGCCGTCACGCAAGCAGATGGAAATCCGGAGCCGGGAGGCGCGTCATACCGTTGGATATCATTGAGGCCTCCCTGTTGCGTGTTGAAGATGGGAGCCTTTTAAACCCGCCCACCACAATTGAAAAGCGTCAATCCGCCACCTCTGGCCGAACACCAGAAGCTGTTGCCGGAACACCACATGCATCTGGGCGATGGACAATATCGGCTTGAGCGGGTGGGGCATCCCGGCTTATGGAAGCAGGCATGACCTCACTTCGCCTTGCCCTCTACCAGCCAGACATTCCCGGCAATACCGGCACGATCCTGCGTCTCGCCGCCTGTCTCGGGCTTGGCGTCGACATCATCGAGCCGGCAGGATTCGACATATCCGACCGCAACCTCAAGCGTGCCGGAATGGACTACCTCGGCTCCGTCTCGCTCGTCCGCCATGTCAACTGGGAAAGATTCGATGAATGGTGCACGACGACCGGCCGCCGGCTCGTGCTCGCATCCACCAAGGCGGCAGATCCCTACACCGATTTTGCCTTCAGGCCGGACGACATCCTGCTCTTCGGCCGTGAAAGCGCCGGCGTCCCCGATCAAGTGCACGACATGGCCGATGCGCGGGTCATTATCCCCATGATCGAAGGCCAGCGATCGATCAACGTCGCCATGTCGGCGGCAATGATTGCCGGAGAGGCTCTGAGACAGACGGCGTTTGGCGCATAGGCGCTCGCTGGATTCGCAAGCGGTTCACCTGTTGGTAGTCGCCGTCCCCTCGCCCGTTCTTCAGAGCATTGGTCCGCCAGGGCAATTGGCCAACCGTCAACGCCGGTGCGGCGGCCGGCAATAGTGAGTTCTTTATTCATGGACATGAGGCTCCGTGTTTCAAAATCAGGGAGTTCACGTTATAAGACCTCAACTAATATTGAGGTCAACACCGTCATGAGCAAGCCATACAGCGAACCGCCCAGGCGGGAATTGAGCGTGGGCGAAGTCGCCGAGCGTAGCGGGGTGGCGGTATCCACCCTGCATTTCTACGAGGCGAAGGGACTGATCAAGAGCAACCGCAACAAGGGCAATCAGCGCCGTTACCCGCGTTCGGTCCTGCGTCGTGTCGCGGTGATCAAGGTCGCCCAGCGAACCGGTATTCCGCTTGCCGAGATCCGCGAAGCGCTTTCGGTACTGCCGCAGGATCGGCCCCTGACCGCCGAAGACTGGAGCAGCCTTTCGCAGAACTGGAGAAACCAGCTCGAAAAGCGGATCGCACAGCTGCAGAACCTGCGGGACCATCTCACTGGCTGTATCGGTTGCGGATGTCTCTCGATGAGCGACTGTCCGCTCAGAAACCCGCAGGACGCGCTTGCCGGACAGGGACACGGCCCATTGCTGCTGGACGTTTGAGGACCGGGTAGAGGGAGATACCAGGTGGATGTCAAAGCTTCACTTGGCGTCTTGCGCCTTCTGTGCCATGCTGCAACGCAAAATAAACGATGAGGTGGCCAGATGTTTGATACGGCATTCACCCTGAGTTTGACCCAGTTCGCGCGCTCCTTGAGTTTTCCCGAGCGCCTGCAACACCGGCCGGTCCGGAACGCCGCTCTCGAACTCTGGCGCCTGCGCAATATCGGCTTTGACGCCATGTTCTATGACGTCAAGGCACTCACTGCCGAGGAGACCTTCTACGTCAGCGACGCCATCACCGCCGAGGGCCTGATCATGATCGTGCCGCCGACGGACCGGGGAATGCTGACGCTGTGTGACAATATCGACGAATACCTGTTGCGGGGCGGCCTAGATGTGCACGCGGTTGTGGTTGCCGGAATAGGCGGCTCCGCGATCGGCGCGGCCGCATTTGCCCGTAACGTCGCAGATGCTCTGGGAGAACCTGTTGCCGCCGTCCTCTCCGGATACGGGCTTGGCGATATGGTCAATGAGGCGATCGGAGGTGCGTTCTTCTTCGGCTGGCTCGGCCACATACGAAACGACTTCGAAGTTCTCGACGACGTCGTTGGCCGCCCGCATCTTGGTGCCTATGACAAACGACGCGCCGACACAGCCAATCCCCGCCGCTCCAGTCTCGACACAGACACAGTTCAGACGCTGCTGGCCGATCCTCGCCTCTCCTTCCACACGTTGGTCGGGCACTCGAAGGGTAATCGGGTGCTCTCGGAAGCGCTCTATGCGCTGAAGGAAGAAGACCAGGGCCGCATCCGCGAACTCGCCGCGGGGACGCGCATCGTCACATTCGGCGGACGCATCGCCATGCCGCCGGATTTCCGTGACGTGATCGACGTCGTTGGCGCACTCGACTGGTATGGCGAGATGAATTCACGGCCGCAGATCGAGACCGACATTAGCGTGCCCTTGGCGGGCCACTCGACCAACACGGGTTTCCCGGGTTCCCTTCAGGTCACCAGAATCCTGAAAGATATCATTGCGCACAGCCTGCCGATGCCGGTCGAGAACCCAGACACCCTGACGGCGCCGATCGCCGCAGAGCCGGCGCCAGAGACGAGGCGGGAGAAGCCCCCGCCGGAAGCTCGGCCCGACAGCCTCGCGCGGGCGGGGGCGGAAACCCCGCCCCCGCACCAGGATCCGAAGACCGGGACGTTGGCGGGGCCGTCAATGGTCCAAGCGGCGCCGGAAAAGGACGCACGTGCGGGCATCAGGCGAAGAAGGCCGAAAGATCCCACCCGCAAGTGAACCACGGTTCCGGCCTGTAGCCGGATCGCGCGACCTTAGCGGAACAGCGCCAGTGTCGACGCCATGTTGCTATTGGCGATGTTCAGGCCGATCGTCTGCAATTGCTGCTGAACCTTCTGGGCGGAAAGCTTGGTCGCTTCCTCTTCCATATCGGCATCCACCAGGCGTCCGATCCCGATGGCGGTGATATCCTCGAGATCGTTCAGGAACTCAGTATTGCTGGAAATGCGGCTGCGTGTGGCCCCGAGTGCGGCCCCTGCATCGGTAAGGTTCGAGAGCATGGAACTGACCGCCGAGATCATTCCGTCGAGCTCGCCTGAAGTGGTGTTCTGGGAGATCTTGATTTCCTGCGCCGTGGCAGGTGCCGGAACGGCGGAATTGGCGTCGAGCAGATAGTACTCGTAGGAAGCGCCGCTCTTCGTCGTACCGGAATAGGCTTTCGTCAACATTCCGTCGGACGCGGCGCCGCTGCTGGAAAGGGTGGATTGGGCGGTATCGAAATCGATAACGTTGATCGACACTTCCCCATCCGCATTGCTGCTGACGGAGGCCACCATCGACTCCACCTTCGGTGATTGTCCCGCCTCGAGATTCAGCCAGTTCTGGCCATTGAACGAGGTTGAATTCGCAATCGTGCCAAGTTGCTCCTTGAGCTGGCTGATTTCCGCGTTGATCGCGTTCTTGTCGGAACCGACTGACTTGGCAAGGATCAGCTTCGACTGGATCTCGGCGACGATGCCGGTCGCCGCCTCGATCCCGAGCGCGGCCGTGTCGGCAACTGCGGCGGCCATTCCCGTCGCGTCTTTCGCGCTTGAGAGCGAAAGATTGCTGGCACTCATCGTGGTCGCGATCGACCAGTAGGCCGCGTTGTCCGCCGCTTCGTTGACCCTGCGGCCGGAAGCGACACGCGTCTGCGTGGCCTCGAGGGCCTTGCTTGAGCCGGTCAGAAGGGACAGCGCCGAAGCGGATGTCGAATTAATGGATATGCTCGTCATTCTAAACCCTTTTGTGTGGACGGTGAGCATGCCGGATTGCATGATCCATCCCAGGATGGCCGTGGCTTCATGCCGCGCCTCGCGCCGGACCGAGCAGGCGAGAAACGATCTTTCGGGGTCAATTTGCCAGAGCCCGATTTCAGAACACTTTAAGGCAGCGTTAAAACTTTAACGGACGTGAAATTGGCGTGATCCGGGCGACAGACAGCCGGTTTCGGAAGAGCTTGAAAGGAGGCGAGTGTCCGGTTGGCATCAGTCGGCAGAGGGCAAGCGCCGCATCGTGAATTCGATGCGGTCACCGTCGAGCTGGCGCCAGCTCTCGACTTCGGTCCAATAGGCCGCCTTGGGAAAGGCATCGAACCATTCCCTCGCCTTGGCACGCGCTTCGTCCCGCGACAGACAGAAGGTCTCGCGGACGAAATGACCGGAATCGGACTTTGCCTTCCGGTGCCGGGCAATCTGCTGTCTGAGGCCGTCAAGGGGCGGCAAGCCGGGCATCTTCGTCATGAAATACACCTCGCTGCCAAAAAGATAATCGCGGGAAAGGTGTTTTGCCAGTCGAAATTCAGGGAACCGCGGACGCCTTCTCTGGTTCGGAAGCCGCCGAACTGCTAAGCGGAAATTTGTGATGCGACCGACTCGCCACGAGAACAGGTCGAACCGGGTTGAGGACTGTGGGATGGAACGACCAGATTTGCCGAAAGGCTTGCCGGAGGATATCGAGGACAAAAAGGCCAAGGCCCGCGCCTGGTTCGAGGATCTGCGGGACACGATCTGCGCCTCCTTCGAGGCGCTGGAGCAGGATCTGACAGGACCGCTATCGAACCAGCCGCCGGGCAGCTTCGTCGCCAAGGACTGGCTGCGCGAGGGCGGCGCGGGCGGTGGCGGGCGGATGTCGGTGATGGAGGGCCGGGTCTTCGAAAAGGTCGGGGTCCACACCTCGACCGTCCATGGCGAGTTCTCGCCGGAATTCCGCAAGCAGATGCCGGGCGCGGAGGAAGACCCGCGCTTCTGGGCCTCGGGCATCTCGCTGATCGCCCATCCGGTCAACCCCAATGTCCCAGCTGTTCATATGAATACCCGCATGGTCGTTACCTCGAGCCACTGGTTCGGTGGCGGCGCCGATCTGACACCGGTGCTCGATCGGCGCCGCAATCAGGAAGACCCCGACAGCAGGCTTTTCCACCGCGCAATGGAGATCACCTGCGCAAGGCATGCGGCGGTCGCAGACTATGCCCGCTACAAGGAATGGTGCGACGAATATTTCTTCCTGAAGCACCGCAACGAGCCGCGCGGGATCGGAGGCATTTTTTTCGACTGGCTGCAGTCCGGTGAAGACAAGGGCGGCTGGAACGCCGATTTCGCCTTTGTCCAGGACGTCGGGCGAACCTTCAATCTCGTCTATCCGAAGATCGTCCGCGCGAATTTCAACAAGGACTGGACGGAAGCCGACCGCGACGAGCAGCTCATCCGCCGCGGGCGCTATGTCGAATTCAACTTGCTGTATGATCGGGGCACTATCTTCGGCCTGAAAACCGGCGGCAACGTGGAATCGATCCTCTCGTCGCTTCCTCCGGTCGTTCGCTGGCCCTGAACCCGGGCACGCGCTCCCCGTTCCGGTCCGAATCGGGACCTCGCGACAAAAAATTCATATGGTGCTGGCCCTCGCCGTGCTATCCTTTCTGAGGTTTTCAGGAGGAGTATTGTGATGGCCAGTTCAAGCAGCATTCCCATCCCCAAAAACACTGAAACGCCAGAGGGTTGCACGAGCACCCAGCACGTCATAGACCGGCTCGCGGAAGAATTGCGAGCATCGGGCGGTGTCGATCTGCCGCATTCCTATTTCGTGACGCAGGTCAAAATCCGGCTTGCCGGGCGCGATTTGAGCGACCGCGACGCTGCCAATGACGCAGAGCGTCTCATCAGGAGCTGGAAGGCAAAGGTCGCCCCGTCGGTGTTCAATGCCTGGGCCAGACGAGACTAGGGATGCTCGCCCATGTCCGGTTTGTGGCGTCGGATTCAAGCGATGCCGGAAAGCCGGTCTCGGCTCTAAAATTGGCGACCTTCACCTGTTGCCATACAGGCAACCATGATCAACCCAGACAAAGAGGATATGCACCATGAAACAGTTCGAATGCGGTTCACTGGTTCCGGGTTGCGACTGGCATACGCGGGCTGACGAGGATGCGGAAATCGTGCGCCGGGCTGTCGAGCACATGAAAACGGCGCACGGCGAAACTGTAATCCGCGAGAGCATGATCGAGAACATCAAGGCGCGGATAACACAATCGGCTAACGCCTCCTGAGAGTGAGTTCACTGGCCGCCCAGATCCTTGATCCGCGCGATCAGTTTCGCTCGGTCCGCCGTGAAATTGGCGGCCACCCACTCGTTCTCGATAGTTCTCAGAACCTTCCCGACCCTGGGTCCGGGCTCGACGCCGGCGGCCAGGACGTCCGCGCCGCTCAGGGGAAATTGTGGTTTCACGAAAGCCTCGGCACGCTTCAAGAGCGCGGAGAGCCGTGCGGTCCGGGCCATGGCGCCGGAGTCGTCTTCGGCTCTTGTCCTGGCTGACGCCAGCTCCAGCTTCAGGACTGCAATGATCCCCTCGGTTCCGTAGCGGTAGAGGTCCCGGTCGAAAACGGCATCCTTCACGGTTTCTGCAGGCTTCGGCGCTCGCGCAAAATGATCGAGGAACCGGGCTTCTGCCCGCGACAATCTCAGGCGCAAGGAAAGAGCACCGAGCCGCTCGGCATCCTTCGGCACGATCGCCGCGAGCCGCAACATTGGCTCGGGCCTCCAGCCAAGCGCTTGCTCGCAGGCAACGAGGCCCGGGATAGCGTCGATACCCCATTTCTCCGTTTCAGGCAGGATTTCGGAAAGTACACCCGATTGGCGCATCCACAGAAGCGCACGGCCCGGATCGCGCGCAGAGAGCAATTTCTTCAATTCTGACCAGATCCGCTCCGCCGAAAGCGTGGCAAGTTTCGAGCGCGCTCGCGCGCATGCCCTGAGACCGTCCGCATCCGGACGCCCGTTGCCGTAATGGGCAAAGAAACGGAAGAAGCGCAAGATCCGAAGGTAATCCTCGGCAATCCGCTCTTCCGCGTTCCCGATAAATCGCACGGTGCGTGTCTCGACATCTGCAAGTCCGCCGACGAGATCGATGACTTCGCCCTGTGCATCCGCATAGAGCGCGTTGATCGTCAGGTCGCGCCGCTCCGCATCGGTCTGCCAGTCTTTTCCGAAAGCAACCGTCGCCCGCCGTCCATCCGTGGCAATGTCGCGCCTGAGGGTGGTTACCTCGAAACCCTTGCCGTCGAGGACAAGCGTCACTGTGCCGTGGTCGATCCCCGTTGGCACGGCCTTGATCCCTGCCGCGGCGGCCCGCTCGACGACGTCTTGCGGCTCCAGCGTAGTGGCGATGTCGATATCGGCAACGGGAATGCCCATCAGGCTGTTGCGAACCGCGCCGCCTGCCACCCTCGCCTCACCGCCGTCGGCATTGAGAAGGTCGAGGACGCGCCTGAGTGCCGGGTCGCGAAACCATGGTTCCGACGAAAGGTTGGTCATGCGTAGAGCCTTTCGTAAAGCGTCCGGATGATGCCGGCCGTAATGCCCCAGATATAGCGCTCGCCATAGGGCATGACATAGAAATGACGGAGGTTTCCCTGCCAGTCGCGGCTATCGAGCTGGTGATTGCCGGGATCCATCAGAAATGACAGCGGTACCTCGAAGATGGCGTCGACCTCGTGCGGATTTGGCGTGAGCACAAAGCCTCGCTGCACGACCGCGAGAACCGGAATGATCCGAAACCCGGTGCCGGAGAGATATTGCGGCAGCCGTCCAACCGTTTCGACATAGGCGGGATCGAGGCCGATCTCCTCCTGCGCCTCGCGCAAGGCTGCAACTTCCGGCGAGATGTCCGTCTCGTCTATACCACCGCCTGGAAAGGCGATCTGCCCGGAATGCTTGCGCAGCTTCGTGGTCCGCTGGGTGAGGATTACCTTGGCGTCGTCGCCGTCATCGACGACCGGAACGAGCACGGCCGCATCCTTGAGTTTCAAGCCTTCCGCCTCGATCAGGCTTTCCGGATTCAGGATATGGTCGCCATGGTCGCGCCAGGCGTGTTCGATCGGCGCTCCGATCTGGTTCAATGCCCGATGGCGGAATTCCGCCGCCGAAAAGAAGGAGGGGGAAGACGGCTTCATCGCGTCAGTCTGTCCAGTTCGTCTGCCGGCATCACCGGAAAGACCTCACCGCCCGAGCGAATCGAGAACATCCCGGTCCCGTCCAACTCGACGATCTCGCCCAGCTCCACCAACTCGTACATCACGGCGCGGGAAACCAGCGCCTCGAGACGGCCCCGCACGTGAAGATAGGGCTTGAGCTCGTGGTTTTCGCCATGGACGACGAAACGAAGCGGATGCTCGATTCCCGCTTCGACCACGTCCCCGACATTGGTGCGAAAGGTAAGGATCTGTTGCCCCTCGCGATCCGATTGACTCATCTCCACGGCAAGGAAGGGCGCATCCTGGACGCGAATGCCGACCTTTTCCACAGGCGTGACGAGATAGGTCTTGCCGTCGTCGTCCTTGCGCAGCACCGTCGAAAATAGCCTGACCAGCGGGGCGCGGCCGATCGGCGTTCCCATGTAGTACCACGTGCCGTCGGATTTGATTTCCATGTCAATGTCGCCGCAGAATGGCGGATTCCAGCGATCGACAGGCGGCAGGCCTTCACTTTTCCCTGGCGTCTGCGCGGCCGCGCGGGAAATCAGCGCCGCCAATCCTGCCGCATCCTTCGTCGCCTTCAGCGGTCCAAGTGCCATCATTGCGTCCCGGTTTGTCGATAAGCGATCATAGTCACGAGATAGTCATTCGAAACGCGCTTGTCAGCCGTTCTTTAGGGAATAAGCTGTTTTAGGGGCAGCGAACAAGCAAGTGGCATGATACGACTGTCGCGAGCCGGAACCAGATGGAGATAACCATGGGCATGATGAAATCGGCGGAAACCGCGCTCGACGAAAAGGCCATCATCGCTGCCGCAGAGAGTGCGCTTTCCGATATCGCAGATATCCGCCGCGAAGTGGCGAAAGTCATCTTCGGCCAGGAACGAGTGGTCGAAAATGTGCTTCTCGCAGTACTTTCGGGCGGCCATGCTCTGCTGGTCGGCGTTCCGGGGCTTGCAAAGACCAAGCTGGTGACGACGCTCGGCAGCGTCCTTGGCCTCGAGGCCAGCCGTATCCAGTTTACGCCAGACCTGATGCCCTCAGATATTCTCGGAACTGAGGTCATGGACCAGGACGAGACCGGCCGCCGGTCGTTCCGATTCCTGAAAGGGCCGATCTTCGCGCAGTTGCTGATGGCCGACGAGATCAACCGCGCGAGCCCCCGGACCCAGTCTGCACTCCTGCAGTCGATGCAGGAATACCATGTCACGATCGCTGGCCAGCGCTATGATCTGCCGGCGCCGTTCCATGTGCTCGCCACACAGAACCCGCTGGAACAGGAGGGCACCTACCCGCTCCCCGAAGCCCAACTCGACCGGTTTCTGCTGCAGGTTGACATCGACTATCCGGAGCTCGCAGCCGAACGCCAGATCCTGCTCGAGACAACGGGACTGGATGAGGCCAGACCCGCGAGCATCGTCACGTCCCAACGCTTGCTGGAGATTCAGAAACTGATCCGCCAGATGCCGGTCTCCGACACAGTGGTGGATGCAATTCTGTCGCTTATCCGCTCGGCCCGGCCGGGTCAGGGTAATCCCGACACCGACAAGAACGTCGCCTGGGGTCCAGGCCCGCGCGCCGGTCAGTCGCTGATGCTTTGCGCCCGTGCCCGCGCGCTCTATGATGGCCGGCTCGCCCCGTCGCTCGATGACGTCTATATGCTTGCCGGGCCGGTCCTCCAGCACCGCATGGCGCTAACCTTCGCGGCGCGCGCCGAAGGCATGACCGTGGCCGATGTCATTACCGGCCTCGTTAAACGGGCCCGCGGCTAGAAAGGCGGACTGCGCGTGGCAGCAATCGGCCAGATCTTAGAACAGACCGCAGGAAATGAGGCGCTGACGCGTGCCCGCCAGCGCGCCATTCTGTTGCCCGATTGTATGGTCGAGGCGCGGCGCATCGCCAATACGGTCATTGCCGGATGGCACGGCCGCCGAAAGCGCGGCATCGGCGAGAACTTTTGGCAGTTCCGCCCCTACGCGGAAGGCGAAAGCCTAGCCCGCATCGATTGGCGGCGCTCGGCCCGGGACGACCATACATATGTCCGCGACCGGGAATGGGAAGCTGCCCACACGGTCTGGCTCTGGGCCGACATGTCGCCGTCGATGATGTACAAATCGACTTTCAGCGCGGTCTCGAAGGAGAGCCGGGCGCTCGTTATCATGTTGGCGCTTGCCGAAATCCTTGCCCGTTCGGGGGAACGTATCGGTTGTCCCGGCGTCATGGAGCCGGTGACCGCGCGAAATGCCGCCGAACGTCTGGCGACCGCCATCATGCACGCGCCGCTGACATCCGGATTGCCCGAGACGGGCATGATCCGCGGCTTGAGCAATATCGTGCTGATCGGCGATTTTCTCGATGATGCCGACCGCGTCATGGAGCGCATTGCGCCGCTGGCGAGACGCGGGCTGCGCGGCCACGTGGTGGAAATTGCCGACCCGGCCGAAGAAGTCTTCCACTACAACGGGAGGACGGAGTTCACCGATCCGGAAACAGGTGAGAAACTTGTCTCTGGGCGCGCGGAAAGCCTGCGGGATGACTATCGCCACGCCTATCTCGCGCGCCGCGAAAACTTGGGAGAGGCGCTCCGAAGACTGGGCTGGAGCTTCGTTCATCATCGCACCGACCAGCTTGCCTCGCAGGCGCTGGTGTCCGTGCATATGTATCTCTCCGGCAATCCGCCACGCGCCAGCGGGGGCGGCCAGTCATGAACGCGCTGCCCCTCGCCTTTGCAACTCCTGCGGTCCTGATCGCGCTAGCGGCTCTGCCTCTGATCTGGTGGCTTCTGAAGCTCACGCCGCCGCAGCCGAAAGCGGAGGTCTTTCCGCCGCTCAAGATCCTGGCGAGCGTTCTCAAGCGCGAGGAGACACCCAGCAAGAGCCCCTGGTGGCTGACGCTCCTGCGCATGGCGCTGGCCGCGCTTGTGATCGTCGCCCTCGCCGATCCGGTGCTCAATCCGCGCACGGCGTCCTTGTCGTCGGATGGTCCCCTGGTCATCCTCATCGACAACGATTGGGCCGCCGCGCAAGACTGGAACAGGCGCGTGACCACTGCCCTGGCATTGATCGACGATGCGGAGGAAAGCGGCCTGCCTGTTTCGCTCACCTTTACCGCTGACGTCACGCATGACGCCGTACCTGCGACGGCGTCCGCAGCACGCGAGCGAATTGCCGCCGCGAAGCCGCGGCCCCTGCGCCCGGACCGAACCAGCGCCATGGCCGCTATCCGCACTGCACTCTCGGGCACCCGTCCCGGCACCATTGCCTTCATTTCCGACGGCATCATGCGCGACGACGATGACGGTGTGATGGCGGATCTCGCCGCACTCTCTCCCGGCCAGTTGCGGCTGATCGAGGGCGACGGAGAAGGCGCCGTCGCCATTACAACGGCAACAAACGGCGCGGACGCCCTGACCGTCACCGCAGCACGCCTGAAGGCCGGATTGCCCAGGCAGATTGCCGTGGAGGCGCAGGACCAGCAAGGCCGCGTGATCGCGTCCGGCCAGATCGCGTTTGGCGCGGATCAGACGGTCGCAAATGGACAGGTTTCCGCCCCCTTCGAACTGCGCAACGACTTCGCCCGCCTTTCGATTGCCGGAATTGCTTCCGCCGGCTCGACCTATCTTCTCGATGATGGGTTTCGCCGCCGCCGCGTGGCACTGCTTTCCGGCGACGTCGGCGATGATTTCCAGCCCTTGCTTTCGCCGCTTTACTATATCCAACGTGCTCTGGGCCCCTATGCCGACCTCATCGAGCCCGACGTCGCCGATCTCGCGGTCTCGATCCCTGAAATCCTCGGGCAAAACCCTTCCGCGATCATACTTGCCGATATCGGCCGCCTGCCTGCCAATGCCTACGAACCGCTGCAGCGCTGGATCGCCAGCGGCGGAACACTGATCCGCTTCGCCGGCCCGAGACTGGCCGCCGCGCCCGTGGACGACCCCCTCGTTCCTGTCATTCTGCGAGAGGGGGAACGCGAGTTCGGCGGCGCCCTGTCCTGGGCAGAACCGCAACCGCTCGCCGAATTCCCGCCAACGGGGCCTTTCGCCGGCATGGCAACGCCCAAGAACGTACTGATCAAGCGCCAGGTACTTGCCGAACCGACTCCCGACCTCGCTGCACGCACCTGGGCCAGCCTGGCCGACGGTACTCCGCTTGTAACCATGAAGCAAAACGGCAGCGGACGCATCGTGCTGTTTCACGTTAGCGCCGAAGCCACCTGGTCCAATCTGCCGATTTCCGGAGAATTCGTGGAGATGCTGCGCCGGATCGTCCAACTTTCCCGGGTCGGAGGCGCATCCGCGGACAGCGGCAAGACCGCCAATGCCAGCCTGCCGCCCTACCGCCTGTTGACCGAGCAAGGTACTCTGACTGTCGAAACCGGAGACGCGCGACCGCTCGATGCCGAGAGGGCGCGGCCTGAGGCGGCGACTTTCGACAATCCTCCCGGCCTTTACGGCACAGAGGACGGTTTCGTCGCGCTCAATCTCCTGCCTTCGGGCGCGCAACTCCGTCCGCTTTCTACGGAAGGGCTTGCCGTGCCTGTTGTCAGCGAACTGCTCGCCGGTACCGAGGCCACGCCGCTCAAGCCTGTGCTGCTGGCGTTTGCCTTCCTTCTGCTCGTCGCCGACAGCATCATCGTTCTGTTCATGAACGGCGCCTTCGCACGCCTTCCCCGCCGCGCCGGCCTGGTGGGGGTCGCAGCCCTTTCCGCCATGCTGCTGATTTCGCCGACCGACGGCCATGCTGATGATTCCCGCCCCGGCGACGAGACTGTTCTGCAGCGGCTCGACAATACCCATCTTGCCTATGTGAAGACCGGCGAAGCGGAGGTGGACCAGCTCTCCGAGCGGGGCCTTGCCGGCTTGACCGACTTCCTGACCTATCGCACGACGCTGGAGCCGTCCCCTCCCGTCGGCCTCGACATCGCGACCGATGAGCTTGCCTTCTATCCGATCATCTTCTGGCCGGTATCGGCAACCGCTCCGATGCCGACCGCCGCCGCCATCAGCCGCATCGACGCCTATATGCGCGCCGGCGGAACCGTGCTTTTCGACACACGGGACCAGTACTCCAGTCTGGGCAACGACGGCGGACCAAGCGCAAATGGCGAAAGACTGCAGGAAATCCTTGCCAATATCGACATTCCCCCGCTCGAACCCGTGCCATCCGATCATGTGCTGACGCGCTCATTCTACCTGCTCAAGAGCTTTCCCGGTCGGTACAGCGGCAGCGCGCTCTGGGTAGAGGCGCGGCAAGAGGCGAAGAACAACACGAGAGGCGTCACATCTTCGGGCGACGGCGTTTCGCCGATTCTGATCACCGGCAATGACCTGCTCGGCGCCTGGGCGGTGGACAGCAACGGCGCGCCGCTCCTGCCGACCGTCCCGCCAGACGAAAATCAGCGTGAATTGTCCCTCCGCGCGGGCGTCAACATCATGATGTATATGCTGACTGGTAACTACAAGGCCGACCAGGTGCATATCCCGGCCCTCCTCGAACGATTGGGGCAGTAACATGACGGTCGAATTCGCTCCCTTCTTGCCATGGTCCGTCCTGCTGGCGCTCGGCGCGATGGCACTCGTGCTGGCGATCCTTGGTTTCTACAGGAGCGTGCGCGGCACGGGCCTTCGTCTGGCAGCCTCGCTCGCTGTTCTCGCGGCGCTCGCCAATCCATTGTTGCTGCGGGAGGACCGGGGGGCGCTCAGCACCGTCGTGCCGATCATCGTGGACCGCAGCCAGAGCCAGGAAACGGGTGAGCGGACAACCATGGCCGATACCGCCCTTGCCGGGATCAAGGAACGCTTGTCGCGTTTTGGCCGCATCGAGCCTCGCATTGTCGAGGTCGCCGATCAGGGAACGTCCGACGCTCCCTCGACCCGGCTTTTCGAAGCCCTTGCTTCCGCGCTGACGGACGTTCCACCGGCGCGCGTCGGCGGAGCTGTCTTCATCACGGATGGCCAGATCCACGATATCCCCGGCCCCGGCCAGGCGCTTGGCTTCGACGCGCCGGTACATGGCCTCATCACAGGTAAGGCCGACGAATTCGACCGCCGCATCGAGGTGATGCGCGCCCCGCGCTTCGGCATCGTCGGCGAGAACCAGGAACTGACGCTGCGGGTGTTCGACGACGGCCGCTCGACATCCGCCGCGGCGCGGGTCACGGTCTTCATGAACGGAGACGAGCTCGCCGCCATCGATGCCGTACCAGGAGCGGAAACACCTTTCACCTTCAAGGTGCCGCGCGGCGGCAACAACATTCTCGAATTCGAGGTTGATGGCGTCGAGGGCGAGGTGACGGAAGCCAACAACCGTGCCATCCACGTGATCGAGGGCATTCGGGAGAACCTGCGCGTACTGCTTGTCTCCGGAGAGCCTCACGCCGGTGAACGCGCATGGCGCAACCTCCTGAAGTCCGATGCCTCGGTGGATCTCGTGCATTTCACTATTTTGCGCCCGCCGGAGAAACAGGACGGGACGCCGATCAACGAATTGTCCCTGATCGCTTTTCCGACGCGCGAACTCTTCGTCGAAAAGATCGAGGATTTCGACCTCATCATCTTCGATCGCTACCAGCATCGCGGTGTGCTGCCGATCCTCTATTACGACTATATCGCCGAATACGTCAGGAAAGGCGGCGCGCTTCTGATCGCCGCCGGTCCCGAACATGCAGCGGAAGATTCCATCGCGATCACGCCGCTGGCTTCCGTACTTCCGGCGGAGCCCACTGGCGAGGTGCACGAGGCGGCCTTCTTCCCTCGCCTCTCCGACAAGGGCAAGCGCCATCCGGTCACACGGGGGCTGGACGGTGCCACGACCGAGCCGCCCAATTGGGGTCGCTGGTTCCGCAGCATCGGTGTCGATCAGCTTCAAGGCGAAACTGTCATGACAGCGGCGGACGGTCGCCCCCTTCTCGTTCTCAATCGTGCCGGAGAGGGTCGCGTTGCCATGCTGCTCTCCGATCAGGGCTGGCTCTGGGCACGCGGCTTCGAAGGCGGCGGCCCTCACGTTTCGCTCTATCGTCGCATCGCCCATTGGCTGATGAAGGAGCCGGAGCTCGAGGAAGAGGCTCTGACCGCGCGTGCGCGCGGACGGACGCTGGAGATCAGCCGCCAGACGATCGGCGACGACCCGGGCGAGGCGACCATCCTTCACCCGTCCGGCAGGACCGAGGCCATTCCGCTATCGGAAGCGGGTCCCGGGCTCTATCGCGCTGAGAGGAAGATGGACGAGACCGGGCTCTTCACGATCACCAGCGGCGAACTGTCGACCCTCGTCCATGTGGGCGCCGTCGACGCACCCGAATTCAAGGCGATGATCTCAACCACGGACACATTGAAACCGCTTGCAGCCAGAACCAAGGGCCTGCTGGCGCGTCTGGACAATGGCGATAGTGGCGTGCGCCTGCCTGACATCCTGCCGGTGCGTGGCAAGGTCAGGGTCGCCGATGACCGGCGGATGCTGATCCGCATGACCGACGAGACAGTGCTGAAGGGCATCGATACCATGCCGCTGTTCGCCGGCTTCGCGGGCCTTGCAGTATTGCTTTTTGCCGTCTCCGCAATGTGGTGGCGGGAAGGACGATAGGGGCGAGCTGGGTCGGCCGGGTAGCGCGTGGATAATGTGATGTCCGTCTTGCGGCAACAACCGATGTTCAACAGCGGCAGTAGCACATTCGTTGAGTTCCATTTGAAATGACCGCGAGAACTGTCTCGACCACGGAATGTCGGAAACTCGCTCAGCCGGTCGTCGTCAAGACAGGCAAGCTAAGGAGAACAGCGATGACGATTACAATTACCGCCTTCGAACGGTCGCCTGATGGCGGCAAGGGTCTGGCGCGTGACATGCGCGTCCGCTGGGCGTTGGAAGAAGCGGGGCAACCTTACGAGGTTCGCCTTGTCTCGTTCCGGGCGATGAAGGAACCCTCGCATCGCGCGCTCCATCCATTCGGGCAGATTCCGACCTATGAAGAAGGTGATCTCGCTCTGTTCGAATCGGGAGCAATCGTGTTCCACATCGCGCAGCATCATGCGGGCCTGCTGCCGCACAATGCTGATGCCCGGGCGCGGGCGATCACCTGGATGTTCGCCGCGCTCAACACTGTGGAGCCGCCGATCCTTGATCGCGAAAAAACCTGGCTCTCTGAGCGCAGCGAGACCTGGGGCGAACAGCGCTTGCGTCTCACCGAAGATCGCATCCGAGACCGGTTGGCCGATCTTTCCAGTCGCCTTGGCGATGCCAACTGGCTCGATGGCGCCTTCAGCGCGGGCGACCTCATGATGGTGTCGGTACTGCTCAGGCTGAAATCTTCGAGGATACTGGACGAGTATCCAAACCTCTCCGCCTATATCACGCGCGGCGAAGCGCGGCCCGCATACAAGCGTGCTTTAGACGCTCAGTTGGCGATTTTTACCACCGCATCGACCGGCTGAAAAATGTCCGCTTTGGGCCATGAGCTGCCCCTCACTCCATCGACACCAACCCCAATCCCGCCTACCATCGTCCCATGCCCCGCGCCCTCCCCCTCTCCGACACCGTTCCCGACGCCACCCGCGAAACGATCCTCGCGGGAATCAAGGCGCACAACAATGCCATGCTCGGGCCGACCGATCGGCGCGATATCTTCATCCCGCTGAGAGACGACGAGGGAAAGACCGTGGGCGGCCTGGTCGGCTATACCGGGCGCGGCTGGCTCTATGTGGAAATGCTGTTCGTGCCCGAGCACTTGCGCGGAAGGGGGCTGGCCGGTGCACTTCTGCAAAGGGCAGAGGATGAGGCGAGAGCACGCGGCTGTACCGGCGCCTATATCGATACGATCAACCCGCAGGCCCGCCGCGCCTATGAGCGGCAGGGCTACGAGATCTTCGGCACGCTCGACCATTTCACTGGCGACTTCTCGATCACCTGGCTGAAGAAAAAACTCTAGGCGCCGACAGCGGTTTTCGTGAGCGCGACGGTAGCCTCGTCGTCGACTGCACGCCATGCAATCGTGCCTTTCAACCGCTCATGCACGTCCCCGCGTAGCGGTACGACCAGCACCCGGCCCGGATCGACCGGTCCCGGAAAGTCGAGGGCCTTCCACGCCACCTTCTCGAAGCCGAGCGGCATGTAATAGGGCGGATCACCCACCAGGATCACGGCCTCCGAGCCCACCCGTCTGGCGGCCTCGATCGCGATCCGCACGAGTTCGCGCCCGATGCCCTTGTTCTTGTGGGAGGGCCTGACCGCGAGCGGCCCGAGCAGATGGCCCTTCACCTCTCCCGCCGAAACCGGAGTCATCCGCACGGAAGCAATCGTCTCGCCGTCGTCGGCGCAGATGAAGGACAGCGCCCGGTCATGCGGGCCCTGCTCGCGGATGCGCGCGGCCGCGCGGGTAAACCGGCCGGGGCCGAAGGCTTCTTCGTTGATGTGCTCGATGACCGAGTCGTGCGACGCATCCTCGGTGAGGTAGACAAGCGTATGGCTTTGCATGGATATGACCGAACCCTGATATGACAGACGAGACAAGGGAATATCGATGACGCCTCACGTGGCGTCAGATGAGCGTCAGCGTCGTCGCAGGGTCCTGTTGGCGGTCATGGTCGCGTCGTTCCTCGAAAAGGTGACGGCTTCGATAGCAGCAAATTCTCCTGCCGTCCAACGGAAAAACGCAGTGTTCATCGTTTGCCCTCTCGCAATCGCGCCAATCGGCGTTACCTTTCCGAGAAGTCGAAACAACGAGAGGAATTTGGCCAATGGGCATGCTCGTGGACGGGAAATGGCAGGACGTCTGGTATGACACGAAATCGACCGGCGGCCATTTCAAGCGCAGCGAAGCGGGATTCCGCAACTGGGTGACGGCCGACGGCTCCGCCGGTCCGTCCGGCGCGGCGGGTTTCAAGGCCGTCTCCGGACGCTACCACCTCTATGTCTCGCTCGCCTGTCCCTGGGCCCATCGCACGCTGATCTTCCGCAAGCTGAAGAAGCTCGAGGACCATATCTCCGTCTCCATCGTCGATCCGCTGATGCTGGAAAACGGCTGGGAATTCAAGGACCGCGACGGCGGCACCCGCGACCATCTGTTCGGCTCGGATTTCCTCTGGCAAGTCTATACCCGCGCCCGCTCCGACTATAGCGGTCGCGTCACCGTGCCGGTTCTATGGGACAGGGAGAAGGAGACCATCGTTTCCAACGAATCCGCCGAGATCATCAGAATGATGAACAGCGCGTTCAACGCCATCACCGGCTCCACCGAGGACTTCCATCCGGAAGACCTGCGCGCCGACATCGACGCCATCAACACGCGCATCTACGATACCGTCAACAACGGCGTCTACAAGGCCGGCTTCGCCACCAGCCAGGGCGCCTACGAATCGGCGGTCGCGTCGCTGTTCGAGACGCTCGACTGGCTGGACGAACGGCTTGAAGCGCAGCGATACCTGTTCGGCGAACGCCTGACGGAGGCCGACTGGCGGCTCTTTACGACACTGGTGCGCTTCGACGCCGTCTATGTCGGCCATTTCAAGTGCAATATCCGCAGGCTTGCAGACTACAAGAACCTGTCGGCCTATTTGCGTGACCTCTTTCAGATGCCCGGCATCGCCGAAACGGTCAATATGGATCACATCAAGGGGCACTACTACCGCAGTCACAAGACGATCAATCCGACCGGTGTCGTTCCCGCCGGCCCGGAGCTCGATTTCGATCGGCCCCACGGCCGCGACAAGCTGACGGAAGCCCTCGAACTCACCAGATATCGTCGGGCGGAACCTCACCGCGCAACTCTCTGAGACGCCGGCGGGTCGCCTCCGTCGCACCGAGGGGCAGTTCGTATGGATCGAAGAATCCACATTCGACGATCTCACGGTCGGGCAATCTCGGCGCAGTCTGGACGACATTGACCCGATAAAGGAGCACATGGTCCCGCCGGCTGATACGTCTGTTGAAATAGACATGGAAAAGCTCGGCCGGGCCCGTCATCTCGAGATTGCCTTCCTCGCGCAGTTCCTTTGCAAGTGCCTCGGACGCCGTCTCGTGACGCTCGACGCCTCCGCCCGGCATGTACCACCCTGGAACGTAGGAATGACGGACCAGGAATACGCGGCCCGATTCATCAAAACAGGCCGCCCGAACGCCGAGGGTCATGCCACGCGAAAGCGCGAAATAGCCGTGCAGCACCCGCGTCAGGGCACGCTCCGCCTTGCCACGCTTTTCATCCGGTGGTTCGTCCTGTCCCATTGGGCTTGCTCCGGTCCGGCGCCGCCATTATGAGTGGCGCCATGTTCAAACTCGCGCACATATCCGATGTTCACCTCGGGCCGCTCCCCAATCTGACCATCCGTGAACTCGCATCCAAGCGCATCACCGGATATGTGAACTGGCACCGCAACAGGCGCAAGCACCTTTTTGCCAATGCGCTGGATCTGATTATCGACGATCTGCGCCGTCATGAACCCGATCATCTTGCGATAACAGGCGACCTGGTCAATCTCGGCACCGGCATCGAGATCCGTCTTGTCACGGAATGGCTGAGGCGTACCGGCGCGCCGCTCGACACCTCGGTGGTACCGGGAAATCACGATGCCTATGTGCCCGGCGCGCGCGACAAGGCTGTCCAGGCTTGGTATGATTATATGCGCGGCGACGACGACCCCTTGATCTGGCGGGAGGGCTACAAGCTCTTTCCATATATCCGCAGGCGCGGACCAGTCGCGCTGATCGGGTGTTCCACCTCACTCGCCACGCCCCCCTTCTCTGCATCAGGCTATTTCAGCGAGCGTCAGGCGCGCGAGATGGCAGAACTCTTGAAGGCCGCCGGCGAGGAGGGTCTTTTTCGCGTTGTCATGATCCACCATCCGCCGATCCGCGGCGCAGCCGCCCAGCACAAGCGGATGATCGGTATTCGCAGGTTCGCCGCCGCGATCTCTACGGGTGGTGCGGAACTCGTGTTGCATGGCCACACCCACCTCAACACCCTTTACTGGCTGGCAAGCCGCAGCAAGAAGGTCCCGGTCATCGGCATCGCCTCAGCATCCCAGGGACCCGGTGGCCACAAGCCTCCCGCCGGCTACAACATGTTTTCGATAGGCGGAAAAGCCGGAGCCTGGCACCTGCATTGGGACCGATACTGTCTCGCCAATGCCACCGGGCAGCTGAGAAACGACCACCAACAGGTTCTGTTGGGATAACGGCCCCGCAATGCCATCTTCAAGACCGCGGTCCTGATCGGTGACCGCCGACAGCGCTTCATATGATGGTCACCGGGAGCGCATTATGGCACTGCGCAGGAGTTCGATGACCCACTCTGGACACTCGTCGACCAGCATATGCCCGGCCTTGGGAATGCGATGGACCACGATGTTGGCAGGCAGCCCCTCGCTTTGGCTCAGCGGCAGAATGCAATCCTCCTCGCCCCAGACAACGACCTGCGGCATCGAGAGAACGGCGAGCCCCTCCATGGGAAGGGTTCCCTGCAGCCGTTCGCCGGACGATGACACGACAAACATCGCCTCGAAAATCCGGGCAAGGGCTTCCCGCGCGGCCGGGTCGCCACGCGCCGCGAGCATGTCGGCCACCATTGCATCCGGAATGTTCGCATTGAAGCCCATCATCACTTCCACTGCACGGCGCAGTTCCTCAACGGTATCTGCGAATGCATAGTGGGCAAGCGCCCGATGATTGATAGAGGGTCCAAACCCGCCCGGCGCAAACAACGTGACGCTCTGCACCCGTTCGGGTGATTTCAGCGCAAGGATCGCGGATGCCGCGCCGCCGAGCGAATGCCCGGCCAGATGGAATTGCCGGATACCCCGGCTTTCGAGATCCGCGATGATCGCCTTCGCCATGCGTCCCGCACCGCCGATGCCTTCGGCATGCAATGACAGTCCGTGTCCCGGCAGGTCGTAGGCGATCACGGGATAGTCCTCGGGAAGCCCCGCCATGACCTCCCGCCAGACAAAAGCGCCGCCGCCGAAGCCGTGTAGAAGCACCAGCGGTGCCGCCACATCGAAATCTCCGGCGGTGACAGCACTAAGCGTCATCTATCAGACCCTTGCGGCACGTTCTTCAAGTACCCTGTTAGCTGCGGAAACAATCGCTTCAAGGGAGGCCGCGACGATATTCGTGTTGATACCGGCACCGAACAGCGTGCCGCCCGGATGGACCACCTCGACATAGGCAATCGCCGAGGCATTCGACCCGTGCTGGAGGGAGTGCTCGGAGTAATCCTGCACGGACATCTCGATGCCGAGATAGGTCGAGAGTGCATTGATGAAGCCGTCGATCGGACCGGTTCCCCTGCCCTCTATCCGCTTGACCTCCCCGCCGTCGGTAATTTCAGCGGCGACGATCCGCATCCCCTTGTGCTCGGTATCGGGATAGGTGTGGTGATCGTGGAATTTCAGCCGGGCACCGGGCTGCTCCACATAGCGCTCGATGAAGCGCTCGTAGATGCGCCTTGAAGGCAGCTCGACACCCTCCTCGTCGGTGATGTGCTGAATATCCTCGCGGAACTCGACTTGCAGGTTGCGCGGCAGGTTGATGCCGTAATCCTCCTGCAGGATATAGGCGATACCGCCCTTTCCGGACTGCGAGTTGATGCGGATGATCGCTTCGTAGGTGCGGCCGACGTCCTGCGGATCGATCGGCAGATAGGGCACTTCCCAGACCGGAGAATTCGCCTTCCGCCTCGCCTTCATGCCCTTGTTGATCGCGTCCTGGTGCGAGCCGGAGAAGGCCGTATAGACCAGTTCGCCGACATAAGGGTGGCGTTCCGGAATGGTCATCTGGTTCGAATATTCATAGACCGCCTTGATGTGCTCGATGTCAGAGCAGTCGAGCTTCGGATCCACCCCTTGCGTGAACATGTTCAAGGCCAGCGTGACGATATCCACATTGCCGGTGCGTTCGCCGTTGCCGAACAGCGTGCCTTCGACGCGGTCGGCACCCGCCATCAACGCCAGTTCGGTCGCGGCAATCCCAGTGCCACGGTCGTTGTGAGGATGCAGCGACACGATGACATTCTCGCGGTTGTCGATGTGGCGGCACATCCACTCGATCTGGTCGGCATAGATGTTCGGTGTCGCCATCTCGACGGTCGAAGGCAGGTTGAGGATCAGCTTGTTTTCCGGCGCCGGCTTGATGATGTCGATCACAGCATTGGAGATTTCCAGCGCCACGTCCAGCTCGGTGCCCGTGAAGCTCTCCGGCGAGTATTCGAACCGGAAGCCGCCGCCTGCCTTTGCCGCCATGTCGGTAATCATCTTGGCGGCATCGACCGCGATCTGCTTGATCCCCGCGACATCCTTGCCGAACACCACGCGGCGCTGCAACTCGCTCGTGGAGTTATAGAAATGGATGATCGGATGGTGTGCGCCTTCCAGCGCCTCGAAGGTGCGGGTGATCAGTTCCGGCCGGCACTGTACGAGCACCTGCAGCGAAACGTCGTCGGGCACATTGCCTTCCTCGACGCACCAGCGCGCGAAATCAAAGTCGGTCTGCGAGGCCGACGGGAAGCCTATTTCGATTTCCTTGAACCCCATCTCCAGCAACAGCTGGAACATGCGGGCCTTGCGGTCGTGGCCCATCGGATTGACCAGGGACTGGTTACCGTCGCGGAGATCGACCGAGCACCAGATCGGCGCCTTGGTGATGGTCTTCGACGGCCAGGTACGGTCCTTGATGTCGATCTGCGGATAGGGCCGGTACTTCAACGCCGCTTCGGGCATGCCCTGCTTTACGGAATGGGTTCTGGCAATCATCTTCGTCTCGTCCTTTTCCCGCATTCGCCTTGGCTCTTAGCGCATCGATCGCGGCTTGGCGACGGCAAATGCTGACCCGTTCGGGTCGAAATCTCATATATGATGGAGTTTTTCGAGGAGCTATGCCTGACGGCTATTCGGCCGCCGGGCGCTCCTCAATGGACCCGGCAACCGAGCGTAAGGTCGAGAAGAAGAAGCGAGGGTAGCACGCACGCATTCGCCGCGGCCGACGAACGGCCACCTGCAAACTCTTCGCAGATCGGTGCGCTTTTGCTCTTCATGTTTCGATCTATAGCCTAGGGGGCGTTTCGAACGCAAGCACAAGCTCATTTTTTCGATGCCCGAGCGAGCTTCAGCAATGCCATCATCAGTCCGCCGGTCACAAGTCCCCAGAAGGCGCCGGAAATCCCCGCAAAGGTGACGCCCGACGCCGTGATCAGGAATGTGACGGCGGCAGCCTCGCGGGTTTCCGGCTCCTTGAAGGCGGCGACCGCCGAACCGGAGAAGGCGCCGATGAGCGCCAGGCCGGCCACCGCCTGGATGAGGATCGGCGGCGCGAGCGAGACGAAGGCGGTGACGGCGCCGGCAGCGAGCCCCAGGATGACATAGCCGACCCCGGCGATGATCGCCGCCCAGTAGCGCTTTCCCGGATCGGGATGGGCGTCCTCGCCAGCGCACATCGCCGCGGTGATCGCCGCCAGATTGACCACGTGCCCTCCAAAGGGCGCGGAGAACAGCGAGAAGAGCCCGGTCACCGCAAATAGTGGCCCCGGCATGGGGTTGTAGTGGTTTACCTTCAACACGGCGATGCCGGGAATGTTTTGCGAAGCCATGGTCACGATGAAGAGCGGCAGCGCGATCGAAACCAGCGCCGGCGGTGTGAACACCGGTATTACCAGTTCGATCGGTGGAGCGAGCGACCGAGTCCAGCTCGCCACCGCACCTTCCGGCAGATCGACGCCGAAGGCGATGACCAGCGCGAAGGCGGCAAGCGCCGCCGGCACAGCATAGAGCCGCTTGAAGGCCAGAACCGCCGCCCAGGCGACAAGAATCGGCAGGCCGAGCTTCGGATCGAAGGCAATCGCCTTGAACGGCGCGAAGCAGAGACCGAGGATCACGCCAGACAACATGGCATTGGCAAGCGGCGCGGGAATGGCGGCCACCGCCCGACCGAGGGGCCTGAACAAGCCGGCAATGACGATTAGCGCGCCACAGACGAGGAAGGCCCCGACGGCAGCGGCAAAGCCGCCCTCGACCGTACCGGCCGTCGCAAGTAATGCAGCACCCGGCGTCGACCAGGCGATCGATACGGGCAGCTTGGTCCAGGCACTCAGCACAATGGCACAGACACCCATCGAGACCGACAGCGCCATCAGACCGGACGCGGCCTCGAAGTCACTGGCCCCAACGCCCTTCAGGCCCTGCAGTACGACGGCGAACGAGCTGGCGAAACCGACAAAGGCGGTCAGGCAGCCCATGAAAAAGCTTTGAAACGAAAGATCTTTGAACATGAGATAGCCGGGAAGCGAAATGACAATCGCCCACGACAAGCAAAGTTAAGCGGGATTGGCAAGGCAGGGTTGCGGCAAACGGGTACGGCAACGAAGGAGAAGACGCGGGCCAAGCTCTTTTGGACGGGAGAGAGACTAATTACCTGTCCATGAAGTTACCTGTCCATTCATCAGGCTTCGCGGCGACCCCCTGCGCCTGCGGCTGGTCAGCCATCCGGCGCGGCCAGCCTGAAGCTCATGACGGCGTCCCGGACTCGCTTTTCGCCCTTCCTGTCGCCGAGGAAATGATATCCGACGATCGTATATCCGCGCGTCTTGTAGACCACATAGGCCGCAATGCTCCTCACGGTCGCCCCGCTCACCTCACCCTGATATTCGCGTACGATCCCCGGCACCTTGGGCAGGCCTACGCCAGGATGGTCCTTGGCAGGGACCGCAAGGCGCTCGTTCATGAAGAATATCTTGTCCGCAAGGTTCTGCTCCCAAGCGTCGGCGAAATCCTTGACCTTGGTGGTCTGGCCAAGGTCAAGCGCCCAGACGAGTACCCCTTCCACGCGGTCCGGATGCCGCATATCGGCGGAGTATGGTTCTGAAGCATCGATTACATTCGACCAGATCGATGGCACCGCTATCCAGAAACCGCGATCGGAATTGCGCCGCCAGACCACAGTTTCTTCGTCACCCGCGGGCACCGGTGTTTCCTTGGGCGCGGGCTTCTCCGCTTCGGCTTCAACAGCCTCTAGCTTCAGGGTCGCCGAGCAGTTCTGAAATATCTTCATGTGCTCATCGAAGATTGCATCCGGCGCCGAATAGGACATCAGCAGGAACACGCGTGGCGCCGTCACAACCATCTGGATGTGCCGAAATTTGCGCATCTTTCCAGCCGTGTCCGTGGTGCTGTAGCTGGCGATGAGAAAAGGCGCCTGCTGCTCGGCGACCGGCGCGGCTCCCTCGCTCATGATCCGCCCGTCCCTGGCGTCGAGCAGCTGGGCCTTGAGCATGTCGAGCTGTGCCTGCGCCGTCTTTTCCGCGGTCTTCTCGCGGTCGATGACCTGGATGACGATCGTGACATCGCGGGTGCTGTCTGCCGAACTGGAAAACACCCGGGCACCACCGGTCGCTTGCCGGAAGTCCCAGTCCGAAGGAAACTCGCAGGAGAAGCCGGCATTGTCCTTGTAGGTGCGGAAGGTGACGTCCTGCGCGGCAACCGGAAACGCTGCCGCGAAGACCAGACACCCCGCCAGCAACAGGCGCGCATAGACTTCTTGGGCTAAAATATACATCGATCTCCGCCTCCCGTTCCATCGTCGACCATATTAGGACGGTCCACCGTGTCAAACGAATATCGCCGGCTTGAATTTCGTATCGCGTTGGACGTGTCTCGATCAAACGCCGCAAAGCGGTTGAGCAAGACACCTCCACCGATGTCCGCTTCTATTGCAGAGACCGGCACTCCCCGTAAACGCAAACCCCCGCCGGTTTCCACCGGCGGGGGCTGCTTCAATTCAGCCTCTGGGCCGAGGCTCAGATATCTGACTGCTTCTCGATGATCTTGCCGACCAGACCGTAGTCCTTGGCCTCCTCGGCGGAAAGCCAGAAGTCGCGGTCGATGTCCTTGGCGATCTTCTCTTCCGACTGGCCGGTGGCCTTCGAATAGAGCTTGATCAGGCGCTTGTTCATCTTGATGACTTCCCTGGCCTGGATCTCGATGTCCGAGGCCATGCCGCGCGTGCCGCCCGACGGCTGGTGGATCAGGAAGCGCGTGTTGGGCAAGCTGAGGCGCCGCTCCTTCGGCACCGAGATGAAGATCAGCGAACCGGCGGACGCCGCCCAGCCCGATGCGATGATCCAGACCTTCGGCTTGATGAACTTGATCATGTCGTGGATGGCGTCGCCGGCCTCGACATGGCCGCCCGGCGAGCAGACGAACACGCGGATGTCGTCGTCGGATGCGGCCGCGAGCGCGACGAGCTGGGTGCAGACCTTCTGCGCCAGCTCCATGGTGATGCCGCCATAGATGAAGATCGAACGCGACTTGAAAAGGTTCGCTTCTGTTTCCTTGCCGAGCGGCAGTTCCTTGCTCTTGTCGTCTTCGTCTTCATTCATCGGATAGTCTCCACTTGGATTCGTTCTCCAGCACATAGTGCGACTCATGTCGTAAAACAATGCGGGAAAAAGACAAGGCATGGAACCGGTGAACAGGCCGTTAGCGCGGCACCCTCATCGCGCGATGCGCGTGGAAAGAATGATCGAGGACAGCGTCCGCTCCACCCCGGCAAGTTCACCGATGCGATCAATCAACTGATCGAGCTCGGCAATCGAGTGGGCGGCGAGGATGGCGATCAGATCGAAGGTGCCGTTGACCGAATGAAGCGTCGTCACTTCGCGGATGGCGGCCAGCTCCGCCGTCACCGCCGATAGCGACTTCGGCGCGATGGTAATCAGCACGTGCGCACGGATGAGCCCGCTCAAGTATGCCTCGGAAAGGCGAAGTCCGTAGCCCGCGATCACGCCTTCCCGTTCCAGCCTTTCGAGCCTCGCCTGTACCGTCGTTCGCGACAGGCCGAGCTTGCGCGCCACGGTCGCGATCGGCATGCGGGCATCCTCGCCAAGCAGTGCCAGAAGTTCGCGATCCTTGTCGGTAACCTGCATTGTGTCCAATTCCTTTGACTATTCGCCGAATATGATACCACGAAACGAACATATCGTCGCTATGAATCGAAAGACGCAATCGGCATCCTGTCGAAATCTGACGAAATTCAAGAGGGGATATATCAATGAAGGACGTAGTCATCATCGGCGGCGGCAAGATCGGTAGCGCCATCGCGCTCATGCTCGCCGACAGCGGCGTCTACAAGATCACGGTCGCGGACCGCAGCGAGGCGCAACTGGCTTCGATCGACCGCCATCCGGCGATCTCGACGGCCACCGTCGATATCGCCGATGCGAACGCGCTCGATGCCGTGCTCGCCGGCAAGTTCGCCGTTCTCTCGGCCGCCCCCTTCCACCTGACCGGAGCGATCGCCGAAAGTGCAGCCCGCACAGGCACCCACTATCTCGACCTGACCGAGGATGTCGCAACCACCCGCAAGGTCGAGCAACTGGCCAAGAACGCCAAGACCGCCTTCATCCCCCAGTGCGGTCTCGCCCCCGGCTTCATCTCGATCGTCGCCAATGATCTGACGAAGCATTTCGACACGCTCGACAGCGTGCGCATGCGCGTCGGGGCGTTGCCGCAGTACCCGTCCAATGCGCTGAACTACAACCT
Source organism: Rhizobium sp. (assembly GCA_041675415.1). Taxonomy (GTDB): domain Bacteria; phylum Pseudomonadota; class Alphaproteobacteria; order Rhizobiales; family Rhizobiaceae; genus Allorhizobium. The sequence continues at coordinate 6,437 of JBAYTX010000042.1, read as the reverse complement.
GACCTGGTCTACCGACGGCCTGATCAACGAATATATCGAGCCCTGCGAGGCGATCGTCGAGGGCAAGCTGATCAATGTTCCGGCCATGGAAGAGCGCGAGGAATTCTCGCTCGACGGCGTCACCTACGAAGCCTTCAATACCTCGGGCGGCCTCGGCACTTTGGCCAAGACGCTCGAAGGCAAGGTGCGCACGATGAACTACCGCACCATCCGCTATCCGGGCCACCAGGCGATCGTCAAGGCGCTGCTCAACGACCTCAACCTCAAGAACCGCCGCGACGTGCTGAAAGACCTGTTTGAGAACGCGCTTCCGGCCACCATGCAGGACGTCGTCGTCATCTTCGTCACCGTCTGCGGCGTCAAGGACGGCCGTTTTCTGCAGGAAACCTATGCCAACAAGGTCTATGCCGGTGTGGTCGGTGGCCGCCTGATGAGCGCCATCCAGATCACCACGGCCGCCGGCATCTGCACCGTGCTCGACCTGCTCGCCGACGGCAAGCTGCCGCAAAAGGGCTTCGTCCGCCAAGAGGAAGTCAGCCTCCCCGACTTCCTCGCGAACCGCTTCGGCCGCGTCTACGATCCGGAAATGGCAAAGCTCGCAAAGGCTGGCTGATCGGCCCTTGAAGGACTTCCTTCTCCGAGGAGGAGGGGATGGGCCCAAAGCCCGGGGTGGGGCGAAGCAAATCGGCGCGCAAGACCGCATTTCGCCCCACCTGCCACACTTGAGCGGCCCTCCCGTTGAGGACGAAACATTACTGCTTCATGTCCCGCAGAAGGTCTGCGTCACCCGCTCCGCCGGTCTGGGCGGTTCGCGATATGCCTCAAGGGCGGGATCGTCCGCAAAGGGCTTCCGGACCGCACCAAGCATCTGATCGAAGGGCGAGAAATCCCCTGAAAGTCCGGCCTGGATCACTTCCTCGATACGGTGATTGCGCGGAATGATTGCCGGATTGACCGCCTCCATGGCGGAACGTCGTACCTGCGGCGAGAGGCCACCCGGCCCGATGCGCAAGCGCCAGCGCGACAGCCATTCGGGCAGACCGTCGGCTTGGCCGAACCGGGCACGAAAGTCCTCTTCCTCGCCACCGCCCGCAAGAATTCCAAGCGCCCGAAAGGTTAGTGTAAAATCGGCTTCGCCCTTGTGCATCAAGTTCAAAAGGTCGTTGACGAGTTCGAGGTCGCCTTCTTGCTCTCCCGTCAGGCCCAGCTTGCGGCGGAAAGCGGCGAGCCAGCGCTCCTGGAACACCCGTCCGAAATCGACAAGCGCAGCGTTGGCGGCGGCCACGGCATCCTCCTCGCTGCCGCCCAGAATCGGCAGAAGCGTTTCCGCAAACCGCGCCAGGTTCCATTGCGCGATCCCCGGTTGGTTGCCATAAGCGTAGCGGCCGCGCTGGTCGATCGATGAGAAAACCTTGCGCGGATCGTATTCATCGAGAAAGGCGCAAGGGCCGAAATCGATCGTCTCTCCGGACACCGTCATGTTGTCGGTGTTCATCACCCCGTGAATGAAACCGACCGAGAGCCAGCGCGCCACCAGGGCGGCTTGCCGGGCGGAAACGGCGTTGAGCAGCGCCAGATAGGGTTGGTCGAGATTGCCGAGTTCCGGATAATGCCGAGAGATCACATGATCGGCGAGCGTCCGGATCCCCTCGACGTCGCCACGAGCCGCGAAATACTGGAACGTGCCGATGCGGATATGGCTTGCCGCCACGCGGGTGAACACCGCCCCCGGCAAGGCGGTTTCGCGATAGACCGGCTCGCCGGTCAGGACCGCCGCCAGCGCCCGCGTGGTCGGAATGCCAAGCGCGTGCATCGCTTCGGATACGATGTATTCCCGAAGCACCGGCCCAAGGGCCGCCCGTCCGTCGCCCCGGCGGGAAAACGGCGTTTCCCCTGCCCCTTTCAACTGGATATCTCGGCGCACACCCCGGCGGTCGACGACCTCGCCGAGCAGAATTGCGCGGCCGTCGCCAAGCTGAGGCACGAAATTGCCGAACTGATGGCCGGCATAGGCCATGGCAATCGCCACCGCGCCTTCCGGCAGGCTGTTGCCGGAGAAGATCGCGGCCAGTCTCTCATCGTCCACCCCGGAAAAATCGAGGTTGAGCTCCTCGGCGAGCGCGGCGTTGAAGCGGATCAGCCGGGGCGCCGCGACCGGAGCCGGGTTTACTTGCTGGAAAAAACGCTCGGGAAGCCGCGCATAACTATTGTCGAAAGAAAACAAGCTGCGCCTCCTTGGGCCGCCTTGCCATCCGCCCACGCGGACGAAATCGTTCAACCCTGAATATGGGGTGCGGGCGCGCAGGAGCAAGCAGAAAGGTGCGAGCGCCGAAGTGAGCGGCCGACACAGGCCGTCCGTCTCGAATTCGGCGTCCGGGAAATGTCGCAATTGCCTCTTCCGCTGCCGCGATAGTTCGCGCTTGGGTTACTGCCGGCGTGCTTTCTATCTCTTGTGGACAATCGCCATGGACAGCCGCAAACCGCCTACGCTAGTGTCCTCCAAGCAGTATAGACTCGAACGGAGGCGCGACTGATTTCCGGGCGCCGTGTCGACCAAAAAGAGGGACAATGATGTTTAAACGCCTTTCGCTAACCGCCGGCATTTTCGCCGCTGCCGCCGCTCCTGCCTTTGCCCACCTCGATCCTACCGAGCATGGATCCTTCATGGCTGGCGTCTCCCACCCGCTGACTGGCTCGGACCATATTCTCGCCATGGTCGCCGTTGGCCTTTGGGCCTCGCAGATCGGCGGTCGAGCTCTCATCGCCGTTCCCGCCGCTTTCGTCGGCACCATGGCGGCCGGCTTCCTGCTCGCCATTTCCGGCATTGGACTGCCCTTCGTCGAGCCCGCGATCCTCGCATCGGTGATCGGCCTCGGCTTGCTTGTGGCCACTGCCGTCAAATTGCCGATCACGGCATCGGCAGCGGTGGTTGGCGCTTTCGCCCTCTTCCACGGCCATGCCCATGGCGGTGAACTCGGCGCCGCCGGTGCATTGCAGTTCGGCATCGGCTTCCTCGTATCCACCGCCGTTCTGCACGCTGCGGGCATAGGCCTTGGCATTTCGCTTGGCCGCATGGGCCAGCTTGTAACGCGTGCCCTCGGTGTCGCAACCGCACTGGCCGGCGCGGCTCTGGTCTTTGGCTGAGCTTCGTCTCCACTACAGATATGGGAACGGCGGCCCACGGCCGCCGTTTTGTTTCCTCAGGGTGTCTGGGGACAGATCAACGCGCTGCCGAATAATATCCAACACAGGCGTATTTCAATTGGCTCGCTATTCGGTGAGCTCTTCCCGTTCGGACCCCTTACCCATCCGCGGCTCCAGGAGAGTATCGATCGCCTCCCGGCTCACCGGCTCCGAAAAGAGGAACCCCTGTAATTCATCACAACCGACTGCCTTTAGGAAGTCGCTTTGCTCCACCGTCTGGACGCCTTCTGCAGTCGTCTTCAGACCCTTGGCGCGCGCCAGTTCTACAATTGCCTGGATGATCGCCTCGTCACCGCGGGACTTTCCAAGGCCCTCGACAAACATCCGATCGATCTTGATATGGTCGACCTCCGTTTCATGAAGCCGCCCGAAGGTCGAAAACCCGGTTCCGAAATCGTCGAGTGCGATGCCGACTCCGATATCGCGCAAAGTCCGAATATTGGCGGCACAATGAGCGGAATCATCCATCCAAGCCGTTTCGGTGATCTCAAGCTCCAGCTTGCGCGGCTCGAAACCGGTCGTCTTGAGTATCTCGATGACTTCCTTGGCAAAATGAGGATCCCGCCACTGGATCGGCGATACGTTGACTGCGACATTGGCGACCGGCCACGTCGCGCCTGCCTTGCATGCTTCCTCGAGCACATGTCGGCCGAGTTCCTTGATAAGTCCGGTTTCTTCGGCAATCGGGATGAAAAAGACCGGAGAAAGCAGACCCCTTGTCGGATGATGCCAACGCACCAGCGCTTCGACGCTTTGCACCTCGCCGGTCTGCGACAGATATTTCGGTTGATAGAGGACAGTAAACTGGTTCGGATTCTCCAGCGCCTGACGCAGATCCCGTTCGATCTCGGCGCGCTCCCGGACGATCACGTCCATATGCGGACCGAACACCGTGAAGCGCCCTCGTCCGCTCGCCTTGGCATTGTAGAGCGCCACGTCCGCCTTGCGGGTCAGCTCGCTCCTGTTCGTCCCATGAGTCGGGGAATAGGCAACGCCCATCGAAATGCCAATGAAGGCGTTTTGCCCTTCGATTACGAAAGGCTCGACCACGACTGCAATGATCGCCGCGCACAGTTTTTCCACATCGGATACTTCGGCAAACGGCATCAGAATGTTGAATTCGTCCCCGCCAATGCGGCAGAAATGCGCGGTCGGAGGCAGCAGGGCATTGATGCGGCCCACGGCCTCCCGGATCACTTCATCGCCGGCCGAGTGCCCAAAGGTGTCGTTGATCTGCTTGAAGCGGTCCAGGTCCAGATAGATGACCGCGACTTTCGCCCCCCCATCGTCGGTACCGGAAAGCGCGGTGTCCAGATGCCGTTCGAAGGATGAACGGTTCAGCAGGCCGGTCAGCGCATCATGGCTGGCGAGGTAGCGGATCCGCTCCTCCTGAGCGCGATTGACCAGAAGGCGTCTGTAGAGAATAGCGATGAAGGTCGTAACGATGAAAACGAGAAAGACGAGAAACGACACCAGCGCTGGCATTATCGATGCAAGAAAAGCCGAGCCTGGGCCGTAAGGTTTCCAAACGAAATAACCAACCGTGTTTCCTTTCGCTGTCACCAAAGGAAGTTCGGCCTTTTCCGGGTTCTTAGTGCTGGTCGCGGAAAAATAGAGCTCGTGAAAACCATATTCGACCGCAAGCTCCTGCAGGAAATCGCTGTCGAGATTTTTCACGGCAATATGAACGTACTCCTCACCCGGAGTCTGTTCGACCTCGCCGGTATCGGAGATGATCGGCTTCAGACTTACGATTGCCGGATGACCCTCGACGAAACTGAAATCGGTGACACCGGGGGACAGTATCCGCTCCGAAATCTCGGAAGTGTCTCCCGCGCGAAGCTTGTCCCGCAATTCCTTGAGCATAGGTTCGGCCGCAATGCGAACCGCGTCATAGGATTCGGGGCCTGCGATCTTTCCATCGACGAATGCGTAAATTGGCTCGTCCAGCGGATTTAAGACGAAAGCCGCGTCATGGCCGAAGTAGGATACCATCCAGCTTCCGAGATTATCATCTATCCATCTGGCACTCTTCTCGTCTCTCGGGCCTTTAACCGTCTCGACCGCTTCATCCCAGACGGTGGAACTCTCCTGGTCATGGGCGACCCGTAAACGCATCTGGCCGATCACGTGCTCTACTATTTTTGTCTGGCGCTCTATCGACTGCGCATCGATGACGCGGGTTGACCATGTCAGGAAGAGATAGGATCCGAAGACGAAGGCGACAGTGCCAAGTACGGCAAGAACGACGACCTTCAGCGGAAATATGTCTGTCTTGCGACGAAAGGCGCGCTCTGCCATGTTTTTCTGCCTCACCATTCCCTTGCATTTTGCATGCACCCGTTAATGTCTAGCTTCTTATGAACTTTTATAAATCCCCAAATTTAGATCACCCTCATCGAAATGGTCTATTGTATCGCTTCAAAGGCGACTGACCGCGCCGCACGGCTGGCAACAGGGAACGAAATGGCGCCGCATTTGCAGTCCCCGGTACGTGCGCGCGGCGACAGTGCGGGCCCTCGCGCGCCTTCTCACGTTCGCGCCCGACCCAAACTCAAGGACAAGCGGGATTTGTCATCCCCGACCGCGATAGGTCGGCACGCCCTGGTCGGGGAGCCAGACGCCCGAAGGCGCCTCTCCCGTCTGCCAGAAGACGTCGATCGGAATGCCGCCGCGCGGATACCAGTAGGCGCCGATCCGGAGCCACTTGGGTTCGAGCAGATCGACCAGACGCTTGGCGATATAGATCGAACAGTCCTCATGGAAAGCGCCGTGGTTGCGGAACGAATGCAGGAACAGCTTGAGCGATTTCGACTCGACCAGGAAATCGCCGGGAATGTAGTCGATGACGATATGGGCGAAATCCGGCTGCCCCGTCATCGGGCATAGAGACGTGAATTCCGGCGCGGTGAACCGCACGACATAATCCGTGCCAGCATTGGAATTCGGCACGCGTTCGAGTACAGCAGCTTCAGGGCTCGATGGCGTCTCCACCTTCGCGCCCAGTTGCGACAACCCTGTTACATCCGTCATTGTCATGCACCCGTTTCCTGTATCTTTACCCGTATCCCGTGCGCCTGTTCGCTTTCCGGCTCCACATGAATGGTGACGCGCGCGCCCGGTTTGGCAGCCCTCACTGCCGCCTCCAGCCTGTCGCAGATCTCGTGTGCCTCGCCCACCGGCATTCCGGCCGGCACGACAAGGTCGAATGCGACGAAAGTGACGGATCCGGC
>JBAYTX010000041.1:0-39522 GCA_041675415.1 Rhizobium sp. | reverse complement strand
TTGCTCGCCCGCGCAATTTGCAAGTTTCCACGATCAACAACCGTGCAAACTTGCAAAAACCAATACGTCAAAGAACCGGATTAAAACGCCAATTCAATGTCTTGGAAATTCTTCACGGACGACGGATCAGCTTGACCCATGTTCTTGTAGATCCGCGTGCCGGCATGGCCGTCCAGGATGGCGATGGCATCCTCCAGCCGGCCGATCCCGGTGAAGCCGCCGGTGTCGGCGAAATCACCGGCAGCGACGATCTTCGGGCCCATCGACCCTGCGGGCGCGCCAAAGGCGCGGGCTTCCTCCGGGGTCATATGGGCAATCGGCCCGGCGTTCACGCTGCCGAAACCGCGGTAGACCGCGTCCACATCGGTCAGCAACAACAAGGCATCGGCGCCGAGCTGGCGCGCGAGCAGGGCGCTGGCGGCGTCCTTGTCGATCACCGCCTCAATCCCGATCAGGCTGCCATCGTCGCGCCGCACCACCGGGATGCCGCCACCGCCGGTACAGACTACGATGACGCCATGGTCCAGCAGAAGCCTGATGATCCTGAAGTCAGGGATCTCGACGGGCTTGGGTGAAGCCACGACCCGGCGCCATTTGTCGCCGTCGCCGGCGATGGTCCATCCCGCCGCCTTGGCCCGCGTCTCCGCTTCGGCCCGTTCGTAGACAGGTCCAACGAACTTGCTCGGCTTTTCGAAGGCGGGGTCGCGTCCGTCCACCACCACCTGAGTCAGAAGCGTTGCGACGGGCTGGGCGTGATCGAGCGCATTCTCGAGCTCCTGTTCGATCATATAGCCGATCATGCCCTCGGTTTCCGCGCCGAGAACGTCGAGCGGATAGGACTCGTTGGGCTTGTAGGCCGCACCCTGCAAGGCCAGGAGACCGACCTGCGGACCATTGCCGTGGGTGACAACCAGATGGTGACCGGCGTTGACCACGGCAGCCAGCGACCGGGCCGCGACCCGCACGTTCTCCCGCTGCGCCTCGGCCGTCAGCGGCTCGCCCCGTTTCAGCAGGGCATTGCCGCCCAGCGCCGCGACCACGAGCATCTCAGGCTCCCAGGGTGGCGACAAGCACCGCCTTGATCGTATGCAGCCGGTTCTCCGCCTGATCGAAGACAATGGATGCCGGGCTTTCGAAAACCTCCTCGGTCACTTCCATCGCATCAAGGCCGAACTCGGCCTTGATGTCGGCTCCGACGCTGGTCTCGGTGTTGTGGAAGGCCGGCAGGCAATGCATGAAGCGCACGCGCGGATTGCCCGTCTTGGCCATTAGCGCGGCGTTCACCTGGTAGGGCGTGAGCAGCTTGATGCGCTCGGCCCATTTTTCCTTCGCCTCGCCCATCGAGAGCCAGACGTCGGTGTAGACAAAATCGACGTCTTTCACCGCGGCATCGATGTTCTCGGTGATCATGACCTGCGCACCAGTCTCGGTGGCGACGGCCCGGGCCTCGTCCTGGATCTCCTGCGAGGGCCAGCAAGCCTTTGGGGCGCAAAGCCTCACATCCATGCCCATCTTGGCCCCGCCGATCAGCAGGCTGTCGCCCATGTTGTTGCCGGCATCGCCCATGAAGACATAGGACACCTGGTGCAGCGGCTTTTCGGCATGCTCCTGCATCGTCAGGAAGTCGGCGAGGATCTGCGTGGGGTGGAACTCATTGGTCAGGCCGTTATAGACCGGCACGCCGGAATATTTGGCCAGTTCCTCGACGATCTCCTGGCCGAACCCGCGATATTCGATCGCATCGTAGATCCGCCCCAGCACCCGGGCGGTATCCTTCACCGATTCCTTGTGGCCGATATGGCTGCCGGTCGGCCCCAGATAGGTAACCCGCGCGCCTTGGTCGTAGGCTGCCACCTCGAAACCGACGCGGGTGCGGGTCGAGTCCTTTTCGAAGATCAGGACGATGTCCTTTCCCTGAAGCTTGGGAACCTCGGTTCCGGCATATTTGGCGGTCTTGAGGTCGGCTGCGAGTTTCAGCAGGAAGGCGATCTCGCGCGGCGTGTAGTCGCGAAGCGTGAGGAAGCTGCGATTTTTCAGATTGAAGGCCATGGTGACTACCCCTTGAAATTAGATCGCATCGCGGATGGTTGGGCAGCTCATGCAATGTCCACCGCCGCGGCCGCGGCCAAGCTCGGCGCCCGGAATAGCAAGGACCTCGATGCCGACGGCCTTCAGCGCGGCGTTGGTATCGTCATTGCGATCGTAGCCGACCACCACGCCGGGGCGCAGGGCCAGCACATTGTTGCCGTCGTTCCATTGCTCGCGCGCACGTTCTTCGTCGGTATTGCCGCCGGTGGGTACGATCTGAAGTTTCTTGTAACCGAGAACCTCGGCCACGATGTCGAAGATCGGACGAGGATCGTGGCGGAAGGACAACGGCGCCTTGCCTTCCCCCGGCCGTATGTCATAGCAGACCAGTTCGTCCGCGACCTCCTTGAATGTCGTCACCACATCGCCGCCGCACAGGGTGAACACCGTATCCAAGTGCATGGCCGCGCGCGATTTCGGGATGCGGAACGCAAGTACGCGGTCGACGACGCCCTTGGCAAACAGTGCCTCCGCCAGTTGGCCGATCCCTTGCGGAGACGAGCGTTCGCCCATGCCAGCCAGCACGGTGCGGTTGCCGACCGGCATTACGTCGCCGCCTTCCAAAGTCGCCAGCCCATGCTCCTTGGTCGGGTCGCCCCAATGGATCTCGACCTTGCCGGCGAATTTCGGATGGAACTTGTAGATCGCGGTATTGAGCAGCGTTTCCGGCCGACGGGCGGGCCAGTACATCGGGTTGACCGTCACGCCGCCGTAGATCCAGCACGAGTTGTCGCGGGTGAAGAGCGCGTTGGGCAAGGGCGGCAGAATCAGGCCATGATGGCCGAGATAGCTGCCGAACAGGCCGGTCGGCTTGAACGGAAGATCGTCCGCCGCCAGCCCGCCGATCAGATATTCGGCCAGTTTGGCGCCGGACAGTTCGTCCATCCAGGCGCGCAGCTCCTCCATCATGCCCACGCCGACATGGTCCGCGTTGACGCGTTGGTCCAGTACCCAAGCCCGGCCGTCTTTCAGATCCAGCGTTTCGGCCAAGAGCACGTTGACGTCGAGCACCTCGACGCCATCGTTGCGCATCAGGGCGGAAAAGACGTCGTGGTCTTTCTGGGCCTGCTTGACCCAGAACACGTCGTCGAACAGCAGTTCCTGGCAGTTGGAGGGCGTGAGACGTCGATGGGCGAGGCCGGGGCGGCAGACGATCACCTGCCGCAACTTACCGGTTTCGGAATGGACGCCAAGTTGTGAAGTTGCGTTCATCGTGGTGTTCCCATGCTCGAGACGGTTACAAGGCGCTGATCGCCCCAGTCCACATCAGATAGCCGGCAGCAGCCGCCGCGACCACGATGCCCAGACCTATCAGGGCTTCGATGACGGAGAAGGCCTTTTCGCCCCGTGCATGCCGTGCCCACCAATAGACAGGCACCCCCACGACATAGAGCAGCGCGCACATGAAGAGGTAATTGGGACCGGCCGCATAGATGAGCCAGATGCCATAGACCGTGGCCAGTGCCCCGGTAAAAATGTCGCGGCCCCGTCCCTCTCCGGCCCCGTAGCCCTCTCCTGTGATCGCGAGTTTCAACGCATAGGCGCCGGATAGCACATAGGGGACCAGGATGGCCGCCGAGGCGATGTAGAAGAGCGCGAGATAGGTCGAGTTCGCGTAGAAGGTGACGATCAGGAAGAGCTGGACCAGGATATTGGTGATCCACAGCGCCCCGGACGGGGAACCATTCTTGTTTTCGATCGCGAATACGTCCGGCAGAATGCCTTCACGCGCCGCGCGATATGGAATCTCGGCGGCAAAAAGCGTCCAGCTCAGGAATGCGCCGGCCACGGAGACAACAAGCCCGATCCGCACCACCACCGAGCCCCAGGGGCCGACCACCTGTTCGAGAACATTCGCCATGGAGGCCGCGGCCGGCAGTGCCGCAAGCTCCGGCTGGGTCATGATGCCGAAGGACAGAAGCGAGACAAGCAGATAGGCGGCGAGCGCCACGACAAAGCCGATGATCGTGGCACGGCCGATGTCGGAGCGCTTTGCCGCGCGGCCCGAAACGACGCTGGCACCTTCAATGCCGATGAAGACCCAGAGGGTTACCAGCATCGTGCTCTTGACCTGCGCCATGACGCTGCCGAGGTCGGGCGTGGCTGCGCCCCATAGATCGAAATTGAACTTCGGCAGATTGAAAGCGACCATGACAATGACGATGAAGAGGGCAATCGGCGCCAGCTTCGCGATCGTTGTCACGACGTTGAAGATCGCAGCCTGGCGGATGCCCATGAGGATCAGCGCATGGGTCGCCCAGAGCACGATCGACGCGCCGATAATCGCCTGTATGGTATTTCCCTCGGCCCCGAAGGCCGGATAGAAATAGCTGAGCGCGCCGAAGATCAGGACAACATAGGACACGTTGCCGAGCCAGGCGCTCAGCCAGTATCCCCAGGCGCTGTTGAAGCCGACGAAGTCGCCGAAGCCGGCGCGCGCATAGGCGTAGGGACCGGCATCCAGCTTCGGCTTGCGCGTCGATAAGCTCTGGTAAACAAAGGCCAATGCCAGCATGCCGATGCCTGTGATCAGCCAGCCGATGATGACAGCCCCCGGAGAAGCTCCCTTCGCCATGTTCTGCGGCAGGCTGAATACGCCACCGCCAATCATCGAGCCAACGACGAGTGCCACAAGTGGCACAAGGCCGAGCTTGCCGGATCGTTTCTCAGTCGCGGAAGAGGGAGTTGCAACGTTCGCAGTAACCATGTCGGCGTTCCTTCAGTTGAAGAATTTAATGATGGTATGCGGTGCCTTTCGCGACAGAACCAAGCGTCATGAAAGATGGAGCATCATGCGGTCCCAGCGTCAGCCCGTCGTCTGACTTTGGCTGATATATTCTTAATTGCCGCGTTGCAGGAGTGGCTTGATGTATATCAAGGCCCAACAAGCCTGATCCGGTGTCTTTCAGCATCGCAGATCGCGGCGCCTGCCGAGTGCGCTCGTGCTCTTCGACCGGTCCCCGTGGATCAGTCATGTTACGATTTCTTCAGGGACATTGGGCCTTCTCCATTAGTCACAACAGGTCTGATGCTCGTCGAGCAGTTACTCATGGGTCTATGCTTGGAAACTGTAGACGTTCGCGTAAGCGCGAAACCTGTGGGAATACTCTTCACGAGTGATCATCTTTTTTGTTGGGACAAGAGATTTTCAACCGATCAGGCTCATCGAGCGACGAAACAGGGTAAGGCTCGCCCCGAAGAATGCGATCCCCAATCCCGCCATTAGCGCAAGCTGTGGCCAGACTGTGGTCAGCCCAGCACCGCGAAACGCGACTGCCTTGGCGAAGGCCAGAAAATGACGAGAGGGCAACGCCAAAGTCAGCTTCTGCACCAAATCGGGCTGGCTTTCGACGGCCCCCATTCCGCCCGACAGCATGATAACCGGGATGATGACCATGATTACCAGTAGCGCGAATTGTGCCATGCTGCGCGCCAATGTGCCCAGAAGCATCCCGATCGCTGCGGCGGCCCAAAGGTAAACTGCGGCCCCCGCCACCAGCAGCGGCACCGAGCCCGCAACCGGTACCTGCAATAACCCCTGGACCACGACCAACAGGGAGCCAATGAAAGCAGCCAATACAACCAGCATCGTAGCCAGGACCTTCGACAACGCCACCTCGACTGGAGTCAGTGGCATCACCATCAAATGTTCAATAGTGCCGTGTTCGCGCTCGCGCAGCATCGCCGCCCCAGTCAGCGCGATGGTCAAGAGCGATAACTGGTTCAAGAGCGAGGACATCGCCTTGAACCAGACCGGGTTGCCATTAGGGTTGAATGCACGGCGCAGCTCCAGCTGTAACTGCGGCGCCGGCACCTTGGTGCTGTCCGACACAAAAGCAAGAGCTTCGGCTTGCACGATGCTGCGGATATAATCGGTGCCGAGCTGGGCCTGGGACACTGCAGTGGCATCGACGAGAAGCTGGGCGACCGGCGCCTTTCCCGCAATGGTATCGGCGGCGAAATATGGCGGAAAAGCCAGAGCAAACATGATTTCGCCCCGGTCCAAAGCCGCCTCGGCCTGATCGGGGGCCATAGCGACGGGCGTCTGAAACCACGGCGGCATCAGCGCCTCTGTAATCTGTCGCGTCAATGGCGAGTGGTCTTCGTCCACGATGGCGATGGCAGCGTTCTTCACCGTGTCGCCGGCACCGCTCGCCTCGAGGATCACGGCGACGACAAAGGACCACAGAATGAGGATCACCATCACCGGGTCACCCAGCACGCTTTTCAATTCCTTGCCAACTAGCCAGAAAACGTTCTCAATTCGCTGCATGTCACCGCTCCTGCTTGCGCAAAGTGAGGATCGCAAGACCGGTGAAGACAGGGCCGAACACCGCCAGACGCATCAGCGCTGCGCTAAGATCGATCAGGCCAAGTCCCTTGGTATATGTGCCGACGCTGACGGCCATATACCAAGTTGTCGGCCAGAAGCTGCCCAATATCCGTGCCGGGCCTTCCAGAGATGAAACCGGTGTCATCATCCCTGAAAACTGCAGCGTCGGCATCACCGACAGGACGGTGCTGGCAAAGACCGCCGTGACCTGCGTTGCCGACATCATAGAGACAAGCAGGCCAAAGCCAGTTGCCGCGACCGCATAGACAAAGGATGCCAGCAAAAGCACCAGCGGATCGCCGCGCAAGGGCACTCCGAGGACCAGGACCACCAGCGCGGTCAAAATTGCGAAATTCATCAGCGTGATGCCGATGTAGACCAGCTGCTTTCCGATTAGGAACTCGGTCCGCCCGGTAGGAGTGACGTAGAAGTTGGTGATTGTGCCGATTTCTTTTTCGCGCGCCACGCTGACCGCCATCAAGATCGCCGGGAACAACAAGAGAAGGAGCGGCGGGATCGAAGGGCCGGTCGAGGGCAGGCTCGCCATCGTCGGATTGTAGCGAAAGCGCGGCGTTAGTTGAACCGGCGTTGTCGTGGGGCTCAGCATGTCCAGAGCCAGCATAGCCCCTGCATCTCCCAGAGCCGCTGTATGGGCGCCTGAGACATAGCTTTCCACCGTGCCCGCGCGCGAGGTATCGGCACCGTCGATCATTGCCGCTACCTCGACCTTGCTTCCGCGCCGCAGGTCGGCCCCAAAACCGGGCGGTATCTGCAGTGCGAGTGACAACTCGCCGCTGGTCAGGCGTTGTTCCATCGCCGCCGGATCGAGGATCGGCGCATGGGTCTGGAACCAGATTGAATCCTCGAAGGTTGAGAGATAGGCACGACTTTCAGGGCTGCGGTCTTGATCAAGGGCGGCAAAGGGGATGTTGCGCACCTCCTGCGAGATGCCGAAAGACATTATCAAGAGCAGCAGGGCGCTGCCCAGAAAGGCGAAGGCCAGCCGGACCGGGTCTCGCCGGACCTGCATTGCCTCCCGCGTTGTATAGGCGAAAAGGCGGCGAAGGCTGAAGCCGGAGGTGTCGCCGACATTGTCCGATGCGACAACCAGTGCCGCAGCGCTTGCGGGTTCGGGCGGTATCTCGGCTGAGATAAACGCAATGAAGGCCTCCTCCAACGTCGCGGCGTCGCGCGCCAGCATGATGTCGCTGGGGCGGTCGGTGACCAGAACCTTGCCTGCGTGCATCAACGAGATTCGGTCGCAACGCATCGCCTCGTCCATGAAATGGGTCGAGATGAAGATCGTCACCCGATCCTGGCGCGACAAATCCAGCAGCAGCCTCCAGAAGTCATCGCGCGCCTGCGGATCAACGCCTGAGGTCGGTTCGTCCAGAATCAGGATTTCGGGCGCGTGGATTACCGCCACAGCCAGTGAAAGCCGCTGACGCAGACCCAGAGGCAGCGCATCGGCGCGCTGGTCGAGATAGGGCTCAAGTCCGAAACGCGGCACCAGGTCGGCCAAGCGTTGATCCGTCCTCACCCGCCCTAGATGAAACAGACGCGCATGCAGCATCACGTTTTCACGCACGCTCAGTTCGCCATATAGTGAAAACGCCTGCGACATAAAGCCGACTCGCCGGCGTGCTTGTGGATTCTGCGCATCAACCGGGCGACCGAAGATCCAGGCCTCACCCTCGGAGGTCGGCAAAAGGCCGGTCAGCATTTTCATCGTCGTGGTCTTGCCGCAACCGTTGGATCCGAGAAAGCCGAAGATTTCGCCGCGCGCGATGTCAAAACTGACATTCTCCACCGCCGTAAAATCACCAAAGCGTTTGGTAAGGCCACGCGCCCGAATGGCCGGGTCTTCGCTGGCCTCCGTCTGGGGCGTAGCGATCGCCTCAGTCGGGGTGGGAGCCTCCACCGCCGCCTCGACTGGATTCGTCTTTTCTGCATTGGCCCGCAACAGCGCGACGAAGGCCGCACCAACCGAGTCGGTCGCAGTTTGCGTCATCAGATCACGTGGACTAGCCTCAGCCAGTACGTGCCCGGCGTTCATTGCCACCAGATGATCGAAACGCGCCGCTTCTTCCATATATGCTGTTGAAACCAGGACGCTCATCCCTGGTCGATCATTGCGGATCGCGTCGATCAGATCCCAGAACTGGCGGCGTGACAAAGGATCAACCCCCGTCGTGGGTTCGTCCAACAGCAGAAAATCCGGGTTATGGATCAGTGCTGAACACAGTCCCAGCTTCTGCTTCATGCCGCCCGACAGTTTTCCCGCCAGTCGGTCGAGAAAGGGGTGAAGCCCTGTCGCGAAGGTCAGTCGCTCGATGCGCGCGGCTCGCTCGACCCGATTGAGCCCGAAAAGCTTGCCGAAGAACTCCAGGTTCTCGCGCAACGACAGGTCATGATAGAGGTTGCGCCCCAGCCCCTGTGGCATATAGGCAATGCGCCCGCCCACAGAGGCGCGGTGACGTGCATCGCCCATGCTGCCGCCCAGGGTCACAACCGTGCCCTCCTGCAAACGTTTGGCCCCCGCCACCAGGCCCATGAGTGTCGATTTGCCGACCCCGTCTGGGCCGATCAGTCCAATCATCCGTCCCGCGGGTAGCGAGAGTGTGACATCGTCCAGTGCCGCAACCTTGCCGAACCGGTGACGGACATGCTCAAGGCGGGCGATGGGTTCGGGTGTATCGGTCATGGCAGGACCGGGTTCGGGCCGGCCGCTGGCGAAACAGGGGCCAACGGCGGCGTCAGTCCTTCAGGCCATTCTGGAAGGCTTCCGTCGTCGAGTGCTAAACGCACCCAGGCCACACCGCGCACACCGGTCTTGACCTGATCAATCCGCGCCGCCACCAGCTCGGGCGGGATGCGTACCCGGACACGGAACATCAGGCTCTCGCGTTCAGTCAGGGTCTCGACCTGCTTGGGCGTGAACTGAGCTTGCGGTGAGATGAAGATAACCTTTGCCGGAATCGACATATTTGGCATGATGTCGGCGACGATGCGTGCATCGTCGCCGACGCGCAACCTGGGCGCTTCATCGGCGGGCAGGAAGAATTCCATGTAGACATTCTCGAGGCTGACAAGCGTAAGAACCTTACCCCCGCTGCCGACGATCTCGCCGCCTTGTGCCAACCGATAGAGCACCCGCGCGGGGCCACCTGCGTAAAGGGTGGAATCGGCGATACGTGCAGCAATCTCAGCACGTGCGGCGGATTCGGCCTCGACGCTGCGCTCCTGCGCGCGCTGCGTGGCTTCGGCCGCAGTCAGCGCCGCCTCGGCCAGCTGCGTTTCGGTGCGACGGATATCCAGGTCCTCTCGCGAGACTACGTTGCGAACGCTTAGCGTTTCCGCGCGAGATTGCTGACTTTGTGCGAGCGCCAGCCGAGCGCGGGCCTCAGCAACATGCGCGGCAGCGACCCCGACGGCCGCCTCGGCGCTGGCCACCGCTGCATCCGCGCGGGCTAGCTGCGCGCGCAACTCGGCAGTATCCATCACCACCAATACATCACCTGCGGCAACCAGATCGCCTTCATGCACTGTGATTTCTGCCACTCGTCCGGCTAACCGCGGCGATATGTCGACAAGATCCGCCTCAATCCGGCCGTTGCCACGTGCGAAACCCTCGGGTGGTAATCCCGAAGGCTTGAGCAGCACCGTCCAAGCACCGAACCCCAGCAGGCCGACCAATACGCCGAGGACAATGGTTATGGAAATTTTGCGTGACATCGGTCTTCTCTCCTAGTCGCCCGATGGGGCGGATCATTTCCAATGCAGTGGCCTATTAGTCCGGGGGGCTGCCATGGTAGAAGTCCTGCAAGGCAGCGACTGCCTCTTCAGCGGTTTCGACAAGTGTAAATAGCGCCACGTCAGCCGCAGCAATCATGCCTTCCTCGATCAGGAAGTTAAAATTGATTGCCTGTCGCCAGAAAGAGGCTCCGACCAGCACGATTGGGATCGGCTTCATCTTTCCCGTCTGCACCAGGGTCAATATCTCGAATAACTCATCGAGCGTGCCAAATCCGCCGGGAAAGGCAACCAATCCTTTGGCCCTCACTGCAAAATGCATCTTGCGGATCGCAAAATAGCGAAACCGGAACGCTAATTCGGGGGTGATAAAAGGATTGGGCGCTTGTTCGTGTGGCAGAGTAATGTTCAGGCCTATAGAGCGGCCGCCGACCTCCCATGCGCCACGATTTGCCGCCTCCATGATGCCGGGGCCGCCGCCTGTGACGACGACGAAATCGCACCGCCCTTCCTGCTGAAAGCGCCGTGAGACCAATGCCGCAAAGCGCCGCGCCTCATCAAGATAGCGCGCCTGACGGCGGGCCCGTGCCGTGTCTGGCGTGGTTTCGCATTGGTCGATGCGAGCGCTGCCGAACACCACCACGGTCGAAAGGATGCCGTTTCGGCGCAGGACGCGTTCGGGCTTGAGCAACTCAAGCTGCAGGCGCAGGGGGCGCAGGTCGTCGGCGCCCAGCAAATCGGCATCTTCCTCGGCCAGCCGGTACGATGGGCTGGCAAGGATCTCTGAAATGAGCGTGATCCGATCTGATGGCCCGCTCATTGCCGAGCCTCGTCTAATTCGGTGGGCGACCATTCCTGTATCGTGCCAACTGTGGGAACTGTGACATTCCAACCCAGTTCCGTATGTAGGCGTTTGGCGAGCGCTTCGGCGGCAGTAGTCTCGCCATGGGTAATGTAAACCTGTGCGGGCGGTTTTTGAAACCCTGTAGCCCAGCCTAGTAGCGCTGGCTGATCGGCATGGGCGGAGAAGCCGTTTAGGGTATGCACCGAGGCGCGCACCGCGATGTCCTCGCCAAAGATGCGCACCTTCCGCGCACCATCCACGAGACGCCGCCCAAGTGTTCCCTGCGCCTGAAAGCCAGTGATCACCACCGCGCATTCCCGGCGCGGCAGATTCCAGCGTAAATGATGTCGGATGCGACCGGCATTGCACATGCCACTGGCTGAAATGATGATCGCACCCGAGCGGATCTGGTTGAGGGCCTTCGATTCTTCGACGCTCGCGGTAAAATGCAGTTTGGGTAGACCCACACCGGCATTGTGCCAATTTACCAACGCGTGGGCCTGTTTGTCGAACAGATCCAGATGCTCTGCGGTGATTTGCGTAGCGCGATCGGCCATCGGCGAATCGACAAATATGTTCAGGTCGTGCAATAATCCCTGCCGCGTCAAGCAATGCAGGTGATAGAGAACCTCCTGGGTGCGACCGACCGCAAAGGCAGGCATGATGATATTACCGCCGCGCCTGCGGGTTTCAGTGATGATTGTGACCATCTCGGCGAGCGTCGCGGTCTGATCGCGATGCGTGCGGTCCCCATAGGTGGATTCCATAACAAGGATGTCGGCATTGGCAACCGGCGTCGGGTCGCGCAAGATTGCCCGCCCGGGCTGACCCAGATCGCCGCTGAAGACCAACTTCGTGGATTTCCCCGCTTCCTTTATCCAGAGTTCGAGAATGGCGGATCCAAGAATATGCCCGGCATCGCGGAACGCGCATGCCAAATCGGGGTGTGGAAAAATCTTTTTATCATAGGGCACCGGGCACACTTGCTTCAGGCAGGCTTCTGCATCGTGCATTACGTAAATAGGGGCGATCGGGGCAAGCGGCGTCCGAGTCCTGCTGTGCTGCCCGCGTGCTGCTCGTGCCGCGTCGGCCTCCTGGATATGGGCGCTGTCGCGCAACATCACCTCCAGCAGATTGGCGGTGGCTGCGGTGGTGAGGATCGGTCCGCGGAACCCTTCTTTCGTGAGTTTCGGCAGCATCCCGCTGTGGTCGATATGCGCATGGGTCAGGAGTACGAAATCCAAGGTTGCCGGATCGAAAGCAAAAGGCTGGCGGTTGCGCGAGTCCGCCTCACGCCCGCCCTGCAACATACCGCAATCGACCAGAAATCGCATGGATCTGGTTTCGACCAGATAGCAAGATCCGGTCACTTCGCGCGCCGCGCCAAGAACGGTCAACTTCATGCGCCTTCCTCCATTCTGGCCCGACCCCGCAACAGGCCCGCACGATAGATCGCAAAGACCCTTGGCGCATCCGCGCGCATCCGCGCGCTGTCACCATGCATCAACGATTGCACCACCAGACCTTGGATCATGCCGAGAAACAGCGTTGCTGCCGCTGCTTCATCGAGGTCAGCAGGCAGAGCGCCATTGCCGCGGGCCGCCGCGAGGAGGCGGCGCAACCGCGTGGCATAGTTCTGCATCAAGGTCTGCGCCATCTGCTTGGCCGGATTCATCCCGGCGCGCTGCAACTGACCCATCATCATGCGCGGCACTCCAGGGTGGTCGGCCACGAATTCAATATGCCCCAGGAACATCGCCTCAAGTGCCACCAGCGGATCGGGCTCCGCTCCCGCCAGCTTGTCGATCCGCGACAAGAGCCGGTCGGATACCCACTCCATTACCCCAAGCCAGATTGCATCTTTGGTCGAAAAGTGCCGAAACAACGCACTTTGGGTCAGTTTCATTCGTCCAGCGATGGCCGAAGTGGTGATTTCTTCGGGATTGGTGGTGGCAGCAAGGTCGATTACCGCCTCGACGGCCTCATTACGCCGATCCTCGGCAGACAGGTGCTTGGAGCGTAAATTCATCAGAACCTCAAAAAAGTGATTAATCACTTCATACCACGCGCTTTGTCAGGTGTAAATGCCCCCTCTGAAACTGAAATTATATTAATATTATGGGATAATTTATTGTCTTCGGTGCGCTTTACAAAGTGAGTAATCTATTACACATTAAGAAAATAACGCTCCTCGCAACAAGGGTACACGTCATGCGTCGCACACCTAGATTTCTTCGTCCCGCCGTTTTCGCAGCTGGCGTCCTGATCAGCCAATCGGCCTTTGCTGCAACTCTATCGAGAGAGCAGATCGCCCAGCAGATCATTGGTAAGGATCTGACGACAGTGCGTCTCGGCATGACAGCGCGCCTACGCTACAATGTTGATGGCAGTGTCAACATGAAAGCCGGCTTCATTTCCGGCTCTGGCACTTGGGCCTATGCCGAAGATGGCCTGTGTATGACCATGGTTGACGGACCAAAGCGCGGTAAAACCTGCACCAGTTTCGAAGCGCTCGAAGATGGCAGCTACCGCAACTCTGAAGGTCAGATTCTGCGCGTGCAGCAATGACCGCCGACGAGGCCTGGCGCAAGGTTGGTGGGTACTCGGATCGCAACCACAATCATTATCAGTGTCCGTTGCGGATACCTGCAGTGTCGCATCTCGATCCTGAGCACTGGTTCGTTTTGGTCCAGTAGCGGAACGGGTCAAGGTATCTGGGGTAGAGAGGCCTTGGAAGCACTCGGGGAGGGGCAGCCATTCCGCCAAGGTCTGGTGCTGGCGCGCCAGAAACCTATGGACTGCTATGATAGACATAGAACGGGAGGAACCGTGAATGATACGTAATCAGTTATTTGGGGTGCTGGCCGTTGCCTTTGGCTTGTTGACACTCTGGTCAGGCGGCATGGTGCTTTTTGGTCCAGACGCGGCCCGCGTGGCGGCTGGGCAATTCGTGCCCTTGGTGCTCTGGTTCAATTTCCTGTCAGGGCCGGTCTATATTGCAGCCGGTATTGGCATCTTTCTCGGTCACCGTGCGGGCAAGAAGCTTGCTATCATACTGGCCCTGGCGTTGGGCGGACTGTTTGCGCTGTTTCTTGTGATTATTGCCGCTGGCCAGGAGTGGGAGACGCGGACCTTGGGTGCGCTGATAGTGCGCTTCGGCTTCTGGAGCCTCGCGGCTTGGGCGAGCTCCGCAAGACGATGAAGCGGACACTCTATTTCGCTTGTCAGTGTAATCTCACGATTGTTGCTCCGTTGTACCCTTGGTGTCCAAGACCCCGATGAAACGGAAGCCGATCTTGCGCCGCAGTTCCGTTATTTTGTTTCTGCTACCCATTGTGCTGGGGATCGTAGTTGCCGCCATCTTCATCAGCAGGGCCGAAGGACCGGTACGCTCCGATGAGCCGATTTTTGGGCGTGCAGTGCGCACCTCTTTACTCGAGCCTCTGGATATCGCACCGGTGGCGCGTGGCTGGGGTAACGTGCACGCGGCGGAAACCTGGGCCTCGGTTTCTAAGGTAAAGGTCAGGTCATCTGGCGTCACCCTGACCTGGAAAGTGGAAAACTGATCGCCGGCGGTACCAAGGTGCTTGAAATCGATCCGGCCGATTATCGGTTGGCCATAGTTCAGGCGGAGGCAGATCTGGCAGCATTTGAAGCCGAAGCGGCGCAGATCGATGCCGAAGCAGAACACACCCGCCGTATCCTGGCTCTGGAAGAAGCGCGGCTGGCTCTGTCGGAAGTCGAACTTGTGCGCACCGCGACCTCCTGACAAAAGGCGTGACGGCGCAGACTCGCGTCGATGAGGCCGAGCGTGCAACCCTTCTTGCACAGCGGAATGCCGTCGAGTTGAAAAACACATTGGCGCTGTTCGCGCCGCGCCGGGCTGGCGGCGCAGACGGCCCGCACCAAAGCTGCTCTTGCCCGCAATCAGCGCGACCTGGACCATACTTCCATCATGGCCCCCTATGATGTGCGGATAACTTCGGTGAATACAGAGCGGTTCCAACATGTCAATATTGGCCAGACGCTGGTGAAGGCGGACGGCGTCGACCGGGTTGAAGTCGTGGCGTAATTGCCCTTTGACGTATTTCGGCGACTTCTTCATGGCACATGAGCCGGTCGAGGATACCCTAGCGGCAATTCGCAACGGCCCCTCCAGCCGCATAGCAGCTGAGGTGCGGTTGGAGTCCGACCCCACACAAATCTGGCCTGCAACTGTGACCCGCGTAGAGGGTGCACTTGATGCAAGGGCACGGACGGTCCCAGTCGTGGTTAGAATAGAGGATCCCTATGGTGATTCCAATTCGCCTTTACGTACGCCACTGTTGCCCAACATGTCGTCGAGGTCACCTTGACGGGCCAGACCATTCGCGGCTCGCTGATTATCCCGGAAACTGCGCTGCACGGCGAGCAGGTCTATCTCGCCAATTCTGATGATCAACTCGAATTACACCCTGCCACCGAAGCTTTCAGGCAGGATGGACTTGCCGTGATTGCCGAAGGCCTGGCAGCGGGTGACAGTCTGGTACTAAATGAAGTCGCACCGGCAGTCCCCGGCGCCAAGCTTAAGCCTATTGAGGTGCAGCTATGATCCGCTGGTTTGCAGCGCATCCGACAGCCTCGAACCTGTTGCTTTTGCTTTTCATCGCCGCTGGCTTGTTTTCTTTTCCGGCCTTGAAGCGGGAGACATTTCCCTGTTTTCGTCCGATCGAGGCGGAAATATCCATCGTCTATCGTGGCGCAACGGCGCAAGACGTGGAAACCGCGATATGCCGTTAGCTTTGGGATGCGCTCCAATCCGTCGAAGGGCTCGATGGCGGCTACGGCGATGTTGCAGGCCATGCTTCCGCGTGGCTATGCATCAAAGCCGAAGGTTGAATCCGATCGGCGGGAAACTCGTGAATCGTGTCCAATCGCCGGGCTTCTTGCTTTTCAACTTCTGTCGTTGTTAGAGACCGGCCTTCCTCTCGAAGGCATAGCCGCCGCCGATGGCGACATTGAGTGCAACATAGTCGGCCGCCATTTGCTGGACGGCCTGGGCAAGGCTCGCCTGCGCGGTCGATACTGAACGCTGCGCGTCGAGCACGTCAAGTATCGAGGACGCGCCTTCCTTGTAGCTGGCCGTCGAGAGCGACAAGGCTTCCTCATAAGAGCGAACGGTCGCCGTCAAGGCATTGACAGTCTGGCTGTCGCGGTTGACTGCGGCGAGCGCGTTCTCGACTTCCTCGACCGCATTGAGCACGGAGGCCTTCCACGCCAGGTAGGCGCCGCGTGCGGACGATTCCGCGATGTCGATATTGGCCTTCAGGCGGCCGCCGTCGAGGATCGGCAGGGTCAGGCTCGGGCCGAAAGACCAGGAGGTCAGGCTGCCGGCGAGCGACTTGGTCGAGATCCATGAGGGTGAGATCGAACCGCCGAGCGTGATCGACGGATAGAGCTGTGCCTCGGCGACTCCGATTTCGGCGACGGCAGCGGCGAGTTCGCGTTCCGCCTTGCGAATGTCCGGACGGTTACGGATGAGGTCGGCCGGAACGCCGGCATTGACGCTACGCCGTGCGATCGGCTGGGGTGCGCCCTTCTGTAGGTCAGCGATGAGCGCGGAGGCCGGCAGGCCCAACAGAGTGGCGATGTGATGCGCCGACTGGCGGAAACTCGTTTCCAGGCCCGGCAGATCGGCGAGCGTCGAATTGACGAGACCTTCCGACTGCACGACGTCGAGACGCGATGCGTCACCTCCCTCCAACTGCAATTTGGTCAGATCCAGCGTCTCGCGCCGCGAGGCAAGGTTCTTGCGGGCGATGGCGATGCGCTCCTGATAGTAGCGCGTATTGATGTAGGAGGTGACGAGGTCGGACAGATAGGACAGCTTGGCAACATCGGCGCTGGCATAGGCAGCATCGAGCGAAGCCGTAGCCCCTTCCTTCGCGCGGCGATACTGACCGAAGAGGTCGAGCAGCCAGGACACGCTGAGCCCGCCGCTCGCAGTCGAGGTCGTGTCGGTGGTGCGGGTGACGTAGTCGCCGGTGCCCCCGGTCTTCGAGAGCGCTTCGTCGCCCGACAGGCCCAAAGACGGCAGGCCGCCGGCACCGGCGACAACGACATTCGCCTGCGCCGCACTGATGCGTTCGAGCGCCTGCAAAACGTCGAGGTTCTGATCGAGACCCTGTTCGACGAGCCCGTTGAGGCGTCGGTCGTTGAAGGCGGTCCACCAGGCTGCCATGGCAACTTCGTCATTGCTCTTCTTCCCGCCTTCGGCAAATTTTTCCGGAAGCGGGGTCTGCGGCTGCGTGTGATCCGGGCCGGTCACACAGCCGGACAGCAGCAGCAGGGCGAGGGGGGTTGCTACGCGAATGGACACCATCGTCTTATCCTAGTTTGTATTCAAAGTGTCGAAGTAATGGTTAGTTTTCACGACCATTCTCCATACGCCTCATTCCTCTATCCTGAATGATGATCAGTGGATATTGATGCATATATGTTGAAATAACAAGATCATGCTTCCTTCGATATATTGCTAAACTCTAGATATGGTGAGTCTCATGTGAGAACGTAACGCTATCTGAGCGCTAATAGAAATCTGTTTCTTCGTTCTGTATTGGAAAGAACATTTACCAATCGGATGAAGCGATTGTGATTTGTTCTGTCGGGAGCTGGCAATGCCGATAAATCAACAATCTTGATTGCGTCGTCAGTAATCAACTCCTGGACCGCAGGATCATTTTGGTTCACCATCCCCATTCGGGCTCTTGCGCCGCCGATACGACTTGAAATGGTGAGTGCACGATCATCTGTAGCGCTGAGCACGAGGATGGGCTTGTTCAAGCGTCCAATTGTATTGATCTGCCGCTTGAATAGATCAACGTCGATATCCGGTGCCGCCAAGACCACTTGGTCCACATGACGTAATACATCATCCCGGTTTGACAGCTTAAGTTGACGTAACGCCTCGACAACAATCCATGCCCCCATACTGTGACCAAATAGGGTAACATTACCCTTTGGTTTCAGTTCCTTCAAAGTCTCAAGCAATTGAACAAGATCGTCACGGGCAAATACGGCGGCCTCTTTATCTGCAATATATCCCGTAACGGTGCCCTCAGATGGCCAACTGAAAAGGATCGGCACCTCCGTCAGTCTTCCGTCTGCGACAACGCTTGACAATTGAAAAAGCGACTCCTGAAATGTATAGTTATATCCATGCACATATATCAGCGCATTCTTTTTTGCGTTCATGTCCTCAGTCGTAACCGGTTCGCGTCTTGTTACTACGTATTTCTTCGGCAAAATTGGCTTAAGCTCACGATTATCTTTGCTTTGAACATTCGCCTTTTCTGGAGTTGCAACCGTGAAGCGCTCAAATTGCAGTGTTACTGACCGCTTGGCAGTATACCCCACGCCGGTGATGTCGCGTTGACGATCAGTCGCTGTGACCACTGTGACGGTCTGATACGATCCAATAGGACTTTGCCTAGCAACTAGAGTTTCCACACCGGGCCGCGCGGCACACCCACCCAATCCTGCCACAACGAACAGCAAAAACCACGAGCGCAGCGTGGAAACAACGTACACGTCCTCCTGTTTTGTCATGATTGCACCGAAATTAATCAAAACCACGCCCCTCTCCCGCCTCTTCGTGAGTCACGCCGTCTCTGATGTGGTAGATGCGCCTGAAGGTCGGAATAATCTTCTCATCATGGGTAACGACGATGATTGCAGTTCCGAACCTGACAGCCATGTCGTTCAGAATGCGGATGACGTTCAAGGCACGCACGCTGTCGAGCGGTGCGGTCGGTTCGTCGGCAAGGATGACCGGCGGGCGGTTGATGAGCCCGCGCGCGATTGCGACGCGTTGCTGCTCGCCACCAGAAAGCTGGGAAGGCATGGCAGCGGCGCGATGCTCGACATCAAGAGCTTTTAGGAGATCGCGCGCGCGCTGGCGCGATTCGCTGTTGGGGACACCCGCCAGCATTGGCAGCAACGCTACGTTATCGGTCACATCGAGAAACGGTATGAGGTACGGTGCCTGGAAGACGAATCCGATCTTGTCGCGCCGCAAAGCGCGAAGGTCAGGGATCTTCCAGCCATCGTGATAGATCACCCCATCGCCGAGGGTCATGTGTCCTGCGCTGGGATCAATAACCGCCCCCAACGCCTTAAGCAACGTACTCTTGCCTGAGCCCGACGGGCCGATAAGACCGACCACTTCGCCTGGGGCGACCCGCATATTGATGTCTTTAAGAGCATCGACAGCAGTATCGCCATTACCATACCGCTTTCTGAGACCTTCGATGAGAATTCCACCACTAGCCATCTCAACCTCCAATCGCTTCAGCGGGGTCGATTTTGAGGGCCATACGGATAGCCACCACGCTTGCCAGCGCGCATATGATCACAACTGCAACAAGCCCAGTCATCGTATCTTCGGTCAGAAGCAGGACGAACTTCGGGAACAGTGGCGCCGCAAAGGTTGCCGTGATCTTGCCGACGACAAATCCGATTAGCCCGAGCACAATCGCCTGTTGCAAGATCATGGAGGCGATGGTGCGATTGCGTGTACCGATCAGTTTCAGCACGGCAATCTCACGTATCTTGTCCATCGTGAGCGTGTAGATGATGAACGCGACGATGGCTGCACTAACGATGGCCAGGATGGCGAGGAACATGCCTATTTGTTTGGCAGAGGTCGCAATCAGCTTGCCGATCAGAATTTCCTCCATCTGCGAGCGCGTATAGACCGTCAGTCGTTTCCACTTGGCGATGTCGGATGCGATGCGCTCCGGTTCGTAACCGGGCTTGATACGCACCAGAACAGCGTTCACATAAG
Organism: Rhizobium sp.; assembly: GCA_041675415.1. Lineage (GTDB taxonomy): Bacteria > Pseudomonadota > Alphaproteobacteria > Rhizobiales > Rhizobiaceae > Allorhizobium. The sequence continues at coordinate 19,680 of JBAYTX010000041.1, read as the reverse complement.
GATTGCTGTTTTGTGAGGCGATGACGGCATCCAACAGACCAGGAACTCCCGGCCGGTTGAATTCGGGGTTCTCGCCGGTGCGACGACGCTGTCGAACAATGGAATCGTTGTCCTTCACGAACTGCGCTTCCTGCCCGTCCTTCAGCGGAATGAAGACCATTGGATCGCCGCTCGATGATACTGCGCGTCGGGTGAGGCCAACGACGGTGTAGTGATTTCGCCGGATAACGATGGTGTCTCCGAGCGCAAAGCCAGTTGCGGCATCGGCCACTGCTTCATAATGGCCGCGCGTGATCTGACGCCCGGCAGCAAGAAATGGCGGCCAGCCGGGTGTCACGACATTACCCGGCGCGATACCCACCACCATCGCCCGAACGTCAGTGTTTCCTTTTCGGACCTGCATTGTCAGATAGGTTACATTGGCAACTTGTTCGACGCCGGGGGTCGTCAGGATCATCCGGTAGATATCATCATTGATGCTTGAGGATTCTGCATATGGTCCCAGCGTATTCTGCTGGACGACCCACATGTCGGCGCCGCTGTTGTCGAGGAGCACCTTGCCGTCATCGACCATGCCCCGATAGACGCCGGCCATGGTGAAGGTGACGCCGATCAACAGTCCGAGCCCGATGCCGGTGAAGACAAATTTGCCCCAGGAATGAAGGATATCGCGTCCTGCTAGGCTGATCATTTGAGAAGCTCCGCGGGATTGTCCGTGATCTGAATGCGGCTTGTGCCTGTCAGGCGGGATGCGCTATGAACGACGATTTGATCACCAGTCTGAAGGCCTTTTGTAACTTGGACGATCCCGTCCAAGTCCGAAGCCCCTAATTCAACGGCGGTGAAGCGGGCTTTTCCCTCTTCGACTTTCCAAACCCCAGTCTTTCCAGCAACACTCTGGATTGCGGCATTTGGGATCGTGGGCGTTGCAGAAAGCTCTGGCAGTGCAATCGTGACTTCGGCTAGCTCTCCGATCGGAGGAATAGGCTCGGGCAGAGCGTCGAACCGCACCTTCGCCAAGTTCTCTTCAGTCACGGAATCTGCGAGGACCTCCACGCGCGACACTTGTCCTGGAACAGACACGTCGCCATGCGACCGGAGCGAGATGCGAGCGGAAAGCCCGGTGCGCAGGCCAGTTGCTGCTATCTGATCGAACCGGGCATTGATCCAGAGTTCTTTGGGGTCGATCATCTCTATGACCGCCTCACCGGCGACTACGGTTGTCCCAGGTTCCGCGTTGCGTGCAGCAATCACCCCGTCGACCGGCGCGTGCAGCACTAAGTCCTCCCGCTGCTTGATTAGGCCGTCACGATCGGCGCGATTGCGTTGCAGGTTCTGTTGTGCAGCTGCGAGATTTGACTGTGCGGCAGAGACTGCGGCAAGCGCTACCTCACTGTCTTGTCGTTTAGTTTCCACGGCCATTTCGCTGACAGTGTGATTCTTCCAAAGTTGGTCATAGCGTTTGGCCTGCGCATCGGCGTAATCTTTGCGCACCAAGGCATCCTCCAACTCAGCTTTGGCTGCCTTAATTGACTCTTCGGCGTGGCGAGTCGCCGCATCTAAGGCTGCAATGCGATCATCGAGATCTACAGGGTTTAGTTCCGCCAGAACCTGACCAGCGCGCACCCTGTCGCCCACATCGACATATACTTTGCCGACGCGGCCGGCGATGGTCGGGCCAATCTTGTAGGAGAAGCGAGCTTCAACAGTGCCGATACCAAACAATGCGGGCGATATGGACCGGGCTTCGACGCTAGCCGTCATCACAGTGACTGGCGCCAGTGGGCCCGATCGCAGGACCACGTAGCCGAACAGGGCGACAATCGGAATCACAATCGCGATCAGCATCAAGCTGCGGCGCTGTAAAGAAGGAAGTTTCATTGAATTGCCTCCAGGCATCGGCGATATGATGTGAAAGCAGCAGGAGCTGCCTCGCGAATTTTGCTTAATTCATCCGCGACCAGCGCCCTGAAGACCAAGTGCTGGATTGCTGCAATAAACAGGCGGGCAGCACCTTCCTTGTCCACCGTGGCTCGGACTTCGCCGCATTGTTGCGCCTCTTCGATCAAACAGGAGATACGCCGCTCGTATCGCCGAACAAAGGCCTCGAGCATCAGCTTGAGCGCGGACTTCTCCTTGGTCACCAGCGTACCGAGCAAGATGCGGGGAATGTTAGGATGGCACGCGACATAGGCGACATCAGCCATAAACATGGCTTCGAGGGATTTCATCGGTGATGGGTCGGAGGGCGAACTGTGGATCATTTTGCCGCCTCGATGGAACGCCGATAAAGCGCAAAAACGGCCGGCGCACTCGTGCGGATGCGCTTCACGTCGCCGGCGAGGAGGGATTGCATGACCAAGCCTTGGGTCATGCCGACAAACAGCGTGACAGCAGTTTTCTCTTCCAAAGAGGGTGTGAGCTCACCGCTTTCTTTGCCCTCGGCAATGAGACGGCCGAGGCGCTCGCCGTAGCACTGGATCAATGTCTGTGCCATTCGTTTGGCCATTGTCTGTTCGGCGCGCTGCAACTCTCCGAACAGCATCCGAGGGACGCCCGGATGTTCCGATATGAATTCGATATGAGCTGTGAATGCGGCTTCGAGGGCATCGAGCGGGGAGGTTTTCGTGGAAATCGCCCGATCTATGCGTGTAAGTAAACGCTCCGAAACCCACTCCATAACGGCTTGGAGAATGGCGTCTTTGGAAGGGAAGTGCCGAAACAGGGCCCCTTGCGTCACGCCCATACGCTTTGCAATTGCCCCAGTGGTAATGTCTGTGGGATTCTGTTCCGCAGCGAGATCGAGGACGGTTTCTACCGTGGCCTCCCGTCGCTCCTCTGCTGAAAGATAGGCTGATCGCGAGATCATCATGAGACTCCGAAAGATAGTGAGTAATTACTATCTAATTTGGTTGCCACCTTTTTTCAAGGGGACGGAGGCCCGCGAACGCCGATTGTTGCAACAATGCCCGATCCAACCGCTTCGAAACGCCGTTCTGGGCCAGAATGCGCGGAGTCTCTGCGGACTCACGTGCTCAGTCGAGGTATCGAACCTTGAGAATGCAGACTTGGAATTACGGCCCGGCCCGTAAGTTTCCTCTTCGCCACGGCGGTCGTGGAGGCGCGGGGCCTCAGCCGTGTCAGAAAGGGGCTGCATATGAAGGAAACGCTGCTGGCAACTGTTAATTATGCAGGATCGAATGGCAACACGACACGAATTGAATCCAAAGCAGCTCGTTCCGACAACGTGGGGCCATTAAGGGCGAAATTGCCTCAAGAACACGTCGGACAGTGTGTAGGGCGGTAGCCAATCTAACGCCGATGCCTGCGACAGGCTAGCCATCCGGCGAGCCTCCGGCGTTCCCGGTTGCATATCCCCTGCGCTCATCCATTAGAAACCGTTCAATCATGCAAAGCGAATTTTAGGATCTCATCGTTATAGCTTTGGCTGCTGAAAATACAGCCGGCGAGAGCAAATTGACGAGAATCCCTAGCTTTGTATTTGCCATCTATAGGACTTGGTGTCGCCTAGCTTCGGGTTCTTTTGGAGCTTCTTCGTTCGGGAAAGTGTGGTCGGCGATAAGCTCGCCATTTCATTTCTCAATCAAGACACGGTTTCGGTTTTCATTTGCCTTCGCCATATCTGGCTTGGTTCTGATGGGTGTCATCGCGATCGTCTCAGGACGCACGCTGGTCCAGTCCTATGAAAGCAGCATAGCAGCGATTACGGCGAGGATGTCGCCCATCTTTGCCGCTCAGGATTTACTTAATCAGATCGAAGCTATTGCGACTACATACGCCCTCGGCCTTGACACGGGGGTGGTCGAAAACCCCGAGCCGACTATGGCCGAAGTGTCCGACAACTTCAGGATATTTTTCGACGCACAAGCAAAGGACCATCCCGCTACGCCGTCCGCTGACAGACTGGCTGACGAACTAGTTGCTGCTTGGCGCCAATCCCGAGCTTCCCTCGACGCTCTGTTCCGGCAAGATACCGGCACACGGAACGCGATTGACGCCTATTCCTTGGCGCGTACTGACATCGCAAACGTCAACGCGTTAGTCGCTCAGTTTCGCCAACTGGCTATTTTTGAACTACAGCGGCGTATAAACGCTGGAAGGGCAATTGCGGGCAAAACATTCTATTATATATTAAGTTTCGCCACGCTTGGCTTTTTGGTGCTAACTGCGATTATTATTGTTTTGTCCCGCTCGGTACTTGAACCCATAGAAAGATTGACCGTTGCTGCCGATAATATCGGACGAAAGGACCTCTCTTACAGGGTCATTCTGCGCAACAAGGACGACGAGCTGGGGCGGCTTGGCGAGGTGTTGAACACTTCCACGAAGAAGTTGCAGGAGTTATATCAAGAACTTGATTGGCGTTCGACATATGATGGATTGACCGGTGTGTTAAACCGCGCGGCATTCGATGAACGTTTGTCCGCAGTGTGCTTATCAGCAGACCGTGACAAAACGCCTGTCTCGCTACTGTTAATCGATATCGATTTCTTCAAATCCGTCAACGATACCTATGGTCATCAGGCAGGTGATCATGTTTTGAAATTGGTGGCGGGTGCCGTAGCCAACGCTATGCGACCCGGTGAAACGATCGCTCGTTATGGAGGCGAAGAGTTCGCAGCGATCCTACCCGATACGAGTCGGGCGGGGGCAATGGCGATGGCGGAACGCATCCGCACAATTGTTGAGTCCTTGTCGATCGAAACGGATGCCGGCGAGCGCGTTCTTGTTACCGTCTCAATTGGTCTGAAAACCCGAGATCCTGGAACGGTCACACCAGCGAACTGCATTCGGCTTGCCGATGATGCCCTATATAGAGCAAAAGAAGCAGGCCGGAATAGGACTGTTTCTGCGAACCAGTATACCCAGCCCTCGCCTTCGATTAGCCACACTGCGTGATTGCCAAAATTCAAATTGAGTATGCAGTGGCGCTGTTGGCACGTTTCGCGTCTTATGGACCGACCGAAGGAGAGCTGCAACCACGCTCACAAGCCTGAGACTCCTGTGCGGGAATCGCCAGGCAGTTACGATCGGTTTGGTGATTGGATTGCCCAAAGCGGGTGAGGCATCAATTGTGGTCTACGCTCCTGCGTCGAGGGCGTATCGTCAATCTTGCTGTTCAATTTTCTTTCGGCACTTAAGCGAGCCATAAGCTGGGGAGGCTAATCCCACCTGGCGAAGAGAAATTCCTCTCTTCTTGAAAGGGAATGACGAAGATGTATATCCGTAGAAGCCTGATTTTGCCTGTTCTCGTCCTCGGTCTTGGTCTTTCGACCGGCGTTTCCTGGGCAGAGAAGACAGGCCATGAAGGGCACCAGGGTGCCGCGATCGAGCTGACACTCAATGGCCAGGCGAAGTGGCAAGGCGACGAAAACATGCTGAAGGGCATGGACGCCATCCGCGGTGCGCTCGCCACGCGGCTTTCCGCTATCCACGACGGCACTCTGCCCTCGTCGGACTACAAGGTGCTTGCCGGGGAAATCCAGACGCAGGTCGATTTCATGGTGGCGAACTGCAAGCTCACTCCGGAGGTGGACGAGCAATTCCACATCGTGCTCGGCCATGTGCTCGACGGTGTATCCGGGCTCGAGGGCGAGACCGATCCGCGCGCCGGGGCAGTGTTGGTCGTCGAGGCGCTGAACGCCTACGGCACCCATTTCGAACACGCCAACTGGCAGCCGCTCGAGTAGACCGGCGGTTTGCGCGGGATTGTTCCTGCTCACCGAAGATGCCAGACTGATATGATACCTGCCCGGCGGGCTTCGCCGGGCGTGTATTCCCTGCGTTCCCAAGATTGCCGATGGGCGGGTACGATGAGACTTCTGCTGGTCGAGGACGACACATTGTTGGGTCGTGGCCTGGTTGCGGGACTGGGCCAGTCGGGCTTTGCGGTGGATTGGGTGCGTGACGGCGAAGATGCCGATTCCGCGCTTGCCACCACGACCTATGATGCCGTCGTGCTGGACCTCGGCCTGCCCGGCATGGACGGGATCAGCCTCTTGAAGCACAGGCGTGCCGCAGGAGACAAGACGCCGGTTCTGGTGCTGACCGCACGCGACACGATTGCCGAGCGCGTATCAGGTCTGGACGCCGGAAGCGACGATTACATGATCAAGCCTTTCGATCTGGTGGAATTGCAGGCTCGGCTGCGGGCACTGCTGCGTCGTTCCAGGGGCGAAGCGGTGCCGGTCCTCCACAGTGGTCGTGTCACCCTTGATCCTGCCGCCCATAGCGTAACGCTGGACGGAGCGCCTGTTACCCTTTCGAACCGTGAATTCGCCGTGCTGCAGGGCTTGATGATGCATGCCGGACGGGTGCTGAGCCGAAGCCAGTTGGAGGAACAACTCTATGGCTGGGGTGAGGAAATCGACAGCAATGCCGTCGAAGTGCATGTGCACAACCTGCGCCGCAAGCTCTTTCCGGATGTCATCCGAACCCTGCGCGGCGTGGGTTACATCGTACCGGCCCAGCCATGACCGGTTCGCTGCGCCGCCGTCTCGTCCTGTCGCTCTGCGGAAGCATGGTTACGGCCTGGCTCGTGACAGCCTATTTTACCTATTTCGATACGAGAAGCCTGATTGACGAGGTGACCGACGAACACCTGCAGCAATCTGCCGAGATAATACTCGGGCTCGTGGGACAACTGCCGGGGGATGCGCTGCCTGCCGACCTGCTGCGGGAACGCCAGCCGGATCAGCGTCTTTCCTACCGCATCCTCACCCCGGCCGCCGTATCCGGACGGTCAGGCGATTTCAACCCTTCAGTTGAGGAATGGCGGGCCGGATATAGCGATGTCATCGACGGGGGCGAGGGCTGGCGCGTCTATGGCGCGTCGAACGGTGCCGGCACCCGGGTCGAGGTGGCTGTCCGACAGGAGGTGCGCACGAGTTTTGCCGCGCGCGTCGCTGCCCATATGCTCCATCCTGTATGGATTGCCGCACCGTTGCTCGCCGCTCTCATCTGGGGTCTGGTGAGATGGGGGCTTGGACCTCTTGAGCGACTGACGGCGGGCGTGAAGCAGCGGTCGCCGGCAGATCTTTCGCCACTCAGTCCGCAATTTGCGCCGACCGAGGTTCTGCCGCTGGTGGGCGCGCTCAACAGCCTCTTCGAGCGGATCGCGCTTGCCCGTGAACGGGACCGCCGCTTTGCCGCGGACGCCGCGCATGAACTGCGCACGCCGCTAGCGGCGATACGCGCGCATGCGCAGGTGGCAAATCACGCCAAGGATATGGCCGAACGCAATCAGGCGATCTCGGATGTCCTCGTCGGCGTCGAGCGTGGCACCCGCATCGTCGAACAACTCCTGGCGCTGGCCAGGGTCGAGCATGACGCCATAGAAGAAGAGGCCCAGCCGGTCGATCTGGCGGAGCTCGCACGCGAGACGATTGCACTCATGGCGCCGCAGGCCGTCGCGCGCAATATCGATCTGGGGCTGGAGGTGGAGCCGGGCCTCGATGCAAGGGTCGGCGGCAATGCCGATCTTCTCGCGGCGATGTTGCGGAACCTCGTCGACAATGCGTTACGTTACATTCCCGAGGGGGCCTGGGTGTCTGTTCGCCTCGCAAGAAGCGGGGGGAATTTGCTCCTGCGCGTCGAGGATTCGGGGCCCGGCATTCCACCGGAGCTGCGCGCACGGGTCTTGCATCGCTTCGTCCGGGCCGGCGGCAACGGCACCTCCGGAAGCGGCCTGGGATTGGCAATCGTCGCGGCGATTGTCGAAAGCGATCACGGGAGCCTTGCGCTCGCAGGGCGAGCCGAAGGATCGGGACTGATCGTCGACATTTCTTTGCCATTATGGACGCCAGGCGACGAAGGCGGTCGCAACGGCGCTGATCCAAATCCATGACACGCTTGCGACCTCTGGGGTGATCCGGTGCCCGCCGGTCATCGGATCGTCCTGTAGCTGTGCCAGGTGCCGTGGCCGAGCAATGGGAAGATGACGATGAGGCCGAGGAACCCGGTCGCGATGCCGACGACCGTCAGCGCAAGCACGATCGCGCCCCAGGCCAGCATGACCGGCAGGTTGCGGAAGGCGAGCGAGATGCTGGTGCCCATAGCGGTGAAGACATCCGTCTTTTCCGCAAGGAGCATCGGGATCGCGAACGTGCTGACGGCGAAGGAGAAAGCGGCGAAAAGCCCGCCGACGACGGTGCCGACGATGATCATGCCTAGACCTTCCGTGGTGCTGAAGAGCATGGCCACGATGCGGTCCAGTCCGGGAAACGGCCTCAAGCCCATGAAGAGCGCATAGATGATGACGGCTGCCCGCATCCAGACCAGCATCAGCAGGCAGAGGATCGCACCCGTAAACCAGACCTGGGCGCCGGATGCAGCCTTAACCAGAATCATGCGTGAGAGGCTCGGCCGAATACCCTCTTCAATGTCCCGGCTCTTGCGATAGAGCCCGATTGCGACCAGTGGACCTACCACCATGAAGCCGGCAAGCGCCGGAAACAGGATATAGTCGAGCTGAAGGCGAAAGAGACCCCAGGTGATAGCAGCTGAGAGCAGGAAGACCGCAAACCCGTAGAGCAGGCTCGGCAGCGGATTGTGCCAGAGATCGCGCCAACCGGCGGAAAGCCAGCCGAAGGCCGCGCCGGCGGGCAAGTGACGTCGACGCTGTTCGGCCAGAGGTATGTTCGTATCGACGGATTTCTCGGTCGTTCTCATTTTGACCTTGCTCCTCTCAGCAGGACGGTGCCGCGGCGCGATAGGTGCCGTCGCGACCTTCCGCCTTCAGGTGATTGACGCATTCGGGCTGGCTCCCCGTTGCGACGTGGACGAGATGCACATTCGCGCCGATAACCGTGAGCGCAGCCATGCCCGCAAGCAGCCAGGGCATGACCCGCCAATGGATGCCTCTGCGCATCTCGGACTTTTCCATCGTCATACTCACTTGGCGTCCTCTCCGAGCGTGCCGACATAAAGTGCCAGCAGTTTCATATCGACCGGCGAGAGCCGCCTTTCCCAGCTTGGCATCAGGCCCTGTCTTCCGGAATAGATGGTATTGAAGACGGTCTGCGCATCGCCGCCGTAGATCCAGGTCTTGTCGGTCAGGTTCGGTGCGCCCATGTCGGTGCTGCCACGTGCGTCCTCTCCGTGGCAGGCGGCGCAGTTGGCCGAAAAGACCTCCTTGCCGGTTTCGATCAGGGCTTTGTGGTCAGCGCTCATCGGCAGGTCGGAAAGAGAGCGGACGTAAGCTGCAACAGCGCGGACCTGCTCTCGCTCGAGTGTCCCGTCCCGGCCGAAGGCCATCATCTGCGAGACACGCGTCTCCGCATGGGTGGAGTTGATGCCGACGCGGATAGTCTCGAGGATCGTTTCAGGCTCTCCGCCCCAAAGCCAGGCCTTGGCTGCAAGGTTCGGGAATCCGGGGCCACCCGTGCCTCGCGTGCCGTGACAGGCTGCGCAATTGTCGATGAAGAGCGTGCGGCCCGTCTCGCGCACATGCTGCATCAGGTCCGGATCGGCAGCGATCTCTTCAAGGCTCGCCTCGGCAATGCGGTCGGTCCAGGAAGCCCGGGCGGCTGCCGCGTCTTCGACCTGTTTCGTCACGATAGTGCGCTGGTCGAGGCCCAGCAGGCCCTTGGTGTAGGTCACGCCTATGGGCCAGGCCGGCATGAGGATCCAGTAGCTGATGGCAATCAGCGTGGTTGCGGCAAGGAAGAATAGCACCACCCGCGGGATCGGCGTTTCAAGCTCCTCGATGCCGTTCCACTCGTGTCCCGTAGTGCTGCGCCCGGTGGCGGGATCGTGTCTTTCCTGGGCCATGCTCAATCTCCCGGCCGATCGTCTTTGTCGAGAATGCTTGTCTTTGCGCGGTCGAAGCGCTTCCGGTTGCCGGGCCAGAGCGCGTAGATCACGACGCCGAGCGCCATTGCGACTAGGTAGAAAAGCCCCCAGCTCTTGGCAAAGGCGACGACACTGTTGTGGTCGATCTCCACGTCAGTCCTCCTTCGCTGCGGTTTCCTGTCGAGCGGCCTGTGTCAGCTGACCGACGATCTGAAGATAGGCAACCAGCGCGTCCATCTCGGTCAGTGCACGTTGATTTCCGTCGAAGGCGCGCACATTGGTTTCCTCGCCGTAGCGCTCCGAGACGCCGGACGACTCGGGGCTGTCCGGTGCGGCCTGGCCTCGGGCGTCGGCGGTCGCGTTCTCGATCATCTCTTCCGTATAGGGGACGCCGACGGCGCGTTGAGCGCTCAGATGTTCGCCGAGATCGTCGACCCGGAGCACATTCTTGTTCAGCCATCCATAGCGTGGCATCACCGATTCCGGCACGACGTCACGCGGATTGACGAGATGGGCGACGTGCCAGGCGTCGGAATACTTACCGCCGAGGCGAGCAAGGTCCGGTCCCGTGCGTTTGGACCCCCACAGCATCGGGTGGTCGTATTTCGATTCCACCGCAAGAGAGAAGGGGCCGTAGCGCTCCACTTCGTCGCGAAGCGTTCGGATCATCTGCGAATGGCAGGCGTAGCAACCCTCGCGGATGTAAAGATTGCGACCGGCAAGCTCCAGCGGCGTATAAAGGCGCATGTCGGGTGCGTCTTCGACTGTCTCATGGATGGTGAACAGCGGAGCGATTTCGACGAAGCCGCCAATGGATGCCACGCCGATGATCGCCAACACGAAGCCGATGGCATTGCGTTCGATCTTGCGGTGGAAGAATTCCTTCATGATCACTCTCCTGCCTGAACCGCGCCGGCCCTGCCGCCCAGAGGCACATCGCTACCGACTTCGGCCTTGCGCGCATTGCGGGCCATGCGGATGGTCATGGCGACATTGAAGGAGCAGACGATGGCACCCGCCAGGAAGAGCAGCCCCCCGAAAGCGCGGGCGATGTAATAGGGGTGCATGGCGACCAGGCTGTCGATGAACGAATAGGCGAGGGTTCCGCTGTCGTTATAGGTACGCCACATCAGACCCTGGATGACGCCGGAGTTCCACATGGCAAAGACGTAGACAACGGTGCCGGCGAGCGCCAGCCAGAAGTGCAGCTCGACGAGCCTGGGCGAATACATCCGCTCCTGTTTCCACATCCACGGCACCAGGGCGTAGAACGAGCCGAAGGTGATCATGGCAACCCAGCCAAGGGCTCCGGCATGAACGTGGCCCACGGTCCAGTCGGTGTAGTGGGAGAGCGAGTTGACGGCACGGATCGCCATGAAAGAGCCCTCGAAGGTGGAAAGGCCGTAGAAGACCGCGGCGACCATCATGAAGCGCAGAGTTGCGTCGTCCCGCACCCGGTGCCAGGCGCCGTTCAGGGTGGCGAGCGCATTGCCGGCGGATGCCCAGGAGGGAACCAGCAGCACGATGGAGAACGTCATGCCGAGTGTCTGCACCCAATGCGGAAGCGCCGTGTAATGCAGGTGATGCGCACCGGCCCACATGTACATGAAGGTGATGCCCCAGAAGCTGATGATGGAAAGCCGATAGGAGAAGATCGGCCGCTCGGCGCGCTTCGGCAGGTAGTAATACATCATGCCCAGGAAGCCAGCGGTCAGGAAGAAGGCGACGGCGTTGTGGCCGTACCACCATTGCGTCATTGCGTCCTGCACACCGGCCAACAGCGAGTAGCTCTTGGCGTGACCGAGGGTTACGGGTACGGCGAGATTGTTGACGATGTGCAGTACCGCAACGACGAGAATGAACGCCAGATAGTACCAGTTGGCGACATAGATATGCGCCTCCTTGCGGCGCCGGAGCGTGCGGATATAGGTCACGAAATAGACCACCCACACGATCACCAGCCAGATGTCGGCATACCATTCCGGCTCGGCATATTCCTTGGACTGCGTCATACCCATCAGATAGCCGGTGGCGGCGACGAGGCAGAAGAGGTTGTAGCCGATCAATACGAACCAGGGACTGAACTGATCCGGAAGCCGGGCGCGACAGGTGCGCTGGAGAACATGGAACGACGTAGCGATCAGCGCATTGCCGCCGAAGCCGAAGATCACTCCACTGGTGTGGACCGGCCGGAGCCGTCCGAAGCTTGCCCAGGCCGAGTCCACGAAGGTCAGTTCCGGCCAGGCCAGCAATGATGCCACCCAGACCCCGACAAACATGCCGACGACAGCCCATGCGAGCGCCAGGACGATGCCGACGCGCGTGGGGTCGTCATAATATTCGGAATGGCGACTTTCCGGGGGGTCGGGTGCAAAGACGGACGACAGCACAAAAAAGCCGAGTCCCAGGCTGAAGAGAAGTACGATGTAGCCATGGACGGCCAGCGGATCGCCGCGGCCGGCGACCGCCATCGCAAGGCCGGCGAGCGCCAGAATACCCAGCACGACGAGCGCAAGCTGGCGCTCGGCCAGCGTCAATCCTGTCACCATGGTTGCGTCCCTTCTTCCAGTTTGACGGTGCCGCCGATCCCGAGAAAAGAGCCAAGGATGGCGCGGTTCTTCACGAGGTCGGCGAGCGTGTATTTGTCGAGGACCGCCAGGAAGGCGGTGAGCGCCTCGTGCAGCATGCCCTTGAGATTGCAGGCCGGCGAAATGGCGCAGGGCCGGCCTTGAGCCTGCATGCATTCGGCGAGTGAGAACTCCTCCTCGGTCGCGCGGACCAGTGCGCCCACGCCGATCGCCTCTGGTGACTTCGCCAATCGAATACCGCCCGCCCGGCCGCGGGTCGTTTCGACAAAGCCGAGGTCGCGCAGCGTCTGGGCCACCTTGAGAAGGTGGTTGCGGGGCAGCTGATAGGCCTCGGCGACGTCGTTGACCGTGCAGACACCCTCCGGTCGTGTCGCCAGATAGATCAGCATTCGCAGCGCATAGTCGGTGTGAAGCGTCATTCGCATGGGAGATCCCTGCAACTTGGGGGAAGCTAAGAATAAAGAGGTATCTTAAATACCACTTTGACTCCCTGGCGGCCTAACGTGAAGGTGCAAAAGTGTCGCAGGGCGTTACCGATGACAAAATTCCCGAGGAGGGCAGTTCGGCGATGGCCCGTTTCCAGCGCTGTGACAGCTCAACAAGTTGACAAAAGCAATTATTGATCGAGAGGCCTGCAGGCATCAGGAAGTGGAGAAAATCATGATCGAAGAGCTTTTCACCCGGAACAAGGCCTGGTCTGCCGAGCGCAAAGGCGAGAGGGCCGACTACTTTGAGCGCCTCTCGAAGCTGCAGGCACCCGACTATCTGTGGATTGGCTGTTCAGACAGCCGTGTGCCGGCCAATGTGATCGCCGGCCTGGAACCGGGCGAAGTGTTCGTGCACCGCAACGTCGCCAACCTCATCCACCCGGCCGATCTCAACATGCTGTCGGTCGTCGAATATGCCATGAACCAGCTTGGCGTAAAGCACATCATCATCTGCGGACATTATGGCTGTGGCGGCATTCGCGCGGCAGTCAGCGGTGAGCACTTTGGCCTGATCGACCATTGGCTGCAACCAGTTCGCGACGTTGCCGACAGTCGCTTTGAATGTCGCGAATGTTGGAGCGACGGCGACCTCGACCGGTTGTGTGAAGCGTCTATCGCTGCGCAGGTCGAGCGCTTTGCTCGTACGCCGACGATACAAGAGGCGTGGAAAGCGGGAAAAGAGGTCGCCATCCATGGCTGGATCTATGGTCTGCAGGACGGCCTGCTGTCCAATCTCGATTGCACAGTGAGGGGTGGACGACAGAGCGTGTCCTGATCGTGCGGCTGGACAAGTGGTGTCGCACACAGGGCAGGCGGACGCCTTGATCTCCCGCCTGCTGATCCATTTGTTGTCCAGCAACTCGAGGAGAGGCGCCGCCCGCTCCAGTCAAGGCAAACAAGCAATGGCATCGAAGTGCTGGTCATCCGGGGCATTGCGAAGGAGGTTAGCCCCCAAACGCGAGATTTTGCCGGGATTATTGTCGCGGGAGGGAGTATGTTGACCGAAAGAGTCGCTCGCCGCCGCGTTCTGGGAGACGATGGCCAGGTGGCTGACCATACTTTGGGCCTCAATACCTTATTTGTTCTGCACTTTTTACAAATCGACCTGCTGGTGCAATATGGACATGGATAGACACCGGACGGAGGAGGCTCGCCACAGCGTCGCGGCAAGCGTCCCGCAGCACCCGATCCTTGAAGCGGCAGCCACGCTATTTCCTGGCTATTTCGCATTGGTCATGGCGACTGGCGTGGTCTCCATCGCCTGCCATCTCTTAGGGATGCACGGCCTTGCGCTCGTGCTTGTGTCGGTCAACTGGATTGCTTATCCAGTGCTGTGGGCGTTGACGCTCGTTCGAGCGTTGCGGTTTCGCGACCTCCTGCTGCGTGACATTTCGGACCATCAAAGAGCGCCCGGTTTCTTCACGATTGTGGCCAGCACGTGTGTTCTGGGAACGCAGAACATGATTGTCGTCGGCGCGACTGGGATCGCGACCGTGCTGTGGTGGTTCGGACTGCTTTTGTGGTTCGTCGTCATGTACACCTTCTTTACGGCCGTCACTGTGCGAAAGGGCAAGCCGACGCTTGCACGCGGCATCAACGGCGCCTGGCTGATCGCCGCGGTTTCCACCCAGTCCGTGGTCGTGCTGAGGGGTGTGATCGATGTTGAAGGGGCACCGGCGGAGCTCATTCAGTTCCAGGTCCTCACCATGTTCCTGATCGGTTGCATGCTCTATCTCGCAATCATCCCGCTCATCTTCTACCGTCTCACCTTCATATCGCTCAGTCGCGAGGACTTCAGTCCGCCCTATTGGATCAACATGGGGGCTGTGGCGATCACGGCGCTGGCCGGCTCCATTCTCGTTCTTCGCGGTGAAACATGGCCGATGATCACGCCTCTCTTGCCGTTCCTGAAAGGCTTTACCTTCTTCTTCTGGGCTGTCGCGAGCTGGTGGATCCCGTTCCTCTTTGCACTAATGGCCTGGCGCTATATCTGGATGAAGGACCGGTTCACCTACGAACCTGCGGTGTGGGGAATGGTGTTTCCAATGGGCATGTACTGCACGAGCACCTACCAGTTCAGCCGCGCCATGGGTTACGTGTTCCTCGACCCGGTTCCGAGGGTGCTGGTTTTTGTTGCGCTGGCTGTATGGCTCCTTGGCATGGGCGGACTGTTGCGACGCATCGGCCGATCGCTCTTTCGTCCATAGTCGCAGGAGCATCTGCGGCCGTTTGCGTCTTTCCCCCGGCCAAGGCAAGACGAGTTGGAAAGCGGCAATCATGTGACCGTCGGCCCGGCCGTTTACGGCTTTGGTCGCGCTCCTGCCGAAGCGGAACGCAAGCCCTCCCGCAGGCGCAGAACAAGGGCCGGATCCGTCTTCTCGGACAAGACCAGATAGGCGGGATAGGCAAAGGTTGGGCTGTTGGGCACGATTTGCAGCCGGCCATCCTCCAGGTAGGGCCGGATAAAGCCCTCTCGGAAGTAGCCGGCGCCGCCGACTGCAAGGATGTAGTCGAGGGCCAGCGGGCCGTAACCGATCGAGACGGCCGGGCTAGCGTTTTCAGGAAAAGTGGCGCGAAGGCTCGCGGCGAAATCGGCGCCCCAGTCTATTCCGATCATCGCAGTGGAGCCTGTGCGCGCCGGTGTTCGGGCAAGTACCAGGCGCTCCTCGAACAGCAGTTCGGCGATTAGTCCGGGCCGTCGCTGGGCGCCGTAGATGACGGCGGCATCGAGCCCGCCTTCCTGCATCAGCGCCAGCAGGTGCTCACCGGTGTCGATCGTGGTGCGCACCGCAATCTCCGGGCATTCCCGGTGCATCCAGAGCAGCCAGCGTGAGAGCAGCGGGCTCCACAGGCTGAGCTCGGCGCCCAGGCTGACCAGCTGGGACCGGCCGGGCGGGAGCGCCACGACATTGCGAGCCGTTTCCCAGACCCGGACCAGGCTGGAGGCAAAGGGGAGGAATTTCTCGCCGGCCGGCGTCAGCCTGGCACCGGCCTTGTTGCGCACGAATACGGGGCGCTCCAGTTCGTGCTCCAGAACGCGGATACGCGCGCTCACCGCTGTCTGCGAAATGTTGAGTGCCTCCGCGGCGCCGACGAAGCTGCCGGCTTTCACCACTTCGAGGAATGTTCGAGCGATCGCGTGGTCCATCAGCTGCCGTCCAACAGAATAACTGCAAAAAAATTGCGGATAAACAGCAATAGATTTCATTTGTCACAATTAATCAATCCGGCCATTTTGCGACTGCAACATGAGGAGCAGCAAGAAATGTCCGAGCGAACGCCGGCCGAATTCCACCCGGAAACCGTCGCGGCGGCATATGGCGTTGCCAGCGATACCGCCTTTGGCGCGATCGCCCCCCCTCTCTACCTTTCCAGCACCTATGAATTTGCCGGTTTCGGTGCGCCCCGTGCCTACGACTATGGCCGGGTCGGCAATCCCACTCGGGATCTCGCCGCCGAGGCGATCGCCAGGCTGGAAGGCGGCGCCGGTGCGGTGATGACGCCGAGCGGCATGGCAGCGCTCGATCTCCTCATCGGTCGCCTCCCGGCCGGCAGCCTGGTCCTCGCGCCGCATGATTGCTATGGCGGAACCATGCGTCTTCTCAAGGCTCGCGCCGAACTCGGCCAGATCCGGCTCTCGCTGGGCAAGCAGTCCGACATGGAAGCCTTCGCGGGCCAAGTCCGGGATCGCCCGGCACTGGTGCTCATCGAGACACCCAGCAATCCCCTCTTGCGGGTCGTCGACATCGCGGCGCTGTCGAGGCTCGCGAAGAGTGCCGGCGCGCGGGTGGTGGTCGACAATACCTTCCTGTCTCCCGCCCTGCAGCGCCCGCTGTCGCTCGGCGCCGACTATGTGCTGCATTCGACGACGAAATTCCTCAACGGCCATTCCGACGTTATCGCAGGTGCCGTCATCGCCGCCGACCCGGAGGAGGCGAAAAAGCTCAAGCATTGGGCCAATGTGACCGGCGCGATCGCGGCACCCTTCGATTGCTGGCTGACGCTGCGGGGCCTTCGGACGCTCTTTGCGCGCATGGCGGGTCAGGAGCGCAATGCCATGACGGTCGCGGAACGGCTGCGAGGCCATCCGGCGGTCGCCCATGTCCATTATCCGGGGCTCGCCGAACACCCGGATCATGCGCTCTCCCGCCGCCAGCAGAAGGGCTTCGGCGCCATGATGAGCTTCGAACTTGCCGGCGGCGTCCCCGCAGTGCGGCGCTTCGTGGGCGCGGTGCGTGGTTTTACGCTGGCCGAATCCCTGGGCGGCGTCGAGAGCCTGGTCGCCCATCCTGCGACCATGACCCATGCCGACATGGGGCCGGAGGCGCGGGCAAACGCGGGCATCAGCGACGGGCTCCTGCGGCTCTCGGTCGGCCTGGAACACATCGACGACCTTCTCGCGGGCCTCGAGGCCGGCCTGCGGGCGGCAAAGGACTGATCGGAGGGCGCCTTGATGATCGACGACGATGCTCCACGCGCCTTCGCTTCACCGGCCTGCCTTCTGCATGAGATCGACCCTGTTTACGCCGGATTGGCCGATCCTCCGGACATGGCGGCCTGGGCGGATATCGAGCGCTGGCGCGCGAGAGAGCGCCAGCGCCTGATCGCGGAGCGTCTTGCCGTTCCCGTCGAGGTTCGCATCGCGGCCGGAGAAGCGATCACGGCCCATGTCCTCGCCGAGATCGGAGATGTGGAGGGTCGTGTCGTCAGCGCCTATTGGCCGTTTCGAGGAGAGCCGGACCTTCGTCCGCTGATGCGGGAAATAGCCCGGCTGGGCGGTCGTACCGCCTTGCCCGGCGTGGTGGAAAAAGGACTGCCCCTGGTGTTCCATTCGTGGCAGGCCGGGCAACCACTGACACGAGGGGTCTGGGGGATTGCGGTTCCGGCTGAAGGGCGGCTCTGCATTCCGGAAGTGGTGATCGCGCCGGTCGTCGGTTTTGATGATGCGTGTTACCGGCTCGGCTATGGCGGTGGCTTCTTCGACAGGACGCTTGCCGCCATGCGGGCCAGGCCCAAGGTCGTCGGTGTTGGCTACGGCACGGCGAAGCTTTCGACGATCCACCCGCAAAAGCATGACATCCCGATGGATCTGGTCGTGACGGAGGCGGGAACAGCGCGCCGCTAGCGGGCGTTCCCGGTCGGGCCATGGCAGCCGGGCGCGTGACAAGAAAACGCCCGATGGGGCGGATCGCCGGTCCGGTCGATGGTCATCAAGTCGCCCGGGTCAAGAACAACATCCGAACCATTGGTTCGGCGAGATGAGTTTTGAGCAAGAGAGATGCCGAGATTGGGACCCGCCAGCGAACTCTTCATTGAACGCCATCTCGTTCCCGAGCTTAGAGCCTGGCGGGGAGAGATGTCCCTGGCTGCCGTCTTCTGGATCTATGGTGTTTTCGTCAGCGCCGAACTCGCGATGCTGCACGTGATTGCCCTGTATCTGGACCAAATCTGGGTTCAGCAAGCCGTTATCCTTGCCTTTGCACTCTATACGCCCGGCATTCTCGTCGCCATCTGGCGCTGCGCGGACAACGCGTGCCCCTTCTGGGCCACCATGGTCAGGTGGCTCACCGTGGCCTGGAGCCTGAACACCGCATTCATCCTTCTTTTCCTCCAGGTCGATCTGCTGATGCGCTTCGCCCGGGGATAGGTAAGGATCCGGCCATATCGTGAGTTTCCTGAGGGAGAAGCGGAAGCTCTCGGAAAGGAGGGTGTCTTGAGAGTAGAGAACATACTTGGAGTGGCGCGGGAACGGCTCGCCACCGTAGCCGAAGATGCATTGCTTATGGACGCGGCAAAATTGCTGAGCAATCCTAGTTACAATCTCATTGTCGTCTGCGATGAAAGCGGAAAGGCGATCGGCGTCATTACAAAGACAGACATTGTCAGCCGCATCAGCCATTGCACGGGATGCAGTTGCTCGATGCCTGCCTCAAAGGTGATGTCGACAGAGATCGTGTCTTGCCGACCGAACGACGTGTTGAGTGATGTATGGTTTGCGATCAGGAAGCGTGGTCTGAAGAACGTCCCGATCGTGGATGACCGCGCGGCGCCGATAGGCGTGGCCAATGCGCGAGACGTGCTTCAGTCTCTCCTTGAGGACGTTGAACATGAGGAAAAATTGCTTCAGGACTACGTAATGGGTATTGGTTACCAATAGGGCTAGTTCCGCGGAAACGGTGGTCCCGCACGTCACCAGCTTCGACGGTACTCGCGCCACTCGCGCTGTAAGCTTCCTTCACCCGTGACCGCTAGTCCGATGCGCCTCTCGGCGGATCATTCCTGTTCTGGTCAACACGTTTGACGAGACGACATGGTCGCGATTGATGAACAGAACCGAAAGAACGGGCGAGCGGCAGCCCTCGGCTCTTGGTGCGCTAGCAGTAATGCGTCTTTATCGAGGCGAAGCTCTGACCGCGGCATGCACGACGCGATCGTATGGCGCAAGAATAGAGGATGCCCGCGATCTTGGTCGCGGAAACTCGGAGGAACAGTCCCTCGAGTTCAGGAGATTGCTTCCTTCGGCCCATTCAGGCGGCTATCCCAGTTTTCCACCTCACCGCTTCGCAGACGGCGCTCGGCCAGATTGCGCCACCTTTCCGGTAGCCTCGGAAGGGCGGCGAAAACGGCCAGGGCCGGGCGATTGAGCTTGTCCCTGTAGAATAGATCGTTGACCCGCGTTAGCGGCCAGTCAGGTGCTGGACGCTCTTCAAGGCAAGCATGATCGCCCGCCTTGATCTCGCCCGGTTCTATTACGCGGAAATACCAGCCGGAGCGACCCGTCGCCTGCACCA
>JBAYTX010000040.1:0-39913 GCA_041675415.1 Rhizobium sp. | reverse complement strand
GCCGACTGCGAAATCGAGGAGAGCTGCGACTTCAGCTCGGTCAGTTCCTTGTTGATCTTGTCCTTGTCGACACCCGGTTCGCGGGCGGCAACGAGCTTGGCCTTGATCTCGGACACGACGTTGATGGCCGCTTCCATGCCGGTATATGCGGTATCGGTCTTGGCAGCGCCAAAGCCGAGCGCATCGCTGACAGCCGAGAGAGCCTTGTTGTCCGAACGCATCGTCGTTGCGATCGACCAGTAAGCAGCGTTGTCGGAAGCCGAACCAACGCGGTAGCCGGAAGAAATGCGGCCCTGGGTCTTGTCGAGGTCGGAATTGATCGAGCGAAGTGTGTCGAGAGCCGCAAGTGCAGCGGCATTGGTCATGATGCTGGTCATGATGTGTCCCCTTGGATACTAGATACGATGGAGGACATGCCGGGTTTTCCTACCGGCAGAGGCAGACGACATCATGTCAATTAATTAGTGCTTAAATTAATCCGCCTCTGAAGCTGGATAAGACAGCATGGAGTTTAACGTTGGCTGAAGGCGAATGGTTAAAAGACCGTTTATTGCCGCTTTTCTCGAATTCATCGGTGAATTCTCGCAGGCATCCAATGCCAGTCCCCATTTCCCGTCCTGTGACGAAAAGTGGGAAGCCTCATGGTCAAATTTGATGTATTCCCGTACGGAGAACGGGTTCTTGCCCCGCCGAGGCGGGATCCGGGTCTTCAGGAAAAGGAGCGTACGAGACTACCGACCAGAAGATTCCAGCCGTCGATCAGGACGAAAAACAGGATCTTGAAGGGCAGAGAAATCGATGTCGGTGGCAGCATCATCATGCCCATGGCCATGGTGATCGTGGCGACGATCATATCGATGACGAGGAAGGGCAGCACGATAAGAAAGCCGATCTCGAAACCGCGCCTGATCTCCGAGAGCATGAAGGCGGGCACCAGGACGCGATAATCCACCTTGTCGCCGGTGACGGAGGTCTGCCCGCGCTCGTTGGCGATATCGATGAACAGTCGCAAATCCTTGTCGCGGGTATTGGCGGCCATGAAGGTGCGGAAGGGCTCGGCTATGCGCTGCACGGCTTCGGCTTCGGTCAACTGGTTGTCGAGCAGCGGCTGGACACCGTCCTTCCAGGAACGATCCATGGTGGGAGCCATGACGTAGAACGTCATGAACAGTGCCATGCTGGTCAGGATCATGTTGGAGGGAGTAGTCGCGAGGCCCATCCCGGATCTGAGGATCGAAAAAGCGATCACGAAGCGTGGAAAGCTTGTGACCA
Organism: Rhizobium sp.; assembly: GCA_041675415.1. Taxonomy (GTDB): domain Bacteria; phylum Pseudomonadota; class Alphaproteobacteria; order Rhizobiales; family Rhizobiaceae; genus Allorhizobium. The sequence goes on along the minus strand of JBAYTX010000040.1, from coordinate 38,641 downwards.
TAATCAGGATGCCGGGCGCGACGGAAAGGACCGTGAGCAGGCCGAAGGTGCGGATGATCCAGGCCGCCACCGATCCGTCGATCGGGGCGTTGAAAAGGTTGGTCGGAAGCTGCTGCGCGTGGGCAAGCTCCGGCACCGACATCACGACGGCAAGCAAGAAGAGGTATCGAATCATTCGATTACAAAGGTCCTGAACATCACCTTCGATACCCGGCCTTCGGAGCGAAGGTCAACACGCTCCTGGATGTCATCCTTCAAATATTGAAAACCCCTCGGCCCTTCCACCTGCTGCAGAGAGACGGTGCGCAGATAGGCGAGGATATCCTGATGGATGGCCTCGGAAAGCGTGACGTCCGGCGCTCCCTTGAACAGCAACGCGACCTCGAGCCGGATCCAGTTTTCCGAGGGGTAAGCGAGGTTCGTGGTGATCGGCTCCAACTGCACGACGCCGTTGGCTTCGGTGGAGATGCGGGGAAGCCCCTCCTCGCCCGCCTTGCCTGCCCCGTGAGCATCCGCGGTCTTCGCGTCATCCGCCTGTTTGGCGCTTTCCGCAGCCTTGATCTTTGGTGCGATCATGGTTCCGACCAGCCAACCGCCGCCGCCGCCAAGCACGGTCAGGATCGCGATTGCGGCGATCGTCAGGACCAGTGGGGATTTCTTCTTCCCCTGAGTAGATTCCGATTCTTCCATCGTTCCCAGCCGCCCGTTTTACCTTTACGAATCGCAAGCCCGATCAGATCGGCGAGAACAGATCGACGACCTGTTGTCCGACCGGAGGCTGTTGCACTTCCGTCAGGCGTCCCCTGCCGCCATAGGAGATCCGCGCCTCGGCGATGCGATCATAGGAAATCGTATTTTCCGCGTCGACATCTTGCGGACGCACGATACCGGCGACATTCAGGATACGAATTTCATGATTGACGCGCACCTCCTGCGAGCCGCTGATCAGGAGATTGCCGTTCTCGAGAATGCCGGTGACGACCGCCGCGACGAGAAGCGTCAGCTTTTCGGAGCGCTCGGTCGAACCCTTGCCCTTCGTGCTCGTGTCGGAGCCCGACGCCAAGTCACCGCTCGTGACCGGCGGCGTCCAGCCGAACAGTTCGGCCTGCGCCTGCCAGTTGATGCCGCTCGAGTTCACCCTGCTGCGATCCGTCTGATTGTTGAACGAAGCCTTGTCGTTGATCTGGATGTTGACCGTCAGAATGTCCCCGACGTTGATCGCACGCGAATCCTTGAAGAGCGCCGACTGCGAATCACTCCACAGCGAGTAGCCGCTGGAGACCTGGCGCGGCTGTTTCGGGTAGAGCGCCATCTGCGGGGTCTGGCTATAGCGCAGGCCACTGCCGATCGGGCTCATCGACGGCGCGTTTCCAATCTCTTTCAAGGTCTGGCTCTGGCAGCCGGCCAGAAAGAGGACAGCCAGAATAGCTGAGGAACGCTTGGTCATGAGGGGTCCTTCGACGTATTGGGATCGGCCGCGCTCGACATGACCGCCGCCACTAGGGCTGCCTTTTCCGCGTCCATTTCGCTGAGGATGAGACTCGACTGGCGCGACGGCAGCCTCATGATGATCGCGGCCGCCAGGACCACGTCGATCTGCTCGAGCTGCGGCGCCGCCGCATCGGCTTTCATCTTCTTGTAGATATCGACCAGATTGTCTTCCGCTTGCTTCAGGAAGTCATTGCGGCGCGTCAGCCAGTCCTCGTATTCCGCCTTGCGTTTCTCCAGAATGGCTATGCGGCTGTCGATATCCGCCTGCAGCTTTTCAAGTTCCTGTTTCTGCAACAGGTAGCGCTGGTCTCGTGCCGGCTCCGCGATGCTTGTGCAGAACTGCTGGATTTCCGCCTGCGTTGCCGTATTGAGGGCGGGCTCGCCTGCCGCGTGGCCGGATGTGGTCGGCGCCAACACCAGGGCAGTAGTCAGCAGCGCATTGCGAATGGCGGTCGGGACGCTTGCCAAAAAAGTGCTGTGCTTCATTGCAGTACGAGCTCCGCTTGCAGGGCGCCGGCCGATTTGATTCCCTGGAGGATGGCAATGATGCCGTCGGGCTTGACGCCGATACTATTCAATCCGCTGACCAGGGTGCGAAGGTCCGGACCATCGACAATCGTGACGGGCCCACCGTCTTTCTGGGCAAGGATATCTGTCTGGGGCTGGACCGCGGTTTCCCCGCGGGAGAACGGTGCCGGCTGGACGATCTGCGGGGTTTCGGTGACCTGCACGGTCAAGGTCCCGTAGCTTACCGCCACCTTGGAGACGCGGACATCGGCTCCGATGACGATGGTGCCCGTTCGCTCATTGATGACGACCTTGGCCGGCGTATCGGTTTCCACGACGAGGTTCTCGATGGCGGCCATCAGCCGGGCCAGATCCGCCGTACGAGGCTTCTGGACCACGACCTCCTGGGAATCGCGCGCTTCGGCGATCGGGGCGCCGTATGTTGCCGACGCATAGGCATTCACCGTCTCGGCGATACGCATCGCGGTGGTGAAATCGGGATTGCGCAGCTGTAGGACGAGATTGATGGAATCCTTGAACTTGGACGGCAGCTCCCGCTCGATGATCGCGCCGTTCGGGACCCGGCCAGAAGTCGAGACCCCTTCGGTGACGCTGGAAGCCTGGCCTTGCGCCGTGAAACCGGAAACGATGACCGAGCCCTGGGCAACGGCGTAAATCTGGCCATCGGCGCCGGTAAGCGATGTCATCACCAGCGTGCCTCCACGAAGCGAAGTGGCATCGCCGAGCGAACTCACGGTCGCGTCGATACGGCTGCCGGGGCTCGAGAACGGCGGCAGGGTCGCCGTGACCATTACCGCCGCCACATTCTTGGCGTTCGACTGGCCGCCCTGGGTGGATATCCCGAGGTTCTGAAGCATCGCCCGCATCGACTGCTCGGTGAAAGGCGAGGAACGGAGACTGTCGCCGGACCCTTGGAGACCGACGACCAGGCCATAGCCGATCAACTGGTTGTCACGACCCGATTGCAGGGATGCGACGTCCTTGATCCGCGAGGCCGAAGCACTGGCCTCGAAGGCCGGGATGAAGGCCAATGCAATGACAAACAGGGCGATCGCACTCGAACGAAGCAATTTCATTTGGCCATCACCTGTACCGTACCATCCGCCATGACCGTTCCGCTAACGATCACCCCCGAATCGAGATTTCTGACCTTGATGACATCACCGATCGACGCATCGGCAAGCGGGGTTCCCGATGCCGAGATCTGCATGCTGCCAATCGCGAAAGTCAGCCGCACATTGGTTCCGCGCTTGATCGCATAAGGTTCGCGCAGTCCCGAAACGGGGATCGTGCGGCCGGGAAGAAGCGTGCGCGTGGTCACCATACCGATCACGTCGTGAACCGAACTGGCGTAGCCGCCTGCAAGGTTCGGATTGGTTACGGCGACCTCCTCGATCTTCGATGCGGACACCGTTTCGCCCGGATAAATAATCTGGGTCGGCACGACGGCATAACCATCCTTTGCCTCGGCGATGCGGACCTGGCCGCAAAGCAACGATATGGCGGCCAATCCAACCGCAGTCATTCTCGCGTATGTGGTGATCCGGCGAAACGTCATGTTTGCCCTGCCTTCTGCTTACTTCAGGTTTTTGCTGACAATCTGCGCCATTTCGTCGGCGGTCTGGATAACCTTTGAGTTCATTTCATAGGCGCGCTGGGCCGAGATCATATCGGTGATCTCCTTGACGGAATCGACGTTCGACGACTCCAGGTAACCCTGCTTGATATAGGCAAAGCCCGGATCCTCAGGTGCCGCGACGATCGGCTCACCGGAGGCTGCCGTCTGCGCGAAGAGATTGTCGCCAAGCGGCTTCAGACCAGCCTCGTTCACGAAATTGGCGATGGTGAGCTGACCAAGTTCGGTGAAGTCGGAACTGTTGCCGAGACGCGCTGAAACCATGCCGGTGCGGCTGACCACGACTTCGCTTGCATCCTGCGGAACGGTGATCGCGGGCGAGACGGCATAACCATCGATGGTCACGAGCTGACCCTCGGCATTGGTATTGAAGGCGCCGGAGCGGCTGTAGAGGATCGTGCCGTCCGGGGATTCGATCTGAAACCAGCCGCGGCCGACGAGGGCGAGATCGAGCTCGTTCGAGGTCTGGGCAAGTTCACCCTGTGTATGGATGTTGCGGACAGCAGCCGTCTGCACACCAAGACCGATATTGGCGCCTTCGGGAACGATCGCCTGGTTGGCGCGGTTCGGCACGCCCTGGGTACGTTCGGTTTGGTAGAGCAAATCGGCAAACTCGGCGCGGGCGCGCTTGTAGCCGGTTGTATTGATATTGGCGATGTTGTTGGCGATGACCTCGAGATTGGTCTGCTGGGCATCCATGCCAGTGGCTGCAATGGCGAGCGCTCTCATGTGTTCGTCCTTAAATTCGCTAGATCTGCATCTTCGTAATTTCGAGATAGGCCGACACAATCTTGTCGCGGAATGCTATCGCCGTCTGCAGGGACTGTTCGGCAGCGAGAACGGCATCGACCACCTCACGCGTGTTGGCTGTGCCCTTGATCCCCTCGAAAGAAGTGAATTCCGCCTGCTTGAGATTGTTCATGGCCTCGGTTGCCATGCCGCCGAGCACGCTTGCGAAGCTCATCCCGGTCATGGTGCCGGGCGTCGTGCCTTCCGCCTGGGCGGGAGAGGAAACCGCTTCGTTTACAATGCTGTCGAGACCGCGAGCCTGCGAAAGGGAACTAATGTTCTGAACAGTATCAATCATTGAGAGGCCTTCAGAAGGTTGATGGTCGACGCAATGAGCTCACGCGCCTGCTTGACTGTCTGGAGATTGGCCTCATATGTGCGGTTTGCTTCGCGCATATCGGCCATTTCGATGAGAATGTTGACGTTTGGCATCTTGACGAAACCGCGCTCGTCCGCAGCAGGATTGCCAGGATCGAACTCCTCGATGTAGTCGGAGTCGTCTTCACCAAGCCTTTTCACGGTGACCAGATCCGCCCCGCTTGCCTTGTCGAGTTCGGAGCCGAAAGTCACGGTCTTGCGACGATAAGGGTCCGCGCCAGGCGTGTCGCCGGTCGAACGGGCGTTGGCAATATTCTCGGAGACGATCCGCAGACGTGTGGACTGGACTTCCAGTCCGCTACCGGCAATTTTCAATGCTGCTGTTAAAGGGTCCATTGCTCTACTTCTTCACAGCCATCAACATCATCCGGTGGAACGAGGTGACCAGCGACGTATTGAGGTCGTGCTGGCGCCTGATATCGCCGGCCTTGGTCAGTTCTTCCGAGAGCGCGACTGTGTTCCCGGACTCCTGCACGCCGATTTCGTTGTTGAGTTCCGCCTTCCTGACCTCGATATCCTCACCCAGTTCACTTGTTGCGAAATGAGCGGGATTGGTGCGCGCCATATGGCTGACCGTCGTGGTATCCAGGACCGCGCTGAACGGCGTAATGTCCTTGGCGAGGTATTTCGGCGTATTGGCGTTGGCAATATTGCTGGCAACGACTTCCTGACGCACCGAAAGCCATTCGGCTTGCCGGGAGGCCAAAGCGAACAACTGGATGGGCTGCATAGGCTTCACTCCGTCTTTTACTAGTGAAAGCCTATGATCCTAATCTTGCGTGGGACTTACGGAGGATGGCGCCTTTAGTTGCTGTCGTAAACGACGCCTTCGGACGTGACGATGACCCACTTCCCATCCCGCTGCTCGAGCGTCGCGACGCGGCTGTTGTCCGGCAGAATCGAGCCTACGCGGACCATGTACATGCCCGAACCGTCCTCGATCAAAGCGCGGCCGTTGGCAACGTGGAGAAGTCGAAAGCCGCTCTGGCCCGGAAACGGTTGCTGCTCCCGCAACGCTGCGCCCGCGGCATTTTCCGTGCCGAGTTTGGACACCGTGGCCGTGACGAGCGGATCGACCGGCAACTCCGGCTTGATTTTCGGCCCATTGTCGTCCTTGTCGACCATGGCGAGCGGGGACACGCTGAATACATTCCTTCCCGGCCCTTCAGGCAGATCGCGGGTGTGATCCATCTCGCTCACGCGAATGCCAAATTTCTCTTCGTTGAAGAACACGTACCAGGGAAAGAAGGCTGCCGCGCAGGCGAGCGCGATACCCGTCGCCCCTAGAATGCGGTCGGCCATGGAGAATGACCGGCCGACCGTCGGCTTGATCGGCGCCACCGGTTCGTCAGCGTCAAAATCGGTCACGGCTATCCCCTCATTTTTCCAAGAGCTGCAGGTGCCGGCTGTCCGCCCGCCGCCTGCTTCAGAGCATTCGCAAGATCGGCATAGGCGTCGGCTGACGAGTTCTCGGCCGGCGTCTGCTTCAAGACTTCATAGATGACCGGGACCTGCTTGATTGCCATATCGAGATCGGGGTCAGTGCCGGCTCGGTAGCCGCCGATCAGCCGCAGGTCGCGCGTCTCCTCGAAACGGTGGATCAGCGCCTTCAGCCGGGATACAAGCTTTTCCTGCTCACCCGTCCAGGCCTTGCGCGCCAGTCGCGAGATCGAGGTGAGAGGGTTGATCGGCGGATAGCGACCCTCGTCTGCAAGGCTGCGGTCGAGCACGATATGCCCGTCGAGAATGCCGCGGGTGGAGTCGGCGATCGGATCGTTGTGATTGTCGCCATCTACCAGAATGGAGATGATCGCGGTGATCGTGCCCGCGCCTTCCTCGCCAGGGCCGGCGCGCTCGAGCAGGCGCGGCAGTTCGGTGAAGACCGAGGCCGGATAGCCGCGGGCAATCGGCGGTTCACCGGCCGCCGTCGCCACTTCACGGATGGCATGGGCGAAGCGGGTAACGCTGTCGACGATGAACAGCACGTTTTCGCCGCGGTCGCGGAAGTGCTCGGCAATGGTCATGGCGGTCAACGGCGCCATCTTGCGCAACATGGGGCTTTCGTCGCTTGTGGCGACGACGGCCACCGCCTTCGCCATGTTCGGCCCGAGTGTATCCTCGATGAATTCACGCACTTCGCGGCCGCGTTCGCCGACCAGCGAGATCACCACCTTGTCGAAGGCATCGGCGCGCGCCAGCATCGACAGGAGCGTCGACTTGCCGACACCGGATCCGGCGAAGATACCGAGACGCTGGCCGAAGCAAAGAGGCGAGAAGATATCGATGGCCCTGACGCCGGTTCGAAACCCCTGCTCCACCCGCCGGCGCGACATCGAAGGCGGGGCACTGTTCGAAATCGGACGGCGCTTCGCACCGGGCGCCAGTGGACCGAAACCATCGATCGGCTCGCCAAGCGCGTTGATCGTGCGCCCGCACCAACTGTCATCTGGGGCGATGCGGAACGCCCCCTTTTGGATGACGACGTCATGGATACCGATCGGTTCGCCAGGCTCGATGGGGCAGACATAGGCCAGATCCGGTTCGACGCGGACAACCTCGCCAAGATGGATACCTGTGGCGCTGCGATGGGCGACGAACTCGCCGAGGCGCACATGACGAGACAAACCGGTCACCGTATAATGACCCGCCGCGATCGTGCGGACATGTCCACCGTGGGTCACGGAAAACCCCGGATTGGCATAGCGGGCGGCAAGACCTGCGAGCTGGCTGAGCTTGCCGGAAAGCGCGAGATCGAAAGGCATCTGTTCTGGCATGGATCGGAGACCTTGACCTTAGCTCGAACCGCCGAGAGTCTTGATCGCGTCGGTCATCGAGCTTTCGCTGTCCCGAATGAGGGAACTGATACTTTCAAAAGCACGGTTCACCTGGATGAGCTGCGTCATCTCACCGATGCCATTGACATTCGAGTTTTCGATATAGCCCTGCATTACCGCGATCTCGCTGTTGTCGACAACGGGCTGGGGTTGGTCGACGGTGGTCACGCCGCTGTTTTCATAGCGAACGAAGCCCCTGGAAATATCGGCCGTGAAGAGACCGAGCGTCGCCACTTGTCTTCCGTCCTGGATCAGCTTTCCATCGGCACCGATGGTCGGCGGTCCTCCCGTGCGGTTGAGCTGGATCGGCGCGCCCCCGGCGTCGAGCACCGGATAGCCCCGCAGCGATACCAGTTCGCCGGTTTCCTTCATCGTGAACCGCCCATCACGCGTCAGGACCTGGCCGACTGGCGTGTCGATCGCGAACCAGGCATCACCCTTGATTGCAAAGTCGAGGCTGTTGCCAGTCTGCTGAAACTCGCCGGTACGGGTCGACAGGTAGTCGTTACCCTGAGACACGAACGCTATCTTCGCGTTGAGATCGTTCTGCGTCTTGCTCAAAACCTGATCGAACTTGACTTCGGTCGAGCGAAAACCAACCGTGTTGAGATTGGCCATGTTGTCGGCGATGGTCGTCAGGCGTCGTTCGAGAGCGATCTGCGATGACAGGGATACATATAATCCGGATTGCACTTAGCTGCCTCCGAGCTTCAGGGAATTGATGGAAATGAGAAGATCCGGCGAAATGCCGAATCCGGACGAAGAGCCGAAAACGGCCAGCGGATCATAGTTCTCGGACGGATGTTCCAGTTCCCACATGGCGGTGAACCGCTCCAGGAAGGAGCCGGTCTTTTCGGCATCCTGAAAATCCCCGATGTCGAGGACCCGATCCAGAAAGGCTGCCTGCTTGTCGATATTGGACGCGGCGAACTCGCCCGGCAGCTGGAGTGTCGTGCGTACGACCTGGGAGAGCGCGTCATCGGCGAGAATATCCATCGCTGACGTGATCTTGGAGGCGTTGCGTTCGAAATAGAGAGCAAGGCGCACGCCGGTGTTCTCGTTGCCCGCCTCCTCCTCGAGAGACTGGCGCATATATTTGTCGACGACACCCTTTTGGGCCTTGTCGAACGACGTCGCCGCCGCGCCCTGCTCAGCAAAGTTCAGCGATGTCGCGAGATCGGCGTAGCGGCTGTCGGACAACTGCTTTGCGAAAGCCTCGTCACTCGCAACGCCTTCCGTCAGAACCTTGCGGATGAAAGCCTTCGCATAGGCCATGTCCTCGAGGCCATGAGCCTTCAGGGCATAGTTATAGAGACGGGTATCGGCCATGAAGTCGTCGATCGACTTTATGTCGCCGATCTTCGACATGTAATACTCCGTCTCCCGGGCCACATCCGGCTCCTTGGCGACGCGGTCAAGCGATTTCGTAAGATCCTGCGTGATCAGCTGGTAGCTTGTGTAGGTCGTAGTCACGGTCGTTCCGCCTCTTGAATGGACAATCGGAAAATGCGTCCGTTATCGCTCTTCTTGGGGCAAAAGGCTTGCGCGAAGCTGTCTGTAGGTTCACAAAGTATGAAGCTCGCACGGTTCAGCCTCACGCAAGGCAGAAACCCTATCGCTAACTGTGAAAATAGTTTTCAGGTGCGGGCACGAAATGAATATTATCATTGGACTTGTGATTACCTTCGGCAGCGTCATCGGTGGCTATATGGCCATGGGCGGACATCTCGACGTCCTGATACAGCCCTTCGAACTGATGATCATCGGCGGCGCGGGCCTCGGCGGCTTCATCATGGCCAACCCGATGAAGGTGGTCAAAGACTCCGGCAAGGCGCTCGGCGAGGCCTTCAGGAATGCTGTGCCCAAGGAACGCGCCTATCTCGACGTGCTCGGGGTTCTCTATTCGCTGATGCGCGATCTCAGAACGAAATCACGCAACGAGATCGAAGCCCATATCGACAATCCGGAAGAATCCTCGATCTTCCAGTCCGCACCTACGGTTCTCAAGAACAAGGAACTGACCTCCTTCATCTGCGACTATGTGCGGCTGATCATCATCGGGAACGCCCGCTCCCACGAGATCGAAGCCCTGATGGACGAGGAAATCAACACCATCCTGCACGACAAGATGAAGCCCTACAACTCGATCATAGCGATGGGCGATTCTTTCCCGGCTATCGGTATCGTTGCGGCGGTTCTCGGGGTCATCAAGGCCATGGGCAAGATCAATGAATCGCCCGAAATTCTTGGCGGCCTCATCGGCGCGGCGCTCGTCGGCACCATGCTCGGCATCGTGCTTTCCTACTCGATCTCCAATCCGCTGGCCGCACAGATCAAGATCGTACGGACGAAGCAGCACCGCCTCTACATCATCGTCAAGCAGACGTTGCTTGCCTACATGAATGGTTCCGTTCCGCAGGTCGCGCTCGAATACGGCCGCAAGACGATTTCCTCCTATGAGCGTCCCTCGATCGATGCTGTCGAGCAGGAAATGATGAACCCGGGCGGTGAGAACAAGGCGGCATGACGATGGCGGAAACCGAGACCAACACATCGCCGAAGATGGAACATGCACTCCTGGCCCGCCTGACCGGCGCACTCGGAGACAAGAAGAGCGTGGAAAAGATCTGCAGCGACTTCAGTCATCTCTTCACCGAATTCATGCCGGACATCTTCCACAGCGAAACCGGCCTGACGATCGACGTCTATTATAACGGCCATGACACGGGCCTCATGAACGATCTCATCGCCGACCTCGGCGACAATGTTGTCCTGGCGGATGCGGCGCTTCGCAACTGGAGCCCGAACTTCGTCCTTGGCTGCGGCAACAGCTTCATCATCACATTGATGGAAAATCTACTCGGCGCGTTGCCGGAGACAATCGAGGACCCGATCCATCGTCCTTTGTCACGCATCGAACTTGACCTCTCGGTCATGGTATTCGACAAGATTGCCAACATCCTGCGGTCGGGTATCAATGCGCTTGGCGCCTTCGAAGCGCATATCGAACGCCCCCATAATGCCGATGACCGGCCGAAGCCGGATGACGATCACATCGATGAATACGGAGCGACGATCAAGATCGGGGTCGACCTGGGCCCGGTATCGTCCGAATTCTACCTCGTTGTGCCGCAGAAGGCCCTGCTCAAGACGACGGTGACACTGCCCAAAGCCAAAGGTCAATCGGGACGCAACCGCAAGGAATGGTCCGAGCAGCTTGCCGAGCAGGTGCGCCGGTCCCAGATCACGCTCGAAGCCAGGATCCGCCTGCAGACGCTGACCCTGAACACCATATCGCGGCTCGCCGTCGGGGATGTGATCGCATTTCGCGACCGTGGCGACGTGACCGTGGATGTCAGCGCCAACGGCAAGGAAATGTATCGCTGTGAGTTCGGGAGGGCCGGCGAGAACTACACGGTCCGCGTGAAAGACAATGTCGGCAGCGAAGACGAAATTCTAAAACATCTTATGGGGTAGGCCATTTCAGCCGCCGCCTTCGATAAGGCAGGTTGAGGCAAGTTTCGACAGGAATAATGATTTCATGGCTACGAAAAAGACACCTGTAACCGAAGATGACGCGCTGTCGATGATGGGCTCGGATGCCGATTTCGATCAGGCAGTCGATGATCTGCGCGGCGTACTGAAGAACAATTCGGAAGGAACACTGCCCGACATCGGCGCAGATTTCGGATCGGGCGTTGGCGGAGACTTCGCCAATCCGCTCGATAGTGCCGGTGACCTGTCGGCCTTCGAGTCCGATTTCGGCGGCCCCTCGATCGGCGTCGAAAGCACGGACTTCGGCGCGGATGCCTTCGGCAGCGACCCATTTTCCGCCCATTCCGAACCGACGCCGGCACCGGAGCCAGGCAGCTCGCTGACGTCCAATCTCGACCTGATCATGGATATTCCGATTGATCTCCAGATCGTGCTTGGCTCAAGCCGCATGCAGGTCTCCGGCCTAATGAATCTCGAGGAGGGCGCCATCATAGCGCTCGACAGGAAGATCGGCGAGCCGGTCGAGATCACGGTAAACGGCCGCCGGATCGCCCGCGGCGAAATCACCGTGCTCGAGAATGACGACACCCGCTTTGGCGTAAGACTGATCGAAGTGATGAGTACGAAGTTGCCCTGACCCCGTTCCAGGGGCAGAGAGGAAAGACCATGATGGACTTTGACGATTTCGGCGGCCCGGCATTGGGGAAACCGCTGTCCCAGGCAGACAAGGCGGCTGCAGTTCTCTTGGCGATGGGCAAGGGTGTTGCCGGCAAGCTATTGAAGTACTTCACGCAAAACGAACTGCAAACCATCATTGCGTCTGCCCAGACTTTGCGGACGATTCCGCCGGATGAACTGGCCGAACTCGTCAATGAATTCGAAGACCTGTTCACCGAAGGTGCGGGCCTGATGGACAATGCCAAGGCGATCGAGAGCATTCTCGAGGAAGGCCTGACGCCTGAAGAAGTGGACGGCCTGCTCGGCCGCCGCACCGCGTTCCAGGCTTACGAAGCTTCGATCTGGGACCGCCTCCAGGATGCTGATCCGGATTTCATCGCGAAATTCCTGATGCGCGAGCATCCTCAAACCGTGGCCTATATTCTCTCCATGCTACCGTCGTCGTTTGGCGCCAAGGTGCTCCTGAAGCTGCCGGAAAGCCGCCGAGCCGACATCATGAACCGCACGGTCAATCTCAAGAATGTCAGCCCGAAAGCTGCCCAGATCATCGAGAAACGCGTCTACGAGCTGATTGCGGAGATCGAAGCGGAACGCAGCTCGGCCGGTTCGGCCAAGGTTGCAGAACTGATGAACGAACTCGACAAACCAGACGTCGATACCCTTCTCAATTCGCTGGAATCGATCAGCAAGGAATCGGTCAACAAGGTCCGTCCGAAGATCTTCCTGTTCGAAGACCTGCTGGCCATGCCGCAACGCAGCCGCGTCTTGCTGCTCAACGACATCTCGGCAGATATCCTCACGATGGCGCTGCGCGGCGCCTCGGCTGAAATCCGCGAATGCGTGCTCTCGGCAATCAGCCCGCGCCAGCGCCGCATGATCGAATCCGATCTCGTCGCCGGTACAACGGGCATCAATCCTCGCGAAATCGCCATTGCCCGCCGCGCCGTGGCCCAGGAAGCGATCCGGCTGGCCAATTCCGGCCAGATCCAGCTCAAGGAAACCGAAGGCGACCAATCGCAGGCCGCGTGACAGGCGGCAACTGTTGAAAACCCGGTACTTCTTCCGCCTGCCGATTGAATGCAATCCGGCGGGCGGATAGCTTGTCATGGCTACAGAGCCAAGCTATCGGACAGGAACACAGTCCGGCGACCGCGAACGTTGCTTCGGAAAGCAGCAGCAAGAGGCAGGCCCGGTCTCCAGGCCGCTCGCCCGGCGGGTCTGTCTTCCCCTGCATATTCCTGGCGAAAAAGGGAACAGGGCTTGTCTGACGATCAGGACAAAGACAGTAAAACAGAAGCCCCGACAGAGAAGAAACAGCGGGACGCTGCCGAGAAAGGCAACCTGCCTTCCTCGAGGGAGGTTCCCGTCTTTGCATCGGCGCTGGCATTCTATCTCTATCTGGTGTTCTTCCTGCCTTCCGGGGCCGCAAGGGTAGGCGAATCCTTGCGCGACCTCTTCGAAAAGCCGGACCAGTGGCAGATATTCACAGCGACCGACGTCGTATCGCTCTTCGTCCACCTCGGATGGGACGCAGGTGCGCTTCTCTTTCCGGCCATGGCGCTCTTCATCGCCTTCGGTATCGGCTCCAACGTGCTGCAAAACATCCCGAGTTTCGTGCTGGAGCGCATCCGGCCACAGACATCGCGCATTTCGCTATCCAAGGGCTGGGAGCGGCTTTTCAGCGTCAGAGGATTGATCGAGTTCGGCAAGTCGCTCTTCAAAATTGTGATCGTCTCGGCGATCATGGTCATCGCGCTCAGGTCCGAGTATTTTGGAACGCTCGACGCCATGTTCTCCGATCCGCAGGTGATCTTCGTGAAGTTCGCCACGATCATGAAGAAGATCATGACCATCATACTCCTCGCGACGGCGATACTCGCGATCGTGGACTTCTTCTGGACACGACATCACTGGTTCACCGAGCTGCGCATGACCAAGCAGGAGGTCAAGGACGAATTCAAGCAGGCCCAGGGCGACCCGATCATCAAGTCAAGGCAACGCTCGATCGCGCGCGACCGGGCACGCCGCCGCATGATCAACAACGTTCCCCGCGCAACCCTCGTCATCACGAATCCTACGCACTATGCGGTCGCGTTGCGCTATGTGCGCGAGGAAAGCGACGCCCCGGTCGTCATCGCCAAGGGACAGGATCTCGTCGCGCTCAAGATTCGCGAAATCGCCCAGCAGAACGACATACCTATTTTCGAAGATCCGCCACTCGCCCGCTCCATGTTTGCGCAAGTCTCGGTCGATAGTGTGATTCCGTCGATATTTTACAAGGCTGTGGCAGAACTCGTGCATCGGGTCTATGCCGCGAAAGCCCCAAAGAGACGGGTACGCTAAGCGCGATGAAAAAATGCCCCTATACCGATCAGCGTGAACAAATCGTCGCTGAGGCGATCAGTCCTGTCGCGACCGAATTGCGGTTGCTGGACGCGGCCGACCTGATCTCGCTGCTACGGTTCGAGCTATATGGCAACATCGCCGACCTGGTTTCGTCGGCGGCGGAGCTTTACTTCCATCCGGGCACGGTGAATTTTGGCGCCGGCGGAGAATACCGCCTCGAATGGGGTGGCCCCCCCGAGGTCGTTCTGGACCTCGAGATAAAGCCAAAGGACGTCACGATCTACGCGCAGCTGACGCTCGCAAAGGATCATGCGGGGCTGGAGATCAATCACGTGGCCTTCCAAAACCCGTCCAGCGACCCGGACCAGAATACCCATTTCCTGGAGACAAGCCTCAAGGAAGCCCGATTCGCTGCGAACACATCGTCGCCGCTCTTCAGTTGAGGGGCGGGTCCGGCCAGGGATTCAATTTATATAGCCGAGTCTTATCGCCTTCGCGATCGCCTGGATGCGATTGACCGAGTCGAGCTTGATGGTCGCCGAACCGAGATAGGCGTTGACGGTATGGACCGATAGCCCGAGCTTCTCGGCAATCTCCTCGCTGATGCGCCCGTCGCCCGCCAGTTGCAGACAGGTAATCTCCCGATCGCTCAAGGTTTCGGAAGGCAGTGAACGGCGCTCCTCCACAGACAGGATGTCCATCATGATCTTGCAACTGCGGCCGTGCACGTCGATGATCAGTTCACCCTGAATGTCCAGTCCGTTCGTAATGGCGAACAGCACATACCCATTGCCGGACGCTCCGAGTCGGACGGGAAACGCGATACCCGAATAGGGAAGGATGCGGGGCTTCAGGTGCACCACGAATGACGAAAAATCCGAGGTGTCGGCGAAGCTCGCGCTGTCTTGCGCATTCCACGTAAGAGGAAGCAACGAGCTGTCGAGGTGCGCGAGAAGAGTCTCCCCATGGGAGGCGATGAAAGCATCGGTGCCTGCGGGAATCGTTACCGACCAGTTCTCGAACTCGGTTACGAGCTTGCGCTTGCCGGGAACTCCGCCACCCACCGCCTTCAATACGGCAAATCCCCGTGCATTAAGGGCCTTCTGCAGCGCAACGAGCTTTGGGAAGATGTCCGCTCGGTTCGTGGCCCGCCGCGTATGGCTGGGCTGAAGGTTTTCGTTGCCCGCGTCGAGGGATTCGTGCGGATATCTCATCGGCTATTCCCTATACGAGATTATTCCGGACCGCATAGGCAATGGCCTCGGAACGGGTCTTGGTTGCCGTCTTGCGCATGACGCTCGTGATGTAGTTGTTGATCGTGTTGCGCGAGATCCCGAGGATCACGGCAATCTCGTCGCTGGTCTTGCCTTCTGCAATCCAGAACAGGCACTCGATCTCGCGATCCGTCAGTTCGAATTCCCGGTCGACTTTCTGTCCCTTGCTAGTCGACAGGCTCACGCAATATCCGCTGAGAAGCCCGACCTCGCGCAGCCTCTCCGGAGACAGAACGAAATCTTCGCGATACAGCAGCAGCAACGAAAACCGCGTGCGTCCGACATTGAATGTAAGCGAGCAATACTGCCGGCCGATGCCTTGCGGGGCATCGGCGTCATCCGGCAGGAGGGCGAATTTCGGCTGAAGGAGAGAAAGGCATTTTTCGAGTTCGGTTGTGCGGGAATGGGTCGCGGCGAGTTCGTGATCGAGGCGGCGGACGAGATCGAACGGCCAATCGGAGCAGACGACGAAATCAAGCCCCTGCTCCTGGACGAGATCAAAACGGGCGAGGAGGAAATGGGTAGCACCGACATAGTCGGTAAGGGTGCGCAGACTGCCGCCTATATTGCCAGCTTGCGCGGCAATCGCCAGTTTCTGGAGAAGCTGTTCCTTCGATAAGATTCTGGGGGATGTATCCGGTTCGAACAT
Source organism: Rhizobium sp. (assembly GCA_041675415.1). GTDB lineage: Bacteria > Pseudomonadota > Alphaproteobacteria > Rhizobiales > Rhizobiaceae > Allorhizobium. The sequence goes on along the minus strand of JBAYTX010000040.1, from coordinate 22,543 downwards.
AGATCGGCTTTTATTCCCAAGAACCTCCCCTACTAACTCCGCATCCATTCTGTTTCCCCCTTCCAGGGACGAAACGGCCGCTCGAAGACACCACCTTCATCTCCGGAAGGCCGCCCTTCTCCCGGGATACGCATTGCCAATCCGCCAGCCCGACGAATCACAGACATGATAGAAGACAAAGCCCCAAAAACCAAAACGCTGAGTTGAAGCGTCCCCAACTTGCAAAAAAGCAAATATGCGGCTCTGACGTGGTGGACTTCCTGCATTCAGGCGGTGCATGCACGTACCTCCGCCATCGCCTTCCGGCTTTCCTTCAACAAACGGGAAATGCCGCGCCAGGAGCCCGGCGCGGCATGGAAATCGCTAGTGGTTTCAGAATTAGGCGGCCTTGTCGACAGCCCATTTGCGAAGGATCTTGGCGGCGCGCTCTTCCGAGATTTCCACCATACGCGACAGGCGGCGCTCCGGGCCTTCCTTGACCCGACGATTGAAACCGCCATTCGGGTCGTCGTCCATCATCAGCAGGTCGTCGGTGCTGTCGAAGCCGAAATCCGCGCCGAAGCCGTCCATAAGAGCGGCACCGCCGCCGCCGCCCATTGCGGGCGAGAAGTCCGGCAGTTCGAGGCCTGCTGCAGCCTCCTCGACGCCGCCAGCTGCGACACCGGCCGCGCCGCCGACGGTACGGACCATCGGACGGATACCCATCCAGACAATCAGGAAAGCGACTGCGACGAAAGCAAGCGAGTTGATGATGCCGCCGAGGTTGCGGCCCAGAATATCCATGACCCCCGGGCCAGTGGCCGCTTCTTCCAGAAGCTGGTTTTCAAGGAAGTCCATGGCCGTCAGGGTCACGACGTCGCCACGGCCCGCGTCGAGACCGGCAGCAGAACTGACGATTTTCTGCATCTCGGCAAGGTAGGCGTCTATCTTACCCTGATCGGCCGGTTCGCCGACCATCTTGGCTATGCGGCCCTTGTTGACCACGACGGCGACAGAGACTTTTTCGACCCTATAGCTGTTGCGGACGGTCGCCACGGTCTTGCTGTTGATCTCGTAGTTGGTCTGCTCTTCCTTCTTGTCCTGCTGATCGGACGATTCGGGACCTCCACCCGTGCCCTGGACATTGCCCTGCGGCACGTTTTGTTCCACCGTCGCGGCAGTATCGGTCTGGCGCTGCTGAGACTTCTGCTCTTCCTTGACAATGCGGACCGAGCGTTCGACACGCGATTCCGGATCGTAGATGGTTTCCTGGATCTGCTGCGCGTCGGTGTTGAGCTCCGCAGTCACGCTCGAGCGGAAATTGTCCATCCCGAGGAACGGTGCAAGCGCCTTGTCGATATTCGATTCGATTTCCTGCTGGAACGACTGGACGACACCCAGCGAGCGGGTCGCCGGCGCGCCCAATTCGTCGCCGGAGGCGAGGAGCTGACCAGTCGAATCGAGGATGGTTACGTCCTCGACATCGAGGCCGGGAACTGACGAGGCCACGAGGTGGCGAATCGATGCGGCGGCCTTGCGGCCCGCTTCGCTCCCGGCACGTATCATGACGGAGGCCGTAGGCTTCTGTTCACCACGGCGGAAGTTGCCGACGTCCGGCATGACGATATGGACGCGAGCGGCGGCAATGCCGCTGATCTGCTGGATGGTGCGGGCGACTTCGCCTTCAAGCGCTCGAACCCGGGTGACCTCCTGCATGAACGAGGTCAGCCCGAGCGAACCGACATTGTCGAAAAGCTCGTAACCGGCATTTGCACTATTGGGCAAACCGCGCTCTGCGAGGAGAAGCCGGGCCTTTCCTGTCATTCCGGCGGGGACCTTGACGCTCTTGCCGTCCGATCCGACCTCGAAGTCGATGCCCGATTCGGCCAGCGCGATGCTGACCTGATTCAGATCTGCCGATTCCAGTCCTGTATAGAGGGTTTCATAGGCGGGCTTGTTGACGAATATGGCAGCGGCGAGGACAAGCGCGATCGAGACGACTCCGACACCGGCCATGGCCAAGAGTCGCGTCTGTCCCAGTGACGCCAAGTTCTTAAAGACCTGAAGTGATTGATTTAACAGATTCATTCTGTCTCGCACCATCAAAAGAAAGGTATAGGGCTTTTTGCCCTTGGCGAGACATTAGAAATCGAAACTTGTGCGAACGTTTCGCACTCGCGTATTTGCCGAGATTATGGTGCAAAGTCCCCCAGGATGGCTCCGGGAGATCCAGCTATGCGAAGCAGCGCCTGGCGATCAGAAGAAATCGAAGTCGCCAGCTGCCTTGTCCAGCGGCTGGGAATGACCATGTCGCATCCCCGCGCTGAGCGCTTTCTGCATCTCGGCGAGCTTTACCAGACTGAGCGCTGTCGTCATATCGACCATCCACTCGCCGGGAATGGAGCCGGTGATCGTGTCGATGAACTCCGCCAGCCCGCGGGTCTTCTGCACCGCAAGATCGATACCTTGCATGACCTTGAGACTATCAGGGTGTTCGAGAACGCTGGCGCCGCCCAGCTCCAGCAATTGAGGCTCGACCCGTTCGATCAGGTAGGCCACATCATGGAGTTCGGACACGACTCGCATCAGGATTTCCGGCAGCGCTTCTTCCACGTTCGTGGTCTCCCTGTTGTCTTCTTTATTCATGCTGCATCCAATGCCTAGAAGAATTCGATCGAACTTTCGGCTGGTTTCGGAGCGAAAACCGGCCTCTGCTCCAGCGCGACGGTCTTTTGTGTTTCTGCACCCGTCAGAGGGTACTGACGTGCCCGTCCACTGACAGGCCAGAATTCCAGCTTGCGTCCATGTTCCCCGCCCGTGGAGGATCCGACCACCTTGATACCTTCATCTCTCAGGAACTGCATCGCAAACATGGCATTCTGCTCGCCGACGTTCGAAAACGTGGCGATCGTCTTGGCGCCTCCGAAGATCTTCGCCTCGATCCGGTCGCGACGGGCCCCCTTCTTCAGAAGACCGTTGATAAGGAGTTCCATGAGGTGAACCCCGTAGCGGGTCGCGTCTCCGCCGCCTGAAGCCGGATTTGCCGATCCTGGCAGCAGAAAGTGGTTCATACCACCGACGCCAGCCATTGGGTCCCGCAGACATGCAGCCACGCACGAACCAAGAATGGTAGAAAGAACGATATTCGGATCGTTCACCACCTTGTACTCGCCCTGAATAATGTGAACGCGCCTAGCTGCACTGTCCCCTGTCATTTTAGGGCTCCGAAAACTGCTTCGATAGCAGCCTTCATCTTCTCGATCGTGAACGGCTTGGCGAGCACATTGTTGGCGCCAAGCTGCGCCGCCTTCTGAACAAGGGCACGATCGCCCTGAGCAGTCAGGATGATGAAAGCCGCCTTCTTGGTGTTCGGGTTGGCGCGAACATGTTGCAGGAAAACCAGGCCGTCCATCTTCGGCATGTTGAAATCGGAGATGACGAGATGATGGGGCTGCTGCTCCATGATCTTCATTCCCTGTTCGCCATCGCCAGCGGCGGTGATCTGCTTGAAGCCGAGCTGGGTCAAGGCGTCGCTCAGGAGCAGACGGCTCGTGACCTGATCATCGACGATCAGAACTTTGATTTTTTCGGCTAGAGACATTTATTCGATACCTTCTCTTCGGGCGGCAGTAAGTTTGAGAATTTCTTCACCGATGGAGCCAAGCGGCAGTTGTTGTTCCACCGCGCCCAGTTCCTGGGCAACGCGCGGCATGCCATAGACGACGCATGTCCTTTCATTCTGTCCGACGGTGCGGGCGCCAGCATGGCGCATCTTGAGCAAGCCGGCGGCGCCGTCGCGCCCCATGCCGGTCAATATTACGCCGACGGCATTGCGGCCCGCCAGTTCGGCGACAGAATCGAACAGGACGTCAACGGACGGGCGGTGACCGTTGACCGGCGGCCGCTCGACCAGCCGGCAACACGGAGCGGAGACGTTGGCCACCTGCAGGTGGCGATCGCCGCCCGGCGCGAGGTAGATCTTGCCGATTTCAAGCCTTGCGCCATCGGTCGCCTCTTCCACCACGGGCGCGCAGATCCTGTTCAGGCGTTCGGCAAAGCTCTTGGTGAAGGTCGGAGGCATGTGCTGCGTAATCACCGTCGGCGGGCAGTTGCGCGGAAATTTCTGCAATACCGTGATCAGGGCTTCGACGCCTCCGGTCGAAGACCCGATTGCGACGATCTTGCGCCCGACACGGAAATCGGCAGCTGGCGCAGCGGGGCTGGGGGCCAGGGCCGGCTTCGGTGCATCACCATAGCGGTGCAGCGAGCGGGCGGCCGCTTTCACCTTGTCGGCGAGATCCCCAAAGGGATGGGAATCGCCCGGAACGGGCTTGCCAACGCAATCGAACGCGCCGATTTCGAGTGCGGCAAGCGTCGCTTCCGCGCCGCGATGGGTCATCGTCGAAACCATGATCACCGGCATTGGCCGCAGCGTCATGATCTTTTCGAGGAACTCGAGGCCGTTCATGTTCGGCATCTCGATATCGAGTGTCACGACATCGGGATTGAGTTGCTTGATCGCGGCACGCGCCTCCATGGCGTCTCCCGCCTGGCCGACGACGTCGACGTCCGGATCTGAATTCAATATCGCCGTGATCAGCCCACGCATGGTCGGGCTATCATCGACGACGAGAACACGGGCAGGGCTGGTCATGCCTTGCGCCCTCCCGGTTTGCCGGCATAGCGATAGGTCGTGATGCCGATATTGTCGAATACGTTCTTGGCCTCGCCCGAGACGCGCTCGGAATGGCCGATGTAGAGATGGCCGCCTTCGGGCAGCAGGCCGGCGAAGCGCGACCAGATCCTCATCTGTGTCGGCTCATCGAAGTAGATTACGACGTTGCGGCAAAAGATTACGTCGAACGAACCCTTGAACGGCCACTGCGACATCAGGTTCAGTTCATTGAAGGTGATGAGCTTCTTGACCCGGTCGTCGACCTGGAATTTCTGACGGCCCTGGACTTCGACCTCACGGAACCATTGCTTGCGCATGGCTGGACTGACGGTCTCGAGCGCCGTTTCGTCGTAGCAGCCGGCCCGCGCCAGAGCGAGTATCTTCGGATCGATATCCGTTGCCAGGATCTTGAAGTCATAGTCGGCCACGTTCGGCATCAGCGAAAGCACAGTGAGCGCGATCGAATAGGGCTCCTGTCCGTCGGAGCAGGCTGCCGACCAGATACGTACGCGTCCACCATTGCGCGCGCGATTGATGAGCCCCGGCAGGACTTCGGACTTCAAGTGCTCGAAGTGGTGGTTCTCCCGGAAGAAGCGCGTGAAGTTCGTGGTCAGATGCGACAGCATCTCGCGGCGTTCCGGGGCACCTTCGGGCGATGCCACCAATGCGCAATACGCGCGAAATCCGGAGAGGCCGAGATTGCGTATATGTTTCGACAAGCGCGAATAGACCAGCGACGCCTTGGAGTCGTTGAGCGAAATGCCTGCATCGGAATAGATCATCGCAGCGATTTCGTTGAGGTCGCGCCTTGTCAGAGGGTATTCGCCGCTGGCAAGCACTTCGTCATCGGATTGCCGACTGGAAGCGGTACTCGTCGGGATCATGCGGCCTCGCTCTCGGCTTCGGGGAAGAGACCGTCGAGTTCGATCAGGCAGATCATCCGCTTGTCGATCGCCAGGATTCCACGGGCATATTGCTTTTCTTGCTCGGACGAAATTTCCGGCGTCGGCTGGATGCTTTCGTCAGTCACGGTCAAGATATCCGAAACCGCATCGACCAGCAGGCCGACGACCCGGTGATTGACCTGCGCCACGATAATGACATGACGCGCGGTCGGTTCGGCGGGTTTCATACCCAACCGATTGGAGAGATCGACGATCGGCAGAACGACGCCGCGCAGATTTATGACGCCCATCACAAAGGGAGGCGCGTGCGGGAGAGGTGTCGCGAGCGTCCACCCGCGGATCTCGCGCACCGACATGATGTCTACGCAAAATTCCTGATCGCCGATGCGGAAGGCGATGAGCTCCCGGCTACCATGGACAAGATTTTTGATCGCATACGACATGAGACTAACCTGCGACAGCCAACGACATTTCCTGCCTCAGGGACTGACCGCGCGACGCGGCGACGACCGCATCTACGTCGAGAATGAGCGCGACGCGTCCATCCCCGAGGATCGTGGCCGCAGCAATGCCCGGGACATGGGTATAGTTCGCCTCGAGGCTCTTGATGACGACCTGACGCTGCCCCTGGATGGCGTCGACCATCAACGCGCGCTGTCCGCCGCCTTCGGATTCGACCAACAGGGCAACGCCTTCGATCGGGTTGGCCTGGGACGAACGGAAGTTGAGGATACGGCCCACGTCAACCAGCGGGCAGAAGCTGTCACGGATCGAGATCAGGCGCTGGTTGGCACCGAAGGAATGGATATTCTGCGCCTCAGGCTGGAGGGTCTCGACGATCGCGGTGAGCGGTACCACGAGGGTCTGGCCGGCTACCGTGACCACCATGCCGTCGAGAACGGCAAGCGTCAGCGGAAGGCTCATCGTGAATGTCGAACCCTGACCTGGCCTCGAACTGATGGAAATGCGTCCGCCAAGTGCCTGGATGGAACGCTTGACCACGTCCATGCCGACGCCACGTCCGGAGATATCGGAGATCTTGTCGGCGGTAGAGAAGCCCGGCATGAAGATCAGGTTGTCGATCTCTTCGTCGGTCAGGTTTGCGTCGGCAGCAATGAGATCGTTGTCGATCGCCTTCTGACGAACCCGTTCCCGATTGATGCCGGCGCCGTCGTCGACCAGTTCGATGACGATACGGCCTGAACGGTGCTTTGCAGTCAGCTTGACGGTGCCTTCCGGATTCTTGCCTGCTGCCTCGCGCTTTTCAGGGGTCTCGATGCCGTGGTCGACGGCGTTGCGGATCATGTGTGTCAGCGGTTCGGCGAGCTTGTCGATAACCGTCTTGTCGACTTCGGTATTCTCACCTTCGGTCACAAGACGGATGGACTTGCCGACCATGTCGGCCACTTCGCGGACTATACGCGACATGCGCTGGAAGACCGGCTTCACCGGCTGGGCGCGGATGGCCATCACGCTGTCCTGGATCTCGCGGGTGAGCTGCTGAAGCTCCTCGAGACCCATGTTGATCGATGATGTTCCGTTGTTGTCGTTCTCGATGACGCTCTGGGAAAGCATCGCCTGATTAATTACAAGCTCGCCGACAAGGTTGATCAGCCGATCCACCCGATCCAGATCGACGCGGATCGTCTGGCCGGCAGCCCCGTTCTGGGCAGCCGCGGCTGCGGCCGCCGCTGCTGCGGCGGGAGATTCCTTCTTTTCAAGCTTTTCATGCCTGGCGGCGTCACCTGCAAGCTTCACTACGTTGCTTGCCGTTTCGGCGGCGACGACAGCAGCAGCGACATCTGCATTCGCTCTCCCGGATGCGCCGGCGGTGTCGCCATCGTCGAGAATGGAAAGATCAAAGGGAACCGGCACCATCGGCAGTTTTTCGCCGGCTTCGGTCGCGGCGTCTTCATGCGGCTTGATTTCGATATCGCAATCCCACTCGGCGAATTCGAAGACGGAGCGGATGCCAGCTTCACCCTTGTCGGTCGAGATGGTGATCTTCCAGGAGAAATAGGCTTCCTCCGGATCCAGGTCATCGAGCGCCGGGAGTGTGTCCATATCACAGTGAACGCTCATCTCGCCGATACGCGACAGGTCGCGCAAAAGCAGCGTGGCGTCGTTGCCCTTGGCATAGAGGTCGCGGCGCGGCGCGAAAGTCACGACGTAGGTCGGAGCGGCATTTGCCGGTTCATCTTCGTCGAAGCTGTCGAAGGTGAAGGGGATCGGCTGGAAACCGCTGTCGTCGGTTGGCGCAGGCGCCGCTGCGGCCGCCGGGGCCGGAGCATGCACGGAGGCAACCGGTGCTGATCCATTAGCCAGCGCTTCGAGTTCCTTCACCAGGCCACTCGAACGGGAAGGGTCGACGCTGCCACCGTCGCGGGCGGCATTGGTCAGGTCGGCGAGAACGTCAGCCGACTTGAGCATGACCTTCATGACTTCGGGGCCGGGCTCAAGTTTGTTGGACCGAACGCAATCAAGAGTCGTTTCAAAGACGTGCGCGAAGGACACGAGGTCATCGAGACCGAACGCACCCGCACCGCCCTTTATGGAATGAACGGCACGGAAAACAGCGTTGACTGTCTCCGGATCGCGATCCCCGTCATTCATTTTCAGAAGACCGGATTCCAGTTCAGCGAGCTGCTCCTCGCACTCCTGGAAAAAGATCTCTTTGATTTCGTTCATATCCATAGGAGAAATTCCTGGGCTTTAGGCGGTTACACGCTCGATGGCATCGATCAGTTTCGTCGGATCAAAGGGCTTGACGATCCAGCCAGTCGCGCCAGCCTGGCGCGCGCGGTTTTTCTTGTCGGCATCGCTCTCGGTTGTCAGCACGAGGATAGGGACGGCACGGAATTTTTCGTTCTTGCGGACGCCTTCGATGAAGCCGAAACCGTCCAGGCGCGGCATGTTGATATCGGTCACGATGACGTCCGGATTTGCGTCCTCGAGGACTTCAAGGCCCTCGACACCGTCTTCTGCCTGAATGGTTTCGAAACCTGCATTGTTCAGGGTCACCAGGAGCATGTTGCGGATGGTCCTGGAGTCATCCACGGTCAGTACTTTCTTCTTCATTGCCGGATCTCCTTAGCGAGCAGATGATCTGCATTTACGCCAATCAGTTGAAGTGTCTTCAGGAAGGCATCAGACGCCTTCACAAAGGTGAACGGCTTCTTGTCTTCTTCCCATGCCTTGGCCCCTGCCATGAGGACCTGTACACATTGCGTGCCGACACGCTCGACACCGGAGGCATCGATCGCGAGACCGCTACCGCGCAGGTCCATCAGGCTGCCCCGCAACGCGGAAGCCTCGTTCAGATCCAGCACTGCGGACAGCTTCAAGTTCTTTTGCTCGCCCTTCTTGCTTGCCATCAATTCTTTCCTTGTCTTTCGCGCCCGCAGCTTTCATGCCTGCCTGCTTGAGGTTTCCGCGCGCCGCGCTTTGCCTCGCAGGCCGCATTGCCCGCACGAATTCTTCCTGTGTATCCGAAGGTGGTAAACAATCCCCTCAACCTCCCAATCCCACGATACGCAACGGGAATCCGAGGTCTTCATCGCCCCGCCCGTCGGCAATTTCCGCATCGAATTCCGTGTCGGCCAAGCGCTCGGGCCTGCGCGTCGCTGACCCGGCTGCCGAAGCACGCGTCTGTCGCTCGTAATGGAACTCGCGGATCGTGCGACCGAGTTCGAGAATGACGGTGTGCAGGTCGTCCGAGTCTGCACTCGCCCGCTCGGCAAGGCCCGCGCTTTGCGCCGCCTCGTCGGCAAGGGCCGAAACCACACTGGAGACTCCATCGAGTTCGGTCACCTGTTCGCTCGCCTGATGCGCGATAACCGCGACCGTCTCGCTGATGCCCCCGACCTGCGTCACGATACTGCCGATCGCATCCTGGGTGCGCGCCACGATCTTCACGCCGTCCGCGACCTGCGTCTTCGTAGTTGCCACCAGTGTCTTGATTTCTCGTGCCGCGTCGGCGGAGCGCTGGGCGAGCGCGCGCACTTCCTGCGCCACGACCGCAAAGCCGCGGCCGCTATCGCCGGCGCGTGCCGCCTCGATACCGGCGTTCAGCGCCAGGAGATTGGTCTGGAACGCGATCTCGTCGATCGCGCCGATGATGTGGCCGATCTGCTCGGCGGAAGCTTCGATATCGGCCATCGCAGAGATGGCCCGGCCGGCCACTTCTCCGCTCTGCTCCACGGAGTGGCGGGTGGCCGCAACCGCCTGCTCGGCGGCCCTCGTCTTTTGCGCATTGTCGCGGACATCTGCGGCGATTGTCTCCAACGCCGTTCCGGTCTCGCGCAATTGCTGCGACTGTCTGTCGGCGCGTCCGGCATAGTCGCCTGAAGTCGATGCGAAAGCGGTGATTGCGGCTTCCGCAGTCGCGGTCTTCTCGTCCGCGGCTATCATCGCCGTCTGCAGAGATTCGATTGCAGCATTCAAGGTATCGGCGAGGTCCTGGTAGGCCTCTGGAACTTCTGCGCAGATGCGCGTGGTCAGGTCCCGCTCGGAAAGGGCGCGGATGGCCGTGCCGAACACCTCCTCGACTTCGGCGCGTTCGCGCTGGCGCTGTTCGGCAAGCTCCCGATGGTGCTTGACGCGCAGCTCGTTGAAACGCAGCGAGACCGCGATCTCGACATCGACCATGACGATACGAACGATGGCTTTCGCCAGTTCGGAGAGTTCGTGGGCGCGTCTGCGGCCGGACGGCAGGAGTTTGGCGCCCGCAAGCTCGTCGAGAACGCCGGCGAGCAGATGCTCGAGCACGACACCATGACCCGCAATATGCCAACGCGGATCGAGACCCATCTTGCTTTCGCTGTCGGAGAGGATCTTGACGCGCTCGGCATAGAGCCCGTCGAACCGTGCGTCGGTCAGAATGTCCCAGTGGGAGCCCAGCAGATCGTGGAGGCGTTCAACCTGGCGTTCACTGGTGAAATTTCGCGCGGCATCGGGAAAGGTCTGGAAGCGCTGGAAGACATCCCTGAGACCGGATTTGAGACTTGGCTCAAGCATGGGACGGTAGCGTCTGAGAAGATCGCAAAGCGACTGTTCGAGGCCAGCAAAGCGCAACCGGTCACGCAGGCTGCCTGCCTGTGATCCCGATGGCCGATCTGTCGGCGACACCTGCCCCAAATTCCAATCCCCACAACCGACCGGCACGACAAGCCGGTTAGACCCATACAATCCAGGTTATCGATGAGTTTGCGGGGGATGCTCCACGTCGAGAGGCTGTGCATGACCACTCCGCATTCACCAAAGACCGTTGCCTGAACTGCTTCAATGAAATCCATACCGGATCGAAACCGGTACGACGGGATGGCGTCATGCCTGACAGGAACCTGCATTGGAGCAGTCCCATTCCGACGTATCCTTCAAGGTTTATGGTTAATTCCTTGCTTGAAGGTTAATGAATCGTACACAGATTCTTATTTTGAGCAATTGAGGCACCCGATTGGGCGCCATGTGCCCAAATTGACACAGACGCGCACCGGAAAGCCGACTTCATGAGACCCGGGGTGCCGCGTGCCCTTAAATTCTTGACTGGACGGCGAAGGCCCATCTCAGGCACGCTTCCTTCAGCAGCCGCGCGCAAACAAGTCTACGATGGATGTTGTAACGGAGACGGACATGACGCCCGAGACCCAAAACCCCAAAGGGGCTGCAAGGACGATCACGCTGACCCATCCGGACCGGCTCTATTGGCCCGATGCAGGCGTGACCAAAGCGGGGCTTGCCGACTATTACGCTGAGGTCTGGCCACTGATTGCACCCTTCATCACCCGCCGGCCGCTGGCGCTGTTGCGTTGCCCGGAAGGTATTGCCGGAAGCTGCTTCTTTCAGAAACATGCCTGGCGCGGGATTCACAAAGGCGTCGTCCTGATCGATGATCCGAAGGAAGCCGGCAACGAAGCGTATATGAGCATCGACGATCTCGATGGCCTTCTTGGCCTCGTGCAGGGCGGGGTTCTCGAGATTCACCCCTGGGGATCGACAGTCGATGGCTGGGAGACGCCGGATATGGTCAATATCGACCTCGATCCCGGGCCGGATGTCCCCTGGGAACGGGTTATCGAGGCGGCGACGGAAGTCAGAAGCCGTTTCGAGGCGATGGGGCTGACGGGATTCGTCAAGACATCAGGCGGCAAGGGCCTGCATATCGTGGCACCGCTGAAACCGAAGGCCGAATGGCCGCAAGTGAAATCGGTGATGAAGGCGCTGGCGGTCTCGATGGCGGCGGATGCGCCCGATCGCTTCGTTTCGACGGTTGCCAAGTCGAAGCGGCACGGCAAGATCCTGATTGACTACCTGCGCAACGGGCGCGGCGCCACCGCCGTCGCGCCCTATTCGCCGCGTGCGCGCGCCGGAGCACCTGTTTCCATGCCGCTGTTCTGGGAAGAACTCGGTCCGGAAACGGGACCTGCGCACTTCACGATCGCTAATACCCCTGCCCGCCTCTGGCAACTTCAAGCCTGTCCATGGGCGAATTTCCGGGATGCCGAAGCCGTCCTTGAACCCACCACGACCAGGCGGAGACGATAACCGGGACGGTCCTTGCCGGCATTGTCCCCGGATCGAAATCGAGGTCCAACCATCGACAGGCACTTCATTCAGGCTGCATTTGTTCACGGCTGCATCTCGGGAACCGTCGATGCGCCAGCGCGGTGGCCTTCAAGTGTTTCTCTTTGAGCTTGAGAGGCCCTAGTGATCGGCTTTTTCGTATTCCATTTCGAATGCCCGGAGCGGTGCTGTCAGCGTCCACACGAAGCCTTCGCCGGCAAAAGAGAGGTCGACGCTGCCGCCAAAGGCGCTGGCGGCATGGCGCTCGATAACGGTTGAGCCAAATCCGCGGCTGTGCGGCTCTTCCACGCGCGGGCCTCCGGTTTCCGACCATCTGATCGTCAGCATGGGCTCGTCACAGCCCTCCTCCAGAATCGTCCATTCCACCAGAACCCGGCCTTCTGGTACCGAGAGTGCTCCGTATTTCACCGAATTGGTGGCAAGCTCGTAAAATACGAGCCCGAGATTTTGTACGGCGCTGGTGTTCAGCGTCAGATCCTGGCCGCGCAGCGTGATGCAGTCCCGCGAGCCCGCGACCGTGGAAAGCTGCAGGTCGACGAGTTGGGAGATCGGAATACCGCCCCATTGCTGCTTGGCGAGTGCTTCGATCGAACTCCCCAGGCCGGAAAGCCGTCCGCTGATCGCCGCATGGAAGTCTTCGACGCTATCGCTGCTGCGCAAAAGCTGACGCATCATCGCCTGGACGAGCGTCAGGACATTCTTGGTACGGTGAACGAGTTCATTGAGAATGAAGTGAACACGTTCCTCGGCCTGGCGGCGGTCGAAGGACGCATTGGACAGGGCAATTGCCACCTGGTTTGCCTCCACGATTTTCGTTACGACCGGCGAGACGATCTCGCCCTCGCCCATGCGTTCCGCCATCGAGGCGATTTCTCTGATGGAATTACGTAGTTGCTGTGCGACGGCCCACGCCACGAGCAAACCCAGAACCAGGAGTGCCGCGCTTCCGAATATCAGCCTGCGCCAGGTGCTGAGCAGGGATTCCTGGGCCGAGGAGATCGGACCCCAGACCACGGCCCGCCATGACCATCCCGGTATCTTGGAGTATCCGAGCATCATTCTCGGATCGGAACCACCTATGACGGCGCTCTCGTTGACACCGGTCATCAGGTCCAGCATCTCCTTCGGAAACGGATCGCCGGAAGGAAGGTTGCCCGGTCCGCTCGATACCACCACGTGGCCATTGTTGTCGATGATAGCCGCCGACCAACCTTGCGGCAGGGCATCGGTTGCCGTCATGCTCGAAAGATCACCGGCATTCTGGGTGAGCACCAAAGCTGAGGCGGTAGGTGAAAGCTCCCGCGACAGGGGCATAGTGACGTTGAAAACCCATTGCTTCCCGGTCGCGCCGTAGAAGATGCCGGAAACCTCGATCTCACCGGATTCGATTGCGGAGCGAAGAGTGGAGGGCTCGGATATCTTGCCGAGCGACGTGCCATAGGGCACCCGCGTGTTCATCAACTGCATGCCTTCCGCATTGACAAGCAGCATGTAAAGCGAACTCGCCCTCAGACCTGACGCCGTGCGATCCTGAAACGCGGCAAGATCGCCGGACTTGAGTTCCGGCGAAGTCGACAGCAGGCGCAAGGTGGTGGCCATCTCCTGCAACCGTCTCTCAACACTTCGCCCGATCGTCTGTGCATCCTGCGCGGTATCCCGCCTAAGTGTCTCGTTCGCACTGTTTTCCAGCTGGACCAGCAGAAAGACGACGAAGCCGAGAAACGGCAAAACGGTCAGCACGGCCATCGTCATGAGATAGACGCCGAGCGAGGTTGTGGGGAAGAATCTTGAAAAGCGGCTCATATTCCTAGGCCGTATGGCCGAAAACCATGGCATTTTGACTGCACTCATACGCCATGATGTCCCTTTTTTTTGCTCCGCCTCGCATCTTAGTGATAGCTTAGGTTCATCCTGCTGCCAACTATCGATCCGCAAGCTCCTTTGGAACAATCTCCCTGCGGCACGGCTTTAGGGAGTGAGGCGGATCCGGAATTGTTCCTCGCGCCCGCGACTGTGAACATCCGACAACCTGGAAAGAGCGGCCGGCGAGGCAACCAGAAGCCGTGTTCGCGCGTTTACTTCCACAGAGGGAGAAGGAGGCTGAAATGGTATTCAAGCCACAGAGATTTCACAATGAAGAACCCGTGATCGAGACCGAATATCCAAATCACGAGTCACTGGAAACGGCAGTGGCCCGATGTCTCTCCAGTGCAGACGGCGTCGACACCAGCGACATGTCGGTGACGGTCGCGCGACGCGAGGTCTTTCTTTCCGGCAACGTCATGTGGGCTGAGGAAGTGGATCGCGCTGTAGACATCGCGCTGTCCGTTCCCGGCGTCGAGAAAGTGACCGTCAATCTGAGGGTTGGTGCGCGAAGTGCCGGCTGACGCCGGCGGGGACAACGTGCGGCAGGCTCAAAGATTCGCGAGCGAGCGGAGCCTGCTCAAACAATCACATTCTAGCGGAGGCCGCGGATCGCCGCGGACGGAGGAATGCGGGTTACGCGCCACGCCGGGTAAAGTGCCGCCAGGGGGCCCACAAAGGTGACCCAGCCGATGGCTTCGGCGACGATCCCGAATGTCAGATAGGGCTCCAGCAGGCCGGCGGACACCCGCAACCACGAGACAATATGCATTGCTGCTATGCCGAGGCCTATGCCGATAATGCTACCGATAATGCACATCATCAAGCCCTCCACGACCACCAGCAGCCGCACCTTGCCGGGAGTCCAGCCGATGGCTGCGAGAATTCCGAATTCCTGGCCCCGTTCGGAAACAGCCATCAGCAGCGTATTGGCCACCAGGATCGAGGAGGCAAGGATCATGACGAGCGACACGGCCGACGCAATGGCGCCGACGGTCTTGACGAATTCCATGTTGCCGGCGAATTCGGCGCTGTCGCTGACTTCGAGCAGCGGTGACACCGCTGCAAGGCGCGACTTGATTTGCTCGGCTGCCTCGGCATTGAACGGCCGTTCCAGGCGGATCTGGAAGAGAGACACGCTTTCAGGTCGCCCCAGCAATTGCTGAAGCACGGGAAGCCGGGTGACCGCGACATTCTGATTGAAGACCGAATCGGGCACCGATATCCCGGATATCCGGAACGACTCGTACTGCATCTCGATCTGGTCGCCCACGCCTTTTCCGAGCGCTTCAGCAACCGTACGCCCCAGCACGACCTCCCGGTCTCCGGCAGGAGCCACCCCCTCAGCGAGGTTCAACGAGTCCCACAAGAAACTGCCGTCCGGCCAGCCGGTCACGAATATGTTGGCGTCTTCATCTACTTCCGCAATCGACAGTACGACCCCGGCGGCCTCCTCGACTCCGGGGACCGATTCGAGGGCCGTGGTGAACTCCTGCGAGACCGAACTGCTAACCAGACTGTAAGTGTCGCGCTGGCTGACCACGTAGTCACCGCCGACATCGCCAATACCGTGTTCATAGGAATGCTGTATTCCGCGCGTCAGGCCCGTGAGAGCGACGAAGCTGCCGACGGCAACCGCAATACCGAGAATGGTGAGCGCGGAGCGAACCTTCTGGGCGGCCAGATTGCGCGCAGGCAATGTCAGTAGGTTCATGACCTGCTTCCCCCCTCCGCTCGGCGGCGAATGTCAGAAACGATACGCCCGTCAATAAGCTCCACCTGCCGATCGCATCGCTCGGCAATAGCCCGATCGTGGGTGACGATGACGATCGTGATGGCGCCGGATCTCTGCAGATCCTCCAAGAGATTGATAATCTCGGCGCTCGATCGTGAATCAAGGCTGCCAGTCGGCTCGTCGGCGACGATCAATTCAGGCCGGTTTGCCAAGGCGCGGGCAATCGCTACCCGCTGGCGTTCGCCGCCCGAAAGCTGCATCGGGTGCTGATCAATCCGGTTTGCGAGACCCAGACGCTCCAGCAAATCTGCCACCCGCTCGCCGCGTGCCTTTGCCGGCAGCCCCTGCCAGAGCATCGCAAGTTCTATGTTCTCCGCGACGGTAAGCGACGGGATCAGATAAAACGACTGGAAGACGAAACCGATCCGTGCAGAACGGATTTTCGCCCAGGCCGCGCGGCCGCGAACGGCCGAGCCATCGAACAATACCTCGCCGGAAGACGGCTCTTCCAGGCCGCACATGACATCGAGAAGCGTAGACTTGCCGCTTCCGCTGGGGCCTGTCACGGCGACAAAATCGCCGCGACCGACGGAGAAGGACACATCATCGAGCGCAACGATGCGGCCGTTGTCATAGGTCCGGGAACAGTGACGGATTTCTGCAAGTGACAGCATTTGGGAAAGAGGCCTCAGGGACGAGCGTCGATTTCGGCGCGAATTGAACGAGTGAGCGCGGCAACCGACCCTCCCAATGCCCGTAGTCTCGCTGCATATTCGTCGCGGCGCGCCACGCTGAGCGAGGCGCCGTTACCGACCAGATCGAAGATGCAAAACGAAGTCCGGCATGGGCGCATCTTCCAGTCGAGCCGCCTGTCGCTTCCATCCTGGCGGATCTGATGTGAAAACACCACGACGTCCCGGTCATTGATCGCCTTGGCGCCGGAAACTGCAAACCTGTCGTCGGGACGGATCTTGCGGGATAGTTCGACGGCCATGACGTCCCGCAACACGCGCTTGAAATCCTGCCGCTCGCCAGCGGAAGCGCCATCCCAGGCCTTGCCCAGCACTCTGCGGGCGATATCGTCGAGATCCAGATATTTGTCCAGCAAGGCGGAAAGCTGGGTGACCTTCCTGCCCGCGGATGCCTTGCTCGCTTCGACGGTGTTTGCGTGGATACGCTTCACCGCCGCGATTGCGCCTTCAGTGTCGGCCGCGAGCACCGGAGCACTGATCCCTGCGGCGAAAAGCGCCATGAAAATCAGAGCGCGGCCCCGGCCGGGTGTTTGCCTGCCATCGGCGCCCCTCCACCCGACTGGGCACAAGGAAATACCGAACCTAAATAACCTTCGCGACATGCTCACCGCAGTTTTCATTCGTGTGCGCGATACCAAAAGCGCATTGCGAACCCATTTCCACTTGATCGCTGAAAACATACGCGACATACTATCGTTGCGCAATGTAAATACTTGTGATGTTTGCGTTTTTGACCACTTTGTCGTCCGGCGACATAAACACCAGAATTGAGTTCCTATCTATTTTCGCTTCATCCGAGTATCGACCATGGCAATAGACTTCAACGCACCGGTTGTGGGTGCGTATTGTGAACGAGCAACCTCCGGCTTCTGGGCCGAACCTTTCAACGCCGGATCGAGTCTGCTGGTAATCGTTCTTGGACTTGTCGCAGTTGGCTTTTTGGTGCGCTCGCGACTAGTGACTCCCCTGATCATGGCTCTCATGGGCCTTGCGGTTGCAATCGGCACAGGGTCCTTTCTGCTCCACACGTTTGCGACGCGCTGGGCGGAACTGGCCGACGTCATACCGATCTGGGCCTTCGTCGTGGTGTACGGCGTGGCGGTGGCCCGGAAATTCTCTCCGAATTCCGTCAGCATGACGACCGCGGTGTTGTTCGGCGTCATCGTCTTCGGCGCGGGAACGGCGCTATCAATGGGCGACAAGCTGGTTCTGGCGGACGAAATCAGCGGCTCGTCACAATACCTGCCCGCCGGGTTGATGATCGTCAGCGTGCTCCGGCTTCTCTGGAAAGACCGCCATCCCTCGCTGCTGCTGATCAGCCTCGCAGCGTTGCTTTTCGTCGCAGCGCTGGCGTTCCGCAGCCTCGACCAACCGCTCTGTTCGCTTTGGCCGATCGGAACACATTTCCTGTGGCACATAACCAACAGCATCGTATTCTGGCTGCTTTTGAGCGCGCTGGTGGTTCACGATCCGGCCAACTCGTCGGGGTCCGGGACGAAAAACATATCGTGATTTGGCTCGCCGTCCGCTAGCAGTGATTTACATCCGTCGCGCAATAATAGTTGCCGGGCGTACCGCAGCAGTAGGGCGTCTCATCGGAGCAGTAATCGCCGCTGTTCGCCGGGCATTCATTCCCGGTCGCGACCCTTACTCCTGCATCCGGACATCCCTGCGACGACACGCTGCCATCCTTGCAGGTCTGCGTGGGCGTGTCTTGGGTAGAATAAAGGACCAGCAATCGTTCTTTCGTCTGCGGCTCTCCGGCATTCCCGACCAGGGAACCGCTCAAACCGAAAAGAGCTGCCACCGCGAGCATGCATGCACATCGAAAAAGCCTGGACATCAAAGCCTCCTCCGAAACAGAACAATGCTCACCATATTCCTATTTTAGGTTTTCCTACAGCACAAAATCACGGATCGTTGCGCTCTGGGAATTGCTGTATTGCGAGTAAGTAACGCCCCGTCCGCCGCCGAAGAAATGGCACCGTCTCGCGCGAGTGTCCAACGTGCACGTCCAGGTATCGAGATCGCCTGCGCTGGAGACAAGCGCACCGGCGCTGCGATCCTGTCCTCCTATCAGGTTTCGCGAAATGCGCGCATGATCTGATCATAGAAAGGTTTGACAAGATTGGAGGCAACACTTCTTTCGCCGGTCTGGATGAAGGCCTCGACCGGCATCCCCGGCACGAGCACAACATTTCCGAGGCGTGCGACCTCCGCAGGGCGCTGGCAGTTGGGAAGACTTCTTCGAGCGCGAGATTGCGCGGTGATGCTATTGCCGCGCGAAGAGCTTTGATGGAAAGTTGAAGCTCGTGAGAGGGGTGGGTTGATGCAGCGAGAACAAGACATGCTGCTTATCGGCTATCTGATGTTCGCAGTGTTCGCTCCTTTCGCGCTCTCATTCATGGCGAGCTTCGCAGCGTTCGCGCTCGCCTGCATCGCGTTCGTCGCCCGCGCGTTCGACTTCCTGAAAAGCGGCCATTGGGTCCATTCCGCCTGCGATGTCACCGCCTACCTATCCTTGAATGGCTTCAACGTTCCCGATGCTTGCCATCAGTTCTCGTCATCGTGGGCCGGGGTGAACTACCTGCTCAATCAAGGGCTCGGCCAGATGGATGCGAACCTCTTTGCATTGCTCGTCAGCGCAGCGCTGTTCTTAGCCGGCGCGCTCGTCTTTGTGGGGCTCAGTGCGCTGGCGCAGAAGTTCGCCGCCCTGCTGGACTGATCCATGTTGCATTTCATGGCGCGTCGAGCCGCCGCGCATCAGTGAAAACCACTGAAAATCAGCGTTTCTCAGTTGCAGCATGGCGCGACATGGACAAGGGCATTTTTTTGGCTAAGTATTTGAAAAATATGGTGCCCGGAGGCGGATTTGAACCACCGACACGCGGATTTTCAATCCGCTGCTCTACCAACTGAGCTATCCGGGCATCAGGGCTTATAAAAGCCATCCGGCTGGGGTTCCAACCGGCGGGGGCGTTTGGTTTCCCCCGGAAGCGAGCGCGTTATAGCATCTTGTTCGGCCATGTCCAGCATCAATTGGCACTTTTTTGACAGCTTCGCCGGAAAGCCGAAAAACTAAGGAATTGGAACGGCTTCGGGGCGCGAACGCCCATCGATCCCGGCAGGAAATCAGGCCCAGTCGTCCTCGTCGGGCCTGGATTCGTCCTCGGCCACGGGGATAGCATAGGACCCGCTCAGCCAGCGCGAAAGGTCAAGCGTGCGGCAGCGCTCCGAGCAGAAGGGATAGTGGTCGCGCTGGGAAGGCTTTGCACATTCGGGACAGGGCCTGGTCTTGCGCAAGGGCTCGACCTTGGCGGTCCTGACCGGGGTCTCGTCGCTCACGGCTCAGCCCTCCGTCCATCCGGCATGGACATCGAAGCCCTCGCCGGCCAGCAACTGGGTGGTCTCGAATAGGGGCAGCCCGACGACATTGGTATAGGAGCCCACCAGCTTCTGCACGAAGCAGCCGGCAAGCCCCTGGACGGCATAGGCGCCGGCCTTGCCGCGCCATTGCCCCGAGGCCAGATAGCTTTCGATCTCGAGGCCGGAGAGGCGCTTGAAACGAACCTTGGTCTCGACAACCTTGTGGCGGATCGTCCGGTCCGGCGTGATCAGGCAGATGCCGGTAAAAACCCAGTGGCCGCGGCCGGAGAGCAAATGCAGCGCCGAGGAGGCTTCCTCGATGAACTCGGCCTTGGGCAGGATGCGCCGGCCCACGGCGACAACGGTATCGGCGGCCAGAATATAGCTGCCGTCCCAGTAGAAATCGCCCTTGACCGCAGCAAGGGCCGCGCGTGCCTTTTCCGTCGCAAGCCGGCGCGCAAGCGAGCGCGGGTGCTCCGCCTTTTTCGGCGTCTCGTCGAGATCCATAGGCATCAGGCGCGCGGGTTCGATGCCTGCCTGGATCAGCAGATCGACGCGGCGCGGCGAACCGGAGGCCAGTATGAGCTTCTGTCTCAGATCCATGGGTCCTCGAGCATCATGCCTGTTGTTGTCTATCGCGATTATTTGAAGCGATAGGTGATGCGGCCCTTGGTCAGGTCGTAGGGGGTCATTTCGACCAGAACCTTGTCGCCCGCCAGAACGCGGATGCGGTTCTTGCGCATGCGTCCTGCCGTATGGGCGATGATCTCATGCTCGTTTTCCAGCTTGACCCGGAAGGTCGCGTTGGGCAGCAATTCGGTCACGACGCCGGGGAATTCGAGAACTTCTTCTTTTGCCATCGAGGGGTTGTCTTTCTGTCTGTTGCTGTGGATCTTAGCCGACCCTTAAAAATGTGCGCGGAAACTACACAATCACCGGGGTTTTGTGAACCTTGTTGATCGGGCTTTTCAAATTTGTTTCAATCCGGGTGCGATTGGCGCGTTCCGGGCCGCAGAAGATGCTCCATTATCCTCTTTTCGAGCCGGTCGCGCAGTTCGCGATAGGCCGAGACTATCTGGTCGCGCGTGCCGGTTATAACCGTCGGGTCCGGCATCGGCCAGTAGACCACCTCGACCGCAGAGGAACGCGTCAGTTCGAGTGCCGCATGATGGGCTTCCGGCGCCAGCGTTATCACAAGATCGAAGAAATCGTCCTCCAGATCTTCAAGCATCTGCGGCTGGCGTTTGCCGAGCGACAGCCCGATCTCCTCGAGCACCACGTCGACGAAGGGATCGCGCTCTCCCGGCCTGACCCCGGCCGAAGCGAGATAGGTGCCGGACGGCAGGAGCTTGCGGGCAATCGCCTCCGCCATCGGCGAGCGGATCGCATTCATCCCGCAGACGAAGAGTATGGCGCCCGGCATCCTTGGCTGCGCGTCGGAAGCCTCCTGTTGCGCCATGGAGCCTACCCGCGCCAATAGAGCACGCAAACCAGAGTGAAGAGACGCCGCGCAGTGTCGAAATCCATCTTGATCTTGCCTGCCAGGCGGTCCATCAGCGTCTGCGATCCCTCGTTGTGGATGCCGCGCCGGCCCATGTCGATCGCCTCGATCTGGCTCGGCGTCGAGGAGCGGATCGCCTCGTAATAGCTTTCGCAGATCATGAAGTAATCCTTGATGATCCGGCGAAAGGGCGTGAGCGACAGGATATGCGTGGCCACGTCTTCGCCTGCCTGTGTCCTGATGCCGAAGACCAGCTTGCTCTCGACCAGCGACAGATTGAGCGTATAGGGGCCGCCGGGATGACCGACTGGCTCGAACGAGTTCTCCTCGATCAGATCGAAAATGGCGACGGCACGCTCATGCTCGACGTCGGGCGTCGACCGTCCGATCGTTTCGTCGAGGACAACATCGCAGAGCCGGTAGTCGCCCCTCGCCATAAGTCAGCCTTCGAGGTTGAGCCGGATGGCGACCGAGCGGGCATGGGCATCGAGCCCCTCGCTGTTCGCGAGCGCAATCGCCGCCGGCGCGAGCGCCCGCAACTGCTCCGGCCCGAGCCTGAGGATCGAGGTCCGCTTGACGAAATCAAGCACCGAAAGGCCGGAGGAGAAGCGTGCCGAACGGGCGGTCGGCAGCACGTGGTTCGACCCGCCGACATAGTCTCCGATGACCTCCGGCGTGTGGCGCCCGACGAAGATTGCGCCGGCATTGCGGATGCTGGCCATCAGGGCATCTGGATCATCGACGGCCAGTTCCAGATGCTCGGCCGCGATGCGGTTGGCAAGTGGGATAGCCGCCTGAAGATCAGGCACGATGATGACCGCGCCGAAATCGGCCCAGCTTGCCGCTGCCGTCTGCGATCGCGAAAGCGCCTTCAACTGCCGCTCGACGGCCGCCATGACAGACTTGCCCAATGCGGCATCGTCCGTGATGAGGATCGACTGTGCTCCCGGATCGTGTTCCGCCTGGGCGAGCAGATCGGCAGCCAGCCAGTCCGGATTATTGTCCTTGTCGGCAATGACGAGCACCTCAGAAGGGCCGGCGATCATATCGATGCCGACGGTCCCGAAGACATGGCGCTTGGCGGCGGCGACATAGGCATTGCCGGGGCCGACGATCTTGGCCACCGGCGCGATCGTCTGCGTACCATATGCGAGGGCCGCCACTGCCTGGGCACCCCCGATCCGG
>JBAYTX010000039.1:0-42267 GCA_041675415.1 Rhizobium sp. | reverse complement strand
CATGGTCCACCTTTCCTCACTGGTGACGGACAGCTACGACATCTACGCGAACTTCCCCATCACGTCGGTCGATGACGTCCGCAATCGTCGCCTCAATGCGCCCGGAACCTCGGCCAATTGGCTCGCCAATACCGGTTGCACGCCGGTCGATGGCGCGCTCACCACGTATTATACCGATATCCAGACCGGCGTTTCGGAAGGCACTCTGTCTTTTGCCAGTGGTATCCAGCCGACCCGCGTCTACGAGGTCGCGCCGCATCTGGCCCGTGTCGGTTTCGGTTCGATGTATTTTGGCGGCATCGCCGTCAACAAGACCTTCCACGACCGACTGCCGTCGGAGGTCCAGGTGGCGTTGCGCGAAGCCGGTCGCATCACTTCGCGCAAGCATGGCGAATACGTCACCGAGCGGGCCACCAAGGCGATGTCGGAAATGGTTGCCGCAGGCCTTAAGGTCAGCGATCTGTCGGATGTGGAAAAGGAGAAATGGGCAAACACCTTGCCGAATGTCGCAAAGCCGTGGCTTGATTCCAACGGTCCGGCGGCTTCGGCTGTGTTGAAGGCCTATTTCTCCGAACTCAAGGCACGCGGCATCAAGCCCGCGCGCGACTGGTCGGTCGAGGCGTAAGCCGGCGCCAGACGCGGACCAGCCATGCAGGCCGACAACGCTCGAGCACGGGATTTAGAATGCAGGTTGACACGGTTACGACTACGGACGGTTCGCCGTTTCGACGAGTATTGCAGGCCGCTCTGAATGCCGTTGCGGCTGTCGGGACGGTCTGGATATTCGCTATCATGCTGCTGATTGTGGCCGATGTTCTCGGCCGCAATCTCTTTGGCTCGCCGATCACCGGCGTGGCCGAGATCGCCGCGCGGTCGGTCGTAGCGATCGTCTTTCTGATGCTGCCCGCCGCGGTTCTGAGCGAAACCCTCATCCGGGCCGATTTTCTCTTACGGATGCTGCGGTATCATTCAGAAGGAGCAACGCACCTGCTCGACATGAGCTTCGCGCTGGCCGGCGCGGGGCTGTTCGCGCTGGTCGCATTGGCGGCGTGGCCTGATACGGCGGAGGCCTGGCGTACGTCGGAGTTCTTCGGCGTACGGGGCGTCTGGACGCTTCCGACCTTGCCTTTCCGTTTGATCATCGTGTTCGGCTCGGCGGCATCTGCTCTCGCCTTCGTCGTAGCCGCGGTCGGAAGTCTCTCCTGCATCCGTAATTCGAAGGCGAAGTGACATGGGACCTATCTCGATCGGGCTAATTCTAATCGCGGTGCTGTTTTTGCTCGTCCTGCTCGGCATGCGGATTGCCGTCGCCCTCATGGCCGTTGCCTTTGCGGGCGTCTGGATCATTCGCGGGAATTTCGACCTCGCCATGAAACTCATGTCGATCTCCGCCTACAACGGTGTTGCCAACTACCTCTTCGCGACTATCCCGCTCTTCGTGTTGATGGGACATCTCGTCAGTATCTCGAACGTCGGCAAAGACACGTTCGACGTGGCCGAATCGTTGCTGCGCCGCCTGCTCGGCGGACTTGGTGTCGCGACCGTTGCAGCCAATACGGTCTTTGCGGCCGTCACAGGCGTGTCGATCGCCTCCGCTGCCGTCTTCACCAAGGTCGCGGTTCCGGAAATGACCCGGCACGGCTACCGTGCCTCGTTCGCAGCCGGAACTGTCGCCGGCAGCTCGGTTCTCGGAATGCTCATTCCGCCGAGCCTTTTGTTGATCATCTACGGCGTTCTGGCCGAGCAATCGATCGGGCGCATGTTCATAGCAGGCCTTGTACCCGGCATTCTGCTTGCTGTCGGCTTTGTAGCATTGATCACGGCCATGGCGCGCTTTGCACCTCGCTTCGTCTTCACCAAGCAGCATCTGGATAGCCAGCTGGAGAAGCGTGAGCCCGGTGCCAGGATGAGCGGTGCCGAGGTTGGCCGGAAACTCACGCCGATCGTCCTGCTGGTCGTCTTCGTGCTCGGCGGTCTCTACAGCGGTTTCTTCACTCCGACCGAAGCCGGCGGCGTCGGAGCCTTTGCAGCCCTTGTGATTGCCATAGTTCGCCGCAGCCTCGACCTCAAGAAATGGTGGGCCGTCCTGACCCAGACCGGGACGATTTCTGTCGGCATTCTGGTCCTGCTTGTGGCAGCCAGTTTTTACAGTCAGATGCTCGCGGTCGCCGGCATCCCTTCGGCGATTGGACAGTTTGTCCAGGGCAGCGGACTGGGCGCCACGGGTTTCCTGATCGTCTATGTCGGCCTGATTCTGCTGTTGGGCATGATTCTCGACAGCAGCTCGATCTTGCTGATCGTCGTGCCGATTGCAGCGCCGATCGCGCAGAGCCTCGGTTTCGACCTGGCGCATTTCGGCATCATCACGGTGATCGCTGTGGAAGTAGGCCTTTTGACACCGCCGTTCGGGATTTCGATTTTTACGGTGCATTCGACTCTCGGGTACGAAAAGACTTCACTGGAGTCGATTTTTGTCGGTGCGCTGCCGTTTGTTGGCGTCATGCTCGCTATCCTGGCCGCGATCGCAGTGTTCCCCCAATTAATCGTCGGCTAATCTCGTACGAAAGCAACTCGGCCCGAGCCGGACTGACCTGTAAAAATCGAAGTCGCTAGGCGACCGTTGTTCAAACTCGTCGAGAGCATGCCGTTGTCTATGGAATGGCCGGCCCTTCCCTGGACATCGCGTATGAAGTCTTTGCTGTGAAAGATAAGGAGCCGATCGATGGCCCTGCCCAGGTTATCCTGCTTATGATGACCCTTGACGCGGAGCGGTTCTATCACGACCCCGTATTGCACGGCACCAACGACATTCAGGAACTGTCCAAGATCCACAAAATGATCTCAAGATCGAAGTCCGAATTATGGCGTCGGATCCTGACGCGTTATCTGCTGTTGTATTTCCCTGAGGCGGATCGCTTGCATCGCTGCCGCTCTTTCTCCCCAGCCGGGAAATTATCGCGGAAAACTCCAATTATGAACGGTCCAGTTTTTGGGGTTCAGAGCAGACGCCCGAGCTTCCCGATTGTGATATCGATTTGAAGAAGGTTAGGGGGACGACTTCCGGATCGGGCTTGGGTTTCATGGAACAAGGAAGACCAGACCGCTGAGTGTCTCGCTTATGTCGGGAGAAAGCGAAATAAAGAGACCGATGTCTGTCCTGCTACTATTGGCGGTACCCTTGGAGCGAAGACCCGTTCGGGCATACGGGCGACGACGAACTGATTAGCACTCCGTCTGGTTGTGGCGGTTCGAGAACTGTCTGAGTGTTCAGCACCGGGGCACGGACGCTGTATTGGTCACTCTTGCGCGCGTCGCTGCCGATACGAGCCGAGAAAGCCCGCCAGAAGGCCAGACCTCCGCCCCGTGGACGCTTTTTACTCCGCCGTTGCCAGATGAGAAGTGCGGCGCAAAAGTCGGCCCTCGCCCAACACGACTTGCCATGCTCCTCGGAAAGAAGCGGCACCAGCAACGCCTTCCGCTCTTGCGTTAGTCTCCCGATTGCTCATTTTGTCCCATCAGTACTGGAGCTTCAGGTATCCAAGTCGGATGGTCAGGTCGGCTAATGGGGCCTGACTCTATCCGAGCTTGGTGCGCCATAATGCGTCCATCCGCTGCGCCAGCCCTCCTGGCGGGGTCTCCCGGTCAGTCTGCCGGATCTGGCGACACCTTGCGTCGTGCCATGCGGAAGGCCAGCGCCAGCATCACGGCGGTTACCGTGTAGATGCCAAGCGCAATTGGGCTCTGGACCAGGATGCCCCAGTCCCCGCCAGAAATTGACAGCGCCCGGCGAAGGTTGTTTTCCATGTCAGCCCCGAGCAGCAGACCCAGAACCACCGGCACCATCGGAAAATCAAGTTTCCGCAGCAGATAGCCGAACACCCCGAAAGCGATCATCACCAACAGGTCGAAGGGCGAATGGCTGATTGAATAGATGCCCAGGAAGGACACCATCACCACCAGCGGCATGAGCAGCCACTGCGGCAGGCTCAGCAACCGGGTAAAGATGCCCACCATCGGGATGTTCAGGATCAGCAGCACGACATTGGCAATGTAGAGCGAGGCGATCAGCCCCCAGACCAGTTCGGGGCTGCGTTCGAATAGCAACGGCCCCGGCTGGATGTTGAGCGAAATCAGAAGCGCCAGCATCACTGCCGTTGTGCCTGAACCTGGAACGCCAAGCGTCAGCATCGGGATCAGTGCTCCGCCCGCTGCGGCGTTGTTGCCGGCCTCGGGCGCGGCTATGCCGCGCGGATCACCTTTGCCGAAGGTGTCATGCGTGTTCGAGATTTGTTTTTCGGCGGTGTAGGAAATGAAAGCGCCGAGAGAGGCACCGGCCCCGGGCAGCACCCCGGCAATGAATCCGAGGCCTGCGCCGCGCAGCATGGCGGGGAAGCCCTGCACCATTTCGCGCAGGCGCGGAATGGCCCGTCCAAGCGGCACCATGGGCGAGCCGCCGATGTGGGCAGTTTCGAAATAGACCAGTACCTCACTGATGGCGAACAGTCCGACGATGGCCACGATCGGATCGAACCCGTCATAAAGGTGGAAGGTGCCGAAGGTATAGCGTGCAATGCCGGTTCCGGGATCCAGCCCGACCGCGGCCAGCATCAGCCCTAGGAATGCCGCGATCAGCGTCTTGAATGGGTTTACGCCCACGACCCCGCCCACGGTGGCAAAGGCCATTACATAGAGCGAGAAATAATCCGCCGGACCGAAGTGGATCGCTACCCTAGCCAGGGCCGGAGCAAAAAGGGTCAGGCCAACCGTGGCCAGCGTCGCCCCCACGAACGAGGCCATCGCCGAAATGCCAAGCGCCTGCGCCGCCTTGCCCGACCGCGCCATCGGATAGCCATCCAGAGTGGTCATGATCGCCGGTTCATCGCCGGGAATGTTCAGCATGATCGATGAGATCCGTCCGCCATACATTGTGCCGTAATATACCGCTGTCAGCAGGATCATCGCCGATGCAGGGTCCAGCTTCATTGCAAAGGCGACGGGGATCAGGATCGCTACCCCGTTCACCGGGCCAAGGCCGGGCAGGGCACCCACCAGCGTGCCGATGAAACAGCCGAATACGGCTAGCGCAAGGTTGACCGGAGTCGCGGCGACGGCAAAGCCAGCCGCCAGGTTGTTCAAGATATCCATCACATTATCCGAGGAACTGTGGCAGTGCCGGCAACGGCAGGTTGAGCAGCCAGTCAAAGACGAAGAAAAGGATCCCGGCAAGCCCCGCACCGGCCATCAATCCGTGCAGCCAGGCGGACCCTATCAGCCGCGCCAGAAGGGAGACGCCTAGTGCCGTGGCCAACGGAAAGCCCAGGGGTTCCAGAAGCAGCGAATAGCCCACCAGCACAGCGAGCGCCGCGCCCTGCATCAGCATCGGCCGGCCGAGGGACCAGACGGCATCCGGTCCCGGCCAAATCATCATCGCCAGGCTGAGGATCGCCGCCGGAACGGCGACGATCATCGGAAATGCCGCAGGCCCCAGAGGGTCGCCGAAGCTGGCCTGAAAGGAACCCGCGGTCACGCCATAGCTGATCGACAATGCCAGAAGCAGCAGTCCGACCAGCCGGTCCATCATTGGATCACCCCGATCTCGCGCGAGATGCGTTCCATCGTCCGGGCCTGTTCCTTGACGAAGTCGTTGAACTCGGCCCCGCCGCGCCAGACCGGAACAAGGCCGTTTTCGGCGGCGGCTTTCTTCCACGCCTCGGAATCGTACAGCGTCTTTAGCCGGGCCACCCAGGCGTCATAGTCCCCATCCGAAACCTTGCCGCCGGTGTAGAAGCCGCGCCAGTTGTAGCCAATCACGTCGATGCCCTGTTCCTTGGCGGTGGGCGCATCGGGGAAGGCGGGGATCCGTTCGTCGGACAGCGCTGCAAGTATGCGGATGTCGCCCGACTGGACAAAGCCCGCGATCTCGCCCAGGTCGGTGGACACCGCGCCGACCTGACCTCCCATCATCTGGGTCACGGCCGGCCCGCCGCCATCGAACTGCACCCAACGGATGGCCTTGTACGCGTCTGACTTCATGCCGGCGGCATCAGCCACCATCAGCAGGCGGATGTGATCCCAGCCCCCCGCGCCCGACGACCCGGCGACCGCAACCGAACCCGGATCAGCCTTCAGCTTTGCGATCAGGTCATCCAGCGTCTTGAGTTCTGAATCATTGTCCACGGCGATCACGCCAACGTCCGAACCCAGCATGGCAAGCCAGCGCACTACGTCGGTCCCGCCGGGATACTTGCCCTGCGCAATCTGTGTGACCCCTACGGTCGAGGTGGCCACCAGAAGCTCGGCTTCGGAATTGCGTTTGGAGGCGACATGGGCAAAGGCTACCGCCCCCACGCCCCCCGGCATATTTGTGACCTGGACGGGCTCATTGACGACCTTTTCCTCGAAAAGCAGCGCGCCCACGGTGCGGCAGGTGAAATCCCAGCCGCCGCCGGGGTCGGCTGGCGCGATGCAATCCGCCGCGCCAGCTCCTGTCGCGCCAAGCGCGAGGGCGATGACACCCGCGCCGAAGAGATACTTGAGATCAGACATTTGGCTCCTCCCTTTTGTCTGTTGGATGATACGGGGGCGTTTCAGCCGCTCCCGCGGGTTGGATGGACTGTAGGCGGGGTGCCTTCGCCATCTGCAAAGCTGCGCGATCCAAGGATGCGGCGAGCATCTTCAAGCGCGGCAAGAATGCTGACCCCGACCGCCCGCGTATGTGCCCGCACCGCTCGCTCGGCTCCGTCAGGATCGCGCGCCGAGATGAGGCGCAGGATTTCGCTGTGTTCCTTGTGCGCGGTGCGCCGTTCGCTGGCGTCGCTGGCCAGTAGCCAGCGCGGCCGTACCGCCCGCCCCACGGCATCGCGCACCGCTTCGACCAGAAAGCGGTTCCCGGTCAGCACGGCAAGTTCAACATGGATGTCCAGCCCCGCGCCAAGCCAGTGTTCGGGAGTCATACTCTCAAGCCCGCGGTCCGCCGTGGCCTGCAAGGCGGCAAGGCTCTCGGGTGTGGCGGTTTGACATGCCTTGCGCACCACGATCGCCTCGATTTCCTCGCGGAATTCGAAAAGCTCGCGTAGCTGCGCGATGTCCAGCGGCGTCACCCGGTAGCCGCGGCCGTGGCGTTCCACAAGGCCGTCGGCGATCAGCCGGGCCAGGGCCTCGCGCACCGGGGTGCGCGAGGCCCCATAGCGCGTCTCAAGTCCACGTTCGGCCACTATCTCGCCAGGGGAAAGGGTCAGCGACAGGATGTCCGCGCGGATCTGCCGGAACACCTGAGTGGCGATCCCGTCCGTGCCGTCCGTGCCCGTTGTTTCAGCTGTTGTCTTTATATTGACCTTTGCCATACCAAATATGTATACCAATAAAAACGACCTTGCAAATTCTTTCGGAGGCCATCATGACCGTTATGATCAAGGACTTTCCTGATACCGTGCGCATCACCGAGGTGGGCCCGCGCGACGGGTTGCAGGCCATCCCGCAATGGGTGCCGACCGAGATCAAGATCGAAATGGTCAATGGCCTGATCGACGCCGGACTGCGCAGCTTCGAAGTGACATCCTTCGTTTCCCCCCGCGCGGTACCGCAGATGCGAGACGCCGCTGAGGTGATGGCTGGCACAAGGCGCGTGCCGGGGCTGGAGCTGACTGCGCTTGTCCCGAATGCAAAGGGCGCCGAACGGGCGGCGGAGGCGCGGGTCGATGCGATGGTGGTGTTCCTGTCTGCTTCCGAAAGCCACAACCAGGCCAATGTTAACCAGTCGCGCGAAAGTTCGCTTGCAGGCTTCACGGACGTAATCCGCATCGCCGACGCGGCAGGAATTGAGGTCAAGGGCGCCATCGCTACGGCCTTTGGCTGCCCCTTCGAAGGTGACGTGCAGATGCAGGATGTTGTCGGCCTTGCCCGCGCCTATGCCGCGCTTGGCATTCGGCGCATCACGCTTGGCGATACCACCGGCATGGCGACGCCGCCGCTGGTACAGGAACGGGTGCGCGCGCTGCGCGCCGCCGTCCCCGAGATGGAGATCGCCCTGCATTTTCACAACACGCGCGGCGTCGGCCTGGCATGCGTCTATGCCGGACTTATGGAAGGCATCACCACCTATGAATCCAGCGTGGGCGGCCTTGGCGGCTGCCCCTTCGCACCGGGTGCCACGGGCAACATTTGTACCGAGGATCTGATCTATCTGCTGGATGAATGCGGGGTCGAAACCGGCGTGAACGGCGAGACAGTGGCCAGCGTCGCCCGCCGGATAGAAGACATCCTGGGCTATCCGCTTCCCGGCCAGATGATGCGGGCGGGTCCGCGGTTGAAGCTTCATCCGCGCTCCGCTGTGCCTTCCTCCAGTGGGGGTGTCCGGAAATGATGCGTCCGCCCCTTGACGGCATCCGTGTCATCGACCTGACCCGCGTGCTATCCGGCCCTTTCTGCGCGATGTTGCTTGGCGACATGGGCGCCGAGGTGATCAAGATCGAATCCCCTGAAGGCGATCCCGTCCGCGCCCAGGGAACTATCCGCGACGGCCTGTCGTGGTATTTTGCGGCGTTCAACCGCAACAAGAAATCGGTCGTACTTGACCTTTACCAACCCGAAGGGCGCACGGCCCTGCGGCGGCTCTTGGAAAACGCCGACGTGCTGGTTGAGAATTTCCGCCCCGGAACCCTGGCCAGGATGGGTTTCCCGCCCGATGTCCTGACCGCGATCAATCCGCGACTGGTGGTTGGTTCGATCAACGGTTTCGGCAGTTCCGGCCCCTATGTGGACCGCCCTGCCTTTGACTTCATCGCCCAGGCGATGAGCGGGCTTATGGCCACCAACGGTGCCCCCGGGGGGGAGCCGATGCGCATGGCACAACCAATGACGGATCTTCTGGCCGGACTTTATGCCGCCTTCGGCATCGTCAGCGCCCTGCACGGCCGCGACCGCGACGGCGAAGGCCAGAGGGTCGAGGCGGCAATGGTGAATGGCGCACTTTCGACGATGGCCTATATCGCGGCCGAATATTTCGCCACCGGCCGGCCGCCGGAACGCACCGGCAATGATCACCCGCTGGTCGCTCCCTACGGTCTTTTCCGTGCCTCGGATGGAGAAATCGCTATCGCCCCGTCGAACGACACCATTCTGGGCCGGCTGCTCGATACACTGGGCCTGGGAGGTCTGATGGATGACCCGCGCTTCGATACCAATCCCAAACGCTTTGCCCGCCGGGCCGAACTGCATGGCATCCTGAACGAATGCCTAGCCCAAGACACGCAGGAGGGCTGGATCGCGCGGCTGAACGCAGCTGGTGTACCGTGTGGTCGGGTCCAGAGTCTTGACGAGGTGTTTGCCGATCCGCAGATCGTGGAACAGGAGATGGCGATCACTGTCGACCATCCGGGCCACGGCGCGGTGCGGATGCTGGGCTTTCCGGTAAAGCTGGACCGCACCCCCTGCGAAGTGCGCCTTCCAGCGCCAGATCTGGGTGCCCATACCGCGGAGGTGCTTGGCAAGGCCGGCTTTACCACTGATGAGATTGCGGCCCTGACAGCTGCTGACAACGTAAAGTGATTTGGGTGGCGGTTTCGTCAGGCGTCTTGTTCAGACGATTTTCGCGGCATCGCTCGGTGTGAGGAGGCTTCGGTTGTGCCTATGCCGAGGCGCGTAACTCCGGCATTTCGGAGAGCCGGACTTCTGGAAGGATCATACAGGAATGCGGCAGGATGATCAAAGGGCAGGTCGCCGATCGTACGGGGCTTGTACCCACATGGTCGCTGCCAGATCGAAATTGCCATCTCGAGATTGGAAGACATAGAATTTGCTATGATCTTAATCGGGCCTTTTACTTCGTGGGCGAGGGAGAACTCGTAAGGATGCCTTGCCGTTGCTGCCTAAGGCAGCCTAGGCTTGGTCACCAACGACATCGAGGGTAATCTCTTGAACGACCGCGACGAGGATACTGCGACACTTTTTAGTCTTCGCCTCGTTGAACGACGGAATCGTGGGAGCCCGCGTCCGGCGTCTCGCGAGCGAGGCCGCGACGAGTTGATCATGCCCCTGTGACTGACCCCAAGCTCAAGTCTGCCTGAGAATGGCTCGCTCGGCCATCGTGTACGATGAGGTGCGGTGTTCTGGCATGAACCAACACTTGTAGTTTGATATGGGATGCCGCGCCGTGGCGCGGCATTCCTGTGTTACGGCCGGGCCATATCCGCGTCAGTAGGTCTCGGCAAGATAGGCCGCAATCGCCTTTGCATCGGCCTCGTCGATCGTTGCGTGATACACCTTGATCATCTTGGCGACTTCCGCTTCCCAGAAGGCAGCGCCTTTCCTTGGTGGCTGATAGGCGATGTAGTCAACCGAATGGCAGGCGAAGCAGTTGGCCCCCGCCGCCGAGTAGCCGGGCTCGGGGCCGGGCTTCAGCACGGCAGTTTCTTCAGGCAGTTCGTAAGTTATCGGTTGCGCAAGAGCGGGTGTGGTAACGACCATCAATGACAGCAACACTGGCAGGGTGGATTTCATGGCATGCTCCTTCAGACTGCGGTCAGCCGCGTCGTTTCGATGACGTTGCGCATGTAGCCGGCGGGGTTCCAGAGGGCGGAGGCGGGCTGGGTCTGGCCGATGCGGTTGGTCGCGCGCACCATCAGCTGGTGTTGTCCCGCCTTCAGGCGTAGCGACGAAGTCCATTCGCAGAAGGAGTAGCGTCCGAGATCATCGCCCAATCGCGTGGACTGCCAATTTGAGCCACCATCGCTCGAGACCGCGACGTCAGTGATGCCATGGCCGCCGTCGAATGCGATACCGCGCAGCGCTACCTCGCCGGCCGGCACCGAGGTTCCGTCGGCATGGCTGGTCAGAAAGGAGCGAATGCTGAACCGGTTGATGGGAACCGACGCCGAGGGCGTCTTGCCCGGTTCGACGCATGCGCAGTCGTTTGCCGGAATGCGGTACGCCGTCTTCATCCAGAAACTCTCGAGCGGCGCATCAAGGACTTCGATCCGGTCAAGGTGCTTCACCCAATAGGTGCCGTAATAGCCCGGAACGACCAGGCGCAACGGAAAACCGTTCAGCCAGGGAAGGTCCTCGCCGTTCATGGCCCAGGCCAGCATAACCTCACCGTCCATTGCGTGATCGAGCCCGAGCGATTTTGTGAAGTCCGGCGTGTCCGGGTTCACCGGTCCGTCCAGCCCGCCAAAGGCGACCTCAATCGCGCCGTCTTCGACGCCAGCCCGTTCGAGAACGGTGCGCAGCGCGACGCCCGTCCAGCGTGCATTGCCCATGGCGCCATTTCCGAGTTGCCCGCCACCAACACGCGGTTCGACGAAGCCGCGGCTGTTGCCCGAACATTGGTGGACAGCCACGATTTCGACAGGGTCGAACGCGGTCTTCAGCTCCTTCAGGGACAGCGAAAGCGGCGTGTGCACCCGTCCGGAAACTTCCAGCCGGAAGGTTTCGGGGTCGATCTCGGTTGGAATGCCCGCAAGGTGATAGCGTACGAAGAACGCATCATTGGGCGTCAATATACCCTCGTTGAACACCTCGAACGGGGTTTCGAGCTGCGGCGGTCTTGCACTCAGCCCGATCATCGGGCGCTTGCCTGGATAGACGACGAGTTGGCGCTCACCATTTTCGAAGGGCAATTGCGCTGTCTCCGCAAAGGCTGCGCCAATACCTTTCCCGCCTAACAGTCCAAACCCCATGCCCATGCCGATCGCGGTCTTACCGCAAGCGATCAGCATCTGCCTTCTGGTTACCATAAGTTCCTCCCTCTTAGCGTTTGCCTGGACCATCAGATGGATGGTCCAACGAGAGAAAGAACGATTTGGCCACCGGATTTATTCCGTGGCCAACAGAATTTTGTTATTTCCGATCAGCCCAGACAGTGTTCTCGGGCGAGGGAGAGAACAGCGATCAGGTTGTTGTCGTTCACGCCGTCACGCTGTGTCGCAGTCGTGAGCGATCCTGCAATTGCAGCAAATCGTGCATGATTCATGTCGTGGGAAATCACGACATAGTGTCGCGCTGCCGACCAGCGCGCTATCTGAAGATCGTTCAGGGTCTCAATGACCAGTGGCGTCGTGGCGGGGACTGTACCCGATGCGGGGATTTCGAACAGGCTGAGCCGGCAGCTGTTCGGACCAATATAGTTGGCCTGGCTCGCAGTGATCCCGGACTGCAACGTGACGCTGCCGGTCTCCACGAGCCGCAGCCCGGTTGCGGCGATCATACGGGAAAGCCTTGGATCCGTCGGGGCGACGGTCGCGTCGCCCTGTGATGCCGGCGCACCCCATGACTCATAAGCCTTCGCCATTCGCCGCAGGTCTACGTCACTTGTGGATGCCAGGTGGGAACCGGCAAGCACGCGATCACCCTCCATCTCGGCCGGCTGGAAGAACAAAATGCCAGCAGCAGGTGACAATGACAGCATGGCGACTGTCGCAAATCCGGCCAGTCGCCGCCCACCGAACCGGCGCGTCTTGGGCTCAAGAGCGTCAACTTGTACTGGTCCGGCTTCTCCGCCAATAGCAGACACACCGGCCCGAAGGGCCTGCAGCACCGAGACTTGCCGCGCGAGCACAGGGTCAGCCGCGACGGCTTGTCCGACGCGTGCCGCTTCCTTGGGCGACAGCTCGCCGTCCACGTAGGCGCTCAGGGTCTCGAAGGAGACCGGATCATCCGTCATGTCGGCCTCTCCGGGCGGCGCTCGCGCGGAGGGGAACGATGCCTTCGTCGGAAAGCTGTCGCAAGAGCTTCTCACGCGCGCGACTAATCCTGCTCATGATGGTTCCTCGGTTCACATCGAGTAGCTTTGCGGCTTCATCATAGCTGAAACCGGCGATGTCAACCAGCGCCAGAACGTCGCGGTGATCGGTGCCGAGCGCAAAGAATGCCTGCCGGATCACCATTCTGTTCAGGATCAGGTCTTCCGACGGCAAATCCGCAGGGAAATCGGCGCCCTCGGGGTGCGAGGCAGACAGCCAGGCGTTCTGGCGCAGGTGCGCGCGGTGCTCGTCGATCCACAAGTTGCGAACGATGCGGGCGATCCATACACGGAACGCAACGTCATCGTCCGGCACCTTCCTGCTTTCCATCGCTCGGATGATCGCGTTTTGAACCAGGTCGCTTGCTTTGTCCCGGTCACGTGTCAGTGCGAAAGCATAGCCGGTAAGTCGTCGAGACATCGCGTGCAGCATCGCCCAGTGATTTGATGTGAACATCATCTTCTCCCCGGCTTAAAGTCTTGCACGGAGCTGTGGGAAAATCCAGCTATGACGCGACCAGGTCTGTCAGCCTGACAGATATCTACGGCGAGCCCGCAACGATGGTTGCTGCAATAAAATAGAGACAATGTCGCATGTCCTGTAATCCATTCGCGGATGCGCGCATCAAAACGCCGTCGGCTCATTTCGCCGCCCTTTAATCGATAGCCGCGTAGGATACCCCGGATCCTGAGCTCGACTTCGAGCACCTTGGATTGCAGAAGCTTGCGGCCAACAAGGGGAGCCCGAGTGCCTTGGCCGGAGATGATTTTGCGTGGACCGGGCGACAGCCTCCCATTGAGAACGTGCTTGCGTTTCGGGTTGTAGAACATTCAATGCAATTGAACGCGTCCTGGCGGGCTTCGTGACGCGAAGGGTAGACCCTGCGGCGTATCCGCTCGCGCTTCAGAAGGTTGAAGAAGCTTTCGGCGACCGCGTTGTCGTGGCAGTTTCCACGGCGGCTCATCGAGTGGACCAGATTGTGGTGCTCTTTTGCGCATTGCTTCCGCCGGTCGGGACGATCGCGGCTAAGGCCGTGCTGTACAAGACGAATGCCGATGAGACTTCCATAGTGATCATGACAGCACCGAAGACGACGACATTGGCAGCGGCCGCGGTAACCGCAAGCGAGAGGCCCGCCGCCAGGGAGCCGGGGACCACCAGGCGTCCTGCGCCGTATCGGTTGGCCCATCGTCCAGCCTTGCGCGCAAACATGCCTGCGACCGTGAGTGCTGCCGAGAGCAATCCGAACACCGGTCAGACGGCATAGTGAACTCGCGCGCCATATCCGGCGCGAGAATACTGAACGAGTAGTGGAGCGAACCGTAGCCGTTGATCTGCGTCGCACCGAGCGCCCAAATGAGGCGCGCGGTCGCTGGCCGGCCCATTTATTGGGCGGGTGCCGTTTCGCTCTGCTTCAGTGCGGTCGAGCCGCAACCGCAACCGGACTTGCCAGCCTCCCTGACCCCGACGTCGGCGACACAGCAGGCGTCGACCATTGCCGGAGCAGGGCTGCCACAGCACCCCCCGGCGGACGATGCCGCCGAAGGCGACGTCGACACATTGCAGACGCCGGTTTCCGGCAGGACGAGGTGAACTTCCCGCGCGGCCTTGTGGTCGCCGGCAAGTTCCGCCACGACCGATCTCACCTGTTCATAGCCAGTCGCCATGAGGAAGGTCGGCGCCCGTCCGTAGGATTTCCCTCCGACGATGAAGAAGCCCTGCTCCGGCTGGATCAGTTCGACCACACCATGCGGAGGGACGGTGCCGCAGGAATGGAGATTGGGGTCGATCATCGGTGCGAGCTTGCGAGGGGCTTCCACCGCCGGATCAACGTCAATTCTGAGTTCCTTCAGCATATCGAGATCGGGACGGAGACCGGTCGCGACGATGATCCTGTCCACGGCCAGTCGCTCAGGCTGGCCGCCAAGCAATGCGTCGACCTCCAGAGCATCACGCTTGGTCCGGATTGACTGGGCGGAGAATGGTGCCAGCAGCTTGACGCGGCCGTTCTCGATTGCCGCCTTGGCCGCCAGGCCCAGATCGCCACGCGCCGGCAGCTGGTCGTTCAGTCCACCACCAAGCAGCCGCTCGATGCGGTTTCGCCTGAGTGCCCAGAGTACTTTCGTGGCCGGAGTGGTTGCCTGCAGATCAAGGAGTGAGAGCACGACATTGATGGCCGAGTGTCCACTCCCGACCACAAGGACGGAACGGCCGGCATAGTCGGCCTTGTCTCGTCCGGTGACATCAGGGATGCCGTAGGCGATCTTGTCGGAGGCGCCTTTCTCGCCAATTACCGGCAGCCCGTCGACGCCCATTGGGCTCGGCCGGCTCCAGGTACCGGAAGCGTCGAGGACTGCGCGAACGATTACGGATCTCTCCGTGCCCGTTTTGTCGGTGTATCTGATCTGGAAGGGAGCCGCGTCGCGCTCTTGGCTGGCCACCTTGTCGAGCCCCTGGCGGGTGATCGCGCTGACCTTCGCGTCGAACAGGATGTTCTTCGCAAGCTCCGGAACGCGAGCCAGCGGTTCCAGGTATTGCTCGACGATCTCTGTCCCGGTCGGAAGGGCATCGTCGTCTGGTGCGTTCCATCCGGTGGAACGGAGCAGTTCGGCAGCGGCGGTCTCTACGACATAACGCCACGGCGAAAAGAGGCGCACATGCCCCCATGCCCGCAGCGAGGTTCCGGCTGATGGGCCGCTCTCGAGGATTAACGGCTTCAGGCCGCGGCGAACGAGCTGAGCTGCTGCAGCAAGACCGACAGGTCCCGCACCGATGATGGCGACGGGGAGGTTCTTGATCGATTCCATTCATCTTCTCCTTCCATAATTCTAGCAAGATCGAAATAAGACGGTAAAAAAATCAGGCTTTGGCTGCCTCCCGGAGATCCTCGCAGGCGCCGTCAGCGCAGCATTCATCCGAGAGGTAGCCGATGAGAGCGGACATCGCCTTGTAGTTCGCCCTGCAGACCAGCGTTGTTCCAATCCGTTCCTGGGTCATGAGCCCCGCGTCGAGCAGATTCTTGCAGTGGTGCGAGAGCGTCGAGCCGGGAATGTCGAGTTTCTGCTGAAGGCCGCCCACCGGAAGGCCATCGTAACCCGCGCGCACGAGCATTCGGTAGATGCGCAGCCGCGTCGGGTTGCCCAACGATTCCATCTGCGATGATACTAATTCGAGATTCATGGAAATAATCTAGTTCGCCTTATCGCGCCTGTCAAACTCTATTTCGAGAATAGCCGAAATAGAGTTTGACGGATCGCTCTGAGTGACTCTGTACGATAAGCAGATGCGCACCATGTGGCCGCGTTGGTCCATGTCGGCGCTCCTTGGCCCCTCTTGGTTTCCCGCCGTATACAGGCGCCTGGTGTCTTGCGGGTAGAGGCTGATGTCGTGCTTCTTGCGAGCAGACCTAAGGTCTTCCTCGATGTTTTAGCGGATGCGCCAGCCGACCGCGACGCCGCCCTCCAGCGCACGCGACGGCATGTTACGCTGGCAGATGTCCTCTACCATTTCCACCCGGCTTGATATTCGTCTTCGGAGAAATTCTCGCAACCTTCTTTCAGGTTGGAACGCGCGAGTCACTCGCTCTCATAGAAGAATTTCGGTATCGCGACACCCGATTACGCCCCTCTCCCTTGGCGGTATAAAGCGCTGCATCGGCAGCCTTCGTGAGTTCCTCTGCCGTTGCTGCCGACTCGGGAAATGCCGCGACGCCGATACTGACCGTAGCCTTGATCCTGCGGTCTTCGCCGATGTCGAAATCGGTCTGTTCGACAATAGCCCTCAACCGATCTGCCGTTTCCATGGCAGTCTCGGCCCCAAGTTCGGGCAGGATAATGGCAAACTCTTCACCACCATAGCGACACACGCTACTGCCGGTGCAGGTGTATTCCCTCAGCAGATGCCCGAGTCTCTCGAGGACTCTATCCCCGGCCACATGACCATATGTGTCATTGACCTCCTTGAAGTGGTCGATGTCCAGCATGAGAACGGAGATCGGGTGACCAAAGCGTTGGGCGCGTGTGATCTCGTTTGTCAGGCTCGCTTGGTAAATCCGGTTATTGAAGAGGCCAGTAAGCTTGTCGATGGCCGCAAGCTCGTGGAGCTTGCGCTCGTTGTCCTCGATGCGCTGTCCAATCCAGCCGACAAGACGGTAGAAAACTATAAAGAGCAGGACGCCGCCGGCCAGATAGGCGATGCCGCCGAGCAAAAGCGCCAGCCGGGCGGCGTCGACTTCGTTGGAAACGTCCACGAGCAGCGCAATGGTGGCGACAGTGCGACCGCCGACGTCATTGATTGGAACGAACAATGGCCGGTAAAAGCGCTGGGCGAACTGAATGGCCGGTTCATCTGGCGCTGTCTCCATTTCGCCACGTTCAAAGCGCCCCGCGAGTTCCTGCGGAATTGCCGGCAGCGTTTGGCTGCTTACCACATACTGGGGAAATCTGTTCCAGTCGGCCCGGCGCCCGAATACGCCCATTCCCTCTTCCCAACCAGCTTGGTCCAGGAATTCCTTTCGAATGAGGACAAAGGACTCAGCTCCGAGGGATTCGCGAATTCGGTCCACCATTTCAGGGGTTTCCATGCCGAGTTCGACATAGCCAATCAGGCGCCGGGTGTGGAGGTCGTACCAGGGAGCGACAACCCGCAACGTGAATGTACCGAGAGGCCCGAGCTCGAGACCATACGTGGTTGTGCCACGGCGCTCGGCCAACCTCGTAGTGACCCGGTTTATCACATCACCGTGGCGTTCCGGATCGTGCACCCGCAACAGGTTCACGCGATCGGGACCGGTGAAATAGAAGTGCGAGATGCCGTATGTGCGTTTCATACTGTCGAACATCGGGGCAGCGTGCTCGAGAAGTGCCTCGCGGTCCTTGCGGGCCAACCCATCTTGCAGGTCTTCATCGTGAACGAGAATGTCGATAGTAGTCTCCAGCGCGTGTGCGTGCTGGTCTATCGTGTCGCGATAGAGATCCAATGCAGATAACTGGAGATGGATGCCGCCAACACCGACGCTACGATGCGTAAAAAGATAGATGCCGGTAATAGGCACAATCTCGGTAATCAGGATGGCGATAACCAACGGCAATAGAAAATACAGCCGGAGCCGCTGTGTCTCGCGACCGCGTTGCAAAGGATCCAGTTCCATCTTGTGCGAGTCGAGCGCCACGTCGCCTCCCTCTGGTCGCTGCCCGTACATTAGCGTGTCGTATGAAAAATACCAGCAGGAAGGTCGACTCTGCGTCATGGTCGGTTTCGCCCTGAAAACCTGCTCTCAGACGTAGCGTCGACCGTCCGTCTGGGGTGCGGCGGCTGGCTGTGGCACGATGGTCCCTGCGCCAGCACGACTGTGAACCTGCGCAGAAGGTTGCCCCCAGCCGAAAGGCAACAAATACATGATTTTACAGGCAGACCTTTAGTCGGGATCGGGTCATTGGCGACCCTGTTTGCAAGCACGCGTGAATCCAATTTTCGTCTATGTAAATCAATGTCTTACGCATAGACCTCAAGAGGTCAACCGTCGGTGCTGATTCACCTTCGTGTGAAAAGCAACCCGCAAGCTAGGGGGCACCCTAGTTTCCCTTGTTTTTGACTGAGTCGGACAAGATCGGGGTCAGGCAATGCGATATCGCCGATTCCTTTCCCATGTCGATGCGATCAGGTGAAGGCATCGGACCTCGGCTGCAAACATTGACACGGCCCTCGGTTCCAATTTGCGCAAGGGATACTGTGTTGACCGAGAGTTCATTCTCCCATTGCATGTGCGAGGCGGCTCCCGCAACTGTAAGCGGACTGCCGTTCATCGTGATGGCGCCTGAGGCGCCTCGCCACTGGCCCGAATGATCTGGGAAGGAAGATAAACGGTGCCAGTTCGTGAGCCAGGAGACGTGCTGTCAAGCACTGATCCATCGTCATGGGCGGGGATGCCCTGAACAGGAGTTAGATATATCTATCACTTGCGACTTTGCGGGCGGATTCCCTGATCACGACCACGGTTCGATCTGTCTGAATACCGGCCCGGCGTTGTGAGCTCGGCCGTTTCGACCGCGACGGAGCCACGGCCAATTCAGGGAATGCGCATGGCCTTTACTATCAAGAACCTCTCTCGTGCGGAAATGTGCGCGGTCTCCCTTCTGTTCTCCGGAGACATGTACGGTGCAGCCGCTGCTGACACAGGTTATCCGTTGACGATCAACAGCTGCGGCCGTGATATCACCTTTAAGAAGGCGCCGGCGCGTGCCGTGTCGTTAGGCCAGAGCTCGACCGAGACACTCTATCTCCTTGGTTTGTCGGACAAGGTGGTCGGCACTGCGGTACGGCTCGGCCCGGTGCTCAAGGGCTATGAGGACGCGAATGCCAAGGTCGCGCGGCCGGCGGACAATGTTCGAGCTTCGAGGGCGTCGTCGCCAAACCCCCATGACGACCGGTTTAGCGATTGTCTCGACGAAATCCGCCGAGTGACGATTGCCCTTGCAGTGCGTATGTTCGGCTGCTCACAGCAGGCGGGCTTTTGTTCCAGAAGTCCACGGACTGCGCCTTCTCATAGCCGATCGTGAATAGACGACGCATGTACTGAGTGTTGAATGGATCGCTGATTGAATAGGGAACGACTTGATCGATATACGTGAGATTGAATCCAAATCCTGTGCGCTGCGTCAACGTATATGCCGCATTGACCGCGGACCGTGCATGGGTCTTGATAAGGGTTGAATAAGCTCTTCCGGCAATGGCCAGTGTGTTTGATTTCACGACCTCGAATTCCGGATCAAGCATATTGTTAAGAATGATATAGAGGTCAATTCTCTTTGATTTTATATGCGGATTGACTCTCGTAGATGCCAGCAGGGTTTCGGGTGCCGTAAACAATTGTGTGGTGGCGCCTCCGTCGGAATGCATTTCCTGAAACCGCTTGCCTTCGACCGTTACGTCAATCATCACTGGCGGGAATACTGCCGGGATGCTGGCCGAGGCAATCAGCACGTTGCGGAACAGAGTCAACGCCTGTTTGTGGCCTTGCGCGGCTATCTCACCCATATCCCAGATGACGGTTCGTTGCGCATCCAGATTGGTCGTGACCACCAGCAGACGGCGACCCTTGGAATGTTCGGCCGCAATCTGCTGGAGCATATCGTTGGTGACGTAGTGTTCCACCAGGCGGCGAAGCGGTGCGGGATCCCAGAGTCCGGATCCGGCAAGCCCCATGATCGGTCGGGGGCTCACAAGTGTTTCGGCAATTCCGCTTGTGTATACTTCCCTGAGAGCGGGATCATAGGTCGGCCCGAGAAACGCGAACGGCGCCGTCAGGGCTCCGGTACTCACTCCGCTCACCACATCAAAGGTTGGCCGAGTACCGGCCACCGTCCAGCCGGCTAGGATCCCGGCACCGAATGCTCCTCCAGAGCCGCCTCCCGATAGCGCCAGGTACGAGATTCGGCCTGACCGAATCGGAGGATTAGGCACTGGTGTCCCTGAATTTGGCTCATCCGCCGATCCATCACCCCAGAACCGGATCTTGGAAAAACCATCGATCTTGGCTGTCTTCTGAGCTTCGGCCGTGAGCGGCGCACGGGGAGGGCTCGCGCAACCACTCAGCATGACCATCAAGATGACTAGTGAAAATGAGACGCACCAATAACGGCGTGGAGACATCCAGCCATTCCTCGTCCCGCCAGCAAAATTGCCTTCCCGAAATTCGAAACACATTTGTGATACTGCCACTCCAAATGGTTGCGCCCGGGCGGCGTGAACTTCACGCATCAATCATCCCCATGCGGACCAGCCTGGCATCAACCTTCACTTGAAGCTTGCGTTCATCGGACAAGTCACCGAGAGCGACGGAGGAGAACTTTGCCGTCAAGTCACTGATCCGCATTCCGGTGGCCGGTGAAGAGACTGACCACATGCTGCCTGGGGTACACACATCGGCTACATCGCGTTCCTCCGCGCCAATCCCATTTCGCAAGGATGACCGTACAGCGCCGGCAAGTCCGGCAATGCCAGCGTCGTTAAATCCGGAGGCCCGAACACAACCGAGATCATTCGAGGCTTCAATGCTTGACTGGGACCAGATTTCGGCAGCTAGGGGCATCATGCCGAATATCGTCAGCGAGACCGGGAGGAAGATAGGACGGACGCGCGCTCGCACGGAGATCCCGACAGCGCGGAGCACGAATACCCAGACGGTCTCTTCCTTGAATGCCGTGACCAGCAGAATTGCGTTGTTCACCGCGGTTCCCTCAATCGAAGCGGCCCCACGAAGGACCAGTTTCTAGTTCTGCACCGTCAGGACCAGTCCTTCGGAATTGCGATATGTCTTGTCACCCAGATTCTCGAAAGAAACGCATGTCCGGCCGCGCTTCGGTCCGCTTGTCATATCCATGCAGAGGCCGTCCGCGCCAAACTTCCATGTACCGGAGCCGGACATGAACATGGTCCTTATCGTGACGGTACCATCGGGACTGTAACGCAAGCGCACACTTATGCCGTTGCGGCTAGCAGTCATTTCCTTGCCGACGATCTCGCGCGCAATCTGCTCGTTGGTCATCTGTGCCGCTGCTGCAGAATGGATCGGTATGATGCCAAGTCCCAGAAGTGCCGACACAAGGAGATTGCGGGATAGAGACATGTGGAACGGTATCCTGAGAAGTCTGGCGGAAATTGCACGCCATCACGAAAGAAAGTAATTACTCACTCACTATGCAAAGTCATCCCAGACTGTCAAGCTCTCCTGATTTAAAGGGCGCCGACTGCGCCGAATCCCGAGCTGGTGGAATTGGCAAAGCGGCAGTGCCCTGGGAGGCTGGCTACGTCGCGAAACGTTGAGCTGTGGCATTATTAGCTCCCGAACTGCTTACCGCGGCGCATGACCTTTCCGAATTTTCGCGCGGGAAGGGCGGCGCGGGCGTTGTTACTCAACTCAGCGACAGGACGTTCCTGCCACTTCCTCGCGTCGGCTATGGGGCATGAGTTATCTCGGTCGACCGAGGGCCGAGAAGCGGTTCATTACCGCGATGCGGATGTGAATCTCGGTGGTCTGGCGGTTAGGGTTCCGTGATGTGATCAGTTCACCCCAGGTACTGAGGCGCTTCATCTCCCCCTCAATTCGGATTCGGATGTGAACACTGAAAGGCCATCCAGGAACGCAATCAGGGAATCAATATCGCGTTGAGTCAGCACGTGTGGGCGATAGGGGGTCAGCTTTCTT
Source organism: Rhizobium sp. (assembly GCA_041675415.1). Classification (GTDB taxonomy): domain Bacteria; phylum Pseudomonadota; class Alphaproteobacteria; order Rhizobiales; family Rhizobiaceae; genus Allorhizobium. The sequence goes on along the minus strand of JBAYTX010000039.1, from coordinate 20,325 downwards.
GTCTTGGAATTCCATTCGATTTCCGGCGTTTCTGTTTCACGCGCCGGATCGACCCGCAAGCCAAGCTGGGTCGCAGCCATAACGCGGACGGCCTCCTCGAGTGTTGTCACCGAGCCGTTATGAAAATAAGGCGCCGTGTGAGCGACATTGCGAAGAGAAGGAACGCGCCAAAGACCGGCACTTTGGCTATCCGCGGTCGTCCTGGAACCCTTGTCCGCGAGAAGATCATATTTGCGTACATAGTCGCTGTCGGTAAATACCGGGAACGGCTTGCGGATACCCGCGGCCTTAACCAACCCGGCAGCGCTGAATGTCGGATCGCGATGGCAGCTGCGGCATCCAAGCCCCGCAAATAGGGCCATGCCCCGGATCTGCAATGGGCTCAAAGCGTCCGTTTGACCGCGCACGAAGCGATCGTAATCCGTATTGGGAGAAATCAGCGTGCGTTCATAGCTCGCGATTGCGAAGGCGATGTTGTCGATGGTGACAGCATCCGGAGCGCCGAAGGCGCGGGCGAACTCCTCCGGGTAGCCGGGCATCGCACGAACCGCCGCCTCGACTGTCGCGTGCGACGCCATTCCCATCTCCACGGGATTGACGAGAGGGCCCTTGGCCTGTTCCTCCAGGGAGGCAGCACGGCCGTCCCAGAACAGGTGCGAGAGGAATGCCGCGTTTACGACCGTGGGAGCGTTCCTGTCGCCGCGAAGCCCGTCGATGCCGGTCGATACGGCGGTGTTGTCGTCGCCGCCGGCCTCGAGCTTGTGGCAGGAACTGCAGGCGATCTTACCGTCGACCGACAGTCTCGGCTCATTGAAGAGGCGCTTTCCGAGGTGGACAATGCCGGGATCAAGCGCATTGCCGTCCGGTGTGGGCGCCACAATGGGCAGGGTATACCATTTCCCGGTATAGGAGGACTCGAAATAGCCGGCTGGAAAATTCGCCGCGTCAACCACCGCCATGCGCTGCGGTGCGGGGCTATGGTCCTTCGTAGTCGTCATCAGGAGGCCGATTAACAACAGCTTGATTGAAATGGCGAACACGCCCATGCCAAGGCCGGCCGAAAGCATGAACCGCCTGGGGCCTGTTAACCCGCTGCGGTGTGCCAGATCTCCTGAAATCAGGAAAAGTGCAAGAAAGCCGATGCAAGCACCGATGAACATGACAATGAGAATGAGCAACATAGTCGTCGTCCCAACAGCTATCCGCTGCTAAAAAAATACGCACCCGTTCACGCGACAGCGAGGGTCCGTCCGGTTCCGAGTGTAAGGAACCGCGAGCGGAAGGCGATGTAGCAAATGCTCCAGTAGACGCGGCCGGCCTCATGCATAAGGACGTTCGGTGCGACATGTGCCGGTAGTAAAACGGAGCAGGACAATGCAGAAAATGAAGTTCTTCATCGACACTCATGACGAGACGAGCGACACCTTCCCCGCAGGCATTTCCGAGGAAGACTTCGCCGGATTCTATGAGACCTACGAAGCGGTATGCGCGGAAGAGGGGGTCGTCAGCCTGCGCATTCACGTCGGCTTTGACGAAGGGCGTGCCTTCTGTTTCAACATGGCGCCCGACGCAGAAGCTGTGCGCCGGGTACACGAACGGGTCGGCCTGCCGTTCGAGACCATTACCGAGGTGACTACGGTCACGCCAGGCGATATGTTTCTTTCGAGAAAGCCCGCTTGACGTCAGCCGCGAATGCGAGAGCCCGATGAAGGTTTCGGAAGATATCGTTGACTCATTTTCCTTTGCCCGCGAGATGCGACCCGAAACGCGAGACCGGCTGCTTACCGACATGACACGGACAATTGTGCCGCCGGGAACTGACATCCTTCATCCCGGCGACTCAGTGAACGGCGTCTATTTCGTCCGCTCCGGCGCGATCCGGGTCTATTACATCGGTCTGGACGGGCGCGAGGGGACACTCTACTGGATCCAACCGGGGGAGAGCTGCATCCTGGCTCTCAATAGCCTGTTCACTGAAATACCCTATCCGGCCTGGGCATCGGCCGACGAGGGTGGCGCAGAGATCCTGTCGATTTCCGGGGCATTGTTTCGCGAAGCGTTCGCCCGGGAGCCCGCAGTCCAGCGCTTCCTGTTCGAGCAATTGTCCGAGCGCGTCTTCTCGCTCCTGCAGCTTCTCGAAGGGGCAATGCGGCTGCCGCAGGAGGAACGACTCGTGCTGCTCCTCTTCGCGCAGGCGGATGAGACGGGCGTTGTCCACCTTTCGCAGGACAAGCTTGCCCGGCATCTGGGCACGATTCGCGAGGTCGTGTCGCGCCTCTTGCGCAACCTCGCCGGCCAGGGGCTCATCGCCTTGGCGCCGCGGAAGGTGACGATCCTCGACCGCGAACGGCTCGAAAGCATGATGCGCGGCGCGACGGATGATCCCATATGAGCGGAGCCGCGTCCCGCGTGCTCTTTACCTGGCCATGACGTCTCCGAAGGCAGCTCATCCTTCGAGGTCTCCGGCTGGAGTCTGGCGATTGCAGTCCCACCCGGAACCGGAAGCAACCCTCCGAGACTTCACGGCAACGGGATGGACGGCGTCATCGAGGAGCTTGTGTTCGGGACTGCTACAGGTGCCGGGCTCCGTTCCAAGCGTTCTGACCCGTCTCACTGACGGGAAGGCGTTGGTGATGATGGATGCTCTCCCTTGGTGATGCTGGAGGCGTCGGGGCCCGCCGCCATACCTTTCAAGGTATAGACGGATGCACATGCCCGGTCCGGGAACGCCCGGCGCCCGCGATAGCGCGGGCGCTCGCAGAGAAGGCTTCTGCCCTACTGGCTCAGAGCCTGGACGGCCTCGGCGGTTGTCAGAACGCCGTTGGCGATCATGCCGTAGTTCACCAGGGCCGCGTTATAGGCATCTGTGCCTGGTGCGGCGACTGCATCCTTCACGACATAGACCTTGAAGCCGTTCTCCATCAGGGCGCGCATATGGGAGTCGACACACAGATTGGCAACGAGGCCGCCGAGGATCACGGTGTCAATACCGCGCGCGCGAAGCTGATAGATCAGGTCGTTGCTTTCTGGGCCGTACAGCTTGTGCGGCGCCACGACGATGGTCTTGCCGTCATAGATATACGGCTTGAAGGGCTCGTAGAAATCCGCGCCGGAGTTCTCGAAGCCTTCCGGATCGTTCAGCGAAACCCGTTGCAGCGCTCCCATGTCCAGAAGCTGGCGCTGCAGGGCGCCTGCGCGTGACCAATCGACGTCGAGGGCGTTGTAGACCAGCGGATCAACTGCGAGCGTAACGTCTTCGGATTTTGCAGCCTTCATCAGCGTCTCGATGTTCGCAACCGTATTCAGCTCTTTCATGTTGTCGGCGAGCAACCCGTAGAGCTTGCCGTTTTCAGAGAGGAAGTCGTTTTGAGGATCGGTGATGACGACTGCGGTGTGAGCCTTGTCCAGAACGGGCGGAGCATTATCGGCGGCTTGGGCGGTGATGGCGGACAAGGCGAGCGGAATGCCTATGGCGAGCGACAGGATCATATTGTTCATGGTCGGAACCTTTTTTTCAGTGAAGTGTCCGTCCAATCGATGCTCTGCATCAGATCGACGGTGCATTTTCAATAGGTTCCAGGTGCCAGCACCGATGTAGTAAATGTTCCAGGTGGGGCGGCCGAAATGTCGCAGGGATACCCTCTCCGTAGATGCGCTTTGCTCTGGTCCGGTCCCCTCGCCACGACAGAGCAGTGGACTTCAGCTCGCGGCCTTCGTCAGTACCCGATATATGCGAAGGAGTTCATGGTTCACGTGTCCGCCATCCAACCGGTGTGCAAACAGTGCATACATCTTACGTGCTCGGGCGAACAAGTAATACTTGATCCTTTCCCTGCAACGGAATCACACAAATACCTACAAGGAAGCCCTTCTTCTTCGCTGCAAGCTGAAAAATGAATCGCAGCCCATTCAGCCTGCTGTCAGGTCCAGGAGGTAGCTTGATGTCATCACTTCAAAAGGAGGCTGACATGCAAACCAAGTTCATCATAGCCGCGACACTGACCATGGTTGCCACATCGGCCATGGCATCGTCGAATGTGGTGCCATATGCTCTGAGTGCGGAACACGCGGACTTCCAGGCACAACTGGAACAGGTTTCCGAGATCCCGGGCGACGTTGGCATCGCCGCTAGCGTTGCGGCGGGCCTCATGGCGCGGCACAGTCTCGCGCAGGAACGAGTCGTCCTGCAAAGGCTCGGTTCGACGGATTGGGCCACGATCGAGCAGCCCCAAACGGACGCCGAATTGCGCGGGCAGACACAGAGCCTTGAAGTCGAATTGACAAAGCTGTTCGATGGCGACGTCGAACTCGTCACCGCGCTAGTCGGACTCTATGCAGCGGCAGAAGAGGTGGGCCAATCCGAGATCTCACGACTTGCCGAAAGGGTGATCTGGCACGAAACGAGGGATGTCGAGGTTCTATACCCTGCGGCGCTGCTGGCTAGTTCAGTCGGGAAAGCCGAGTAGGCGAAGATCGTTCGCCAGCGCCCGTGGTCCTGTGGTCGGCAAACCTTCCGCCGAACCACCGGGCGGCGCGCGAAATGGTTCTCAGCATTCCAACGAGGGTCCACGCTGATAGTCGACATCGACGCTAACCGAAGGTGGTGTCCACGGCATCGGTTCATTCCGACAACTGCAACGCGGCACTCCAAGTGTAGGCGGAAGACACTACACTTCATGAAGCCCCAATGGAGCTTGAGCCAAAGGCGAGCGCAGACTTCATTGACGGATCGGCGAAAGTTCGCGACGAATGAATTCATGAAAGCGCGTATCGCCGATATATGCGACGTTGAGCCGTAGAAAGCAGCCTTGATCAATACTGCCTTCGATTTGAAATACCGATCCCGGCGCCAGAAAAATGCTTTCCCGCCCCGCGCGCCTCGTCAGGGGCGAACCGGTCATGGAGCAGCGGCGTCCCGAGATGTATGCCGAGCTGATGACCAACACCTTCAGCTGGAATCCGAAGGACTTCTTCAGCCTCTACGGTCACGAGGCGGTTCCTTCCGGACGCAGTGCCCGCATCGCGGTAGCCGAGATGGCGCTATCCGAAGTGCTCGCCTCCAACCTCGCTAGCATTACGGCCCTGGCGGAGCAAGCCAGCCAGGAAGGCGCTGAACTCGTGGTCTTTCCGGAACAGGCGCTGACCGGCCTCGCAGGCGCCGCCGCCGGTGCGATCGAGTCCACTGATCCGGCAATGTCGGCGTTGGCGCAACTAGCCGAAAGCCTCAACCTGTTCTTGGTCGTAGGCTACGCGGAGCAGGCGGGGGAAACACTCTACAACAGCGTTGTCGTTCTCGGCCCCAAGGGCGAAAGGTGGAACTATCGCCAAATTCATCTGGCAACTGGAACGCGCACATGGGCAAGCGCGGGGCAGGATTGGCTGGTCTGCGATCTTCCATTCGGCAGGCTCGGAGTGCTCATCGGCCACGATGCGGCCTTCCCCGAGGCCGGCCGTGTGCTGGCGCTGCGCGGCTGCGATCTGATAGCCTGCCCTTCGGCAATCGCGACGAAATTCGTCATGGACCATGCGGGCACTGCTGTCTCGCACCCCGAGCCGATCCCGACCGGAGCCGATACCCATCACTGGCACCATTATCGGGTCCGCGCCGGCGAGAACAATTGCTACATTGCCTTTGCCAACGCACTGCATTCTTCCGAACCCCATTGCTGCTTCAGCGGTATCTTCGGTCCCGATACATTTGCGTTCCCACGAAACGAGACGATTATCGTTCCCGGTCAGAATCTTGCTTTGGCCAATATCGACATCGCTGATGGAAACAGCCGCTATCCCGTCAACGTGGTCAGGCGAAAAGACCTCGTACTGATGCGCCTGCCGCACCATTATAATTCCTTAGTCCTCTGAGTTTCTGAGACGAGCGGGGCGACCTCGGCACGCGGAGGGCTGACGAACCGGATGCTTGCGGGAAGCCTCGTCGATGGAAAGCCGGCCGTCGGGTCGATCAGCGCTTCTGCGACAACTCAGGGCGGAAGGCGGTGACAGATTTCGAGATGCTTTCGGAGGAGGGAGACGGGTGAACTAGGGCGGTGTCATGATCGGTGACGCTCGCCTGTCGGATGACGGCATAAGGGAGCAATCCCCCCGATCATCCAGTATTGCTTCTTCATCCTGAACCCCCGACCTCAAGTTTGGCGCACATTCCGACGCTCGGCAAGCATTGCCTGCAGCGCGCCAAGATTCGCCTTTTGGGCGAGTTGCGGTTACAATTTCCGCGGCGGCAACAGGAGGGGTAGAATGGCAAGTGGATGGGACAAGTCACCGGGTCCTGACAACGACTATGCCAGCGAACCGTGGTCTGCGGCCCGGGCGATCGGCCTGATTGTCTTGATGTTGGTTGTCTTCGGGGCCATCGGGGCGCTGGCATTCTTTTCATAGGATTGAGTGACGACGTAATCCAGAATGCAGACCCACGGAAAAGATCCTGTCGCATCCCGTGTGTTTGCCGTCGCGTTTGTGGCAAAAGCGGCCTGCGATACTGGCTTGGTGGCGATATGCCTGTCGGGTTAGGGGCGGAAAACGAGAAGCAGGCTGTTTGCAGCCTTGCTTTGTCTGTTGCCGGATTTCGCAACGGCTCGCAGCCGCAGCCGCTTTACCCATTCCTATTTGTCGCTGATGTTCCAGGCATTGCGTTGTTGAATGAGGTCATCGCCTTTCGCGCTCCTCTTGCGTTTCTGCGGGTACCGGGCGCCCATCCCGAGGCACAGACAATTGTCTTGAACCGTGTTTGCGGTTCCTTTCAGGGGCCGGTCAGACGATGGCGCGCCGTTCAAGCGTTACACGCGCCGGCAAAACGTGACTTCCCGCCGTTGGAGATGCGTTTTGCGCCGCGCGGCTATTTCAGGGCCGGTGGAACGACCAGCCGCAGGGGTGGTGTAATTCCTCTTTGTAGCTGAGGTGTCTCCAGACCAGGCTGCCGAACCTGCGGGGGCACGCAACGGTTCTGCTTGGGGTCCCAGCGCATGTTGCGAGGGCAGACGCAGGCCTTTTGCTCCGGATTCCAGATGCGCCCTCCCGTGCAGGCAGGTGGCTGCGGCGGTTGAGGTTTGACGGTCTCACCGCGCCTTGCACAGGTTAGATTGCCGATCCGCCTGATCTCCCACCCCTGCCGGGTCAGCGCGGCGGCGCGGGCCGGATCGACCTGTTCCCATCCGCGCGGACAGCTCTCCTGGGATGGACGGGCGCAATAGAGAACCCGGTCGCCACTGCGCCGCGTGATTACCTCCCAGCCTTTCGGCACCCGGTTTTGGCTCGTATAGGCCTGGTATCCTGACGGGCAGGAGAGCGGGGCAGGCGGGGAGCCGCAGTAGATGGTCTGGCCGGCGCGCGTGACCGGCGCAATCTTCCAGCCCTGGGCGCGAAGCGCGCTCACGCGGGCGGGATCGATGCTTGTCTGGCCGGCAGCGCAGACGGGCGGCGGCACGATGGGCTGTCGGATAGCCACCGTCGTGCAACGGTTGTCGTTTGTTGCATTGGCGTCGCCGTCTCCCCAGGTGACGAAGAGCCTGCGCAAAAGGACGGTGTCGATCTGACCCGTTACGGTCTGTCCGGTGCTCTTCTGGTAGTTCGCTATCGCGCCGCGCGTTTTGCCTCCGGCCTGTCCGTCAACCGGGCCTGCCTGGAAGCCGAGCCCGTTGAGCGCATTCTGGACCGCCATGACCCGCGTGCGCTCGCTCCAGTCGAGGCGGGCGCAATTGCGTGCCGTTCCGGAGGCATTGCGGCTCGCATTGAGGGTTAACGACAGCGTACGCGATTCTCCGGGACGCAACGAGGTCGTCGGGTGACTGCAGAGGAAGTTCCCCCGTGTCTCGCGGCAAGACCAGGGCGAGGGGCCGAATGTGCTGACCCGTGCGCCACCCGGATCCATGACGTCGCTGAGCTGCAAGGGACCCACATAGGTTGTCCGCCCGGCATTGGTCACTGTGATCAGGAAGTCGCAAGGTGCACCCGCGACGCAGGCATCGCGCTCGGCGGATTTGTTCACCGCGAGGTCGGCGGCCAGCACACTCACCGTCGGGGCAGCGGGAGGAGGCGTTACGATGGGCGGTGTCGCCGGCTGCGGCGGAGCGGCGGGCTCTTCCGGTTGCAGGATCATGATCGTGCTGGTGTGGCGGTCATTGCCCGGCTTGCGGTCCTTTACGTTCGCGTCGGGCCACAGCATCTCCTTGCGGTGCACGATGCGCCGGTGCGGGAAGTTCGCCGGAACGTCGAGCACCAGCCCGATTGCAGCGGCAGAGCCGGGCTTGAGCGTCATATCCGTGCCGTTGCATTCGTAGCGCCCGGTTCCTGTTATCCGGCAGTCAAGGCCGGCGGTCCGGCTCTCGATGCTGCTTATCGTGACGCCCGGATCAAGGGTGCCGCGCAGGCCGGTGGCGCCCCTGAACAGTCGGCCGCCCCGGTTCTCGATCCTGACCTCGATGGGACAGGGCTTGCCCAGTTGGCAGGTCGTCGCTCCCCATGGGGCGAGGTCGGCGGCAAGAACCGGCACCGTTGCGCAGACAGGGCCATCGGTTGCAGGATCGTCGTCTCCGGTAAAGGTCGCTCCGATGTACCAGTCGGGCGCCGCCGTGTCCCAATTCATCGTGGCGCAATTCTCGACCGTATCGCCGATCACCGGATCGGGGAGGCGCGTGTGGATCGTCGTATCCTGCGTTGTGCCGGGCGGTAACACCGCCCCGCCGACGTTGCAGGTCACGGTTCCTGGTGCCGTACTGTTGCATGTGACCGCGCCGGTTGCGCCCTCGAGCGTGGAGCCGGCAGGCAGCATGTCGGTGAACGCCGTGAATCCGATGAACGGCATCGGGCCATTGTTGGTGACGCCGACCGTGAAATCGCAGGCTCCGCCCTCGTAGCACTCGGCCGGGCCGGTCTTGGCAATCTTAAGATCGAATCCTTCATTGGCCAGGGTCGGGGCGCAGACGTCATCCGACCTGTCAGTGCCCCCTGGCGCGGGATTGTCGTTCGGCGGCATGCCCGCAGCGGCCCAGTTGAAGGCGACGCAGTTGAACATCGGGTTCGCGGGGGCGGGATCCGGTACGGCAACGGTCAGGGTCAGTGTCCGGCTATCGCCGGGATGCAGCGTGTGCGGGCCGCCGTTCAGCGTGCAGTCGATCGGAATAGCGGCAATGCAGGTCCAGTCGGGATTGGACCCGACATAGGTGACGCCCGGTTCCGGCGTGTCCTGAACCACCATCTCGCCGGTATAGTCGTCGGGCCCGTCATTGGTGACTGTGATATTGTAGGTGCAGTTGCCACCGGCATTGCAGTGGGCTGGGCCTTGCTTGGTGACGAAGAGGTCGAAGAAGCCTGTCCCGTCGAGGACGTTTACCGTGAAGCAGGCCTGGTCTGGATGAACGTCCGCGGCTCCGTCGTTCGAAGTCATGGCTCCCCAATTGATTTCGGCGCAGTTCTCGACCGTTCCGCCAGCGATGCCATCCGGCAGCTTTATCCCCAGAAGGATGTGTGCCGTTCCACCGACGGGAAGTGTTATGTCCGGCGTCTGGCAAAGAACATCGCCGCCGCTCGGCGCACAGGTGAACGTACCGGGGCCGCCGGCGCCGACGACGAACGTCGTCCCGGCCGGCAGCGGATCGCGGACAGCCACCTTGCCGTTGAATTCGCCGGGGCCGTAGTTGACGACCTCGATCAGGAACAGGCAATCGGCATTCTCGGCGCAGTTGACCGACCCGTCCTTGACCATGCCGAGATCAAAACCGTTGCTGACCGGGGTGTCGACGCATTCCTCGTCGTTGCTGTCGCCTGGGCCGTCGTCGGTGCCCATCTCGAACCAGTCGATGGCGGCGCAATTGCGCACGCTCGGGCCCGGCACGTCAGCCGGCAGCAACAGGTTGACCTCTATGGCCGCGGTCGCGCCGGGCGCCAGCAGTGCATGGGCGTTGGTGATGCAATTGAATGACCCGCCGACGGGAATGCAATTCCAGCCGGGAGAGGTCGAGGCGAGCGTCGCAGCCGCCGGCATTGTGTCGGTGATTGCCAGTGGGCCGATATAGGCGATCGCTCCGAGATTGCGAACCCTGACCGTATAGCGGCACTCAACGCCCTCCTGGCATTGGGCGGCTCCCGTCTTGCGGATCGCAAGATCGGTGTCGATTTGGAAAGGTGGCGGCAGGAACCATCCGTCGGCCGGGGGCGGGGCAGGCAGCCAGCCTTCGGGCGGCAACCCCTCGGGCCATCCGGCGATCTCCGGCTCAAGCGGAGGCAGCGCTTCGCGTTCGCCCGGCAAAGGCTGGAAGATCGCGACGTCGCCAACCCGTGCCGCGTCGGTATTGACGTTCGCATCGACCATGAAGGCGCCGTTCAGGCCGCTCGGGGGAGTGACGGGACCGGGCACCGGATAGGGCTGGAATGCGGTAATGGGTTCGAATGCCTCGTAGGGTCGTGCAGCGCGTCCCTGAACGCCATTTGCTGGCGAGGAATCGGTGTACCCGTTGGCGCCGGGATCGAAACAGGACCCTCGCGGTGAGCAAAGGCCATCTCCAGTCATCCAGACAAAGGCATCGGGCCGCGCACCGTCCACCTCCCAGTTCTCGTCATAACCGGGACCGAAGGAAACGCCGCCGGCAGAATTTGCACGCAAGTAGGGCGGGCCGTCCTCGCTTCGATCGTAATAGCCGACGTCATAGCGACCGGAGCCGCGCCACGAGCCCGCGTCGGTCAATTCGTAGCGCAGGACGCGGGCCTCGTGTGGATAGGCGAAGGCGTCCTCGGCGGTGAGGCCGAGATTGCGCACCCCGCCGCGCTCGGCGACCAGCATGACGGACTGATCGCCGTGGGCCGGAAAGGCGATATCGGAGACCGGGTGACTGCGACCCGCCCGCGCGATGGCCTCAGGCGAGCGGAAGAAATCAGGCAGGAGGAATTCGCGGCGCACGCTGCCGAGGTCGAAGCTTCCATCGGCGGCGACAGCGATGGACCACACGGCATTGCGCCGATCGTCTTCGTCTGCGCTGCCATAATCGGGATTGCCGAAGCTCTGGCTGCTCCATGTGGCATAGTATAGCCGGCTTTGCCCGTTCGCACGATCGAGACGGACGCCAAGACCCCAGACACGGCGCCGGAAATCGGCGAAATTCCAGCAGGACGGCGTACGGGAAAAGTCGCCGCTCTCGCAGTCGGCAATGCGCGCCGCGGTGGCCAGGTCGAATGAGACCGCCGGCAACGAATGGAATTCTCCCGTCGACACGTCGAGAAACCCGGTGCGCCCGGCGGTGCCGTGGTCGAACGTGCCCAGATCCGCGCCGTCCGCAAGGCGGAGCCGGTGGATCATGCCGGTCTCGAGGTCGGAAACGTAGAACTGCCGGTTGCGTGCGTCGAATGCGATATTGCCGAGCGCGGCGCCCGAGTTCGCGCGGCCCTCAAAGGCCACCTGCGCGAAGACCTGCGGCCGGTAGCCGTTTGCCGCCGCCAGTTTCCAGACCGTACCGGGGCCGCCATTCGTGCCCCACATGCCGGGCATCCAGTCGGAATTATCGGCATTCCGGTGCAGGCCGAAGGCGGATGTTGCCGTCAGATAGATATTTGGTGGCGTTGCGTCGTCGAACGCCACGCCGAAGACCTGGCCAACCTCGCCCGCGGTGACAGCCGCGCGCTGAATCTCGTTCAACCAACGCGCACCGACCGGCGGACCGCCCGGCTGGCGCAGGTTGAGGATGCTGGCGACGGCCCCGTCGGGGTCGATGACCCTGCGGCCGGCTTGCTCGCTCGCGCCCGAGAAGCGCGTGACGATGGCTTCGCCCGGTTGCAGCGCGTCTTGCGCGCCGGCCTGGAACGAAAGCCCCAGCGTTGCACAACAGAAGGCAATCGCCGCGATGAAGCGGGAGACCCGCCACGACAGCGGCTCCTTGACGCGTTCCGCTTCTGTCGGGACGCACTGATTACGAAAATGGAGGTTGCGGAAATGCATCCGGTGGAAACCGGCGAATGCTCCTGACAATCTGTTCGCTGCCATTTGCCACTCCTCCATCTGGCATCAAGAGCGAGCGTAGGCTACATCAAGTCTCTCACTTTCCCGGCTGCATATTCATGTCAATATTCCACTCACGCCTCGCTCCTTGGTGAAAGCTACAGGACTCAGGCCCGTGGCGTCTTGATGCATGTCAAACCGGTGATCTGGTGCTCCTGTTCCCTGCGGTTTCATGGCAAGCCTTGGACACGCCTGGAACCGGCGTCAATATTGGTCAGTCTCATTTGCCTCGACGGAGGCGTCTGGCCCTGGCGCCGCTCTATTTCCACATCGTGCGCATGCGCGCACCAACATCAATACGGATCTGGCGGGCGCTGCGCTCACACGCGGATGCCGGAATTGTGGGCCATGTCACCGTTTCAAAGAACTGAAGGAGCGTCGCGGGGATAAAACGGGTTCTCGACGCATACACGTGGCGGTCGCCTTGTGGGTTCTGCCCATGCGTGAAGAAGCGTTGCGGCGTGATCAGCGTCAGGCTGTCCTTTGCCCGCGTCATTCCGACATAGAGCAACCGGCGCTCCTCCTCGATCTCGTGCGTGGTCCCTGTTCCAAGATCGGATGGGATACAGCCATCGACGACGTTCAGCATGAACACCGAGCGCCATTCCTGCCCCTTGGCCGAATGGATGGTCGACAGTATCAGGTAGTCCTCGTCCAGGTTCGGAATTCCGGCCTGGTCACTGGTGGCATCCGGCGGATCGAGCGTCAGCTCGGTCAGGAAGCGTTCCCGGTTCGGATAGCCGCTTGCGATCTGCTCCAGCTGCAGGAGGTCAGCCTTGCGGGTCTCGGCGTCCTCATGGATGCGATCGAGATGCGGCTCGTACCAGTTGCGCGCCTGCGCCATCTCCAGCGGCCAGCCGGTCTCCGCCTTGCGCAAACCCTCGAGCAACTGAACGAAGGACGTCCAGTCCGGTCCGGTTTTCGGGGGAGGCGGTATTTCCGCGAGCGCCAGCAGGGGCTCGGGATTGGCGGCGATCGCATCGAGGACCTTGCCGGCTGTCTGAGGGCCGATGCCCGGCAACATCTGCAACAGGCGGAAACCTGCAACCCGGTCGCGCGGGTTCTGGGCGAAGCGCAGCACCGCCAGCAGGTCCTTCACATGCGCGCTGTCGAGGAATTTCAATCCCCCGAACTTGACGAAGGGGATGTTGCGGCGGGTGAGTTCCACTTCAAGCGGTCCGCTGTGATTGGACGAGCGAAACAGCACGGACTGCTGTTTCAGAGCCATTCCCGTCTCGCGGTTGGCGAGCACTTGGCTGACGATATAGCTTGCCTGGTCGGCCTCGTCCTTTACCGCCACGAGTTTCGGCCGTTCCGCCGACTGCCGCTCCGTCCAGAGGTTCTTGGTGAACCGTTCGCGCGCGAGATCAATCACGCCGTTTGCGGCGGCAAGGATAGTTTGCGTCGAGCGATAGTTGCGGTCGAGCGTGATGACATCGGCCGGCGGTGAAAACTCCTGCGGGAAATCGAGAATGTTGCGAACGGTAGCTGCCCGGAACGAATAGATCGACTGTGCATCATCGCCGACAACCGTCAGGCCGCGGCCACCCGGTTTCAGCGCCATCAGCACCGTGGACTGAAGCCTGTTGGTGTCCTGGTACTCGTCAACCAGTACATGGTCGAAACGGTTGCCGATGTCGTCGGCGAGATCCGGGTCGCTCACCATCTGCGCCCAGTAGAGCAGCAGATCGTCGTAATCGAGCACGTTTTGGGTCTGCTTTGCCTCGACATAGGCGGCGAACAGCTCTTTCAGCTGCTCCTCCCAGGCTGAGACCCACGGGTAATGGTTCCTCAGCACCTCCCCCAATGGCGTCTCGGAATTGACGGCGCGCGAATAGATCGACAGGCAGGTCCCCTTGGTCGGAAACCGGCTCTCGGTCCTGGAGTATCCAAGTTCATGGCGCACCAGGTTCATCAGGTCGGCGCTGTCCTCGCGGTCGTGGATCGTGAAATCCACGTTCAGCCCGATCTGCTCGGCATACATCCGAAGCAGACGTGCCCCGATGCCATGGAACGTCCCCGCCCAGGCCAGCGCATCAGTCAGGATGCCGGAGTTGGCGCCGATCACCTGCTTGCAGATGCGCTCGACACGCCGCGACATCTCTGACGCAGCACGCCGCGAAAACGTCATCAACAGGATCCGTCGCGGATCGGCGCCGTTGACGATCAGATGCGCGACGCGGTGTGCGAGCGTGTTTGTCTTGCCGGACCCGGCGCCGGCAATGATCAGCAATGGGCCGCCGGTCTTGCCCTTCGCAAGTCCGATACCGTGTTCCACGGCGCAGCGCTGCCGTTCGTTCAATTTATCCAGATAGGCAGCCGCCATGCCTTGATCCCCAATAAGTGCCTGTCTGTTCTATGTGATCCTCGAGCCGCGGACATCAAATGCCGCGTTCCTCGGACAATCCTCGCCATGCCGCCTCTCAGAAACAGGTGATGCATATGCGCGATAAGAACAAATAACGAACATAGCAGTCCGAATAGGTCTTGAATAGCCCTCGATCGACAGATGCCGCCCACGAATGACGCCGCGCAGATCCGGCATTTGCCAGGTTTCAGGCTTTCATCCAGCCTCTCGAAGGCGGGCTCACCTATGGATGCCGCTGCCTTGCTGTCAGAAGGATGCGTTCAGCCGCAACTTCCTTTCGACCCACGGACCAGAGTCTATCCCGAAATGCTGGCCGACCGCCAGGTTCGCGGCAGCAAGCATTGTTTCCTTCGATCGGAGTTTTCCTTTGTCCCGCAAGGTCGGGCTGGGCATGCGCGATCGTGCGGCGCGCAGAGCGAGATGCTGTGATCGCTCCAAACAAGCGGTACCGCCCCGCTCTCTCGTCTGGCTTCCCTGATCCAACCTCGTCCTTCACGATCAACCCATGGAGGGTCCGCTAGCGAGCTGCGGCCCTGCAGCTTCGCTTCCAGGTGATCGCGGTCGTGGCCGGACGAAACGGGCGCCATCGAGCGGGGATCGGCCCCGCTACTCGAAGGAGCCAAAAGCAATGTCGCACGATCTTAGCCTCGCACGAGACCACGCTTATGATCTTGCCCGGACACTGATGGTTCCGGTCATCCTCTTCGAGGTCGAGGGACAAATCGGCATCATGCCTTCCGCCGAGTATGACGGTGACGAGGACGCCGTCATTCACGAATACGATCCATTCGATCCCGGTCCGGCTCGCTGAGCCGGATCCTGTGTGCCGCTTGCGCCCGCAAGGGCGCAAGGGAGGCTTCGCCGCGGCCGCCCCGCGTTGATACCACAGCTTGTCATCCGCGCCCTTGCGCCCTTCGGTCTTCGCGGCAGGGTGCGGCGAGGAGGTCTCGAGCAGAAGAGGTATGGAGAAACGGTATGGAGAAGATCGAAATCGAGGCATTGCGAGCGCGCGTCGGCTGTGCCGCCGTGCTGGAGCATGAGGGTTTTGCAATCGATCTCAAGGAGAGCACGCGCCGGGCGATGAAGTTCCGCCGGGACGACGACATCATCATCGTCATTCACGAGGGCAAGGGATGGTTCGATGCGCGCTCAGATGCCAAGGGCGATGTCTTCGCGCTGGTCGAGTTTATCGCCGGCGGCGGATTTGCAGAAGCGCTGGTCTATGTTGCCGCCCTCACCGCCTACCGACCGGCATCGCCCGCATGGCAGCGGCCATCTCGCCGCGCGGCAATATCCGCTTCAGTCGCGGAGCGCTGGGAGCAACGCAAGCGGCCATGGCGGGGTTCTTCTGCCTGGAGCTATCTGACGCAAAGCCGGTCCATTCCATCGATCATGGTTCGCTCTGCGATCGAGAGCGACCTGCTGCGCGAGGGACCCCGCGGCAGCATGTGGGCCAAGCATGTCGATGCCGATGGCGCTGTGATCGGCTGGGAGGAACGCGGACCGGACTGGCGAGGCTTTGCAACTGGCGGGACCAAGGAGCTGTTTCGCTTCGGTGACGCTTGCGCATGGCGGATATGTGTGACCGAGGCGGCGATAGACGCGATGAGCCTCGCGGCGATCGAGGGTACGCGAGAAGGGACGCTTTATGTCAGCACTGGCGGTGGATGGTCGCCTTCGACGGCAGCCGCGATTCTGGCGCTTGGAACGCGCAAGGGTTCGCACCTCGTCGCGGCAACAGATGTTGATCCGCAGGGTGAGGTCTTTGCCCGACGTATCCGGGAGACGGCCGTGGAAACGGGATCGGATTTCTCCAGACTGAAACCGGGCAGGAAGGACTGGAACGAAGAACTGAAGGAAAGAGAGGAGAAAGGGAAACTGCCGCATGCGCGCCAGCCGCTTCAAGGGTGAAGCTCCGCCCGCCCGGATAGGCGGCCCTTGATCCGGCAGAACGCGAGGCGGCGGCGGCGGAAGGGTGATCAAAAGTCCGAGGAAGGAAGCAGAAGCTGTCCCGACTTCGGCCAGAACCCCGAAGGAGCAACCAATGTTCGATCCGTTCACAATCCGCCCCAGGAACCGCAAGGTGTTCGAGGGTGTCGCGAGCCGCCGCGAAATGTACGCACTCTTCAATCGCCACAGTGAGGCACCATTCGATAACGTTCGCTTGAGCGGCCGCCGGCATGTCGGCGAGTGGTTCGAGATCAGCCAAGCCGAATATGACCATATGTTCAATATCCTGCCGCCATTGTTCATCCGCGGCGATATGTTCGCCATGGGCGAGCGCCTGGCCGAAAGCGTCACCAGTATTTTCCTCTCCCTCAGGATCGATGACCGCTTGCGTTGGTTCCACGGGCATTGCGACTTGGCCGATAGCGGTTCGCCTGACCGCTTGCGCGAGACGATCATCGAACGGGAATCTCGACCGGTTCGCGCTTTGGTCCGCCAGGAGAAACTTGACCACATCTGGAGCACGACTGGAGCCGGTTTCCGGGCCTATGCCGATGACCGGTTCCCCGCCGGCTTGCGCGGGCGGCCGATCGTTCTTGTCTATACGGCTGCACAGGCAAGGATCTGGAAGCTGCTGGATAAGCTAACGGACGACGAGATCGCTGCGAAGCTGCCCGTCCAGTTCCGGCGACCGGACGAGACCGTCACGGTCTGAACAGACGCAATTCCTCCCACTCCCATTCAACCGGCGCCTCGACGACTTGCCTTCCGAGCAAGGGCTGAGCCGCGCGCCTTCTCGCAGGAGCTTTCCATGGCGCATGATGATCCGTTTACCCTCGACCTCTTCGGCAACGCCGCGCTCTCGTTCGGTTTCGATCTTGGGGCAACCGCGTTCCCAAAGGTTTTCGCCGAGACCATCCATGACAATGATCAGCCACCGGTTGCACCAGCGCCAACGCTTGCGGTTGCGGCAGCGTCAAAACCGAATACAGCCGTGGCCTCGATGGGCGAGAACTTCCGTCTGCTCGACGCACGCGGCCTTGCCCGCTCGTGGCGCAACCGGGCACGTGACAACATTGCGGCGATCCGTCTGGCGGCCGAGATCGAACTGCAAGAACGGCCGGCGACCAGGGCCGAGCAAGGCATGCTGATCAAATTTATCGGGTTCGGATCCACCGATCTGGCAAACGGGGTCTTTCGCCCGCCGGGCGAGGATGGCTTCCGCAAGGGCTGGGAGGAAATCGGTGGCGATCTTGAAAGGTCGGTCAGCACCGGCGAGTACGCCGCGCTTGCCCGTTCCACCCAGTATGCGCATTTCACACCTGAATTCATCGTTCGCGCGATTTGGGCGGGGCTGACAAGGCTCGGTTTCCATGGCGGCCGTGTGCTCGAGCCCGGGATCGGAACAGGAATGTTTCCGGCGCTGATGCCGCACGAGACGTCCGTCGTCAGCCATGTGACCGGCGTCGAACTCGATCCTGTGACCGCCCGCATCGCGCGCCTGTTGCAGCCGCGCGCCAAAATCATCACTCAGGATTTTGCCCGCGCCTCGCTGCCTGGTCATTTCGATCTGGCGATTGGCAATCCGCCGTTCTCCGATCGCACGGTGCGCGGTGATCCGGCATACCGTTCGCATGGTTTTCGGCTGCACGACTACTTCATCGCAAAGTCCATTGACCGGCTGAAGTGCGGCGGACTGGCAGCCTTCGTTACATCGTCGGGCACGATGGACAAGGCCGATAGCCGGGCACGCGAGCATATCGCTGAGACAGCCGATCTCGTCGGCGCTATCCGGTTGCCGAAGGGTAGCTTCCGGGTCGATGCGGGCACGGATGTCGTCGTCGATATCCTTTTCTTCCGGAAACGTCGACCGGACGAGCAGCCTGGGGACGATCGTTGGCTCGGCCTTGCCGGCATTTCGGCACCCGGCGCTGAGGCAGTCGTTCAGATCAACCGCTGGTTCGCCGACCATCCCGAGAGAGTCCTTGGGCGTCATGTTGTAGTCTCGGGGCCGTTCGGTGAAGTCTACAGCTGCTTGCCAGGCGATGGCGTGGATCTCGAAACGGCGCTGGTGGCCGCGATCAACTCGCTTCCAAGGGACATCTATGACGGCGAGCCGGAGCCGGTCGATTTCGATCTGGAAAATGAAGCCGCTGTTGCGGTGGTTGAACGCCCGGACGATCCGAAAATTCGCGAGGGCAGCTATTTTATCGGCAAGGGCGCCGCGCTGATGCAGCTCGTCAACGGGCAAACCGTGCCGGTCGAGGTGAGAAACGGCAGGGGTATCGGCGGTGTTCTTGCCAAGCATGCCCGGATCATCCGCAAGCTCATCCCGATCCGCGACACCGTGCGCGCGATTCTGAAACTTCAGGAGTGCGATCTGCCGTGGAAACAGGCGCAGGTCGGCTTGCGCGTTGCGTGGTCGAGTTTCGTGCGCGAATTTGGGCCCATCAACCTAACGATGGTCTCGACCTTCGACGATCCGGAAACGGGCGAGGTGCGGGAAACCCATCGCCGCCCGAATCTCGCGCCGTTTCTTGACGATCCCGATTGCTGGCTGGTCGCCTCGATCGAGGACTACGACCTCGAGACAAACACGTCCAAACCGGGCCCGATCTTTTCCGAGCGGGTGATCGCACCACCGCCAGCGCCGATCATCATCACTGCCGCCGATGCGCTCGCGGTGGTGCTGAATGAGCGTGGCCATGTCGATCCAGACCATATCGCAGAGCTCGTGCATAGCGATGTCGATACGGTCATTGCAGAGCTCGGCGATGCGATCTTCCAGGATCCGGCGACGGGCGCCTGGGTCATGGCGGACGCCTACCTGTCCGGCGCCGTTCGCTCCAAGCTGGCAGCGGCTGAAGCGGCAGCAGCCCTCGATCCGGCATTTGAGCGAAATGTCGCCGCGCTGAAGGTTGTGCAGCCGTCGGATCTTCGTCCTTCCGACATCACCGCCCGCCTCGGCGCGCCGTGGATTCCGGTGGCCGATATCGTCGCCTTCGTGAAGGAGACGATGGACGCCTGTATTTCCATCCATCACCTGCCGGAACTGGCCACCTGGACGGTCAATGCCCCGCAGCTCGAATGGTCGGCGACCGGTACCACCGAATGGGGCACCCATCGCCGCCATGCCGGTCAACTGCTGTCCGATGCCCTGAATTCGTCCGTGCCGCAGATCTACGACACGATCCGTGATGGCGAAACCGAGCGTCGGATCCTCAACGTCGTCGAGACGGAGGCGGCAAGGGAAAAGCTCGCCAGAATCAAGACTTCGTTCCAGTCATGGGTCTGGTCGGACCCCGACCGCACGGACCGGCTGGCGCGGGTCTACAATGACACCTTCAACAATATCGCGCCGCGGCACTTCAACGGCGATCACCTTCAGCTACCCGGCGCCTCGGGCGCCCTTTCTCTTTATGGGCACCAGAAACGCGGCATCTGGCGGATCATCTCGGCGGGATCCACCTATCTTGCCCATGCCGTTGGCGCCGGCAAGACACTGACGATGGCCGCAGCCATAATGGAGCAGCGCCGGCTTGGGCTGATCAACAAGGCGATGCTCGTGGTGCCCGGCCATTGCCTGGCACAGGCCGCCCGCGAGTTTCTTGCTCTCTATCCGAACGCTCGCATTCTCGTGGCCGACGAAACCAACTTCGTGAAGGCGAAGCGCCATCGTTTCCTCTCGCGCGCGGCCACCGCCAATTGGGATGCGATCATCATAACCCATTCGGCCTTCCGCTTCATCTCCGTGCCTTCTGCATTTGAAGCGCAGATGATCCAGGATGAGCTGGAGCTCTACGAGGATCTGCTGATCAAGGTCGACTTTCAGGACCGCGTGTCGCGCAAGCGCATCGAGCGGATGAAGGAAGGCCACAAGGAACGGCTGGAAGTGCTCGTAACCCGCAAGGACGATCTGCTGACCATCTCCGAGATAGGCATCGACCAGATCATCGTCGATGAGGCTCAGGAGTTCCGCAAGCTCTCGTTTGCGACCAACATGTCGACGCTG
>JBAYTX010000038.1:0-44964 GCA_041675415.1 Rhizobium sp. | reverse complement strand
TAGATGCCGTTGTTGAGGATCACGACGATGACGTTCGCGCCGTACTGGAGCGCGGTCGCGAATTCCTGGCCGTTCATCAGGAAATCGCCGTCGCCGGCCCAGACGATCACCTCGCGGTCCGGGTTCATCAGCTTGGCGGCGACGCCGCCGGGCACGCCGTAGCCCATCGAACCGGAGGTGGGAGCCGCCTGGGTGTTGAAGCGGCGGAAGCGGTGGTAGCGGTGGACCCAGGTGGCGTAGTTGCAGGCACCATTGGTGAAGATGGTGTCCTCGGCCGTGTTGGCCTCGATCCAGTCCATGATCGGTCCCATGCGCACCGGACCCGGCCCTTGGGTCGGCGGCGTCGACCAGGAGAGATAGGCCGCGTGCATGGCCTCGGTGCGGGCCGACCAGACCGGATTTGCCGGCGCCTTCAGCGATTTGAGCGCGGTGGTGAATTCGACAGGGGCGGCGCAGATGGCAAGGTCCGGGCGGTAGACGCGGCCGAGCTCCGACGGGTCGGGATAGACATGCACGAGCGTCTGAGACGGGTAGGGCACGTCAAGCAGCGTATAGCTGGAGGAGGGCATTTCCGAGAAACGGCCGCCAATCAGCAGCACGAGGTCTGCCTCCTTGATCTCATTGGACAGCGCCGGATTGATACCTATGCCGACATCGCCGGCATAGGAGGCGTTCAGGTGGTCGAACAGCATCTGGCGACGGAAGGAACAGCCGATCGGCAGTTTCCAGCGATTGGCGAAGTCCTCGAACTCGGCAACCGCCTCCTTCGTCCAGCGCGTGCCGCCAAGAATGGCGATCGGGCGCTTGGCGGCAGCCAGCATCTCGCCCAGCTTCTCCATCTGCGTGGGGCCCGGATGGGCTTCGACGGGCATGGCAGCCTTGGCGGTGGGCGCCACGACCTCGTCCACCAGCATGTCTTCCGGAAGCGAGAGCACAACCGGGCCGGGACGGCCGGAGGTGGCAATGGCAAAGGCGCGGGTGACGAATTCGGGGATGCGGCGGGCGTCGTCGATCTCACCGACCCATTTGGCGAATTCTGTAAAGGCCCGGCGGTATTCGACTTCCTGGAACGCTTCGCGCTCGCGCATGTCACGGCCGACCTGACCGATGAACAGGATCATCGGGATCGAGTCCTGACGGGCGATGTGGAGGCCGGCAGAGGCATTGGTCGCACCCGGTCCGCGGGTCACCATGCAGATGCCGGGTTTGCCGGTGAGGCGCCCCCAGCAGTCGGACATCATGGCAGCGCCGCCTTCCTGGCGGCAGACAAGTGTCTCGATGCCGCTGTCACGCAGCGCGTCGAGAACCGCCAGATAGCTTTCGCCGGGCACGCAGGAAACACGTTCGACGCCGTTGGCCTTGAGGGCATCGACGATCAGCTGTCCGCCGGTCTTTTTCATTTGTTCTTCTCCCTTTCGATCTCGGCCAGTTCGGCGAGAATTTCCTGTTGATGCTCTCCGACCCGCGGGCTCGGGCGTTCGTAGCGCAGCGGCGTCTCGGACAGCACGATCGGCGTGCGCACACCCGGAATGACGTTTCCGTCGGCATCCGCGAGTTCAATGCGCAGTTCGCGTGCCTTCACCTGCGGATCATCGAACATTTCGGCGATCGAGTTGATCGGGCCCGCCGGCACGGCGTTGCTCTCGCAGGCGGTCAAAAGATCGTGCTTGGCCCATTTCTGCGTTTCGGCGATGACGATGCGACGCACCTCGATCTTGTTGGCGACGCGGGCCTTGTTGGTTGCGAAGCGCTCGTCCTCGGCGACTTCTGCAATGCCGAGAATGGCGCAGAGCCGCTTGAACTGGCCGTCATTGCCGACCGCGAGGATGAGGTGGCCGTCGGCGGTCGGCACGACCTCGTAAGGCGAAATATTCGGATGGGCATTGCCGAGCCGGACCGGAGCCTTGCCCGAGACCAGGTAATTGAGGTTCTGGTTGGCCAGCACGCCCGACATGACGTCGAGCAGCGCCATGTCCACGAACTGGCCTTCGCCGGTCTTCATCGCGTGGATGAGGGCGGCCTGGATGGCGGTGACCGCATAGATGCCTGTGAAGATATCGGCGATCGCCACGCCGGCCTTCATCGGCTGGCCGTCCGGTTCGCCGGTGATCGACATGAAGCCCGACATACCCTGAACAATGTAGTCGTAGCCGGCGAATTCGGCATAGGGCCCGTTCTGGCCGAAGCCGGTGATCGAGCAGTAGACGAGCTTCGGATTGACTGCCTTCAGGCTGTCATAGTCGAGCCCGTATTTCTTGAGGCCGCCGAGCTTGAAGTTCTCGATCACCACGTCGGAGGTTGCCGCGAGCCGGCGGACGATCTCCTGGCCTTCCTCGGTCTTCAGGTCGACCGCGATCGAGCGCTTGTTGCGGTTGGTCGAGTGATAGTAGGCGGCGGACAGGTTCTCGCCGTCCTTGCCCTCGACGAAGGGTGGCCCCCAGGCACGGGTATCGTCGCCGCCTTCGGGGTTTTCCACCTTGATGACGTCGGCGCCCATGTCGGCGAGCATCTGCCCGGCCCAGGGTCCGGCGAGCACGCGGGCGAGTTCAAGGACACGGATGCCAGCCAGCGGCGGTTTCTTCGGTTGCGTATAGGTCATGGAAAGTCCTGTCATGGCGCAAGCGTGGCGTTTTCTGAGACCGGCTTCGAGGGGAAGCGGCGTTCCCGCCAGATGATGAAGAGGCCGGAGCCGATGATGATCGCGATGCCCAGCCATTTGATGGCATCGGGGAAGTCGCGGAAGACCAGCCAGCCGAAGATCGTGGTGGTAACGATCTCGAGATATTGCAGCGGCGCGAGCGTCGAAGCTGGTGCCGAACGATAGGCATAGACGCCGAATATGCCGGAGATCGCGGCAGCGAGTCCGACGCCGGTCATCCAGACCATGCTGGTGAGGTCGGGCAGGCTCGGCGCGAAGGTCGTCGGAATGCTTCCGCCGAAGAGCGCGATCGCCGCCGCTGAAATCACCAGTCCCCAGAAGCCTGTCTCGATCTGCATCGACCAGGGGTCCTCGCGATGGGCGAGCTTGCGGGTGAGGACGGCGAAGATGGCAACGCAGAGCGCCGAAACGGCCGGAAGAAGGGCGATATAGCCGACTTCCTCAAAGCTCGGCTGGATGATCAGGAGCGCGCCACCGAATCCGACGGCACATGCGCTATAGCGGCGCCAGCCGATGGTCTCCTTGAGGAAGATGCTGGACAGCACGGTCAGGATGATCGGCTCGATGAAGAAGATCGCCACGGCGTCCGCAACCGACATGATCGAGAGCGCGGTAACGTAGCAGACCATCGAAAGAGCGATCAAGCCGCCGCGCGCCACGTGATAGCGGGTGTTTGTGCGCGAGAAGCGCGGAAGGCTTCGCCGCCAGACGAAGATCGGCAGCATGAAGACCATCTGGAGCAAGAACCGCACTGCGGTAATCTCCATGGGTGAAGTGGTCTCTGTAGCGAGCTTGGAGAAGATATCAATGAACGGCGCGATCAGCACGGCCGCCATCATCAGCAAGAGACCGATCATCACATCCGCGGACGGGGCGGCCATGGCCTGCGCGGCTTGTCCGGGTGGGGTGGTCATCGCGGGTTTTGCTCTCGTGCAGTACGGGATGCGGTCGGTCCGTCCGATGCCGGATCTACCAACGGGATTCTGTTATCCTATCTATAGCTTCCGACTTGCGCGGAAGCACTTGAATTTCTCTCATGGGATCATTCCGTTTCGGACATTTGCCGCATTCGGTAAATGAACGCCGGGCGCGTCTCTATGGGAATCTGGCTGTCCGTCAGGCGCGCCGGGCGTCAATGGCCTTTTCGCACCACGCGGCGAAGTCGGCCGTGGCGTCCTCCCGGCCGATCTCGTTGAGCGTCTCATGACGCATCTCGTCGTAGATCCTTGTCGTTACATCGTGGAAGCTATTTCGCTTCAGATGCCTCGCGAGCCACTGGACTTCCTGGCCGCCGCGTGTTGCCGGATCCTGCCCGCCGCCGACGAGATGGATCGGCAGATCCTTTGGCAATCGGGCGAGTGCTCCTGGCATCGGCGCCCTGAACGTTAGGGCGAAGACATCGAGCCACATCGAGACGCTTGCCTCGAATTGGCAAAGCGGATCCCTTTCATATTTTTCCACTTCCGCCCGGTCGCGCGACAGCCAGTCGCCTTCGCTCAGGTGGCCCGGAATGGACTTCCCCCAGGCCTGAAATGTCACCTTGGGCAGTATGGCGCTCGGAACGTCAGAACCTTTCAGCATCCGCTCGGCAAGGAGGACGCCTTGCGCAACACGACCGGCGAGACCCGGATTGAAGTTCGAGTTCCAGATTGCCAGTGCCTGAAAGGCCTGCGGATGGGAGACCGCCGCGTTCAGCGCGATCAGGCCCCCCATCGAATGACCAAAGAGGATTACTGGCAGATCGGCGTTTTCCTGGGATGCCATGTCGCGCATCGCCTTGACGTCGGCGATCACCGCGTCCGCGCCGTCTCTTTCGGCAAAGCGCCCGAGCGGCGCATCGGTCGATTTTGTCTCGCCGTGGCCGCGATGGTCGTGGGCATAGACCTCGAAGCCGTGTTCGGCCATCGTTGCGGCGAACTCCCGATAACGCTTCGAATGCTCAACCATTCCGTGGCAGATCAGAAGGGTCCCTCGCGGTTTCTTGCGCGCCGGCTCGTGATGATAGGCAAGGAGTGCCCCGCTCGGGCTCGAGAAGCGCCTGGTTTCGGCGAACATGTGGGCCTCCTTGATCATCGTCCATTAGAAGAAGCGATTTTTCGCGGCCCTGCAACATAACCGCGACGACTATACCCAAAAAGGTCCAGGTCCAAACGGATCCAGAACTAGCACGCCTGGTTTGCGTGCATTCCCAGTCTACCCGGCGATATTTGGACGGAAAGGCCAGTCAGCGATTGCCCCGGAAGGAGCTTTCGCCTACATAGCGGCAAACCCCCATTCAGCCCGCGGAGCAATTCAAAACGATGGCACGTCAATTTATTTATCATATGGCCGGCCTCAACAAGGCCTTCGGCGCCAAGAAGATCCTCGAAAACGTCAACCTGTCTTTCTATCCGGATGCCAAGATCGGTATTCTGGGTCCGAACGGTGCCGGTAAGTCGACGGTTCTGCGGATCATCGCCGGCCTCGACAAGGAATACACGGGCGAGGCATGGCTCGCCGAAGGTGCGACGCTGGGTTATCTGGAGCAGGAACCGCACCTCGACCCGACCAAGACGGTGTTCGAGAACGTGATGGAGGGCGTCGCCAAGAAGACGGCGATCATCGAGCGCTACAACGAACTGATGATGAACTATTCGGACGAGACGGCCGAGGAGGGCGCCAAGCTCCAGGATATCATCGACAGCCAGAACCTGTGGGATTTGGAAAACCAGGTCGAAATGGCCATGGATGCTCTGCGCTGCCCGCCGGGCGATGCCGACGTGACCAGCCTTTCAGGTGGTGAGCGCCGCCGAGTGGCTCTTTGCAAGCTCCTGCTCTCGCAGCCGGACCTGCTGCTGCTCGACGAACCGACGAACCACCTCGACGCCGAAACGATCGCCTGGCTCGAAAATCATCTGCGGCAATATCCCGGCGCCGTGCTGATGATCACCCACGACCGCTACTTCCTCGACAATGTCACCGGCTGGATCCTCGAGCTCGACCGTGGTCGCGGCATTCCCTACGAAGGCAATTATTCGGCCTATCTTCAGGCCAAAGCGAAGCGGATGCAGCAGGAAGCGCGCGAAGACGCCTCCCGCCAGAAGGCGATCTCTCGCGAACAGGAATGGATCGCATCGAGCCCCAAGGCCCGTCAGGCCAAGTCGAAGGCCCGTATCAAGTCCTACGAGCAATTGGTGGAGGCCGCCGAGAATGTCCGTCCCGGCGACGCGCAGATCATCATTCCGGTCAGCGAGCGCCTCGGCAATGTGGTCATCGAGATGGATGGCATAACCAAGGGCTATGGCGATCGCGTGCTGATCGAGGATCTGACGCTGAAGCTGCCGCCGGGCGGCATTGTCGGCGTCATCGGCCCGAACGGCGCCGGCAAGACGACGCTGTTCCGCATGATCACCGGCCAGGAGAAGCCCGATAGCGGTACGATCCGTATCGGCGATACCGTGCACCTCGGCTATGTCGACCAGAGCCGC
The DNA here is from genome assembly GCA_041675415.1 of Rhizobium sp. Taxonomy (GTDB): domain Bacteria; phylum Pseudomonadota; class Alphaproteobacteria; order Rhizobiales; family Rhizobiaceae; genus Allorhizobium. The sequence goes on along the minus strand of JBAYTX010000038.1, from coordinate 38,838 downwards.
GATACGCTGGATGGCAACAAGACTGTCTGGGAGGAAATCTCCGGCGGCGCGGAGGTCATCAAGCTCGGAAAGTTCGACATGAACTCCCGCGCCTATTGCGGGGCCTTCAACTTCAAGGGCGCCGACCAGCAGCAGAAGGTCGGCAATCTGTCTGGCGGCCAGCGCAACCGCGTGCATCTCGCCAAGATGCTGAAAGCCGGCGGCAACGTGCTGTTGCTCGACGAACCGACCAACGACCTTGATACCGAAACGCTCGGTGCACTCGAAAACGCACTCGAAAACTTCGCCGGCTGCGCGATCATCATTTCGCACGACCGCATGTTCCTCGATCGTCTGGCGACGCATATGCTTGCCTTCGAGGGCGACGGCCATGTCGAATGGTTCGAAGGCAACTTCGAGGACTACGAGAAGGACAAGGTCCGCCGGCTGGGCGCCGATGCGGTTAACCCGAAGCGGATGACTTTCAAGCGCCTGACGCGCTGACACGTGTAGTCCTCACCGCAGAAAACCCCGGCAATGCCGGGGTTTTTTCTTTGGTGCGGACGACGACGGACCGCTGCTCCAGGTCACGATCCGGAGCGGTAAGTATACATATTGCAATACGCCATAAAGGCTTTCGCAAGTATTTGACACCATTTTGGGCACAGGAGTGCCATGCCCCGAATTTCCGGTCACTCGTCACAGTCATGATGACCTGATTATTCAATAGGGTACTCCATGCTCAAATTACTTGAAAGACTGTCTTTTCGTTCGCTGCTGACGACTCTCGCCGTCGTTCCGCTCCTCGCGGTCGTCGTTCTCGGGGGCTGGTTGATCTGGAACAGCTATTCCGCCTATCAATCACTCGTACGCGCCGATACGCTTCAACGCCTGGCTTTTGACGGCGGCAGGCTTGCCCAGCTGGTGCCAGCGGAAAGTGGTGCCTCTGCCGACAAACGCGGCGAATATCGTGCGCTGACGGATGAGGCCTATCGCTCCTTGGATTCCGCCTATGACGCAGTCGTTGACGCCGGCTACCGCGACGGTGCGCTGGCCAAGATGAAGGAGGCGCTGGACCAGCGGTACGCTCGGATCTCCGAGTTCCGCACAAAGACCGACGACGGCACTGCCGCGCCGCTTTTGGCCCTCGAAATCCTGCAGCCGCTCGTAGGCGCCAGCGCCGACGTGACGCGCCGGGCCGGAGTCCTGTCCGAGGATCAGGATCTGGCCCGTGCGGTTGCCGGATACTACGCCTTCATGCAGGTAAGTGACGGCTACCAAATCCTGAACCGTCTCGGCCAGCAGTATATCAAGACGGGTCCGCTCGACTATCCAGCGTTCGCGATGCTGCATCGCGCGCAGAACCTCATCAAGAACTTCTCGACCACCTTCGTCGAATCTGTTCCCGCCGATATTCTCGATGCCTACAACTCGTACTGGACGAAACCGAACGGTCTCCTGATCGAGGGCATGCGGGCGAAGATGCTGGAAAACGGTCCATATGCCGGTTCGGAGACCGAACTGGCCACCTGGATCGCGGCCATGAACGACCGCCGCGTATTCGCTGCCGACCTGATCGGCAAGGCAGGTGCCCGCATGGGCGAGATGGTAGAAGCGAAGCGTTCGCGCGCCCTGGGTCAGTTTCAAGTGCTGATTGCCGTGCTCGTCTCGATCGTCGCCTTCGCCGTCTTCATGAGTGTCGTCGTCACGCGTGGTCTTTCCGGTTCGATCAAGCGGATTGGTGAGCGCATGACCGGCCTCGCTGCCGGCGATGTATCGCGTCCGATCCCCTATGTCGGCCGCAAGGACGAAATTGGGGACATGGCGCGGTCGGTGGAGGTTTTCCGGCAGGCGGCGATACGCAATTCCGAACTGGAGGCAAGTGCCGAACAGAACCGGCTTGCTGCCGAGCAGGAGCGGGCGGACGTACAGCGCCGCGCCGAAGCCGAAGCCGAGGAACGGCTAATCCAGGCAACCGGCTCACTGGCCTCCGCTCTTCGCCGGCTCGCCTCGGGCGATCTCGTCTGCGAGATCGACGACCAGTTCGCCCCGCAGTTCGAGACGCTCCGTCACGATTTCAATGCGTCGGTTCAACAACTCCGCGAAGCCATGCAGAGTGTCGGCCAGGTCGTCGGGTCTGTCACGAACGGCAGCGGCGAGATTTCCCAGGCCTCCGACAATCTGGCAAAGCGGACAGAGCAGCAGGCTGCCTCCCTCGAAGAGACCGCCGCGGCCCTGGAAGAGATTACCTCGAATGTCACCGCCACGTCGAAGCGGACGGGCGAGGCGCGCGATCTCGTTCGTACCACGCGCGAGCAGGCCGAAAAGTCCGGTACGGTTGTCAACAATGCCGTTTCGGCCATGGAGAAGATCGAGCATTCGTCGCGTCAGATCAGCCAGATCATCGGCGTGATCGACGAAATCGCCTTCCAGACCAACCTGCTTGCGCTCAATGCCGGAGTCGAAGCTGCGCGGGCAGGGGATGCAGGCAAGGGCTTTGCAGTGGTTGCCCAGGAAGTCCGCGAGCTCGCGCAGCGGTCCGCCAATGCCGCCAAGGAAATCAAGGGTCTGATCGGCAATTCCGAAGTCGCGGTGAACGAGGGTGTGAAGCTCGTCAACGACACCGGCGAAGGCTTGAACACTATCGCGGGACTGGTGCAGGCGATCAACGCTCATATGGACGCGATCGCGACGGCTGCGCAGGAGCAGTCGGTGGGCCTCGGCGAGGTCAACACGGCTGTCAACCACATGGACCAGGCGACACAGCAGAACGCCGCGATGGTTGAGAAAATGAACGCCGCCGGGGCTAGTCTCGCCCAGGAAAGCGGGAGACTGGCCGAATTGGTCGCCCGATTCCGCACCGGCGAGCGCGTCGTGGCGCAGCAAAGGTCGGCGGAAGCCGCTCGGGCACCTGCGGCATCGCAGCGTCGTCCTGCCCCCGCAGAACCGTCCAGCCGACCCGCGGCGGCGGCGCGCGCTCGCCCCACAGCGGCAAGCCTGGGCAACACAGCACTGGCGACCAAGATCGAAGACTGGGAAGAATTCTGATTTCCCGATGCTCGATTGTAACAGGGAGCGGCCGTGCGCACCGGCCGCTCTTTTCACTTCAAGGGGCGGATTGCCAGCCCTTCCGTCTACATGACTGGCCTCCACCGCGTCCCCTTCGATCGACCACGCCAAAGATTCATGCTTGCAAGAATCGCGAGAATGACATAAAGATATCTTTATATCTTGATTGGGGTTGGAATGGTGGAAACGATGAAGTTTGGCGTGGATGCACTTGTCGAGCTGCTCAAGGCGGCCGGCGAGCCGACACGACTCAGGCTTCTGGCGCTGCTTTCCGCCGGTGATCTGACGGTTACGGATATGACCGAAATCCTCGGGCAATCACAACCGCGCATATCCCGCCATCTCAAGCTTCTGACGGAGGCCGGCCTGATCGACCGGTATCAGGAAGGTGCCTGGGCCTATTTCCGATTGAAGCAGGAAGGTGACGCGGCTGCGCTTGCCAATGTCCTGCTCGCGGCCACCTGCGAGGACGACCAGGTTCTGCTGCGCGACGGCGAGCGGCTTGCTGCAGTGAAGCGCGTGCGTGCGGACCGGGCGCAGGATTATTTCAGCCGCAACGCCTCGGAATGGGATGAGTTGCGCCGGCTGCATGTCGATGACGGCCAGGTCGAGGCGGCGCTCATGGACATCATCGGGCCGGAGCAGGTGGACGCCCTGCTTGACCTGGGAACAGGGACCGGTCGCATTCTTCAATTGCTGGAGAAGAGCTATCGTCGCGCCGTGGGCATCGATGCCAGCCGTGACATGCTTGCCGTGGCGCGCGCCAATCTCGACAAGGCCGGCATTCTCAAGGCAACCGTTCGCCATGGCGATATTCTCAATCTGCCTCTCGACGGCAATGAATACGATATTGTCATCATCCATCAGGTTCTGCATTTCCTCGTCCAGCCCGAACTGGCGCTCAGCGAGGCGGCGCGCATGTTGAAACCCGGCGGGCGCCTGGTGATCATCGACCTTGCGCCCCATGGCCTGGAACATCTGCGCGACGAGCATGCTCATGTCCGGCTCGGCTTTTCTCATCAGACAATGGCAGAGTGGTTGGGCAAGTTCGGTTTCAAGGTCGAGAAGGTTGTTGACCTGTCTCCGGCGAGCGCCGCGACACAGGCGCTGACGGTGACCATCTGGCTCGCGCGCCAGAGCAATGGGGCAGTCCCCGAAACCAATTTCGGATCCACGACGTAAAAGCGGGAGTACTTAAATGGCGCGAGACGATCGAAGCCGGAACGGGAAGGCGCGGCTGCGCATCTCCTTCGAATTCTTTCCGCCCAAGACGGAGGAGATGGAAGGGCAGCTCTGGAGTACCATCAAGGAGCTATCCGCCTGGAATCCCGATTTCGTTTCGGTCACGTACGGCGCCGGCGGCACCACGCGGGCACCGACGCTGACGACAGTACGTCGGCTTGTCGCCGAGACTGCGCTGCCGACGGCGGCGCACATCACCTGCGTCGGCGCGACGAAGGACGAAGTGCGCCATGTCGCCGAGGAGTTCCTGGCTGCCGGCGTCCGCCGCTTCGTTGCCCTTCGCGGCGATCCGCAAGGCGGCATGGGGACGGCCTATATTCCCCATCCGGGAGGCTATGCCAATGCTGCTGAACTGGTCGCTGGCCTGCGGGAAATGGGCGATTTCGATATTTCCGTCTCGGCCTATCCCGAAAAACACCCTGAAAGCCCGGACGTCGCCGCCGATATCGAAATGCTGAAGCGCAAGGCCGACAATGGCGCCACCCGTGCGCTGACGCAGTTCTTTTTCGACAACGATGTCTTCGAGCGCTACCTCGAACGGGTCCGTGCAGCAGGTATCGATATACCCATCGTTCCGGGCATCATGATGATCCAGAACCTTACGCAACTGAAGCGTTTTGCCTCGCTTTGTGGCGCGGGTATTCCCGTCCGGCTCGACGAACGTTTCGCTGGTCTCGACGACCAGCCGCAGGCCCGGGCAGAGGTTGCCGCCGACGTGGCGGCGGAGCAGATCGAGGATCTTGCCCGGCGTGGGATCGCGGATTTCCACCTCTATACGATGAACCGCGCGCCGCTTGTCTCAGCAACGCTGCAACGGCTCGGCTTTGCGCGCACGAGCCCCGGTTTGTCAGGGGCGGCCGCCTGAGTTTGCATGAAAAAGGCGCATTCCGATTGCCTCGGTAATGCGCCTTTTCTAGATTGCTGAACACCATTTGCCTTGATGGACGCTTTCTCATGTCCCTCTCTGGCCTCTGTTCATCTATGGTGTCTCAGATGAACAGCATCGTTGCTATGAACACAAACGCTGCACCGACGATCAGGACATTCAAAGAATTGGTAAGTCCCATGTCTGCCTCCTTGCGTTGACCGGTAGATACTATGTCGGTTTTGTGTCGGATGAAAAGAAAATTGTGTGCTGCGATGCGGTGACGGCGCGGGCAAAAACCCAGCCAATTTGTCGCATCACGTTGAATTTCAAGGCCAAGCGGAACGTGATTTTTGGTTAATTTCGATCAATAATTTTGTCGGAAACGTGCCAGATCAGTATCGACCTGTGCCAAAATGGGACGTGGTCCCGTCAGGAGACGTCCCGTGGCGGCGCGGCGACGGCGGGAGATCCGATCCTGATGAGACGGCCGTCCAGCACCAGCAGCCCCGCGCCGATCATCGCCATGCCGGCCATGTCGACAACCTGAAGTCTTTCACCCAGGAACAGGGTGCCCAGGAGGATGGCACTCGGTGGCACGAGCAGCGTGACCAAGGAAGCGTTGGTGGCGCCGGCGAGCGCCATGATGCGGAAAAAGAGAATGTAGCCGAAAGCGGTGGAGACCAGTGCGAGCGCCAGGATCGCCAGCATAACGTGCTGCGGGGGCATGGCCAACTGCCATGGACGATCCAAGGCGAGCGCAAGCGGAAGCATCACAAGGGTGGAGGCTGTCAGTTGGCCCGTTGCCGTTACGGGTGCCGGCAGGCCACGGAAGCGCTTTCCATAGGTGGACGCGAAGCCATAGGAGATTGCCGCCCCGATCGGTAGCGCGACTGCCCAAAGCGGCGCCGACGCTACTGACAGGGCACTCGGGCCTATGAGGGCAACGGTCCCCGCGAGGCCGAGCAGGCATCCCGTGAGCTTGGAAGCCGACATCTTTTCGTCCGCGGTCAGTTGGTTGGCGATCAAAACAGTCCAGATGGGTGTCGTGGCATTGAGTATCGCAGCCAGACCGGCGCCGATCTGTGTCTGACCGAAGAAGATCATCGTGTGCGGAATGACGTTGTTGATCAGCCCGAGAAGCAGAAATTGCCGCCAGTTCGATTTCAACGTTTCGTAGAGACCGAACCGGCCCCGAAGGTAAACATGCAAGGCCACGGCGGCCAGCGAGACCCTCAGGAACACCAGAGTCAATGGAGGAACATGCGGGACGGCGACGCGCGCGAAGAAGAAAGACCCTCCCCAGATCAGTCCGAGCAAGGTCAGGAGTGCCCAGGTCAGGGAATTCAGGCGATAGCCAGTTGCCAGTGTCATTAATCGCTCCATCTGTTGCCGGGGTCAAACTACAGACTGGCTTGGCATTTGCCACCCGTTTCCTGCCTGTGCAAGATGTGGCCAGAGAGGGATTCGCGCTAGGAGGACTATTCTACTGGAAACCGTTGTCTCGGAAAATGTCGGCCATACCACGGCTCTCGTCGGGATTGCCTCCGTAGTCGCGGTCGCGACGTTGCTCGGCCTGCTTTTCCTTTGGCTGCGGCAACCACCCCTTGTCGGGTTCATAGCGGCCGGCGTGGCGCTTGGGCCGACCGGCGCCGGTCTCATCTCCAGTTCCGAAAATGTGGCGGTCCTTGCCGAAATTGGCGTTGTGGTGCTCCTGTTCTTCATCGGCATGGAACTCTCGGTAAGGGCATTCATCCTTTCCCTCCGGCAGGCTCTCGTGGTCATGTTCGGGCAGTTGCTCGCGGGGATGGTGCTTGCTGCCGGTATTGCCGGTCTCACCAGCGCTTCCTCGTCGGAAACGATCATTCTCGGCTTCATCATCGCGATTTCCTCGACGGTCGTCGCGATGAAGATGCTGGAGGAAATGGGTGTCCTCCGCGGCGAGGCAGGACGGATCGCCGTCGGTGTGCTGATCGCCCAGGACATCGCAGTGGTGCCAATGCTGATCTTCGTGTCGAGCCTTGGAGGGGAGGCAATCGACTATCGCGTCGTCGGCATAAAGATGGCGGTCGCACTCGGCTTGCTCGGCGGCCTGCTCTGGTGGTTCGGGCGCCATACAAAGCTCAGAGTTCCCTTCGCCGAGCGGGTCGAGGACAAGATCGAGATCCTGGCTTTGGGGGCGCTTGCCCTGTGCTTCACCGCCTCCGCGATCTCGGGCGTGGCTGGGCTCTCTCCAGCCTACGGCGCCTTTCTGGCCGGTATTGTTGTGGGCAATTCGACGCTTCGCAGTCGCATCATTCCCGTGATCGAGCCAATCCAAAGCGTGCTGCTGGTCGTCTTCTTTCTGTCGATCGGATTGCTGATCGATCTTGATTTCATCGCCAGCCGGATCTGGCAGGTGTTGCTCGTGTCGCTGTTCGTCATCGCGGCGAAGACGGTTCTCAATATCTTCCTGCTGCGACGAACGGGATCCGGCGCGCAGACCGCGCTTGTCGCCGGCCTTTCCATGGCGCAGATCGGCGAATTCTCCTTCGTGCTGTCGTCGGCCGGCTATGCGGCCGGCGCGCTCGGATATGATCTTTTCCGGCTTTCGATTGCGGTGTCGGCAGTGTCGCTGCTGGTATCGCCTCTATGGGTGAATGTCATGCATCGGCTGGAGAACATGGCGGCAGAAAGCCTGGGTACCTATCGTCAGGCACTGGCGATCGCCTATGCCCATGAACTGCATGAGGTAAGCCGCGGCCGAGACGCACTCGCCCGCTGCGTCAACTGGGCACGGGTCCGATACCGTGCCGTGCGTGTCGCCTTTGACCAGCGCCGTCAATCTCGTGACGCCGACGAAAGTCGCTGAACGCAAGGATGCGTCAGAGCGCACCGAGAAGCGCCGGCGTCGCCCAGCCGTCAGCGGGCATGCCCAGGCGCTGCTGCTCCTTCTGGATCGCGATACGCGTCCCTGAGCCGAGAATTCCGTCGATCTTGCCGACATCGTGGCCGATGGCCTGCAGCTTCGTCTGCAGAGCCTTCATCTCGCCATCGCTCAGGCCCTGTTCGGGATTACCTTTAAGATAGGGCTCAGCGCCCATAAGGCGGGTGGCGAAATAGGCCGCCGAAGTGGTGTAGATGAAGGACTGGTTCCATTCCAGATAGATGTTGAAATTCGGGTACGTGATGAAGGCGGGCCCCTTGCGGCCCTGCGGCAGAACGACGGCTGCGGGCAGGTGGGCGAATGCGGTATTGCCGTCGCGCGGCGCGACTCCCAGAGAGAACCAATCGCCGGCGGTCATCATGCCGTTCAGGCCCGTCTTTTCCCATGGAAGACTTTGCGGCACGGTGACTTCCTGGATCCACGGTTCGCCGCGTTTGAAGCCGAGATTCTGGATGAAACGGGCGGCTGTCAGAATGGCATCGGGCGAGCTCTTCTTCACGTTGACGTGGCCATCGCCGTCTCCGTCGACGCCGAAGGCGACAATGTCCTTCGGCAGCATCTGTACCTGGCCGATTTCGCCGGCCCAGGCGCCGGTATTCGTTGCGGGATCGAGATCGCCATGCTGGACCATGGTGATAAGGCTCAACAGTTGCGGACGGAACAGCTCGGGGCGACGGCAGTCGTGGGCGAGCGTCACAAGGGCATTGCGCGTATTGAAGTCGCCCTGAACGGCGCCAAAGTCTGTCTCCATGGCCCAGAACGCCGAAATGACGCCGGGCGGCACGCCGTATTCCCGTTCGGCGCGGGAGAAGACTTCGGCATACTGCTTCATTTTCTGGCGGCCGATATCCAGCCGTGCCTGGCTCACGGTGCGCTGGGAAAACTCAAGGAATGTTTGTTTGAATACCCCTTGGGCACGATCTCGCGACAGCACCTTCTGGTCGATGCTGGAACCGGCAAGAGCGGCCTCGGCGGCTTGCGGCGAGGCGCCGGCCGCGACTGCTTCCGCCTTTACGCCTGCCAGGAACTCACCAAGATCGCCACCGCATTCGGCGGCGCGGGCCATGGTGGTTGTTGCAAGCAGAGCTGAAAGGGCAAGAACAGGCGAAAGGCGGGAGGCGGCAGACATGCGGACATCCTTGGTTATTGGGGTATCACTGTATTGGTCGGCATTTTGACCAAAGCGAGGTCGATGAAAGCAAATCGGGGCAGAAAATGCCATCCGCTCCCATGCATTCGGTGGTCAGCCGTAGCGTCCGGTACCGGGCGCTGACCGCGCAGGGGGGCGATGCCCCAGGAGCCGGGCATCACTCGGACACAGACGCCACCCAGTTGTGCCAGTTCTTTTCCGTGCCGGCGAAGACGTTGATGTCGGTCTCCCCACGAATGCCGGGAATGATGCCGGTGGAGGTGTACTGCCAGAAAGCCCAGCGCCGCTCGGGATAGATCTCCTGCGGGTGCTTGGCGACCGCACGGACCCAGAAATGGTAATCCTGAAAAAAGCCATCGAGATTGTCGCGGTGGAAATCGACCGAGGTATAAATGATCGGACGCTTGCCGTAATACGCCTCGATGCGGTCCATAAAGCGCTTCATCTCACTACGCACGATCGACGCCTCAGGCCGGGTCTTGCAGGTTTTCGATGTGGGGTTCCATTCGACGTCGAGGACCGGCGGCAGTCGCATGGAGGCCTTCGGTACGTTGCGAATGAACCAGTCGGCCTGATCGTCGGCGCTAGAGCAGAAATAGTAGAAGTGATAGGGCGCATGCGGAATTCCGGCGGCAGCGGCGCGCCTCCAGTACTCGTCGAATTTTGGATCGAGTCTGTCTTTGCCCTCGGTCGCCTTGATGAACACGAAGGATACGCCGGACTTGCGGACCTTGACCCAGTCGACGTCCCCGTTCCATTTCGACACGTCGATGCCGTGAACCTTGTGGTTATACGGCGTCTTGTCGCCGAAATCCTGAGGGTCCTTGTCGACGAACTTGGTCGCGACGGACGACGTTTCCATCAAGTCGTAGCTTGCGGACGTGCATCCACCAAGGAGCATCGAAATGGGCAGAAGCGCCAAGATCAACCACCGCATAGCAATTCCATCTGATACGAACTGAATATGCCCCAGATACGGCGTGCGCGTACGCAAGACACAAGAGGCGCAAACCCCATTGTGCCACTATCATCGTTAAAAGACGGTTATTTGCAACTGCTCGATTGCTTTCAGGTGCGGATTACCGCGTGCCACGCATAGCCGCGGCCGACTTTTTCGAATTCCAGGCGCCCGTTGACCTCTGAAACCCGGGCTTCCAACGCTTCTTTCAGGTCTGCCCGAGGTGTGACATGAAAGCGTGCGAGCCAGGCTTTCAGGAACTGCGAGAACCACACAGGCAGACCTTCCTGCTGGCCGAAATCGACTATATGGAGCGAACCTCCGGGCGCAAGTGCGGCAAGGGCGGCGTCTATTGCTTTTTCCCAGTCGGGTATCATCGACAGGGCATAGGAGATCACGATCCGATCGAACCCTGCAACGCCGAATTCGGCGGGGCTGAACGCAGTCGCATCCGCGACCTTCAATACCGACTGACGCGCCTTGCCGTGAAAATTCTTGCGGGCCTGGCTCAGCATTTCGGCCGAAATATCGAGACCATAGAGACGGGCGGTCGGATAGTTACGATAGGCGAGCAGAAGATTTCGCCCGGTGCCGCATCCGACCTCGAGCAGGCATCCTCCCGGCGGCACGTCAAGCTGGGTGATCGCCCGGTCGCGACCGAACAGGTAGTATTTTCTTGTCAGGTCATAGATATGGCGCTGGTAGCGGTACATACGGTCCATGCGCTCGGCATGATTCCCGACAGCGTTCTGCCCATGCAGGCTCTCGGCCATCAGGCTTTTCTCTCGTAGATATGGAACCCGCCATAGATCGCCGAGCGATCGAGTTTGTTCAGCTCCTGCGAGCGGTCTTCCAGATAGCGCCATTGGTCGAGGAGGGCCGGCGAGAGACGTCCATCAAGCACGCTCTTTTCGGCTGCGGTGCGGAAAATGACACGGGCGCCATTGGCCGCCGTGCGGGTGATCTCACCCCAGAGATCGTTTAGTTGCCGGTCGCTCATCCAGTCCTGGGCGTCGAGAAGGACATAGCGGTCGACTGACTCGGTCGGCTTGAGGGCGAGCAACTCGGTGAAACTCGCATGATGCACAGTGACACGATCCGCGTTGCGGCGGATTGCAGCGTAGTTCTCGCTCTTCAGATAGGTCGGCAGTATGCCCTCATCGGCCCGCGGATAACGCCGGGCGAAGGCCTGCCACGCAAAGTAGTTGTCACGAATGGGGAAATGGCAGGCGAGTTTTTCGAGCCGCTGGCGCAGCACCGGCGCAATGGTGCCGTTCTCGGACACGCTGGCGAGTTCGTCATATTGTTGCGGCGGGATGCCAAGGCCGAAAAGGGAACTCTTGCGGCTCGTCAGCCAGCGAACAAGCGGTTTTTCGAAGAGCGGCGCGACCTGATCATCGAAGAATTGCCGTTGTTCGCGTAGCGAACGCGCATTTGTGATCTCACTGAGCTTGATGCCATGAAAACGGGCCAGAATGTGGCCCGCACTGATAAAGCGGCCAAGCAGCCCGGTGCGGTAGAAATTGCGGTTGAAAACAGCGATGCGGCGGCGACCGGTCAGGCCGCGGCGGTTCCAATAGGCGCGGGTGGCGGGATCGAGATTGGGCGCGATGAAGCGGTCGAAACTGCTGCCGTTCGTGCGGACGTTCTCCATGCCGAAATGGCGCACCACGGCCGCGTGATCCGGAAGATGCCGAAAAGCCGATAGCTTCAGCCGGTTCAGCGCGACATGATTGGGATTGAGATCGACGACGTCGATGCGAGCCGGGTTTTTCGACAGATAGGCGAGCGTGTTGCAGCCGCCGGAGCCGATCGTGACGATGCTGTGTTCGTCCGTCAATTCCATCGCGGCCATGTCGACGTCGGGATCTTCCCAGATCTGCGGGTAGACCATACCTGAAAACAATAGCCCGAACAGGCGTTCGGACAGTCCAGCCCTGGTGAGTGGCTTGTGCTGAAGCAGGGCTTCCTTGAGTTTCCGGTTTCCCTGGAAGTCAGCCTCGTGAGCAACGTCGGTCATAGTGATCGGCAATCCATTGAAGGTTGATGGCGTGTAACTCCTGCATGCGACAGTTTGATGAAACGGCCTGTTGGCGTAATGCAATAACGGGGCTTGCCTGTTCTGCCGCTTTACTTCGATCGCGGCCGGCCGCCAGTGGATCCATCGACAAATACTTTGCGCCAAGCCTCCGTGCCGGGATATGGTTTCGTCGTTATCGCAACCGGGATTGAGCGCGGCAGGACCGATCGGGAGAAGTTGATGAGGGCAGTGGCGAGGGTGGCAAAGGGTATGGTGCTGGCGATCATCATGGCACTGACGGCCATTGTCGTCTGGCTATCGCTTGCGCCGCCGGAACTGCTTCGTGTCGGGACGGGCTATGCCGCAAAGATTGTGTGTTCCAATGTCTTCCTTGCCGGTCGCGATGCCGATGTGGTGCTGGCGAGTGACGTTCAGGCGCCCGGTCATCCGCTCCTAAAACTTATTCATATTGATATCGATCCGGACCAGCGATCCGTGACGGCGAGGCTACTCGGCGCCTTTGCGCCGGGAAAGGCGACCTATCGCGAAGGTCTCGGCTGCGTGAGCGTGCCGACTGGTGATGGTGCAGCAGCGCAGGCAATTGTGGTTGCCGGCGAGCCGGAAGTGTCCGCTGCGAGCGGAGCTTCATGGCCGGAGGGAGACGCTGTGTCCGCTGGTGATCCGCGGCTTTCCGACATCCTTGCCGATCCGGCGCTCGTGGGGCCGGGTATGCGGGCCGTTGTGGTGGTCAAGGATGGTCGCCTTGTCGGTGAAGCCTACGGCGAGGGTTTCGACGCCTCGACGCCTCTGCTTGGCTGGTCGATGACAAAAACCGTGAACGCCGCGATTATCGGCCGGCTGATGACGGAAGGCCGGATCGGGTTCGACGACAGGAATCTGCTTGCCGAGTGGACGGGCGATGGTCGCGCGCAGATCCGTATCCGGGATCTGCTGGCCATGGAGGGGGGATTGGACTTCGACGAGGAGTATGGCGATGTCACCGATGTGACGCGCATGCTCTATCTCGAGCGGGACATGGCGGCCTTTGCAGCAGCAAGGCCGCTTGCCGCCGACCCTGGTACGTCGTTCAACTATGCTTCCGGCGCGAGCGTTCTGCTGGCCAAGATCTGGATGGGCAAATTTGCCGACCGCGCGCAAGCACTGGCCTATCCGAGAGCGGCGTTGTTCCAACCCCTCGGCATGGCAAGTGCGGTCATGGAAGGGGACGCGACCGGAACTTTCGTCGGCAGTTCCTACATGTACGCGACTGCCAGGGACTGGGCGCGGTTCGGCCTGTTCCTCGTTCAGGATGGGGTGTGGGAAGGTCAACGGCTCCTACCGGAGGATTTTGTCGGCGCGATGCGGCGCCCGACCACCGCATCCGGCGGCCTTTACACCGAGGTCCAGGCCTGGGGTGTGGGGCCGGGTGAGGAGCCGGACGAGAAGTTCGGGATTGCTGATGATGCCTTCTGGCTCCTCGGCCACGATGGGCAGACCATCGCAGTGGTTCCGTCCGAAAACCTCGTCGTCGTGCGGCTCGGGCTGACGCCCTCTGAACTCGGGTACCGGCCGCAGTGGCTGGTCAAGGCTGTCGCAGACGTCCTGAAATAGTGGCTACTTCAGGACGTAGAGCATGCCCTTGCGCTTGGCGTCATAGTAATAGCCGCGCGCATAGAGCCGCACAGCGCCATCATGGTCGTTGTCAGCGACAAGCCATGCGCCCCGGAGATACTTGCTGGCGTATTTGATATTGGTTTCGGCGTCGAAGAGACCGGAAGCCGGGCCGTCATATCCCATGGATTTCGCGGTGGCGTATTTGATCTGCATCAGGCCATAGTGGCCGTTGTTGTAGGCGGTGGGCTTGTAGGTGCTCTCGCGCTTGACGACGCGGTGGATCAGCGCCTCGGGCATCTCATAGAGGGCCGCGTATTTCCTGATGAGTGCGTTGATAACCGTCGGGCCCGCATCCGACGCTTTCGACGTTTCCTCGAGTGTGGGGGCCGGAGCGGGGGGCGTGACGTCGAACTGCGTGTCGAGTGCGGCGAGCGACGTGGCGGCCGACGGGGCGGCATAGGCCAGCATTCCGGCTGGTTTCTGTGCTGGAACGATCGTCTGCACGGCGGTGACCTCGGGCGGCAGGACCGCCGGATCGGTCGACATCGGCAGCGTCGTCACGGCGTCTGGCGAGCTCGGCATGGCCGCCGTCTGTATGGCGATGTTTTCCTGTCCAGCGGCCATGGCCATGGCCACGGGGGTCGCGTCCGGATCGGCCATCGCAACGGCCTTGAAGGTCGGGATCGGGGCCGGTGTCGATGTGCCGGGAATGATCGGAGCTGGTTGGGCAGGCGCGTTCGGATCGACTGGTGCGGGGAGCGTGCTTGCCGCCGCAGCGGCCTGCTGCTGCAATTGGATGGCGGCGGTGCCTGCGACCGGATTGGCCTTGAGTTCTTGCCTGGCCGCGTCTTCCATGCCGCTGGTGCAGCCGGTCAAGCCTACGAGCAGCGCGGTTGCAAAGCCCAAAGCGCCTGTGCGGTCCATTCTTGCGATCATTCCGGCATCCGTATTATGGAAAATGCGCCACAGTGATGCAGCGGGCGAATCTCTAGCACCCAACTTCCATAGTCCCTAGGCGGAATTGCGGCAATTGCGGCGCAATCCGTCATCAGGCGGCAATCTTACGGTATCCGGCGGTCACCGAGCTGGAGGCGATCAGCACATTGCCGTTGCGCCGGTTGGCCGCACGCTTCGGCGAATGCCGGCGCGCGAATCCGTGCACGCGCTCGGCGCCGATCGCTGCTGCCAGCCAGGAGACCACTGCCAGGCCCAGGAAGGTTGCGACGAACACTGCCGCTTGGTCGATCAAGGGGATCGCCGGCTTCAGGAACGGTGCCAGCAGCGCGACAAAAGAGGCGTAGCTCCGACGATCGAGGCCCGTCATGACAAAGGCGTGCCGCATGACTGCGAGCGGTTTCTCCTCTGGCAGGTTGTCGTTATCGGCGAGCGGTGTGGCACCGCCGGGTGCGCGCCACGAGCGTACGGTGACAAAGACGAGATAGGCGCCGCCGATCCATCTTACGGGATCGAGTATTTCGGGTGCGACGACGAGCAGCCAGCCGAGCGCAGGGATTACGATGCTCATCGCGACGAGTGTGCCGAGGGCCGCCGCCGGAATTGTCGCCAGCATCGATTTTCTCCCACGGCCGAGCGCATAAGAAACGATCAGCATGACGACGTTGCCCGGCGACGCCAGGATTGCCGCCGAGACGGCAGCGAAAGCCAGCCAGGTTTCAAGTGACATCGTTCCTACTCCTCCACCTGAAGAGCAAGCCAGCTTTCGGCCGTTCCGTCAATTGGCAGGATTGAATTTCTGTCCGATGAAATCCATGACCTCGGCGAACCAGGGGGTCTTGAGATCGAAGGCCTTGCCGCCCTTGATGCGAGGGAACTCGATCGTGCGCAGCTTGCCGCCCTGGTCCTCGTCGTGACCGGTGACGCCGGAGACCTTGTTGAGCGCGCTTTCGACCGCGAGGTCGACCATGCTCTGGATTAGGCGCAGATCCTCGTAATTGGCTGGGGCGGAGCGGGCGTAGTAGCCCGATTTCTGCACCATGGAACGTTCGGCATTCAGCAATTTGGCAAAGTGTTTCTGGAACCAGTTGCCGACATTGATGGTGTCGATCTTGACGTGACCGAAGGCGTCGCGCTTGACCTCTTCCCCGGCGGCTTCGCGGTCCGCGACGATCTCGTCGAGGCAGGCACCTTCCGACACGAACAGCGTCACGTAGCCGCTTCGATCCATGATAGCCTTCAGCCGCTCCGCCTCGGCCTCGAGATCGAAATGGGTTTCCGGCAGATAGAGACCGTCGATGTTCTTGAGCTCGGTGTTCATCATCAGACCCTCGACATACTCGTTGTTGCGGGTCCTTTGGACGTAGGCGCGGGCGGTTGCGGCGGTCAGCCAGCCACAGTGACGGCCCATGACCTCGTGGATCACCAGCGTGCGCGGGGCGGCACTCTGCTCATTCGATACGTGGTCGAAGAAGCGGGCACCCACTTCGGCGGCGGTCCATGCGCCGAGCGACTGACGGATTGGCACGACGTCGTTGTCGACGGTTTTTGGCAGGCCGACGACCGTCAGATTGTAGCCGTTGGCGCCGAGATAGGCAGCAAGATCAGCGGCGGTGGTATTGGTGTCGTCGCCGCCGATGGTGTGCAGGATCGTGACGCCGTCCGCCGCCAGCCGTTCGGCGGCGACCCGCAACGGGTTCTCCCCTTCCTTGGTGAGGCCGCGCTTGTGGCAGTCGGCAGCATTGGTCAGCTTCACGCGGCTGTTGCCGATCGGTGAGCCGCCATAACGATGCAGTACATGGGCCTTTTCGCGCATATTCTGCGTGATCTCGATCCGGTCTCCCAGAAGCACACCCTGATAGCCGGAACGATAAGCGATCATCTCGATCTCGGGGGCGATGTCCGTGTAGCGCTCGATCAGACCGCCGACTGCGGACGAGAGGCAGGGAGCGAGACCGCCGGCGGTCAGCATTGCAACTTTCTGTTTGGCCATCATTCCTCCTTTAGCGCGCGGGCGCCCGGTCAAAGCATTCGGCGCGAATGGATGCGACAGACGGAAGAGCCTGTAAAGGGAAAATATTAGGAAATTCGGGCCTTTCGGCCGAGCCACGCGATAAAGGCGAGGGTGGGTGCGAATATAATCGTTTCAATTTCGATGGTGCCACGAGTCGCAGGGGAACTTTCGTCCAGTCGGTTGCGCAGATCGGAACGGTCTGCTGCCGCCCTGGTCAAGCACCGGAATGTGAACAAAGTTTAACCTTGTCGGGAACTGCCTTGGCTTGCTTTTTGTGGCATTATTTGATGTAGGTTCTTCATGATCTTCGATTTTGCCTGCGAACAGATAGGATCGCTGTGGGACAGGTTGCTCGGCGCCATCGGCGATGCGGCGGGCAATGCGCTGTCCGGCATGGTAGAGGCCGTGCGGACGGTTTTCGAGGGCGATCCGGAAACCCGCCGGCGTGTTTCCTTCTCGGTGGCGATCATCGCGCTTTCGGCGAAGATGGCGAAAGCCGACGGGGTCGTGACCAGCAACGAGATCGATGCCTTTCGCAAGATCTTCGATTTCCCGCCTGAAGAGGCCCAAAACGTCGCCCGCCTTTATAACCTCGCGCGCCAGGACGTGGCCGGTTACGAAGCCTATGCCGGAAAGATCGCCAAGATGTGCGGGACGGGGGAAAAAGGCTGCCCGGTGCTTGAGGACATCGTCGACGGGCTGTTTCATATCGCCAAGGCGGATGGTCTCGTTCACGAGAAGGAGATCGCATTCTTGTCGCGTATTTCCGAGATCTTCGGCATAGGCGAGGACCGGTTCCGGCTTATCACTGAGCGCCACTTGCATCTCGACGGAGATCCCTACTCCGTTCTCGGGGTTTTGCCCTCGGACGAGTTTGCAACGATCCGCAAGCGTTACCGGGCACTCGCCGCAGAGCATCACCCCGACCGGCTGCACGCACGTGGGCTTCCGGCGGAATATCACGCGGTCGCGCACCACCGCATGGCGAGGCTCAATGCAGCCTATGCCGCGATTGAGAAAGAGCGCCGCGCCGCATGAGCCTTTTTGTTGCGGATTACAGGGCCGCGAGCGTCAAGCCGTCGCCCAATCACGGTGAGCGCGCGGGCGGTCGTCGGCCTGATATGATCCTTCTGCATTATACCGGCATGCCCTCGGAAGATGGCGCGCTGGCTTGGCTATGCAGTAAGGAGAGCCATGTCTCCAGCCATTATTTCGTCCATGAGGACGGGCGCGTGGTGCAGCTGGTGCCCGAGATTCAACGCGCCTGGCATGCCGGCAAGAGCTATTGGGCAGGCGAATCCGACATCAATTCGCTCTCGATCGGTATCGAAATCGCAAATCCGGGTCATCCGGCGGGCCTGCCGGCCTATCCCGACGCGCAGATAGAATCGGTAATTGAATTGTGTCGCGATTGCGGCGCACGCTATGGAATCGCTCCAGAGCGGGTGCTCGGACACTCGGATGTGGCCCCCGTTCGCAAGGTTGATCCGGGTGAAAACTTTCCCTGGGGCAGACTCAATGCCGCAGGCGTCGGTCATTGGGTTGAGCCCGTCGCCATCACCGGTGGGCGCTTTTTCCAGAGGGGCGATTGCGGCCAACCGGTCGAGGCACTTCAATCGATGTTGTCTCTTTACGGCTATAATATTGAAATAACAGGGGAATATTCGGAATATACGGAAGGTGTTGTTGCCGCCTTCCAGCGTCATTTCCGCCCCGAACGGGTCGATGGAGTGGCTGATATGTCGACCATCGAGACCCTCCACAGACTGCTTTCAAGCCTGCCGCGTTACGCCTGAAATCAGCCTTCGCTCACCTATTTTTCGCGCCGCGCGAAGCCCCAGCGGCGGGCAGAAATATTGCGGTGCCACAGGAATTCCATATTGAACCGCTCTATAGGTCTCGCTGAAACGGCGGTGTGATCCCCCAGAAAGAGGTGACGCCCGCGAATATCAACGATGAGGGCAGGCGCAGCGTCGCACCTTGAACGGGGCGACGTGCAAGGAAGCTTTTGTGCAATAAAAACAAAGCGTCGGCGGCCCATCAGGTTCGGAGACAGACTTTCAAATGATGAGACGAATTTTTGCTGCTGCGGCATGCCTCGGTATTCTTATGTCCAGTTTTGGCGCCGCCACGGCCCGCGATGGTGACCGCAGCTATTCAGTACCCCTGAAAACGGTCAAGCGCGAAGCAGGTTATCCTGTCCCATCCTTTTCCAAGAGCCCCTATGGGAATCTGATTTCAAAATATGCGAAAGCCTATGGCGTTCCGGTCAATCTCGCCCATGCGGTCGTGCGCGTCGAAAGCAATTTCAATCCGAAGGCGCGGGGCAATGCCGGAGAAATCGGTCTCATGCAGATCAAACCGGCGACGGCACGCATGATGGGCTATTCCGGGTCGGCCAGTGGGCTCTACGATCCCGAAACCAATATCCGTTTTGGAATGAAGTATCTCGCTGCCGCACATGAACTCGGCGATGGCAAGACCTGCTCGACAATCCTGAAATACAATGCGGGCCATGGCGCAAAGCGCATGAACCCGGTTTCCAAGCGCTACTGCGGCAAGGTGCAGGCATTGATCGGGCTGTAGTCCCGGCTGCGACCACGCAGTGAACTGCGAATTGTGACAGGATGTGCAATTTCCTCCGCCATGCTATCGGATCCTGACAGACGCATATCGGGCAACAGGGCATGGCGGCGGACTTCAGATTTATAGTCATCGGGCGCGGCATGATGGGTGCGGCGGCGAAAAGCTCCGACGAGATTGGGCGTCTGGGGGCGCAGTTGCTGTTGTCTGGCACCATAGACGAAGAGGGCTACGGGCCAGTATTTAGCCCGCATTTTCTCTGAGCGTTCACCATGGGTGTGATCTACGCACGTTTTCTATGGTATTTGCAGTCGCGCTCGACTATCTACGCCTTGCCAGTTGGCCGGGCAGCCGCGCTTTACCAATGCCGAAAGGCGGTAGGGTGAGGAAAGTCCGGGCTCCACGGAAATACGGTGCCGGATAACGTCCGGCGAGGGTGACCTTAGGGAAAGTGCCACAGAAAGCAAACCGCCCCGTTTTCGCGGGGTAAGGGTGAAAGGGTGGGGTAAGAGCCCACCGCGTGTCTGGTAACAGAGACGGCACGGTAAACCCCACCGGGAGCAAGACCGAATAGGGATGACGCGGGCTTCGCGAAAGCGCGGCTACAGCCTGTTTCCGGGCCAGTCATCCGGGTGGGTTGCGTGAGGCAGCGTGCAAATGCTGTCCCAGATGAATGGCTGCCACGTTCCGGTTCGCCGGAGCCATACAGAACCCGGCTTACAGGCCAACTGGCAATTTCTTTCTCTTTTGGCGACGTTCGTTTGACGAGATGATTCCGTCTGCATGCTTATCCATCGGGAATCATTGAGAAAAGTGGTCCCGCGAATAAGCGCGGAAGAGGGCCGATTGCGGTCGGTCTCTAACCTTTCATTAAGCTTAACCGCCTATCAATATTTGACGCTCCCTCGGAGGCGGATTTAGCTCCATCCCATTGACGCCCATGTAGTCCCATGTTATCCCATACAGGTACCATCAGTGGGCCGATCAAGGTCCGGAAATTCGAAGTTGAAGGGGGCTCGCCTGAACGGGCGAGTGGGCAGTTTGCGGCGCCCTCGGCAGTTGATGTGGTGCGGGTGTTTTTGAGTCTCGGGAGGCGCGTGTTTTGCCTCCGGCCAGAAGGGGCGGTGGTAAGCTGTTATGAACCGCTTCCTGTCCAATGCGACAAATCGAATCGATGCGAAGGGGCGGGTTTCCGTTCCGGCGGCGTTCAGATCTGTCCTTGCGCAGCGCGATATCCGGGATCTTTACTGTTTCCAGGATTTCGTGTTTCCGGCCATCAATGTCGGCGGGCCCGATCTGCTGGAGCGTTACGAACGGCAGATTTCCGCCGAGGATCCGTTTTCGCCCCTGGCGAACGAGATGTCTCTGCTTGTGCATGGCGGCGGGGTGTTTATGAAGCTCGATGCCGAGGGGCGGTTGATGGTGACGGATTTTATCCGCGAGTTCACCGGAATCGAATCGGAGGTCGCGTTCGTCGGGCGGGCGGATCATTTTCAGCTTTGGCAGCCGCAGGCGTTTTCGGCGGCGCAGGCGGCGGCAAGGGAGGCTCGCAGGCTACGAGGGCTGCAGTCTCAATAGGACGGGGGAACGGAATGGTGACGAATCTTGGCGGAGGTTCTTCTGATGCCGGTGGCGGACCGGTTCGTCACATTCCGGTTCTGCTTTCCGAGGTGCTTGCGGCGCTTGCGCCCGCACCGGGCAAGGTTATCCTCGATGGCACCTTCGGTGCTGGCGGCTATACGTCGGCCATTCTTGAGGCTGGCGCCGATGTCGTCGCGCTGGATCGCGATCCGACGGCGATTGCCGCCGGCCAATCCATTGTGGCCGCGTATCCAGGGCGTCTGACACTGATCCATTCACAATTTTCGATGCTCGATCAGTATGCGCCGCCAGGCGGGCTCGACGGCGTCGTGCTCGATATCGGCGTTTCCTCGATGCAGATCGACGAAGCGGAGCGCGGTTTCTCGTTCCAAAGAAACGGGCCCCTCGATATGCGCATGTCGGGTGAGGGGGTGTCGGCCGCCGATGTCGTCAACCGCGCAAAGGTCACCGATCTCATCCGCATCTTCGGATTCCTGGGAGAGGAAAAGCAGGCCGGCCGTATTGCCCGGGCCATCGAAAAGCGGCGCGCGAGCGATCCCTTCCGCACGACGCGCGATCTTGCCGGGCTGATCGAGGTCGTGACGCCGCGCAAGGCCAAGGACAAGATCCATCCGGCGACCCGGGTGTTCCAGGCGCTTCGGATTTTTGTGAATGATGAACTCGGCGAGCTCGCTCAGGCGCTCTTTGCTGCCGAGCGCGCGCTGAAGCCCGGGGGGCGGTTGGTTGTCGTCACCTTCCATTCGCTGGAGGACCGGATCGTCAAGAAGTTCTTTTCCGAGCGGTCGGGCAAGGCCTCTGGGTCGCGCCATATGCCGATAGTGCAGGAAAAGCCGGCAACCTTCGAGCCCATCGGGAAGGCGATGATTGCCGCAAGCGAGGCCGAGGCGGAGGAAAACCCGCGGGCGCGCTCCGCCAAGCTGCGGGCAGGTTTGCGCACGGCGGCTCCCGCCGAGCGCGCCGATACTTCCATTTTCGAGCTGCCCGATCTCGCCACGCTGGACCGGATCGGAGGATAGGACATGCTCAAGACCTTTGATCTCTTGATGATTGGCTCGATGGTGGCCGCCGCGACTGTCACCTATCAGATCAAACACCACGCCGACGACAAGCTGCAGGAGGTTCGCCGGCTCGAGGCGGAAATCAAGCTTGAAAAGGACACGATCGACCTTCTGAAGGCCGACTGGGCCCTGCTTACGCAGCCGAACCGCCTCGAACGGCTGGTCAAGGTCTATGGTGACGAGCTCAAGCTTGAGCCGACTGCGCCCGAGCAGCTTGCCCGCCCCGTCGAACTTCCAATGCTCAAGGAACTGCTCCCTGAGCCGGAAGTGGCGGAAGGCGCGGCGCAGGCAACGGACACCATGGCAACGGGATCGGTGAAACGCTGATGTCATTTCTTTCTCGCATCATGCTCCTGAAGAGTCAGGCACATTTCGCAACCGGCGGTCAGAGGGGCGGTGGCGAGGTCAATAGCGTCACCTTCAAGGGGACAGGGAAGCGGAAGGCGGAGCTGGCCAGGAAGCGTGTCGGCCTGATGATCGTCGGCTTCGTCGCGGCTTATGGCGTGATCGGCGGCCGGCTGGTCCAGTACGGATATGCCTTGCCCGAGACCGTATCGAGCATCATGCCGGCGGACCGCCTGATGGCATCCAGGCCTGATATCCTGGACCGCAACGGCGAGGTGCTGGCGACCGACATCCGGACGGTCTCGCTCTTTGCCGAGCCGAACAAGATCGTAGATCCCGACGAAGCGGTCGAAAAGTTGTCGACGGTGCTGACCGATCTCGACATCAAGGGAACCTACAAGAAACTCTCCTCCAACTCGCGGTTCCAGTGGCTCAGGCGTCAGTTAACGCCGAAGCAGCAGAGCCAGATTCTGGCGCTCGGCATTCCGGGCATCGGCTTCCGGCCCGAGAAGCGCCGTTTCTATCCCGGCGGTCCGACAGCCTCCCACATCGTCGGTTACGTAAATATCGACAACCGTGGCATGGCCGGGATGGAGCGTTACATCGACAACCAGGGCATGGCCGACCTCGCCGCACTTGGCATGACCACCGACACGCCGCTGGAGCCGGTTCGTCTGTCGATCGACCTGCGGGTGCAGAACATCGTGCGTGACGTGGTGGTCGGCGCCATGCAAAAGTTCCAGGCGCTGGGTGCCGGCGCTGTCGTGATCGACGTCCATACCGGCGAAGTGCTTGCCATGGTTTCCGTACCCGATTTTGATCCGAATGATCCAGCAGCGAGCGCGCAGGAAGGCTGGCTCAACCGCATGTCGAACGGCACGTTCGAAATGGGCTCCACCTTCAAGTCGTTTACGATCGCCATGGGACTCGATTCGGGCAAGGTGAGGCTCTCCGACACCTTCGACGCCCGTAACCCAATCCGAATCGGGGGCTTCACAATCAAGGATTTCCACGGCAAGAACCGGATTCTGAGTGTGCCGGAAATCTTCCAGTATTCCTCGAATATCGGTACTGCGAAGATCGCCGATACGATCGGGATCGAGGGACACAAGGAGTTTCTTGCCCGTATCGGCCTGACGACGCGCATGCAGACCGAACTTCCGGAAGTTGCGACACCCAGTCAGCCGCGAGAATGGAAGAAGATCAACTCGATCACCATCTCGTTCGGTCACGGCGTTTCGACGACGCCGCTGCAGACGGCTGTTGCCGGCGTCGCACTCGTCAACGGCGGCAAGCTGATCGAACCCACCTTCCTGCCCCGCACGCAGGAGGAGGCCGACAAGGTAGCCCAGCAGGTCCTTCAGCCTTCGACCAGCGACGACATGCGTTACCTGTTCGAAGTGAACGGCATCAAGGGTTCCGGCAAGAGGGCGCGTGTCGAGGGCTTCAATGTCGGCGGCAAGACCGGCACGGCCGATAAGGTCGTCAATGGCCGCTATGTCGGCGACAAGAACTTCAACGCCTTCCTGGCTGCGTTCCCCATCGACAACCCGCGCTATGTGGTGTTGACGGTCATCGATGAGCCGAAGACGGATAAGGGTAACGGTGCCGCGCTCGCCGGGACCTCCGCTGCTCCGATGGTGGCTGATATCATTCGCAGAAGCGCCGCAATTCTCGGTGTAGAACCCAAATTCGGGGAAGACGGTTCCGCCTTGCTCGTCTCTTATTAGAAAATGCTCGAATTATGCAGGCGATTCGCAACCGGACCGCCTGTTCTGCAAGGAAACGGAATACATGCGACTGCGAGATCTGGCCGACGGTGAGTTTGAGACCCTGAAAGAAGCGCTTGGCGGCAGCGCCGGCGATCTCGAGATAACGGGTCTTTCTGCCGACAGCCGCAAGGTCGGCCCCGGGATGCTGTTCGTGGCGCTGGCAGGCACCAAGGCGGACGGCGCGGCCTATATCGCGGATGCGGTTGCACGGGGCGCTACCGCAATCATTGCCGCTCATCCCATCGATGCGGCAGTGCCGGTTTTTGCTGTTGGCAATCCGAGGCGCTTCCTCGCCATTGCCGCTGCGCGGTTCTATGCCGCGCAACCCGCTACCATGGTCGCGGTCACCGGGACTGCCGGAAAGACTTCGGTCGCCTCCTTCACACGGCAGATCTGGACACACGCGGGGCTTGCCGCCGCGCAGATCGGAACGACCGGTGTCGTCTCGCCCTCTCGCAACGAATATGGTTCGCTGACGACCCCGGACCCAGTCGCGCTGCACAAGCTTCTGGCGGAGCTCGCCGGCGAGGGTGTGACCCATGCGGCGATGGAGGCATCGAGCCATGGCCTCGATCAGAGCCGCCTCGACGGGGTCAGGCTTACCGCCGCCGCCTTCACCAATCTGGGCCGCGACCACATGGACTACCATCCGACGGTCGAGGAATACATGTCGGCCAAAATGCGGCTCTTCGACACCCTCTTGCCGAAGGGCTCGCCCGCCGTGATCTTCGCCGACGATCCCTGGTCGGCGGAAGCGATCCGTGTCGCACGCGCTGCCGGCCATGATGTGCGCACGGTCGGTCGCCAGGGTGACTTCCTGGCACTGAAGCGGGTCGAGCATTTCCGTCACAAACAAGTTGCCGAGGTTCATGCCGGCGACGAGATCTACGAAATCCATATCCCGCTTGCCGGTGACTTTCAGGTCGCCAATGCCCTGGTTTCCGCAGGGCTCGCGATCTCGACCGGTGTTCCCGTCGCAATCGCGATGAAGGCCCTCGAAAAGCTCGAAGGTGCATCCGGGCGGCTGGAACTCGTCGGGCATACCAAGAATGGCGCGCTCGCCTATGTCGATTACGCTCACAAGCCGGATGCGCTTGAAAACGTGCTCTCCTCGGTCAGGCCGTTCACCACCGGCCGCGTGATCGTCGTATTTGGGTGCGGCGGCGATCGGGATCGGGGCAAGCGTCCGATCATGGGCGAAATTGCCAGCCGGCTGGCGGATGTGGTCATTGTCACGGACGACAATCCACGTTCGGAAGTTCCGGCCGAGATCCGTGCCGAGATCATGGCAGCGGCACCTTCGGCGACCGAAATCGGCGAACGCGCCGGCGCCATACGCCATGCAGTCGCCATGCTTTCGTCCGGCGACACGCTGATCGTCGCCGGCAAGGGCCATGAGGAAGGACAGACGGTCGGCGATGTCACCCTGCCGTTCTCGGATCATGCCGAACTGCGCAAGGCATTGGAGGAGCTTGAACATTGACTTTTCTTTGGACGACGCAGGAGATGATCACCGCAATGGCGGGCCGCCCGTTCGGCACGCTGCCCGAGGGCATCACCGGCATATCCATCGACAGCCGGACCATCGGGCCGGGCGAAGCCTTCTTCGCCATCAAAGGTGACCGGGTCGACGGGCACGACTTCGCGAGCCTGGCGGTCGCCAATGGCGCGTCTCTTCTCGTTGTCAGCGAGGCGAAGCTACCTGCGCTTGGCCGGCTGACCGTGCCGATGATCGTCGTCGACGACGTTCTGGTTGCGCTGGAAAAGCTCGCCGTGGCGGCGCGCGAACGTACGTCCGCACGGATCGTCGCCGTTACCGGATCGGTCGGCAAGACGACCACCAAGGAAATGTTGCGCCGCGCGCTGGAGCCGTCGGGCAAGGTGCATGCGGCAGTCGCCTCCTTCAACAATCATTGGGGGGTGCCTCTGACGCTCGCGCGGATGCCAGCCGACACCGAATTCGGGGTGTTCGAAATCGGCATGAATCATCCAGGCGAAATTCGCCCGCTTGCGAAGATCGTGCGTCCGCATGTGGTTGTCATAACGACGATTGCGCCGGCGCATCTCGGGAATTTCCGCAATCTGAAGGAGATCGCAGCTGCCAAGGCGGAGATCTTCGAAGGAGTCGAGCCTGGTGGCCATGTCATCCTGAACCGCGACAACGGCCAATACGATTTCCTGGAGAAGGCCGCGCAGGCCGTAGGCGTGGAGAATATCCACAGCTTCGGCCAACACGCCAAGGCCGAGTTCCGGCTGGCCGAATATGACGGTGCAGCCGAGAGCTCGACGATCTGGGCTTCCTTCGGCGGCGAGACGCGACAAGTCGTCATTGGCGCGCCCGGGCGCCACCTGGCCGAAAACGCAATGGCTGTTCTGGCGGTGGTATCGGTGCTGCGCGCCGACGTCGACCGGGCGGCGGAGGCATTCCGCCTTCTCTCCGCGGTCAAGGGGCGCGGAGCACGCCACCTGCTGTCTGTCGGTGCGGGCAGCTTCACGCTTATCGATGAAAGCTACAATGCCAATCCCGCCTCAATGCGAGCAGCGATTGCCGTTCTGGCGGCGTCGCATCCTGGGGCGGGGGGGCGGCGCATTGCTGTACTCGGCGACATGCTGGAGATGGGGACTTTTTCACAGAAGGTTCATGCCGAGATGGCCGGTCCGCTACTTGCTGCCGGTATCGAACATGTCTGGCTGGCCGGTCCGGAAATGGCCGCGCTTCGCGATTCGCTGCCCGAGAGCGTTCATGTCGAATACCGCGAGACCACGGAGGAGATTGCAGATTTCGCCAACAGCTCGGTCCGTGAGGGCGACGTGGTGATGGTCAAGTCGTCGCTCGGCCTCGGCTTCGGCAAGATCGTTTCGGCTCTGCTTGACAAGTATCCGGCGATCCCCGACACGGGGCGCCGCAATTAAATTGGGCTTTTGGAAAGGGCTCTCATGCTGATCTGGCTTGTGGAACTGGCGGACTACTTTCAATTTTTCAATCTGTTTCGGTACATCACGTTCCGCACCGGTGCCGCATTGTTCACCTCCGCGTTGATCGTCTTCCTGTTCGGACCTGCGATGATTTCGTCGCTCAGGGTGCGTCAGGGCCGAGGACAGCCCATCCGGGCCGACGGCCCTCAGACCCATTTCAAGAAGGCTGGCACACCCACCATGGGCGGCCTCATGATTTTGGCGGGTATCGTCGTATCGTCGCTTCTGTGGGCCGATCTGTCGAGCGTCTATGTCGTGGCAACCCTGCTTGTGACCCTCGGCTTCGGGGCCATCGGGTTCTATGACGATTACCTGAAGGTGACGAAGCAGACAGAAAAGGGCTTCTCGGGCAAGGCGCGGCTCGGTATCGAATTTGTCATCGCTGGCATTGCCGTCTACTTCATGATGAACTCGGCGCTCACCTCGGGTCCGCAGGGCTCGACCTTCGGCTCGTCCATCGCGTTTCCCTTCCTCAAGGATTTCCTGATCGATCTCGGCATATTCTTCGTGCTCTTCGGCGGCTTCGTCATCGTGTCGGCAGGCAATGCGGTCAACCTGACCGACGGCCTTGACGGACTTGCGATCGTGCCGGTGATGATCGCGGCCGCCTCTTTCGGAGTTATTGCCTATCTGACGGGCAATGCAGTCTTTTCAAACTACTTGCAGATCAATTTCGTCCCTGGCACCGGCGAGCTTGCAGTCGTTCTCGGGGCAGTCATCGGCGCCGGACTGGGCTTCCTGTGGTTCAATGCCCCCCCGGCGGCGATCTTCATGGGCGACACCGGTTCACTGGCGCTGGGCGGACTGATCGGCACCGTGGCCGTTGCGACCAAGCACGAAATCGTCATGGCCATCATCGGCGGCCTGTTTGTGATGGAAACCCTGTCGGTCATCATCCAGGTTGGTTATTTCAAGATGACCGGACGGCGTGTTTTCCTGATGGCACCGATCCATCATCATTTCGAGAAGCTGGGATGGACCGAAAGCCAGGTCGTGATCCGTTTCTGGATCATTGCCGTCGGCCTCGCGATGCTCGGCCTTTCAACCTTGAAGCTCAGGTGAGGGACGATGATATCGGTCACCACGTTCAAGGGTAAGAAAGTCGCACTTTTCGGTCTCGGAGGATCGGGGTTGGCGACGGCTCAGGCGCTGATTGCCGGTGGTGCCGATGTGATTGCGTGGGACGATAATCCTGACAGCGTGGGCAAGGCTCAGGGGGAGGGGATCCGGACCGAGGACCTTCATGGCATCGACTGGAACGGCCTTTCCGCCTTCGTGCTGGCGCCCGGGGTCCCGCTTACCCATCCGAAGCCGCATTGGGCGGTCGGACTGGCACGTGCGGCCGGCGTCGAGATCATCGGCGATGTCGAACTCTTTGTGCGTGAACGGCGGACACACGCGCCCCATTGCCCGTTCATTGCCATTACCGGCACCAATGGAAAGTCCACGACAACGGCGCTCATCGCCCATATCCTTTCAGCAAGCGGCCGCGATACCCAGCTCGGCGGAAATATCGGACGGGCGGTGCTGACACTCGACGCGCCGAAGGACGGACGCTATTTCGTCGTCGAATGCTCCTCTTACCAGATCGACCTGGCGCCGACGCTCAATCCGACTGTGGGCATTCTCCTCAATATCACGCCTGATCACCTCGACCGCCACGGCACGATCCAGCACTATGCAGACGTCAAGGAACGGCTGGTGGCGGGCAGCGACATTGCGGTTGTCGGGGTTGACGACAGTTATTGTGAACTGATCGCCGACCGGGTTGAGCGCGCGGGCACCAAGGTTGTACGTATTTCGAAGCGTCAGCCGCTTGCGGACGGCTTTTATGCCCAAGCGCACCGGATTATTGAGGCACATGGCGGGGCTACCTCGGTCGCTGCCGACCTCAATGGGATCCAGACGCTACGCGGTGGCCACAATGCGCAGAACGCGGCAGCCGCCATTGCTGCCTGTCTCGCCGTCGGCGTTTCTCCGGGCGAGGTCCGCGCCGGTCTCAAGTCCTTTGCGGGGCTCAAGCATCGCATGCAGCCGGTCGGGCGTCGCGGCAATGTCGTCTTCGTCAATGATTCCAAGGCAACCAACGCTGAAGCGGCGGCGCCGGCACTTTCCAGCTACGAGCGAATTTACTGGATTGCCGGCGGGCTACCGAAGGAAGGGGGCATAGCAAGCCTCTCTCCGCTCTTTGCTCACGTCGTCAAAGCCTATCTGATTGGCGAGGCGGCATCCGCCTTCGCGGTGACGCTGGGCGACGCGGTGCCTTACGAGATTTCCGGAACGCTGGAACAGGCGGTCGCCCACGCTGCGGCGGATGCTGCGGCGGAAGAAAACGCCGTTGCCGTCATGCTTTCCCCGGCTTGCGCAAGCTTCGACCAGTACAAGAACTTTGAGGTTCGCGGTGATGCGTTTGTCGGTCATGTCGCCGCACTTGACGGCATCGATATGCTGATCGACGTGCCAACAGGAGGCAACTGACATGGTAAGCCGCGTGGAACGGGGTCCCGTCGCAGAGTGGTTCTGGACCATCGACCGCCTTTTTCTGGTGACCTTCGTGCTCTTGATGGGGATCGGCTTCATGCTATCCTTTGCTGCCTCGCCAGCAGTCGCCGAGCGGCTCGGGCTCGACAGCTTCCACTTTGTGAAGCGCCATGCGGTCTTCATGTTGCCCGCTCTCGGAGTGATGATCGGTCTTTCCTTTCTCTCTCCGCGCCAGGTGCGACGCACCGCCATGGTTATCCTCGGGCTTTCACTGGTAATGATGGTAGTGGCCCTCTTCTTCGGGATTGAGGTCAAGGGCGCGCGGCGCTGGGTGACGATCGCGAGCATCTCGATCCAGCCCTCGGAATTCATGAAGCCCGCCTTTGTGGTCATCTGTGCTTGGCTCTTCGCCGAACATGCGCGCCAGCCCGACATTCCGGGCAATCTGTTTGCCATCCTTCTCTTCGCAATCGTTGCGGCGCTCCTCGTCGCTCAACCGGACCTCGGTCAAACGATCCTAACCTCGGTCGTATGGGGCGGTATGTTCTTCATGGCGGGCATGCCGTGGCTCTGGATAACAGTGCTTGGGGGGCTCGGATCGGCAGGACTCGTTGGCGCCTATCTGACATTGCCACACGTCGCGGGCCGAATAGACCGGTTCCTGACCGGTGAGGGGGATACCTTCCAGACGGATACCGCGCGAGAAGCGATCATCCGTGGTGACTGGTTTGGTCAGGGACCAGGCGAGGGCATCGTCAAGCGGATCATCCCGGATAGCCACACCGACTTCATCTTTTCGGTGGCTGCCGAGGAGTTTGGCATCATCTTCTGTATCGTTCTCGTCTCGATCTTTGCCTTCCTGGTGCTGCGCGGCCTCAGCCACGCGTTCAAGGAGCGCGATGACTTCAACCGTTTTGCCGTCGCCGGCCTGGTGCTGCAGATCGGTGTCCAGTCGATGATCAACATCGGCGTAAACCTCGAGCTGCTGCCCGCCAAGGGCATGACCCTGCCGCTGATATCCTATGGCGGGTCGTCGATGATCGCGATCTGCGTGACGGCTGGTTTCATTCTCGCATTGACGCGGCGTCGACCGGAGAAGCGCGCCCAAGAGCGCAGCTTGTTCCGCTCCGCCCATGGCGTTCCGGCGGAGTAGTCACCCATGTCAAAAGGTCTCATTCTCCTCACCGCCGGCGGGACCGGCGGGCATCTCTTTCCGGCTGAAGCGCTCTGCCATACCCTGATGGATCGTGGCTATACGGTTCATCTCGTGACCGACAGCCGCGCCGAACGCTATGCCGGCATGTTTCCGGCCGATATGATCCACACTGTCCCCTCGGCGACCATCGGTTCAAAGAACCCGATCGAGGCGCTTCATGCGCTTTGGACCCTGTGGCGGGGCTATCGTGCCGCTCGCCGGTTGATCGCTGATCTGAAGCCGCTGGCGGTCATCGGCTTCGGCGGATATCCGACTGTTCCACCGCTTCTTGCCGCGATCCATCTTGGTGTGCCGACCGCTATCCATGAGCAGAATGCGGTGATGGGCCGGGCCAACAGGGCGCTTGCGAAGCGGGTGCGGGCCATTGCCGGCGGCTTCTTGCCGGAGGGCGGTGCCTATGCGGACAAGACTGTGGTCACCGGCAATCCGGTGCGACCGGCGGTAATTGCAGCATCCTCGATACCGTATGCACCGTCGCGCGGTGGACAGCCCTTCCGTCTGGTCGTGTTCGGCGGCAGTCAGGGCGCGCAGTTCTTTTCCTCCGCTGTGCCCAATGCCATCAGTTTGCTCGACGAAGCGCTGAGGCATCGGCTGACCATTACCCAGCAGGCACGGCCGGAAGACGTGGAACGGGTCGTCGCCTGTTACAAGAAGCTGGGTATTTCGGCCGAGGTTTCGCCTTTCTTCACTGACATGGCGGCCAGGATCGCGACGGCTCATCTGGTGATCTGCCGGTCCGGCGCCTCCACGGTTTCGGAGCTTTCCGTCATTGGCCGGCCTTCAATCCTCGTGCCTTATCCCTATGCACTCGATCACGATCAGGCCGCGAATGCGGCGACGCTCGCGGACAATGGCGGGGCGAAGGTCATCGCGCAGGCAGAGCTTTCTGCCGAGCGCCTGGCAAAGTTCATTCAGGAAGCGATGCAGGAGCCTGAACGCCTCGAGGACATGGCGGCGGCGGCGAAGCGATCGGGCATGCCCGATGCAGCGAGCTTGCTTGCCGATCTTGTTGAGGCTATTGCCGCAGGCAAGAGCGCAGCGGACGTGAAGGGAGCCTAGTCATGAAAATGCCGACAACGATCGGGCTGGTCCATTTCATCGGTATCGGTGGAATAGGAATGAGCGGGATCGCGGAGGTCCTCCACAACCTCGGTCATCGGGTCCAGGGATCCGACCAGGCGGACAACGCCAATGTGCAGCGCCTGCGCGAGAAGGGTATCGAGGTCTTCGTCGGCCACAAGGCTGAAAATCTCGGAGACGCCGAAGTCGTGGTCGTCTCGACCGCCATCAAGAAGACCAATCCCGAATTGGTGGCTGCGCGCGAGAAACTCCTGCCGATTGTCCGGCGCGCCGAGATGCTGGCCGAGCTGATGCGCTTCCGCAATGCGATCGCCATCGGCGGCACACACGGCAAAACGACCACCACTTCGATGGTGGCAGCCCTTCTGGATGCTGGCGGGCTCGATCCGACCGTCATCAACGGCGGCATCATCAATGCCTATGGCACCAATGCGCGCATGGGCGAGGGTGAATGGATGGTGGTAGAGGCCGACGAATCTGACGGTACCTTCCTCAAGCTCCCGGCCGAGATCGCCGTCGTCACCAATATCGACCCCGAGCACCTCGATCACTATGGCACCTTCGATGCCGTGCGGGCGGCCTTTGCGCAGTTCGTCGAGAATGTGCCTTTCTATGGGTTCGGCGTCATGTGCCTCGACCATCCGGAAGTACAGGCGCTGGTCGGCAAGATCGAGGACCGCAAGGTCATTACCTATGGCGAGAATCCGCAGGCAGACGTGCGCTATTCGAACGTCCGACTCGAGGGCACGCACTCGATCTTCGATGTCGAGATCCGCCGGCGCCGGACCGGTCGCGTCTTCAACTTCAAGGATCTCAGGCTGCCAATGCCCGGCCGCCACAACATCGCGAATGCCTGTGCGGCAATCGCAGTTGCCAACCGGCTCGACATCCCGGAGGACGCTATCCGGAAGGGATTGTCGTCCTTCGGGGGCGTCAAGCGACGCTTCACGCTAACCGGGACCTGGAACGGCGTACAGGTGTTCGACGACTACGGACATCATCCGGTCGAGATCAAGGCTGTGTTGAAAGCGGCCCGAGAAGCGTGCGGCGGCCGAATCATCGCGGTGCACCAGCCGCATCGCTATACGCGCCTGTCGAGCCTGTTCGAGGAATTCGCCAACTGCTTCAACGATGCCGACAGCATCATTCTGGCTCCGGTCTATGCTGCGGGAGAAGACCCGGTCGAAGGCTTCAATTCCGAATCGCTGGTCGAGCGCATCCGCGCCGGCGGGCACCGCGACGCCCGCTACCTGCCGACACCGGAAGGTCTCGCCCCGCTGATCGCGGGCATTGCACAGCCGGGTGATTTTGTGATTCTCTTGGGTGCCGGCAATATAACGCAGTGGGCGGCGGCACTGCCCAAGGAACTGCAAGCTCTTTCGGGAAAGCCTTGAATGAAACAGGTGGATGGAGAAAAGTTGCTGGCCACGCTCGGCGATGGCGTCAAGGACCTCAGGGGCCGGCTGACGCCCGATGCACCGATGGACCGCGTGACGTGGTTCCAGGCAGGCGGACTTGCCGAGCTGATGTTCCAGCCGCATGACAGGGATGATCTGGTGGCATTCCTCAAGCTCCTGCCAGAAGACGTGCCGCTGACCGTCGTCGGTGTCGGGTCCAATCTTCTGGTGCGCGACGGGGGCATTCCGGGTGTCGTTTTGCGGCTTTCGGCTAAAGGCTTCGGTCAGGTGGATCTTGCCGGAGAGAACCGCATCCGTGCCGGTGCGATTTGTCCCGACAAGCACATCGCCGCCATGGCGATGGACAACAATATTGGCGGATTCCATTTCTATTACGGCATTCCCGGCAGCATCGGCGGCGCTCTTCGGATGAATGCCGGCGCCAATGGTGGCGACACGGCCGAACGGTTGGTCGAAGTCGAGGCCGTCGACCGAAAGGGCAATGTTCACATCCTGTCGAAAGCCGATATGGGCTATACCTACCGGCATTCCTCGGCCCCGTCAGACCTCATCTTCACGAGTGCGCTTTTCGAAGGCTATCCCGAGGACAAGGCCACGATCCGCGCCGACATGGACGCGGTCCGTCATCACCGCGAGACGGTTCAGCCCGTCAAGGAAAAGACCGGCGGCTCGACCTTCAAGAACCCGGCAGGGCATTCTGCCTGGGAATTGATCGACCAGGCCGGTTGCCGTGGCCTGATGATCGGTGGCGCCCAGATGTCATCGCTGCACTGCAATTTCATGATCAATATCGGCCATGCGTCCGGATATGACCTTGAGTATCTCGGGGAGACCGTGCGCCAGCGTGTTTTCGAGCACTCCGGCATCAAACTGGAATGGGAGATCAAGCGGCTTGGTATCTTCATGCCTGGGCGGGAGATCAAACCGTTCATGGGCGTGACCGAGGAGTGAGCTTCCGCCGGTGAAAAGAGGGTGAGCGGCACTGGCAACAGTCGTCGTGCGGATCCCGTTTGGGTCAGGCAGAATCATTTCCGCATCAACAATTGCCCCCAAGGGGAGTGCTGCAACGTGCCGGCAAGGGCCAAGCCCAACTTGAGGACGGTTGGGCCATTCGCGCGGCGATTGAGCCTTCGCGATATTATAATCCATTTTTATCAATAGCTTTCTAAAAGTTCTTAAGGTGCGATCTTTGAAATAAGCTCGTGCATTTCTGCAGCCGGTTAACCAAAGTAAACACTTCATTAACCTTAATGCCGTTCTACTAAGAAAACGGTAGTGCTTCGCCCTTTCGCGGAGCGACGAACCGTCCAGATAGTGTTTTCGGCTTGGCTAATTCCGGGGGCGTAAATGAGTGGCAAGCATGTTGCCGTCCTGATGGGCGGGTTTTCTTCGGAGCGACCCGTCAGCTTGTCCTCGGGAAATGCCTGTGCCGAAGCCCTGGAAGGGGAAGGCTATCGGGTCACCAAGGTCGATGTCGGTCGTGATGTCGGTCAGGTGCTGACGGAACTGAAGCCGGACGTTGCCTTCAATGCGCTCCATGGTCCCTTCGGCGAGGATGGAACCATCCAGGGTATCCTGGAATACCTGCAGATTCCCTATACTCATTCCGGCGTCCTTGCTTCTGCCCTTGCCATGGACAAGGGGCAGGCGAAGATCGTGGTTGCCAGCGTCGGCGTGCCGGTTGCCGAAGCCAGGATCATGATGCGTTTTGACATAGGCTCCGAGCATCCGATTGCGCCTCCGTATGTGGTCAAGCCGGTGCGCGAGGGTTCGAGCTTCGGTGTCGTGATCGTCAAGGAAGATCAGTCGCATCCGCCGCAGGTGCTGTCCTCGTCCGAGTGGCGCTATGGTGATCAGGTCATGGTCGAGCACTACGTCGCCGGGCGTGAGTTGACCTGCGGCGTCATGGGCGGCAAGGCGCTCGGTGTCACTGAAATCGTGCCTTTGGGTCACAGTTTCTACGACTATGATTCCAAATATGTTGCTGGTGGATCCAGGCACGTTTTGCCGGCGGAAATTTCACCGAAAATTTACCAAAAAATACAACAATTGGCGCTCAAGGCGCATCAGGCGGTCGGGTGTCGTGGCGTCAGTCGGTCTGACTTCCGTTACGATGATCGCTTCTCCGAGGATGGCGAGCTTGTGTGGCTGGAAATCAATACGCAGCCTGGCATGACCCCGACCTCGCTGGTGCCCGAGATGGCGGCGCATGCCGGTTATGGTTTTGGTGAGTTCGTTCGTTGGATGGTGGAGGATGCGTCGTGTTTGCGCTAGGCGGCAATAGGCTGGATACCCAGGCTGGGCGTGCTGCATCGTCTGCTGGCGAAGCAGTCGTATTGCCGCGCCCGATGCGCAGGGTGGCGCGATTCGTTGTTGGTCTCTGTTCTGGCCGCATATCCATTCCCCGGCATCTGGGTAC
Source organism: Rhizobium sp. (assembly GCA_041675415.1). Taxonomy (GTDB): domain Bacteria; phylum Pseudomonadota; class Alphaproteobacteria; order Rhizobiales; family Rhizobiaceae; genus Allorhizobium. The sequence goes on along the minus strand of JBAYTX010000038.1, from coordinate 3,097 downwards.
CGCTTCATTCGCTGGTTTTTGCTCCTTCGTGTCGGCCTATGGAATTGTTGTTGGTGGTCATGGGCCGGCAGTCATGCAGTCGCTTACGTCCTTCGCTGGATTTGCGGTCGAGGATGTAAGGGTTGTTGGCAACGAGCAGACTTCGGAGATCGATATTCTCCAGCTTCTCGGCCTTGATGGAACAACGTCGTTGCTGGCGCTCGATATCGACGCGTCACGACGGTCGCTCTCCGGTCTTCCCTGGGTCGAATCGGCTGAAGTGCGCAAGATTTATCCGAATACGGTTGAAGTGGTCCTGCATGAGCGCAAGGCCTACGGTATCTGGCAGCATGGTTCAGAGTTGTCCCTGATCGAACGGAGCGGCAGCGTCATCGGACCGCTACGCGACAACAAGTTTTCGGTGTTGCCGCTCTTTGTGGGCCGCGATGCGGAGATCGCGGCGGCTTCGGTGGAGTCCGAATTTGCCCGGTGGCCGGAGATCGCATCGCGAGTGAAGGCCTATGTGCGGGTCGCGAGCCGCCGGTGGGATATTCATCTCGACAGCGGGATTGTCGTCAAGCTTCCCGAAGAGGGGCTTGATGCCGCCCTCGCGCTCCTCTCCCGGCTTCAGGCCGAGCAGCAGGTGCTGGCGCGCGATATCGCGGCCATCGACCTGCGTCTGCCTGACCGGACAGCTATTCAGCTGACGCCCGAGGCTCAGGCGCGCCGACAGCTTGCGCTCGAACAGCGAGATAAGGCACTCAAGAAGGCGGGGCAGAGCATATGAGTGTCTTTGGGGGTTCCCATTTCGGTTTGCCGCGCCTGAAGCCGCTTTCTTCCAAGCGGTCTCACGTCGTTTCGGTGCTTGATATCGGCTCGACCAAGGTGGTCTGCATGATTGGCCGTCTCACCCCACGCAAGGAGAGTTCGGTTCTGCCCGGGCGCACCCACAGTGTCGAGATCATAGGAATCGGGCACCAGCGGTCGCGTGGCGTCAAGTCCGGCGTAATCGCCGATCTCGACGCGGTCGAAAATGTTATCCGGTTGGCTGTCGATGCTGCCGAGCGCATGGCCGGCCTGACGGTGGAGAGCCTGATCGTCAACGTGTCGGCCGGCCGGATCGCAAGCGACGTCTATACCGCGACGATCGATCTCGGCGGGCAGGAAGTCGAATCAAGTGACCTGAGGAAAGTGCTTGTCGCCGCCGGTCAGCAGTCGCAGAAACTTGATCGCGTGGTTCTGCATTCCCTGCCTACCGGGTTCTCGCTGGACGGCGAGCGTGGCGTGCGCGATCCGCTTGGCATGTATGGGGATGTGCTTGGCGTCGATATGCATGTGGTTACCGCCGAACGCCCGGCTTTGAGGAATCTGGAACTCTGCATCAATCGTGCGCATCTGTCCGTCGAGGGGGTCGTTGCGACCCCTTATGCGAGCGGTCTTGCGGCTCTCGTCGACGACGAGGTCGAACTCGGTTGCGCGGCGATCGACATGGGTGGCGGGATGACCACGATTTCCGTCTTCGCGGAAGGGAAGCTCATTCATACGGATGCGATCGCTCTCGGCGGCCACCACGTTACGACCGATCTGGCGCGTGGACTGTCGACCCGGATCGAAGATGCGGAGCGCCTCAAGGTCGTGCATGGCTCCGCGCTCGCCAATAGCGCCGACGAGCGCGACGTGATCTCGGTTCCGCCAATCGGCGAGGACGACCGCGATCAGCCAGCCCAGGTGCCGCGCGCACTCGTGACGCGCATCATCCGCGCCCGGATCGAGGAAACACTGGAACTGCTGCGTGACCGAATTCAGCAGTCCGGTTTCAGCCCGGTCGTAGGCAAGCGGGTGGTACTGACAGGAGGCGCGAGTCAGCTTACGGGACTGCCGGAAGCGGCTCGGCGGATTTTGGCGCGCAACGTGAGGATCGGGCGCCCGATGGGTGTTGCCGGACTGCCGGCGGCTGCCAAGGGACCGGCCTTTTCCACTGCGGTTGGCCTCATGATCTATCCGCAGGTCGCGGACCAGGAGACCCATGCAGGGCAGGGAGGATTGTTCTCGCCCTTCAGCAGCGGAAACAGCCGGATCGCCCGTGTCGGGCAATGGCTGAAAGAGAGTTTTTGAGTTTCTGCCCGGGCCGTGGTGGCCAAAGAACGGGCGAGAAGAGTTGAAATGACCAGGCCGGCGTGGCGATGCGGCCAGAGAAAGAAGGAACGGGTAAAATGACCATACAGCTGCAAAAGCCAGATATTACCGAGCTGAAGCCTCGGATCACCGTTTTCGGGGTCGGTGGTGGCGGTGGCAACGCCGTGAACAACATGATCACGGCTGGTCTTCAGGGCGTCGATTTTGTCGTCGCCAACACTGACGCCCAGGCGCTGACCATGACCAAGGCCGACCGCATCATCCAACTCGGCGCTAGCGTCACGGAGGGCCTCGGCGCCGGATCGCAGCCGGAAGTCGGTCGCGCTGCTGCGGAAGAGTGCATCGATGAGATCATCGATCATCTGAACGGCACCCACATGTGCTTCGTCACCGCCGGTATGGGTGGCGGCACGGGCACGGGTGCGGCTCCGGTCGTGGCTCAGGCCGCCCGCAACAAGGGTATCCTCACGGTTGGTGTGGTCACGAAGCCGTTCCATTTCGAGGGACAGCGCCGCATGCGCCTTGCCGAATCGGGAATCGAGGAACTGCAGAAGTCGGTCGATACCCTGATCGTCATCCCGAACCAGAATCTCTTCCGTATCGCTAACGACAAGACCACCTTCGCCGACGCCTTCGCCATGGCCGACCAGGTTCTCTACTCCGGTGTTGCTTGCATCACCGACCTGATGGTCAAGGAAGGCCTGATCAACCTCGATTTCGCCGACGTCCGTTCGGTCATGCGGGAGATGGGCCGTGCAATGATGGGTACGGGCGAGGCCTCTGGCCCGGGCCGTGCCATGCAGGCGGCGGAAGCGGCAATCGCCAACCCACTGCTGGACGAAACCTCGATGAAGGGCGCCCAAGGCCTGCTGATCTCGATCACCGGCGGTCGCGATCTCACGCTCTTCGAAGTCGACGAGGCCGCGACCCGTATCCGCGAGGAAGTGGATCCGGATGCAAATATCATCCTCGGCGCGACCTT
>JBAYTX010000037.1:0-45074 GCA_041675415.1 Rhizobium sp. | reverse complement strand
TCCGATTAAGCGTAAGCCGCCGGGCCGGGCGAGCCGAACCTCGGCGACCGGTAAGCGCTGAATTCGGCTGGCTTGTCTAGCGAAAGACGACGTCACTCTTCGGGGGCGACGGTAGTGTTCAACGGAATTGCGCCGGAAGCCTCAGAGCCTTGGGCACGGGGTCTTGCCCGCGTCAAGGACGAAAGAGCGGGAAGTCACGACGCGATCCGGCGGCCAGGGGCTTCCTCGCCAAGCCCATCGCTCTCATTGGCACCAACGACTTTGTTGTGCATCGTACCTGATAAACCTAATAGACCGAGCCTGGAAGGAATGAGGCCCGAGGTCTAGCTGGAGTTGGATCTACGGACCCCTTGTCGGCGCTGCAAACGCCGCAATCAGATGGTCTCGCAATTCGCTCATTCGCTTTGTGGCAAACTGGCGTGGCCGCGTCCGAAACAGACGCGGACCTCGATGAGACGGTTCAAGTCTCCGTCTCGCCTGCAGGTCTCCTTGATGACCTGTTCGGCCACGAGTGCCGGCGGCCCGGATTTCTTATCCCATCTTCGCCTTCTTCGATGAGTTGCGACGGGTCAAAAATCCTCTCTGTTCAACTAAGCCACCTCTGGCTCGGTGGCGTTGATCCGATACATGTTTCGAGATCGAGTATTGCATCGCCGCCGGCCGGATTCGCTCGGAAATCTTCCGCCGGTGCCGGGCAGCCGACGTGAAATCCTTGAACTTGATCGATGCCAAACTTGCGCATAAGTGCGAATTGCTGCCTGGTCTCCACACCTTCGACCAGGATCTTATGCCCGCGATTCCTGACGAGACCGACAATGTCTTTGAGCATGGCCTTGCCCTTCGGCGTGCTGCAGTCGTGAAGAAACGAGCGGTCAATTTTCACGGTGTCGAAATCGATCAGGCGAAGCCATGAAAGTCCGGCAAAGCCCGTGCCGAAATCGTCGAGCCATATTTTGATTCCGAGCATCTTGAGATCGCTGATGCAGCGAAGGATGTCCGAATCCATCTCCATCTCGAGCCCTTCGGTGATCTCGAAGGCGAGCCTGCTGCCCGATACCCGGGTCTCTCCCAGAATGGCAGCAACGGAAGTTGCAAATCCGGGGGTTTTCAGTTGCACGGGAGAGACATTGACACTGACAACAGCAACGTGGTTGTCCGCCAGCAGGTCCCGGCATGCCGATCGTATTGCCCAGCGCCCAAGCTCCAGAATGGTGCCGGTTCGCTCCGCAATGGGCACAAAGAGGCTGGGGGGAATCGGCGTGCCGTCCAGCGTTCTCAGACGCATCAGGGCTTCCACGGTTTCAATTTTGCCTGTCTCGAGGTCCTGGATGGGCTGATAGACAAGGGAAACGAGATCGTGACCGATCGCAATCTTGAGCAAAGCCGCGACATTCTCGCTTTCGTCGCCGCTCTTGGGATCGTCTGGATCAAATAGCCGGACGCAATTTCGACCGCTTGCCTTCGCCGCATAAAGGGCACGGTCTGCCTGATAGATGATCTTCTCGAGCTTCGAATCAGTCACGTGCCGGGTGAATGCCCCACCGACACTGACTGTCACGGTCGACAAACCGTCCCGTCGCTGTTCATGCACCAGACCCAGGCGTTCCACGGTGCAACGCAGGGCTTCCGAAAGATCGGCTACCTGATCTTCTTTCTCGATGGGGACCAGGACAATAAACTCCTCGCCGCCATAGCGGCCGATCGAGCCGTTGTGCTGTCTGATGAGATCCTTGAGTGCCTTGGCGACAAGCGTCAGGCAGCGGTCACCCTCTTGATGACCATAGCCGTCATTATACTTTTTGAAGAAGTCAACGTCGATAAGGATTGCCGCGAAGTTGCGGCCAAATTTCTGCCAGTCGTTCCAGTAGTCCCGCAACTTCTGGTCGACGGCCCGGCGATTGTCCAAGCCAGTCAAAGGATCGGTGTGCGACAATCTCAGCAGCGCGTCACCGCGTTCGGATGCTTCCTTCTGCAGAATTCTAGCCTCAAAGGCGTTCAGAAATACGTTGTACCGTTCCCTGTTGAGCTTCCAGTTTACGTACGACGTGAATACGAAACACGAAACATAGAATGTTCCGAAGGCAATCGGATAGGAACTATCTTCCGGAATGAAGAATAACAGGGAAAGGAAGAAGGCGGATAGCACCACCCCGGAGGTAATGATAGAGAGACGAAATTGAAAGCTGAAGAACAGATTTGCACCCATCATGAAGATGGCGCCAAAGATCATATAGTAGGAAAGGCTTTCAGTATGTGCCGTCCTGATCGCCGGATACAGCCAGGCAATATATCCCAGGATGATTGCCGCGGCGCATGTCCTGTCAAGCCAGTCCGTGTGAACATTCTTGCGATACTGCCATTCGAGAATACCAATTGCGACCGTGCCAACAGCGAAGCGTCCCGCAATCGCATAGAGCGCGACGTCGGGGATCAGCAACATGTCGGTGATCGAAAACAACAGGTAAATGGCAACCGCGACTTGAAGGCCGTGCCTTGCAATCCGCCTTCGAGCGGCGTCTCCTTCCTCTCGATAGAGCTTGCGGAGCTCCGCGGAAAGCGGCCTGTCCGGCTGCTCTTGTAGATCCATCTCGACTGCTTCGGCCAGTGTGTGCGTCATGCACTGTTCCATCGATTTGCATCGCGTTCAACGGACATCTGGTGTTGCGTTTCTCACGATAGACTTTGCCGTCCCTCACATCGGACGACAAGAAGAACCCAACGTATTGCGAAACAGTAAAATACGCTTGTGAAATATTCGTTAAATTTTAGGGAATACGCCGCAATGTGAGCATTAGCTTATAGATGCGATTGATAAAAAACGCTCTCTGTCGCTGTACAAATACCTGTAAATCGGATCATCCTATCCAATGTAGTTAACACTTTGCTAAAGGACAGGTGTTGCATGAACCAACTTAAAGTCGTGTTCGATGGTGAAAGTCTTATCACTCCACAAGCAATAGCAAATGAATTCGCTTCGCCTCAAACCGAGGCGTTCGGTGAACAATTCGCAATAGGAGAAACTGAGCTTGCCATAATACTGAAAATTTCGCAACAACAGTTCGAACAAAACGTTGACACTGCAAATATAATTGACAGAGTTGCTGCTTCTCTTCATGAGATACGCAGAAAATTTCATCCCAGCGTTTGGCAAGAACTGATACCCATTGCACAAAATCATCCGGTATCGGAGTTCTTTCTTCAAGATCCATTCACTCGTTGGTCTTTCGAGAAGCCAAGGGGCTACTCCGGCGACGCTCACTTGCTCGACTTCATCTACGGTCACGAGAACGTGGAAGAGGCGATCGCGAAAGCCTCTCCGCTCGGGCGTGCCCTCTATGGATATACGAAGGAGGCTTCATCGTCAGTTGCGGTGCGTGAACGGCGTGACCTCTTGACGCGGCACGTGGATGACATCGCCGCGAAGCGCGGATCCGATACGGAAATTCTCACCATTGCCGCCGGACATCTGCGGGAAGCCAATCGCTCGAGGGCATTGCAGGAACAGCGGATCAAGCGGTGGGTCGCCCTAGATCAGGATCCTCTTAGCATCGGGTCGATCATGCGCGACTTCAACGGCACATGCGTCGAAGCCATCAATGGGTCCGTTCGAGGCATCCTGACCAAGGCCCATCGATTCGGCCAGTTTGACTTCGTCTACGCGGCAGGCCTTTATGACTACCTTCCCGAGAATGTCGCCGTGAAACTCACGCAAAGATGTCTGCAGATGTTGAAGCCCAACGGGGTCTTTCTGTTCGCCAATTTCGCGCAGGACATCCGCGTTGATGGCTACATGGAAACCTTCATGAACTGGGCGCTGCTGCTGCGCTCGGAAGCCGACATGTGGAGCATTATCAATGCAAGCGTCGAGCGAGATACCGTCGAGGCACACGTGTCGTTCGGCGCCAACCGAAACGTCGTCTATGGCATCATTGAGAAGCGATCCTGAAGACCCCAGGCGCTTGTGACCTGACGGGCGCTTTGAGAGGGTATACTCAGAGCAGGCGATGATCCTCGTGCGAGGCGGACTTCAATAGCCAGCCTCCGTTGTCGCCTGATATATTCGGGAGTCGATCGATGTCACAGGTGGTGGCAGCGTCGACTGGCGAAGGGCGTGGAGATTTTGGCCACGATGCCGCCATAAGGTTGGGTTGCCAACAGCAGAAGAGATTTGCACGTCAGTCTCCCCGCATCGCGTTATAGACATTCGACTGCGGCGCACGGCCGATTTTGCCGGCAATGAACTCCACGGCATCGAGCAGCCGCATGATGTCGACCCCGGTGTCGATGCCCATGCCGTGTAACATATAGACGACCGCTTCGGTGGCGATGTTGCCGCTTGCACCCTTGGCATAGGGGCAACCGCCAAGCCCACCCGCAGCGGCATCGATTACGCTTATACCCTCTTCCATGGCGGCATAAAGGTTAGCGAGAGCCTGGCCGTAGGTATCGTGGAAATGCGCGGCGATCCGATCGACCGGCACTACGCTGGCGACAGCGCGAATAAGCTCCTTTGCTTTTCGAGGCGTTCCCGTGCCGATCGTATCGCCGAGCGAAAGTTCGTAGCAGCCGACCGCTTCGAGCGCCGATGCGACCTTCACTACGTCTTCCATCGACACCTCGCCCTGATACGGGCAACCGAGCACACAGGAGATATATCCGCGCACGCGGATACCGGCAGCGAGCGCCCTTTCCGTCACCGGCCGGAATCGATCGATCGATTCAGCAATCGAGCAATTGATGTTTTTTTGCGAGAAAGCCTCCGAAGCAGAGGCGAAGATCGCAATCTCCTTGGCACCTGCGTGCATTGCGGCCTCCAGGCCCTTTTCGTTGGGCACCAGCACCGGAAAATGGATGCCCTCCCGATCGGCCAGTCCACGGAGCACAATATCGGTCCCGGCCATCTGCGGAACCCATTTCGGCGAAACGAAGCTTCCGACCTCGATGGTCTTGAGGCCCGCCGCTACAAGTTTCTCCACGAACAGGATCCTCGCCTCGGGCGATACCGCTACAGCCTCGTTCTGGAGGCCGTCGCGCGGCCCGACCTCGACGATCCTCACTGAAGGTTCCGTCATGCTGGTTCCCGATCGATCTCGAATTCCACGAGTTCCGTGCCTTCCTGCACGAAATCGCCAACGGCGCAGCGCAAGGCGATCAGTATTCCATCAGCCGGCGCGCGCAGCGTGTGCTCCATCTTCATGGCCTCCATGATCAGCACCGGCTCGCCACGTTTCAATTTTGCCCCGGGAGTAGCCAGGATCTGCTGGACCGATCCGGGCATCGGTGCCCGCAAGTGTCCGGCATCTGCCGCCATCTCATCCTCACCCGCGAAAGGATCGGCGTGCATGAGTTTCCGGCTACCCCGCGCCGTGGATATCTCTACCTCGGCACCGGTCCAGACAGCAGAAACCACTTCCTTGCCATCGCCGAGGAACACATCGAGCCTGCCATCAGGCCGCGGGTTCATCCGGAACGGCGATGTTCCGACAGGCGTCGTCAGCGTCAGGCCTTGGCGTTGATAGGTCAGAATGACGTCGACGGCATCGAATGTGAACTTGCGCTCGCGTCGGCCGACGATCATCCAGCCGTCGGATAAATCCCAGGGTGAGAACGAAGGCTTTGCCTCGCGCGCCAGCATTGCGGCTGTTGCCGCCGCGAGGTCGCGCTCGTCGGGTCCAGCCGCGCCGCCGGACAGCAGGAAGGTGAGTTCGCGCTCAATGAAGCCGGTATCAATTCTGCCCGCCCGCACATCCGGATGTGCGATGAGCGCCTTCAGAAAGCCGACATTGGTCTTGACGCCCGCGACCTGGAAGCCAGTCAAGGCGTCTTCCAGCCGGTCAAATGCCTGAAGCCGGTCGGCACCACTGACGATGAGTTTTGCCAACATCGGGTCATAATGCGGACTGATCAGGTCCCCTTCGCGAAATCCACTATCGATCCGGACCCCTTCGCCGCAATGCGGTTGCCGCCAGCGTTCGATCCGCCCGATCGATGGCAGGAAGCCGCTTTGCGGGTCTTCAGCATAGATGCGCACCTCAACGGCGTGGCCAGACCGGGTGATCTCGCCCTGGCTGAGCGGCAGTTCCTCTCCGAATGCGACGCGGAGTTGCCACTCGACGAGATCGATGCCGGTGATCGCCTCCGTGACCGGATGCTCTACCTGCAGACGAGTGTTCATCTCGATGAAATAGAAGCCGCTCTCGTTGGCGACGAACTCCACCGTGCCGGCGCCAGTGTAACCCACTGCCGCACCGGCAGCCCGTGCTGCCGCGCAGATCCGCTCGCGATCATCTTCAGAGAGCGCGGAGGACGGTGCCTCCTCAACCACCTTCTGATGCCTGCGCTGCAAAGTGCACTCACGCTCGAACAGGGAAACGATATTGCCGTGGGTATCGCCGAAGATTTGGACCTCGATATGGCGCGGCCGGGCGACGTATTTTTCGATCAACAGGCGGTCGTCGCCGAAGGCGGCCTTGGCTTCCCGCTTGGCCGCCGCGATTGCCCCGGCAAGGCCGTCGCTGTCCAGGGCAACACGCATACCTTTGCCACCGCCGCCAGCGGATGCCTTGATGAGCACCGGAAAGCCGATCCGTTCGGCCTCTGAGGCGAGCGTTTTTTCGTCCTGATCAACGCCGTGATAGCCTGGCACGAGCGGCACGCCTGACTGGTCCATCAGCGCCTTGGCCGCCGATTTCGACGCCATGGCGCGGATCGCATCCACCGGTGGACCAACGAAGATGATACCGGCCTCAAGGCAGGCAAGCGCGAAATCCTGGTTTTCAGAAAGGAAGCCATAGCCCGGATGGATTGCCTCCGCACCGGTGCGTTTTGCTGCTTCGATAATTCGGTCGATACGAAGATAGCTCTCCGCGGCCGGAGCTGGCCCTACCAGCACGGCTTCATCGGCAAGCGAAACATGTTCCGCATCACGGTCGGCCTCCGAGAAGACGGCGACAGTTTTCAGCCCCATGCGGCTCGCAGTACGGATGACCCGGCATGCGATTTCGCCCCGATTTGCGATCAGAAGTTTGGTGAACCGCCGTTCAAGGCGTGACAGACCGGCACTCATCGCTGCGCATCCTTGTCGGCCCATCTTGCGGTTCGACGCCCGAAGAACGCATCCAGCCCTTCTCTCGCCTCGTCTCGGGACCGGATATCGGCAATACGGATTGCGGTCATTTCCGTAATGGCGGCATCAATCGGCCGGTTGGCAACTTCGGCGACAAGCCGCTTCGCTTCTGTGCACGCCCCCGGCGCCGCTTTCAGAAGCGCGTCGATGATCTCGCCCAGGCGCGCCTCGAGCCGATCTGGCTCGACCACCTCATGCACAAGACCGATCGCCGCGGCCGTCTCTGCATCGAAGGCCTCCGCGGTTTGAAAATAGCGCCGCGCCTGACGGCCCCCGATTGCTCCTATCACATAAGGGCCAATCGCTGAGGGAATCAGCCCGAGCCTCACCTCGGAAAGAGCGAACTTCGCACTCGTGGCGGCAATCGTGATATCGCAACAGGCAATCAACCCGACACCTCCGCCATAGGCAGATCCCTGAATGACGGCAATCGTGGGTTTGGAAAGCTCGTCAAGCGTCTTCATCAAGCCGGCGAGCTTGAGCGCGTCAGCAATGTTGTCGTCGCGACTGCCGGCAGCGGCACGCTTCATCCACTCGAGATCGCCACCGGCGCTGAAACTTGGCCCCTGCGCCGCCAAGACAACGATCCGCACCGCCGGATCGGCGTCGAGCCGTCGAAACGCCTCCGTGAGCCCGGCGATGAGCCGGTCGTCGAAAGCATTGTGTTTCTCCGGCCGGGTCAGCGTCAGACGGGCCACCTTGTCGTCGATTTCGATGCGAAACTGATCCATGGGACTACATCCTGAACAAGCCAAATTTTGTGGGCTCGATCGGCGCGTTGCGGCCGGCGCTCAGCGCGAGGCCGAGAACGCGGCGGGTATCGGCAGGATCTATGATGCCGTCATCCCAGAGCCGCGCGGTCGAATAATAGGGATGGCCCTGGCGCTCGTATTGAGCGCGGATGGGAGCACGGAAGGCCTCTTCGTCCTCGGAACTCCAAACGCCACCCTTCGCCTCGATCGCCTCCCGCCGCAGAAGCGAGAGCACGGTCGCGGCCTGTTCCCCGCCCATCACAGAAATCCGGGCATTCGGCCACATCCAGAGGAAGCGTGGCGAATAGGCCCGGCCACACATGCCGTAATTGCCCGCGCCATAACTGCCGCCTACCACGACCGTATACTTGGGGACGCTGGTGGTGGAGACCGCCGTCACCAGTTTGGCCCCGTCCTTGGCGATGCCCCCGGCCTCGTATTTCTTGCCGACCATGAAGCCGGTAATGTTCTGCAGGAAAACGAGCGGAATGTTTTTCTGGCTGCAGAGTTCGACGAAATGGGCGCCCTTCTGGGCGCTTTCGCTGAACAGGATGCCATTGTTTCCCAGAATACCAACTGGCTGGCCCCAAATATGCGCAAGACCGCAGACCAGCGTGGTGCCGAATAGGGCCTTGAACTCATCGAATTCAGAGGCATCAACGATACGGGCGATGATATCCCGGACATCAAAGGGCTTGCGCGGATCGGCCGGCACGATGCCGTAGAGCTCGTCCGCAGGGTATAGTGGTTCACGCGAAGCAATAAGACCACGTGTCGATTTCTCCGGTGCGTTGGAGCGGGCAATGATCCGCCGCGCAATGCCGATTGCATGCGCATCGCTCGTCGCGTAGTGGTCCGACACACCGGAGTGACGCGTGTGGACTTCGGCACCGCCCAGTTCCTCGGCCGTCACCACCTCCCCGGTCGCGGCCTTCACCAGCGGCGGACCGCCCAGAAAAATGGTGCCCTGATTTCGCACGATGATGCTCTCGTCGCACATGGCAGGCACATAGGCGCCACCCGCCGTGCAAGAGCCCATGACGATGGCGACCTGTGGAATTCCTTGCGCCGACATCTGCGCCTGATTGTAGAAGATGCGGCCGAAATGGCGCTCGTCCGGAAAAAGCTCGTCTTGCAGAGGCAGGAAGGCACCGCCGGAATCCACCATGTAGATGCAAGGAAGGCGGTTCTGCAGGGCTATGTCTTGTGCCCGCAGATGCTTCTTCACCGTTATGGGATAATAGGTGCCACCCTTTACCGTGGCATCATTGGCGACGATCATGCATTCGCGGTCGCTGACCCGGCCGATGCCGGTCACGATACTGGCGCTCGGCACTTCCCCGCCATAGAGGCCGTGAGCAGCCATGGCGCCGATTTCGAGGAATGGCGAGCCTGGATCCATCAACAGATCGATACGCTCACGAACAAGAAGTTTGCCACGCGAGACATGCCTGGCGCGTGCCTGCTCATTGCCACCGCGATAGACCTTTTCGAACTGGGCTTGGAGGTCCTCGACGAGGTCGCGCATGGCAGCGGTATTGGCGGAAAACTCGGGCTGACGAACGTCCAAGCTGCTTGCGAGAATCGCCATCTCAAAGCTCCCTACTTGCCATTCCAGTCATCTCGATATAATCAAACGGTTGACCGTTTATAGGCATCCACTCGGTTGTATGTCAACCGGACACTGCCTGTGAACAAGGCGACCTTGTCAGCTGGAGAGTTTGATGGCGCGAACTGTGGGTTCCGACGGTGCACGCACGGAGGAAGCAATTCGTCTGGCAGCGATAGATCTGATTGCCGCGAAGGGCTTCGAAACCGTAACCCTGCGCGCGCTTGCCGAACATGCCGGGCTGCAAGCCGGGTCGCTCTATCGCTATTTCCCCAGCAAGAACGACCTCCTGATGACGATCATCGTTAAACACATGGATGATCTTTTTGCCCAATGGAGCGCAGTCGAACCTGCCTCGGCAAGTGCTTCCGAACGGCTGAATGCCTTTGTGGAATTCCACGTGCGCTATCATTCTGCAAAACCGAAAGAGGTCTTCATCGCAAATATGGAGATGCGTAGTGTTTCCCCACATGACCGGGAGAAAGTCGTGGCGATGCGCAAGCGCTATGAGGACATCCTGCACCAGATCCTGCAGGATGGAATTGACGAAGGCCAGTTTTCGGTTCCGGATGTCCGCGTCGCGACTTACGCAATCCTCGCCATGCTCACGGGGCTGACGGCCTGGTATCAGGAAGGTGGCCGCCTTTCGAAGAAGGAACTCGTCGCCTGCTACTTGAAGCTCGTGATGACCGGAGTCGGTCGTGCATAGGAGACCTGACTTTGGCCACCCCGTTTTGGGCAAATCCTGCCCCTCGCAGCTACCACCTATTGAGGAAGTTCATAGTGCATCGAGTTTCAAACCGGGAGAAGTGACGTGTTTCATGCATCATTGAAATTTGCGCTGGGAGATGAGATCGAGGCGGTACGCGATACCGTGCATCGCTTCGCACAGGAGCGGCTGGCGCCGCGCGCCGACGAAATTGACCGCAGCAACGAATTCGCCCGCGATCTTTGGCCGGAACTCGGGAAGCTTGGCCTGCTCGGCGTCACGGCCGATCCGGACGTCGGCGGCTCGGGTCTTGGTTATGTCGCCCATGTGATCGCGACCGAGGAACTGGCACGCGCTTCTGCTTCCACCTCGCTCAGCTATGGTGCCCACTCCAATCTCTGCGTCAACCAGATAAACCGCAACGGCAATGCAGCGCAGAAGGCGCGCTACCTGCCAAAACTCTGCTCGGGCGAGCATGTCGGCGCACTTGCCATGTCGGAGCCCGGCGCCGGATCGGACGTGGTCTCCATGAAATTGCGCGCCGAAAGGCGCGGCGACCAATATATTCTGAACGGTAACAAGATGTGGATCACCAACGGTCCGGATGCGGACGTGTTGGTGGTCTATGCCAAGACCGATCCATCCGCCGGCTCCAGGGGTATAACGGCCTTTATCGTCGAGAAGGGTATTTCGGGGTTCTCGACCGCCCAGAAACTCGACAAACTTGGTATGCGGGGGTCGAATACGTGCGAACTGGTCTTTCAGGATTGCGCGGTGCCGGCGGAAAACGTGCTCGGGGGAGAAAGCGGCGGCGTGCGCGTGCTGATGTCGGGCCTTGACTATGAGCGCGTTGTACTCGCCGGCATCGGAGTTGGGATCATGCACGCCTGCCTGGATGTGGTGATGCCTTATGTGCATGAGCGCCGTCAGTTCGGCCAGGCCATCGGCGAGTTCCAGTTGATCCAGGCGAAGATTGCCGACATGTACACGGCCATGAATTCGGCCCGCGCCTATGTCTACGCGGTAGCAGCGGCCTGTGATCGCGGCGAGGTAACCCGCCAGGACGCCGCCGCATGCTGCCTTTATTCATCCGAACAGGCGACCCAGCAGGCGCTGCAGGCGATCCAGATCCTCGGTGGCAACGGCTATATCAATGACAGCCCGACAGGACGCCTGCTCCGCGATGCCAAACTGATGGAAATTGGCGCCGGAACTTCCGAGATCCGCCGTATGCTGATCGGCCGGGAGCTCTTCGCCAAGACGGCCTGACGAACGGCTCTCGTCGCGGCGACACAGGTTCTAGGACGCACGCGCCAGCCTGAAGCCTTCCGCCGCCCCTCTGCCGAACACAACTTGCCGAGGGCGATCCGATCCGACGACGGATTGCCCTTCGCCGGCCCAATCGGGCTTTACAATCTGTCGAAACTCTCGGTTTTCTGGCTCAGGTTCGGCATCATGCTCGAATGCATCAAGTCCAGCCATCCTCAGCAGAACGACCGCGTGAGGCAATCGGCATGAAGGTTCCCGCCAATCTTTATGGCGACTTTTCGCCGCCCTATCTCGGCCTGCCGGAGATCGACTACCCCCTCCACGAAGAGGACGTTATCGTCACCAATTGCGGACGGGCCTGTATCTATCACAAGAAGATCAACATCGCGATCGTGCTGGCCGGCCCGAAACCGGGAATAAAGGTAGTCGATAACGGCATTTGGCTTGTCAGCCTCATGCGCTATGTTCTCGGATTTATCGACCTGGAACAGGGAACCCTGCAAACCATCGACAACCCGCTCGGCACGGGGTTGTCACCATGCCTTAGAAACAAACTTGTACCTATGCTTCCGGGTTGGACAAGTTGGAGAATGGCGGAGAGGGTGGGATTCGAACCCACGATACGGTTGCCCGTATGCCGCATTTCGAGTGCGGTGCTTTCGACCACTCAGCCACCTCTCCGGATGTTCTGGTCGGCGCCTCATCGGCGCGGCGTGTTCATAGCGGCGTTTGGATAGGTGGCAAAAGATTGGACGTTAGATCTGATCACACGTGCCGCATCAGTGCCGGCGGCATCTCAAAATGAACTCGTGCTGACAGTGTCCGCAATCACTTCGCCAATAATTCGAGCTAGATCAGGTCCCACGCGCTGGTAGCCAAAAAGGTTGGCCACAGATCGGACATGATCCTCTTTACTCATCCCACCGCTTTGCTGGATGATGAGTTCAGCCGCTGCAGTGATTTCCATAGGTGGCAGAAACTCAGCCCTTAGCAGCGCGCCGTCCACTCCAGATCGATCGCGGATCGGAGGCGCTTGCTCTTGCTGCCTAGTGAATACGAACCCATCGCGCTTTCGCAATTCGCCGTTTTGTCTCATAGCGTGGGCTATTGCTTGATTTGCGGCTGCTTGAATCCTGCTTCCCGTCCGGCTTTTGCCGAAGGACGAGGACAGTCTTCGGGCGACCTCTTGCTCGTGCAAAGGGCCCTCTATCTCGACAATCTGGCTGACGAGCTTAGAAAGAGTTGAGATCGGGGCTTCATGAGGCTCGCCGGCAAAGCCGGCCGTGAGCTCGGCCTTCAGATATGGTTCCGCTTTTAGGGTCAGATGATCGAGAGAAAGAGCAGGGTGCTGCCCTTCGTCACTGAAGGGATTCTCCTCCGCGAGATCGGGTATGACATCGTTGGAGCCGGTGACGCTGGATGAGTTTTCAGCTTCCGACTTCGCTTCGAGCAGAATATCACGCAGTCTCCCGATTTCCCTGTCGCGCCTATGAAACCAATCGGTGCTCCAAATGCGGTGGAACCGCCATCCAAGACTCTCCAGAACCTCTTGCCGCAAGCGATCACGTTCTCTCGCCCACAAAGCAGAATGGTAGGCAGCGCCATCACACTCAACTGCGAGAATATATTGGGCAGGGCGATCAGAATGACGCACGCCGATATCAATTCTGAAGCCGGACGAGCCCACCTGAGGATCAGCTTCGAAGCCAAGCGAACGAATAACATTCGCCACGTCCTCTTCAAATGGGCTGTCCGCCTCAAGTCCCGTGGCAACTCGTTCATCCATTACGCCCGTCATGGCAAAGTCGAGGAAACGCTTAAGGATCCTCAGGCCGTCTCGGCTGGAGCGACTGGGATCGATATCTGCCGGGTCGAAGGAAGCGAACACTTCGCACCGTGTTCGCGCGCGGCTGAACAGAACGTTCAATCGCCGGCCACCGCCTTCTCCATTGATAGGTCCGAATGCCATGCTGGTCAGCCGCCCCCCGCCAACTTGGGGACCATAGCCGACTGAGATCATGATGACGTCTCGTTCGTCACCCTGGACGTTTTCAATGTTCTTAACGAAGAAGTCTTCAGCACCTCCTGTTTGCAGAAAACGGTCTAGAACGGCATCCTTCCGGCGGGCGTTTTCGAGGACCTCAGTGATCATGTCGGACTGAGCCTTGGAGAAGGCCACCACACCCAGGGACAAAGATGAGTGGCTTTTCGCATGAACACCAACGGCTTTTGCGATCTCTTCCGCTTCGATCCTGTTCGTCCCGGCCCGGCCGAGGCCACTGTTCCTTGGGGAATAAACGCCGGCCACACGTCTCAGTTTAAGGCCGTAGTTGTCGTCAAGCTGCAACGGCGAAGGCGGGAGCACCAGGCCATCGTCATAGAACTCAGCGTTAGACACGCGGATAAGTGATGGATCCCGCGACCGGTAGTGCCAGGAAAGCATCCTTTGGTTGACGCCTCTCGATTCGAACAGCGTAAGGATGCTCTCCATATCCGCGGCGTAAGCGGGTGCACCCCCATCTTCTTCAGCATCATTGTCACCATCATCGACCATGCGGTCGAAAAATGAGGTTGGCGGCAGCTGTTTCTGGTCGCCGACGACCACCACCTGCTTTGCACGCGCAATACACCCGAGCGCATCCTCTGGTCTGACCTGCGAGGCTTCGTCGATCACCAACAGGTCGAACTCGACCGCCCCAGCAGGAAGATACTGTGCTACAGAAATAGGGCTCATTAGCATGACAGGTTTGACACGCTGAACCATTGAGCCTGCGTTCTTCATCAACCAGCGGATCGACTTGTGACCCTTCCTCCGGCCGATCTCGCCGCGAATGATACCCATTTCGCCAGCAGTTCCTCTTGGAACGCTATCGCTGTGCTTCAACCGGACTAGCTTGCGGGCATCTTGAATTCGACTACGTTCAAGTTCGCTGAACTCTGTGACCAGCTCATGGCGGTCCATATCCCTAAGTTGCTCAATCTTGGGGTATTTGCGGCGGGCCTCGGTCCATCGAGCTTCTGCGCAAGCAAACAGGTATTCTGTTGTCGAATGAGCGTCGGGGATCTGACTTTTTAGAACCCTTTCCATGACTGGCCCGGCGCCAGCAGCTTTAGCGGTTTCGATTGCCCGCCGAAGAGCCACCCAGTTGGAATAACTTGGAATGTCGGTTGCCATTCGCACCAGAGCCTCCTTCAGCTCGGGAAGCGCAGATCTTGCGATGTCTGGTTCCAGTCCTGCAGCATCTAGATCGAGTTGCAGTCGATCTAAAATTGCCGCCATCATCTCGCGCAGGCGCTCGGACTTCACCATTAGGGCCTCGCCCGCTTCGGCGGGATTGCCAAGCCTCGCTAATGCACTGGTGACCTGGGTCGCCTGTTGGAAAGCACCGGCCGCGCGGATGGTGGCAAGCCACTCACACAAGCTGGCCAGATCGCGGAACGGTGTCCTCTCCCCACGCCAATGCTCCTTGAGATTTGCCTGCAGCCAGGCTTCTTCGGACGCGAACTGCGCTCGTTTCTGTTGCACGTCCATAAGACGATCGATCAAAGCCAGACGTCCGTCGGCGTCCTTGGGCAAAGGGGCAGCCAGAATACTTTCCAGTTCGGCCGATGCGCGCTTGTAAGCGCCGAACCAGCGTTGAAAGATCGACGCCTTGCCGGCAATGATTGCTCGGCGGATGGGTGTGCTGTCGATGCCCCAGGCGGCCGCAGAGAACGATCGCTCGGCCTCCCTGTATGCGTCCTGCCAGATTACTCCCAGCGATAAGGCTTCACGGAGGCGCGGCTCTTCCGCGAGATCAAAGAGCACTTCGATGTCTCTTGGAATGTCTTTCGGGGCGTCGATCAATGCACGTAGGCCACCGCTGAGCCTCGCGATGCTTGCAAGCGTCGTCGGAGATAGGGTTGAGACGGCGTCCGCTATCCGGCGCCCCTCGGCGAGAAGGTCGTCGATCGCCTCGATGCCCCCCTGGATCTCAGCCTCAAGACGAGCAAGGTCCGTGGGTTGTAGGTTGAGCGCTTTGACGCCTTTGAAAGGGTGCCTTTCCGGCGGCCCCGCTTCCTCCAACGCTTGCATGAGCTTGAGCAAGGCTTGTCGGCCTCTTTCCCTCTCCTGGCGTCCGAGCTTCTCTAGCCCTTGAAGCGGGATCGATGGCGGCCGCGCGCCGGCATTCATGAACCGGATGATCTCGGAAACAGCCTCGAATGCAGTGTCGCCGGCATCATTGATCGGGGAGTGGAGTAGTGCGGCAATGGCGTTCAGTTCGTCGCGAACTTCCCGCAGCCGTCCAGGGTCCGAGATACTAGGTAAAGCTCGCCCCGCCACAGAGAGCGTTCGGCCCAACTCTTGAACCACGGCCTTCTTGTTCGCCGTTCTGGAATGGAGTTCGAGGCAGATGTCTCGTAGTCCGCACTTCACTAGGCGATCATGCACGACAGACAGTGCCGCCATTTTCTCAGCAACGAAAAGCACGGTCTTTCCGTCGTGCGCCGCTGCCGCCAGGATATTGGTGATTGTCTGCGATTTGCCAGTCCCCGGGGGGCCTTGCACGACAAGATCGGCGCCCCGTCGCACTTCTTCGATCACCTTGGTCTGCGAAGCATCGGCATCCACGACCTGAATGATATCGGCAGGATCCAGCAGCTCGTCCAGTTTGGCATCGTCAGGAAAGATCGGCTCTTCGTATTCGAAACCGTGCAAAAGCAGGCCGTTCAGAAGATTATTGTTTTCGAAGGCGCCGTCCGGCCAGTTCTCGAGTTCGAGATCATGATGCATTAGCAACTTCGCGAACGAGAAAAAGCCGAGCTGCATGCCGTCGCGATCGATCGACCACCCCGCCTGACCTGAGGTGGCCTCATCTACACAGTCGAAGTAACTGGATGGTGACCACTCCTCGGTCTCTTCGATCTCTGGCAGCAGGATACCAAAATCCTGCCGCAGCCGCTCCTTGAGGGGGAGGTTGGTGGTGATGTCGTCTTCCCGCACTTTCAGGTCAAAGGTAGATGTGCGCTCGTTTCGGATAAAATCCACCGGCAGCAGGATGAGGGGTGCTTCGCGCACGATTTCAGACGACGGGCTCTCTTTCCACTTGAGAAAACCCATTCCTAGGAAAAGAATGTTGAGACCCTGTTCCTCCTCCGCGGTGCGGGAATCTTTCGCCATTCGGAGCACACGACGGGCGAGGGCCTCGGGTCCAAGGGGAGTTTCGAGAACGTCATCTCGCACCCGGTCCTCCGTCACTTCGCCATCTGGCTGGTATTCAGCCAGTAGCAGGCCGTCGCTCTCTTCGGATGTGGCCCGGTCCTTCCCCATCGCCTTAAAACGCATACGATGGTTCATCGCACGCAAAATCCGATAGACCTCGTCGGATTGCTCGTTCACGATGTTGAGGCTGTTCGATCGGGCGTTAGCTCGGTTCACATGCACCAGACGATTTCGAGTGCCAGTCTCCAGCAATTTCCTTCTGGCGTTCGCCAGCACCTGCAGAAGAGAAGTATCTTGATTAATCGTCATGTCGCGGCCGGAGCCTCTCTCAGTATTCAATCTAAAGGATATTCCTAATTCACTATCAGCCGATGGGCGCATATATTGTCACGAGAAATTTTGGTTTATGCACAATGAGATTGCATAGAGATTTCTGCTCGCTTCGGTCTGCATCGCTCTCTAAATTGTGACTCTGGCCGGTCCGGGCTGAGCAGCCAAAGCTTGGCGCGGAAGCGTGACGTGACGAGATTGACCCTATCACAACTGGAAACCCATCTCTGGCGGGCCGCTGATATCTGCCGACAGTTTAGAGCCTCGCCGTAGAAGCTCGCTGGCTGGCGTGGTGCGGCCTTACGCGCATTAACAGCGTCCGACGTGCCAAACGCACCAGAGAGACCCCCTAGGCGACCGGGGGACGATCTTGACAGACTATATGAATGCTTCAGCTCCAAGCTGGCACAAAGATGCGCTTCAACGGCACGAGCTGTTGGGTTTCGAGATCCAGCTTCTCGTATTGCTCCAACAGGCTTTTCACCAGATCGTCGAGATCCATCAGCGCCAGGGGAATGTTGGCTCGTTCGGCCTCGTAACGGGCCTCACGGGTAAAACCGCCCGTGCTGACATAGAGACCCTTGTCTTGCGGATGGCGACCGCCGAGGAAGCTACGGACGTCCGGCGCTCCCATGGTGCCTTTGCGATGCTTCACCTCGACCACAATCCGCGGCGATTCGAAACCGAAACCGTCCGGAGAAGCTACGATATCCTTGCCCCGATCCGGGCCTGCCTCAGAGACCCGCGTCTTGTAGCCGAGTGAGCGTAGCAGGCCAGCGACGAGCTCCTGCATGTCATCCCAGGCGAGCGCATTGACCTTGTCCTTGATGAACTCGTGCGCACGGCTCTCCATCGACTTGAAGACGTCATCCTCGGCCGTCTCGGTAGTCGCAGCAGCCGCCTCAGGCTTCATCGGTTGCCCGGATGCGAGTGCCTTCTTGAGCTCTGCGGCAACCTCGCTGGAAATCCGGAACAGCGTTGAGATCGCTCCCAGGCTGTTGCGGCTTTCGACCGACAGAAGATCGCGACTAACTTCGCCCTGCCATCGCACAGGCCGATATTGCGCGTCTTCTGGATCTACCGACGTATCATAGCGGTATGGACCGGCGATCTCTCCAAGCAGATAGACCCGGCGCGATGGATTGTAGGTGACGACCATGTCACCGACCTCGATCTCGTTCACGAACCGGTGCAACTGCCCCGCAGCCATGGCAACCGATTGCGGCTTCGTTTCAGGCCAGGAGGCACTGACGAGATCTGCAATTGCCTTTCGCGACTTGACGTTTGAGAGATCACCGACCTCGTTCCAGCCAATAGCGACAGCGGACTTCTCCCTGAACGCGTCGAACAGCCGTCCATCGCGCTCAGCGCGCACCATCCAGGATTTGCTCATGCACATGCCCCCTTGTTCGAAGCCGAGCATCGCTGAAGGAACTGATCACCGCAAGATCATGATGCAGCACGCTGCTCACTGACTCCCAGGCACTCGCTGGCTGGCTCCGTAAGTGCAGACGTTGTATCACAGCAGAGGACATGCCAAACGCGCCCACGAGTCTCCCTGCTTCATTGGGTGACGATGCTTGATGAAAGATCGAAATGTCCAAGAAGCAGAAGCGCGACAACGCCTATTACGAAGAGCGACTGAAAAACGAGTTCGCGGCGATCTACGCCGAGCTGTTGGCCGGGAGGCACAGGACGATTACCGAGGCTGCGATCGCTGCAGGCCTGAAGAAGCCGAGGACCCGGCTTCACGAGCTGAAGAACGCGTTCGGCAAGGCGAGAATGTCAGAGCAGTCGGCATTTCTTGGGTGGCTCGCCGCCCGGGGCTACTCGATCACACCAACGTCGGTAGCAGGCACCGCTGCCTCAGCGATCACGATAGACCGGAGATTGTTGCCCGCTGCAAAGAAACGGATCGAGGAGATCATAACAAAGCGCGATTTGAAGATCGGCGACGTTTTGACTGAAATGGGGTTCCCGAAGCTCAACCCATCATTAGGCTTAGCCCTCCATAGGGGAAACAGACTGCAGCCCGACGTGATCGCTGCATTGGAGAAATGGCTGATCGCTAACAATGGGGTATAGCCAGCTGTAGATCAATCTACTTAGTTGGCCAGGAGCTGGCAGAGCGCCGCTGTCTGCGCCATCTTCTCAGTCGTATCAGCGCTAGGAGCCGAAGCAGCGACGATAAAACTGAGGTTGCTTAGTCCGTTGCCAGGGCGAGCCGAAACGCGAACGGACATGCCGGTGCCCCAGTGTCGGACAAGCTCAGCGGCTTTGCCATCTGGGTCCACATACATCACTCGTTGATTTCCCACTTTCGTCGAGAGGAGCTCAGCGCCATGGATTTCCAGGTCGCTGCCGAAGGCGACGACATCGGCCTTCGTGTGAAGATCTTCGCTTTGTGAGGCCAGACATCGCTTGCCGTGGGAATAGAGATCATGACGTATTCCCTTGCGTCACCGCCGCAGTGGAGGATGAACGTGCCCGACTTCTCGCCTCGCGTATCATTGATCTGCATGTCCTCCAGATTGCTCGACCAAGTCACTTCCGAAACGGTTGCCTTAACGTGCATCTGATCAGCGCCGATTAAAGCGTGAACTTGCGTGTCGTCGGCAAACGCGACGAAGGGGACGGTGAGGGATGCAAACAGGATGAAAGCAGCGGATTTCATAGCAGCACCAAAAGCATGCATTTTCTGAACAGGTTGCCGCACAAAAGGAAAGGGTCCCGTCATATCGAACCCACGATCCGGCGCAGCGGACTAAAGTGTTGATTTTTCATCATTCGATTGCTGCGACGCACAGAAATCCGCGCGCGCGCAAAAAGGTTCTCTTTCGTTCCCTCGGGCCGGCGCAGGGCTGGACGCCCAAGTAGGGATTAATGGATCTGGCACTTATCTTCTTTGTATCCGGCATTGTGTTTGGTGGTGCGTGCGCTATCGTGGCCACGAACAAGAAGCGCGATCCGCTTGGCTGGTTTGTCCTCGGCTTTCTATTCAGCCTTATCGCACTCATTGTCATTGCAGCACTGTCGCCCGCAGAGAAGTCGTCGCCAGGAGACCGAAATCGATCGCAGAAACGTCGATCGGGTAGTGACTTCGTTGCAGACCCAAAAGACCCGGAGCGGCCTTGGCTCGGTTGAAGTAGCGCCGCTGTTTTTGGGCTATGCTTGGGTTAACCGGATCGGAAAAAGCCGACAACGACTCCTGGGCAGCTTGCCGAAGCACGAGAAGCAAAGCCTTACTCGCTGACGTTGCCTGACTGTGGCGGCTACGGAAGTGACCAGCGCCGCGAGTTGGCCTTGACGCGAATTCTTGGCTTATTGGGTGCTTGTCGATGGTCGGGAAAACGATTCACCGCCCAAATGATATTCGACTGGCGCTGTCGATACTTTTCAGCCATTGCCTTGACCTGCTGCGTCAGTTCTTCACTCAACATTTTCTCACCTTTCAACTGATTTGCTCGGAGATTAGAAGATTCCGTAAGCTGGATTCTCTGCCAGCCGATGTTCGGCGCCTTCCGCTTCTCTTCGTTCGCTGTCGCGCTGGTGCCGGCGAACTTGAAGTGCGGCTTGAATGTCGGATGCCGGAACACCCTTGGCCTTCTGGCGCTTGACGTAATTCGCATCAGCGCGCTGATCGCGCCTGCGCTGTTCTTTCTGTTCGGGCGTCAGGTCTGACAAATCTTCGTTCGGCTTATTGCGAACCTTTCGCCGACTGGCGTTACGTTGATCCCTGCCATTACGGGAACGCCAATCGTCAATGTCGCGCAACCTACGCCATTTATCGTCGATACCCCGCCGCTTCTCCTCTTCAAACCGATCCTCTGCCCTCTTGATCTGGTAATCCACTTCGGCAATGCGGCGGTGGCTACCCGGATGGCCGGAGAGTTCATCGCGCTTGTCCCGTAAGGCGCGAAGTTCTCGCAACCGACGGTCAAAGGGGGTGAGCTTGACTATTGCAGGTTCAAAAACACAAGTGTCGTCATCGTCCGAATTTTCCATGCCGGAAGTTCCTCTGTCGTGCGGATCTGCTGGGAGTTATAGCGGCGGGACGATGGAACTGCGGCAAGTCATGAGTGAACGTTCGAATATTTTATGACGAGCCGAGAGCGTGAACTTTTGGCCGTAATTATTATTATTCTATAATATACTATTCCAGTATTAAGTCTTTTAAATTCTAATAGAAGCCGGACAAAAGTTCACGCTTCCGGTCTCACTTGTATATCCTGCGGGAGAGAAAGAAGTTTCCGGGCGGGAAGTATCCCCTCTGATATGAGACAGGTTCCGGACCGTCGCTTCGCTCCGGTCGCCGAACCTGTATCAGATCGGACAGGGGCGTTCTGCCTCATATGGCCGGGTCCTCGGACTTGTGAGGATTCGCGCTGGCGCGTTCCGTGCTGCTGATCGCAACGTAACGCTAGCCCTGGCGTCACGCTCGCCTGTGAGCTCCCCTGTCGATTTCGGCATGGGAGGTTTGGGCCTTGGCACGTCGCCGACACGGAAGGCATCTCCTTCGAACAGCTTGATATCCTCTAGGACTTCGATCTTCTTGCTGACCGTCCGGCGAGAACAAGAAGCGGTATAGGAGGCTGGACGGCACCGGAGTGGACGCACAGACGACAGCGGCGCTCGCGATGGAATCGTCCGACACTCGAAAGACAGTGTTCACGATCATCCTTCAGGCGGTCAGATGGAACTCGACCTCATGGAATGAACCTCTCCTTAAACCGTGGCGTAGGTAGATCTACATGACGCGCCACGTTTCGTGCGGATACATTTTCGCCTCTGGCAAACAAGGCGTCCAGGCGATCAGGCCAAGACTGGGTGAGATCGCCGCGGGCGCTGGCAGCTCGTCCGCGTAGCTAGAAAGCGTCGTGGTTCGAGATCGACGATCGCTTGCAACCTCAACGCGTCCACCAACGTTTACATTGTCGGCAAAAACCTCGAAAATCGGTTCTTCTGTCAAGATAATGTAAACTTAGTGACAAGGTTCAGCAGGTCTGAACGCATATCTGGGCGTTTCCGCGCAGCTTCGTGACAACTCCGGATAGCTATTCAGCCCCGAATCCGACCGCTAACTTAACAAAAGTTGCGCCCAGGCAGGGCGATGTAAAGGTATGACAAGGTCACGGCAGGGTGTTCTTGGGCCATCGCACTATCCGAGACGCGCGACGAGATCGTCGGCGCTGAGATGTGTGTAGCGCTTCAGCATCCGGAGCTCTTTGTGTCCGGAGATGCTGCTGACCTCGATCATGTTCAAGCCGCGCTCAAATAGCCGGCTAACACCTTCATGCCGCAAGTCGTGGAAACGCAGAGCCTTAACGTTCGACCGCACCAACAGCCGACGCCACGCTTGCTCCAGCGCGCCCGGCGTCATTGGGAAGACAGTAGATTGATCTACGTCGGCGCGAGACTTCCAATCCATTAGCGCGTCAAACGCTCGCTGAGACAAAGGCACCTCACGACCGGAGCCGTTCTTGGTCAGGGCAAGCGTAATTACCCGGCGATTGTGCGAGATGTCGGACCAACGCAGCCCGAGGAGCTCCCCTCGGCGCATCCCGGTCTCGATGGCGAGGATCAGCAGCGTCTTGAGGTAGGGGATCTGTCCAGTGTCGCAGCCACCGAGAAGACGCTGTTCTTCGTCGCCGGTCAGTCTCCGGCTGCGCTCGTTGCGAATGACCGGACGGCGCACCAGCTTCACCACGTTCCTCGCGAGCGGCAGACCCCAATCACGGATAGCGACCTCGAGGACGTGGCTCAGGATGGCAAGCTCCCGGACGGTCGTAGATGGAGCTACGGACTGAAGGCGCTCGTCACGGAAGGACGCGATGTCCTGCTGGCTCAGTCCGATCAGCGTCCGGTAGGCGAGATCATGACGACGCAGCACGTCGATCCGCTGGATCTCCTGGACAGATCCGCGCTTGCTCGGCGAGATCTCGCGCTGGTAGCGCTCCAGGAGTTGTCCGAGCGTCGTGCTCTCGAGGATCTTCGTGTCCGGAGCAGCGCCGAAACGATCGACCTGTGCTTCTAGATCACGCGCCCACTTCTCGGCTTCGAGTTTGCTGTCGAAGGACTTGCACCGGGGCTTCATACCGCGCCGGCGCACCTGTGCTTGCCAGCGTCCTCTGAGCTTCCTGATCGTTGCCATGTGATCTCCAATGGTTGTGAAGATCACGCGTAGGATGCCCCTGGAGGGGTGCCAAGGACTATCCCGGCACTCTAGGTGCTACAAACCGAGCGATCTGTGAGCATCGAACGCCAGCCGGATTCTTTTTCGCACAAAATGTGGATGGGACGCTCGCGTGATACTAAATATGGCACATTTTTGACTCGAACGAACTTTTGAGTCCGTGTTAACGATTCGTTTGTTTACATCTACGGCAAATCACCCTATTTGAATGGCTGTTGATCTAAGAGTGCCCTGTCCATTCGTCATTGATGAAAAGCGCTTCGCGCGCTACGAGTGGACAGGGTCAACAACAATCGAATCAACGTAATGTCACCAAAATATGCTATTTTAATAGATGGCGGCTTCATTAAGAAGAAGCTGCAGGTTCGACATAGGCACTTCCCTACAGTTGCTGAAATTGATGCCGAGGTGTCTCGGATCAAGGCACACCAGAACTTAGCTGGTTATTCACTGCTTCGTGTCTATTTTTACGATGCTCCGCCAGCATCGGGAATACTAACGAACCCTATCGATCGATCAACAGTCGATCTCTCCACCCACCCAAACTACAGTCAGAACGTCAGCCTTCAACAAACCTTAGAGCTGCAACCGGATATGGCCTTAAGGCAAGGCGAGGTGTCCGTGAACGGCTGGGCGCTTGGCAGCGCCGCATTGAAAAATCTAACAACCAATGGTGCTCGCGCGCTAACAGCCCAAGACTTTGTTCCGAATATGGAACAA
The DNA here is from genome assembly GCA_041675415.1 of Rhizobium sp. Taxonomy (GTDB): domain Bacteria; phylum Pseudomonadota; class Alphaproteobacteria; order Rhizobiales; family Rhizobiaceae; genus Allorhizobium. Next base: position 21,163 of record JBAYTX010000037.1, on the reverse strand, counting down.
AAAGGAGTTGATCTCCGTATTGGACTCGATATCGCCAGGCTCTCCTTGCGACAGCTCGTTGAGGTAATCGTCGTTGTGACTGGCGACAGTGACATGGTTCCAGCTTTCAAATTTGCTCGTAGGGAAGGCGTTCGGATTTACCTCGACTACATGGGGCATCCTGTGAAGCGCGAGCTGAAGGCACATGTCGATCTAGTAATATGACACTACCATTGCGAGGGCGTGCCTTGAGTGTGGCCCTCACCGAGTCTCGCAGCGAGATCGAAGGTCAAACAAAGTCAGCAGATCGTGGAAAACCTTGCACCCCAAGGGTTCAACCTGGCGGAGAGGGTGGGATTCGAACCCACGATACGGTTGCCCGTATGCCGCATTTCGAGTGCGGTGCTTTCGACCACTCAGCCACCTCTCCGGATGTTCTGGTCGACGCCTCATCGGCGCGGCGTGTTCATAGCGGGCAAATGTCGGACTGACAAGCGCGAATATCGCGGAGCCTCAAGCTTTTATCTTGACAGTTTTTTGCACCTCACGTATGCGAGCGGTGAATTAGGCATGGGCTGACTGTGTCTTGTTTTCCTTGCGCTGGTGCAAGGCTCACCGGCGGACCGATCAAGGCAACATCAAGGTGCCTTCAACGTCTGCTCAAGTCCGACTGATAAAAAGACGGCCGCGTGGTTCGAACCATTCAGAGCCGGAACGAACATGAAAGGATAACCAATGTTCGCAGTCATCAAGACCGGCGGTAAACAGTACCGCGTTGCTGCCAATGACGTGCTGACCATCGAAAAGCTGGAAGCCGCCGCTGGCGATAAGATTGAATTCACCGAAGTTCTCGTGGTCGGCGCTGGCGCCGACGCCAAGATCGGTGCGCCCTTCGTCAAGGGTGCCAGCGTCAAGGCTGAAGTCGTAGAGCATAACCGTGGCAAGAAGGTCATCGCCTTCAAGAAGCGCCGCCGCCAGAACTCCAAGCGTTCGCGCGGCCATCGTCAGCATCACACGGTCGTCCGTATCACGGATATCGTTGCCGCGTAACGGCACCACGGGAAACAAGGTTTAAAGGAGAACTCCAATGGCACACAAAAAAGCTGGCGGTTCGTCGCGCAACGGTCGCGATTCGAATTCCAAGCGCCTTGGCGTGAAGAAGTTCGGCGGCGAAGCGGTCGTTCCGGGCAATATTATCGTGCGTCAGCGCGGCACGCAGTGGCATCCAGGCAGCAATGTCGGTCTCGGCAAGGACCATACGGTATTTGCACTGATCGAAGGCAATGTCGCCTACCGTACCAAGGCCAATGGCCGCGTCTACGTGTCCGTGATGCCGAAAGCGGCGGAAGCAGCGGAATAAAACCGGTAGCGTACCAAGCAGCCGGTGTCTCATCGACCCGGCTGACCTTACCAGGTTCAGTCTAGACAAAAGGGGAGATGGGACACCACCCACCTCCCCTTTTTCTTGCGCCTTTTTCAACCAGAAGGAGACTGAACCATGCAGAGAGAATTGTTGAGGGACGACCAATCAGGGTCGCCCGAAGACCGGCTGAGACCGGATCGGTTGCGGAGCGATTGTCCCGTATTGTTATCGCAAAGGCTCGTCATGCGCGCGCCTCACGAAGAAGACATCGACGCCCTTGCCCATCTCGCCAACAACGCCGCGATTGCGACCATGGTGTCGCGCATGCCGCATCCCTACACGATCAAGGACGCCGCGGACTTCGTGCGACGTACGATTAATGGCGAGATTGGCAAGTGCGTCTATGCCATTACCAAGACAGACAACGGCGAGTTTCTCGGTTGCTGCGCGCTGGAGCCTCATCAGGACGGGGAGACCCTCGAACTCGGCTATTGGCTGGGCCAGCCCTACTGGAACAAGGGTTATGCGACGGAAGCCGCCCACGCGCTGATTGACCTGGCCTTCCGGACCCGCGAAGTCGCCCGGATCGACGCGCGCTGCCGGGTAACGAACATCGCTTCCCGGCGCGTGATCCAGAAGTGCGGCTTCCAGCTCCAAGGCTCAGGCATGGTCGGAAACCTGGCCCTGGGGGGGATGGTGCCTGTGGAATGGTATCGGCTTGACCGTAAGACCTGGATGTCCTTGCGAAGCTGGGGAGAGATGCGATGAGCACACTCCTCGAAAAGCAAGTCATCCGGCAGCCCGGTCCCTGCCCGGTCATTGAAACCGGACGGCTGGTCCTGCGCCCGCATCGCATGAGCGACGCGCCGGCAATTGCCGAGTCGCTCGGCGATTTTCAGGTCTCGCGGATGCTCGCCCATGTTCCGGTCCCTTATGACCGCAAAGATGCGACAGACTGGCTGAGCAGGGCGAACTCCAGCCTAACCCCGGATTGGGCCTTTGCCATTACCGAGGGCGACGACGCCCATATCGGTGTGGTTGCCCTCGAGTTGCGTAACGGTCTGTGGCATCTCGGCTACTGGCTGAATCGCTACTTCTGGGGCCGTGGCATCATGAGCGAAGCGGCATCGGCGGCCATCGAGCGCTTCTACCGGCGAATGCCCGAAACCTTTCTACACTCGGGCGCATTCGCTGACAACGCGGCGTCGCTCAGAATCCAGGAGAGGCTCGGCTTCTCGATTACCCGTTGCGGCGACCTCTATAGCTCTTCGCGCAACGCGATGGCGCCGCATATCGAAACAGTGCTCACACAACCGGCCTTCCGGAGCTTTGAACACCACAAGGCCTGAATCGGTATTCCGGGCGGCTCTTCCGCCCGGAATACTTAACCGAGTTCGATCCAGAGCGGAAAATGATCCGACCCCTTCGCAGTCGTGTCGATCCAGCCGCCTTTGAGCCGCGGGGCGAGACCGCAACTGAGGAAGCAATAATCGAGATGCTTGCGACGCGCGTGATTTTCGGGATCCATCCAGGTATAAGCATCTGGAGAATGCGCGTCGAGGCGGGCTAGCGCGTCGATGGGCTGCGTCGCCCGAGCCACGCGTCCATAGAATCCGTCATTGCGGCCCGCCATCTCGCAGTATTCCGGCGATTCCGGCTCCATGTTATAGTCGCCCATGATCAGGAATTCCGACGGCAGCGGCGGCTGTGGAAGACCAAAATCGCCAGCCCCGGTGAGGGCGCCACCTTCAAGGGCAAAATTAATGGCCCGCTCCTTGAGATAGCGGATCTGCGCGATCCGCTCGTCAGCGGAAACATGGTCAAGATGAACCGAATAGACGCGCATTGGCCCCAACGGCGTCTCGATGACCGCTTCGGTTGCTCCGCGTTGCAGGTTAAGCTTGTCGATGGTGCGGCTGCGCGGCAGAAGCAACATCCGGCTCGAAAGGATCGGCCAACGCGAAATGATCATGTTGCCAAACTGGAACCGCCGCTCGCGACGCCGGCCGTCGATTGTTTCGGTATCCAGATGGACATCGCAGGCTGGGCCGTAAGTGACATAAGAGTCCGGAAAAAGATCGGCAAAGACGCTCGGGAGGTCGGCATGGCCGTTGCGATAAAATCCGCGCGTGATCTCCTGAAGGGCTATGACATCGGCTCCGGAAAGGCTTGCCGCAATGCACTCGGGGTCATATTTCCCGTCAAGACCGATGCCAAACTGGATGTTGTAACTGACGAACTTCACGATACTCTTTGACCTCCGCTTAAACGGCCTATATCGATGGCCGCATAAAATCCGCCCATTCTGACACGCGATCCATGGCAGTACGATGAAATTTCTCGATGAAGCAAAAGTCTATGTCCGGTCAGGAGATGGAGGCGCGGGCAGCGTTTCCTTCCGGCGGGAGAAGTTTATCGAGTTTGGCGGTCCCGATGGCGGTGATGGCGGACGCGGTGGCGACGTGTGGGTGGAAGCCGTCAACGGGCTCAACACGTTGATCGACTTCCGCTTCCAGCAGCATTTCAAGGCCAAGACCGGCCAGCACGGCATGGGCCGCAATCGCACCGGCGCCAATGGCGGAGATGTGACGCTGAAGGTACCCGTCGGAACGCAGATTTTCGAGGAAGACAACGAGACCCTGATCGTCGACCTGACGAAGGAAGGTCAACGGTACCGGCTGGCGACCGGCGGAAACGGCGGCTTCGGCAATGCCCACTTCAAATCATCCACGAACCAGGCCCCGAACTGGGCCAATCCCGGTCTCGAGGGCGAGGAGAAGACCGTCTGGCTGCGATTGAAACTGATCGCCGATGCCGGGCTTGTCGGCCTGCCGAATGCGGGCAAGTCCACTTTCCTTGCGACCTGTACCCGCGCCCGCCCGAAGATCGCCAATTATCCCTTTACGACGCTGCACCCCAATCTGGGTGTCGCCACCATCGATGGCCGCGAATTCATTCTGGCTGACATTCCCGGCCTGATCGAGGGCGCGCACGAGGGCGTGGGGATCGGCGACCGCTTCCTTGGCCACGTAGAGCGCACACGGGTGCTGTTGCATCTCGTTTCCGCACAGGAAGAAAATGTCGGCAAGGCCTATAAGACCGTGAAGCACGAACTGGATGCCTATGGTGGCGGCCTCACCGACAAGCCGGAAATCGTGGCGCTTTCGCAGATCGATGTGCTCGACGAAGCAGAACTGAAGAAGAAGGCGGCCGCTCTGAAACGCGCCTGCGGCAAGACGCCCCTTTTGCTATCCGCCGTCACCGGCAAGGGCATGACTGAGGCGCTGAGGGCGCTTCGCGATATCATCGTTGCCGAAGGGTCCGATGCTGAACCTGATATGCCGGAGCTGCCGAAAAAGGTGCGCAAGCGCGACCTTGAAGCCGGAGACGATGAGTAGATGAGGACCGGCGAAAAATCTCTTTCGCACTATCGCCGCGTCGTCATCAAGATCGGCTCGGCCCTGCTGGTCGACCGCAAGAGCGGACTGAAATCTTCATGGCTCGACGCCATTTGCGCGGATATCGCAGATCTCAAGGCCAAGGGCGTCGACGTGCTGGTGGTATCCTCCGGCGCCATCGCTCTCGGCCGGACGGTCCTCGATCTGCCGAGCGGTGCATTGAAGCTCGAGGAGAGTCAGGCTGCGGCAGCCGTTGGCCAGATTGCCTTGGCGCGCGCCTGGTCCGAAAGCCTTTCCCGCTTCTCGATCGTCGCCGGACAAATTCTCCTGACATTGGGCGACACAGAGGAGCGGCGCCGCTATCTCAACGCGCGCGCCACGATCAACCAGTTGCTGAAGATCGGCGCGGTGCCAATCATCAATGAAAACGACACGGTTGCGACGACGGAGATCCGGTACGGCGACAACGACCGGCTTGCCGCGCGCGTTGCGACCATGACAGGCGCCGATCTTCTGGTCCTTCTTTCCGATATCGACGGGTTTTATACCGCTCCACCCCATCTCGATCCGCAGGCACGATTCCTGGAGAACATCGCCGAGATCACCTCGGAGATCGAAGCGATGGCAGGCGGTGCGGCTTCCGAACTGTCGCGTGGCGGCATGCGCACAAAGATCGACGCAGGCAAGATAGCGACCGGCGCAGGCTGCGCAATGATCATTGCCTCCGGCACGACAAACCATCCGTTGAAGGCTATTTCCGAAGGCGCGCGGCACTCGTGGTTTGCACCGTCGCCAGCTCCTGTAACGGCTCGCAAGACCTGGATCGCCGGGCAATTGCAGGCGGCGGGCGAGGTTCACATCGACGCTGGGGCTCAAAAGGCACTGCGTTCGGGCAAGAGTCTTCTTCCCGCGGGTGTCCGCACGATCGTCGGCCACTTCAGCCGCGGCGACACAGTGAGTATTATCGGCTCCGAAGGCCGGGAAATCGCCCGTGGCCTGGCGAGCTATGATGCAGACGAGGCTCGCAAGATCAGCGGGCGAAAGTCCGCGGAGATAGAGGATATCCTCGGCTATGCCGGCCGCGCGGCAATGATCCACCGCGACGACCTGGTAATGACCGATGCCGCGAAGCACGACCACGCACCGGGCGAGGACCAGGAAAACGACAAGGACAGGGCTGATGCTTGATAATGTCGCCACGGCCGGGGATATCGGTCGGTTGATGCTCGAAATCGGAGCCAGGGCCAAGGCGGCGGCTCGCCCACTCGCGATAGCCGGCACGACACAGAAGAATGACGCCCTCAACTCCATGACCGATGCGATCATAGCCGGGACCGGGGCCATCCTCGCTGCCAATGCGCTCGACTTGAAGAACGCCGCTGAAGCTGGGCTTGCCGCCTCCTTCATCGATCGTCTGACACTCGATGCCGGGCGCATTTCGGCGATGGCGCAAGGAATTCGCGAAATCGCCGCTCTCAAGGATCCGGTAGGGGAAGTCATTGCCGCCTGGGACCGCCCGAACGGGCTCCATATCGAGCGCGTGCGCACGCCGCTCGGGGTCATCGGGGTCATCTATGAGAGCCGGCCGAATGTCACCGCCGATGCAGGTGCACTCTGCCTGAAATCGGGCAACGCCGTCATCCTGAGGGGTGGTTCGGATTCTGCGCATTCTTCGCGCGCCATCCATGCCTGCCTGGTTGAGGGCCTGCTTGCGGCCGGCCTCCCGGGTGATGCCATTCAGCTTGTGCCGGTGACTGACCGCGCCGCCGTCGGCGCCATGCTTGGAGGTCTTGGCGGAACCATCGACGTTATTGTTCCGCGTGGCGGCAAAAGCCTCGTCGCCCGTGTCCAGGCGGAGGCTCGCGTACCGGTCTTCGCCCATCTCGAGGGGCTTTGCCACGTCTATGTCGATAAATCCGCCGATCTGAGGATGGCTATCGACATCGTCGTCAATTCCAAGATGCGGCGCACTGGCATCTGCGGGGCGGCCGAAACGCTGCTGATCGACCGCGCGGCGGTTGACACTCACCTCAAGCCGATCCTCCGGGCCTTGGACCAGGCAGGCTGCGAGATCCACGCCTCCAGCGCCGTGCTTGACATTGCACCAGGTTTCAAACCGGCGACGGATGAAGATTGGCGAACCGAGTATCTCGACGCCATCATCGCGGTCGCGATTGTTGACGGGATTTCAGGCGCCATCGAGCATATCGGAAAATATTCGTCCAATCATACCGAAGCCATTGTTGCGGAGAACCCGGAAGCCGTCGCACGGTTCTTCAACGAGGTTGATTCCGCTATTCTGCTGCACAATGCATCGACCCAGTTTGCCGATGGCGGAGAATTCGGCATGGGCGCCGAAATCGGCATCGCGACGGGCAAGATGCATGCGCGAGGTCCGGTCGGCGTCGAACAACTGACCTCGTTCAAATACCGCGTGCACGGCACCGGACAGGTCCGGCCCTGACGTGAGCGGGGAAACGATCGCGCATCGCTATCGGTTCATGCCGCATACCGAACGCGGCATGATCGTTGGCATTTTTGGCGGATCGTTTAACCCGCCGCATCAGGGACACGCCCTGGTTTCCGAGATCGCCCTCAGGCGCCTCAATCTGGACCAGCTTTGGTGGCTTGTGACGCCCGGAAACCCCCTGAAGAGCCGCGCAGGCCTTGCCCCTCTCAGCGAACGCCTGGCGCGTTGCCAGAGTCTCGCCAGCGATCCGCGGATTAAGGTCACGGCCTTCGAGCGGACCCTCGGAACGAGTTACACGGCAAAGACGCTTGAGTTCGTCAAGGCACGAAATCCCCATGCGCATTTCATCTGGATCATGGGTGCCGATAACCTGAAAAGTTTCCACCACTGGCAGCAATGGCGCAAAATCGCCACGACGTTTCCAATCGCCGTCATCGACCGACCGGGTTCAACCCTATCCTATCTCTCTTCGAAAATGGCGCGCACTTTCGACTACGCCCGTATCGATGAAGATGATGCGGCGGTATTGTGGAAGAAGCGCGCGCCGGCATGGACTTTTATCCACGGACCGCGATCCCCCTTAAGTTCCACCGCCCTCAGGGAAGCCGGGGGCATATAGCCGTCGATCTCGATGCTTGATTCTTCAGGGCAGCCTTTCAGTGCAACCCTTGAAAGATGAACCGATTGATGCCACCTTTTAGCAGCAGCTTATCTGAGTCTGGTAAGTTGCGGACGTGCTGTTATTTTGATGAAAGGAAAAGCTCTGACAACAGTACACACCAAGGGGAGGACGTCAGTCTTTGCCCCGCAAAGCCCGGAACGTGGCGCCGATGCTGCAGCCCGTGAGCTTGAGCTGGTCCTCGCAAGCCTCGAGGACTCGAAAGCGGAGAATATCGTCACCATCAACATTGCTGGGAAGTCGGCGTTGGGCGACTACATGGTCGTGGTCTCCGGGCGCTCGAACCGGCATGTCATGGCAATCTGCGAACATCTGATCTCCGACCTGAAAGACGAGGGCTTCGGCAGTGCCCGCGTCGAAGGACTCGATACCGGCGACTGGGTGCTCATTGATACCGGTGACATCATCGTGCATGTATTCCGTCCCGAAATCCGCGAGTTCTACAACATCGAAAAGATGTGGGCCGCTCCGGATATCGAAGAAGGCAGGCTGCACTGACAGATCGGTCGCCCTTGGGCTGAGCCGGCATCGGAGACTTCCGATTGAAGTGGCGACAGTTGTTGTGGTTGCCGCTGTTGGGTCTTGTGGCCAGTCAATGAGGAACGGGACATGCGAATAGGCATTTTTGCCGTGGGCCGGCTGAAAGCCGGGCCGGAGAAAGATCTTGCGTCGCGTTATCTCGACCGGTTTGCCAAGGCCGGACCGGCAACCGGTCTCGAATTTTTCCGTACAGTCGAGATTCCCGAAAGCCGTGCCTCCAATGCAGCAACACGCAAGCGGGAGGAAGCGGTCGAAATCGCAAAGGCACTGCCAGAAGGAGCCCTCCTCATCGTTCTCGATGAACGCGGCAAAGCATTGGATAGCCGGGAATTCGCCGACCTGTTGGGCGGTCATCGCGATCGCGGCCAGCGGGATGTGGCGATCGTCATCGGCGGCGCCGACGGCGTCGCCCCTGACCTTCGGGAAAAGGCTCAGGCCGTCCTCAATCTGGGACGCATGACGTGGCCGCACCAGCTTGTGCGCATTTTGATCGCCGAACAACTCTATCGGGCGGTGACCATTCTGTCCGGCCATCCTTATCATCGCGCCTGAGGGCAGATCCCAGCCTCATTTGGCTTCCTCTTTCTGACCCGGAAGGTGCTCCTCGTGTTGCGCCTTTGCGTGACGAAGCAAATCAGCTTATTTTCCGCGCCAAATCGGGAAAGCGAATTGCAGAACAGAATCCGCTATGGACTGACCGCCGCTTGTCGGGTTGGAAGCCGCCATCTGCTTCCCGCCGGGATACTCTGTGCGCTCTTTCTGACTTCTGGATCCGTGACCGGCCCATGGACGAAAGCTGAAGCCCAGGTGACCGAGATGGCAGCTCCCGGCCCCATCCAACCCGCTGACGATCCGGCGCGCGAGCTTCGCCAGAAGCGGGACGAGGTGAGCCAGGAATTGCAGGAGCTTTCGAAGTCCATGCATCTTTCGGAGGAAAAAGCCTCCGAGCTCGAAAGAAGCATCGCCTCGCTCGAGAAGACCTCCGAAAGTCTACGCTCGGCCCTGATCGAATCGGCTGCCCGCCGCAAGGATCTCGAGAGGAAGATCAACGATAGCGAAAACAAGCTTGCCGGCTTCGGCGTGCGGGAGGACGAGATCCGCCAATCCTTCAAGGCGCGGCGGGCGATTCTGGCCGAGGTACTGGCTGCTCTGCAGCGCATGGGTCGCAATCCGCCTCCCGCACTTCTTGTCAGCCCCGACGACGCTCTTGCCTCAGTCCGCACCGCTATCCTCCTTGGTGCCGTCGTCCCCGGCATCCGAAAGGAAACCGAGAAGCTGGCAGCCGACCTGAAGGAGCTCGCAGACCTGAGGGCGGACAGCCAGGCGGAGAAGGAAAGCCTGGTCGCCACAGTGAAGAGCCGACAGGAAGAGGAGAGGCGAATGGACCTTCTCCTCATCGAGAACGACCGCCTTTCCCGGAAAACATCGGGCGAGTTGGAAGCCGAACGCAAGCGCTCGGAGCAATTGGCCGAAAGGGCTTCGAGTCTCTCTGGTCTCATCGCTACTCTGGAAAACGAAATCAGCTCCGTCCGCGAGGCCGCAGAAAAGGCACGCCAGGAGGAGGAACGGCAGCGTCGGTTGACTGAGGAACAGAGGCAGAAGGCCAGGGAACTCGCTGAAACCGAGTTGCCCGATAAAAACCGTATTGCGCCCGCATATCCGTTTTCCGAACTGAAGGGCAAACTCGAACTGCCGGCGACGGGCGAGATCCTGCGCAGATTCGGTGATCCGGACGGAACCGGGCACGAAACGATGGGCATGATCGTCGCGTCCGCTCCCGGAGCCTTGGTGACAGCGCCTTCGGATGGCTGGGTGGTCTTCGCAGGTGAGTTCAGAAGTTACGGGCAGATGGTTATCCTGAATGCAGGCGATGGATATCACGTTGTTCTTTCCGGCCTGGACCGGGTCAACACGCGGCAAGGCAGCTTCGTGCTCTCCGGAGAACCCTTGGGAACCATGGGTGAAAAAAGAGTCGCGAGTGCCACCGCATTGACGCTGGAAACAGACCGGCCAACACTCTACATTGAATTCAGGAAAGATGGAAAACCGGTTGATTCCCGTCCCTGGTGGACTGGAAGGGACTCTGGAAAGGCACAGAATGATACGTAGGGCTTCTCTTCTTCTCGTCGGGGCACTCATGGGTGCGACAGCGATGAGCGTTATTTATTCCGCCGGTATTCCCGCACAGGCCGCCGGGACCTCGACTTACAAGGAACTGTCGATCTTCGGTGACGTCTTCGAACGCGTGCGTGCACAATATGTGACGCCGCCGGACGAAGAAAAGCTGGTAGAGAATGCTATCAACGGCATGCTAAGCTCCTTGGATCCGCATTCGAGTTACATGAATGCGAAGGATGCGGCTGACATGCAGACGCAGACGAAGGGCGAATTTGGCGGCATCGGTATCGAAGTGACGATGGAAGACGAACTCGTCAAGGTCATTACGCCGATCGATGACACGCCCGGCGCGCGCGCCGGTATCTTGGCCGGTGACTTCATTTCCGAGATCAACGGCGAGTCTGTCCGTGGGCTGAAACTCGAGGAAGCCGTCGATAAAATGCGCGGCGAGGTCAACACCCCGATTAAGCTCACCATCCTGCGCAAGGGGGCCGACAAGCCGATCGAGCTTAGCATCGTTCGCGAAATCATCGCGGTCCGCGCGGTCAAGTCCCGCGTCGAAGGCGATGTCGGCTATCTGCGGGTCATCTCCTTCACGGAAAAGACGTATGATGATCTCGAAGCCGCGATCGCCAAGATCAAGAAGGAAGTACCAGCCGACAAGCTGAAGGGCTTCGTGCTTGACCTGCGCCTCAATCCGGGCGGACTTCTTGATCAGGCAATCTATGTCTCCGACGCCTTTCTGGAGCGCGGCGAGGTTGTTTCAACGCGTAGCCGCAACGCGGATGATACCCGCCGCTTCAACGCAAGCGCAGGTGATTTGACCGATGGCAAGCCGCTGATCGTGCTCGTCAACGGGGGTTCCGCCTCGGCCTCCGAGATTGTAGCCGGCGCCCTGCAGGATCTGAAGCGCGCAACCGTTCTTGGAACGCGCTCTTTCGGTAAGGGCTCGGTGCAGACGATCATTCCGATGGGCGAAAAAGGCGCGCTTCGCCTGACGACGGCGCTTTATTACACGCCATCAGGAAAGTCGATTCAGGGAACCGGCATCGAGCCGGACATCAAGGTCGAACAGCCACTGCCGGAAGACCTGAAGGGACGCGTCCGCGCGGAGGGTGAATCCGCCCTTCCAGGTCATATCCAGGGCCAGAACGAAACCGACGAGGGCTCGGGGTCGATCGCTTATGTTCCGCCGGAGTCCAAGGACGACCTCCAGCTGAATTACGCACTGGATCTCCTGCGCGGCAACAAGACGGATCCGTCTTTCCCGGCCGATCCGGAAAAAGCTGTCGTCACCAAGTAAACCGTTCGGGCGTCAGGGTCTCGGCCCTGACACCCGACATGAAATACCAGCTCGACGGGGGCGGACAACAAAAGTGGGCGCTGATCTGCATGCACCTTTGGGTCAGGGTCATCGACGCCGCACCCCCAAATCCCCTCGCTTCTCTTGGCGAATGCTTGCAGGTGCAGCGGGAATCTCGTCCATTGCCGGGCTCTCTCTCTATTCGGCGCTTGTTCCGCTGCCGCTGAGACAGGCGGAACGCACCACCACTGCCGTCGGCGCGGCTGCCTCCGCGAATCCGACGGCGTCCGCCGACAACCTTGTCCCGGCCTCCGGGCCGGTTGGCGACATAGCGCCCGGCCTTGCGCCGGGCCGTTCGAACGCGGGCGCGAATGTCGAGCGGACCGTGACGGACGATGGCTCCGTAGTAACCAAATTCAGCCCCCGCCCTCGCGAGGATGACGGCCCGATCCTGATCGATACGCCCCGGATTGGCCAGGACCCGCGCATGGCGGCCCTTCCCAATGACCTTCTGCTCGAAGACAGCCCCTATGGGCGCTTGCCTGTCGTCGGGCCGGATGGCTGGCGCCCGGTCGACCAATACGCCCGCCCCTGGTCCGGTGCACGTGGAACGAGGATTGCCATTGTTGTCGGTGGACTGGGCCTCAGCCAGACAGGCACGCAGCGCGCCATCCAAGAACTGCCTGCCGAAATTACGCTTGCTTTTGCAGCGACCGGTAACAGCCTGCAGCGCTGGATGCAGGAGGCGCGCCGGAAAGGGCATGAAATCCTTCTCCAGGTTCCGTTCGAGCCATTTGATTATCCGGCCAACGATCCGGGCCGTGGAACTCTGCTGACCAACCGCCCTGTGGTCGAAAATCTCTCCGGCCTTCATGAGGCGATGGCACGCATTACCAATTACACCGGCATAATGAACTACATGGGTGGCAGGTTCCTGTCGGATGCCACTGCGCTCGAGCCGGTCATGCGTGATATCGGAAAGCGTGGTCTGTTGTTCTTTGACGACGGGTCGTCGGCCCGCTCGCTGACGGGACAGATGGCGAAGGCACTCGACATGCCGCAAGCTTTCGCGGATGTACAACTTGACGGGCAGTTGGATCGACAGGCTATCCTCCAACGGCTTGATGAACTTGAGCGCATCGCCCTTCGACAGGGCAGTGCAATCGGCACCGCTTCGGCGTTTGACGAAACGGTTGACGCCATTCGTCTATGGAGCGAAGAAGTTTCACGACGCGGTATAGAGATTGTCGGCGTGTCAGCGCTCGCGAACGGCACGGCACCCTGAGGACAAGATATGAGCGACACGACTGACCTGAAAATAAGGGCGGAAGACCTGCCATACCGCCCCTGCGTTGGCGTGATGGTCATCAATCCGGCGGGCCTCGTCTGGGCCGGGCGCCGGATTCCGCTGGAAAATTCCGAATACGACGGCTCGCCCAAACTCTGGCAGATGCCGCAGGGTGGTATCGACAAGGGCGAGGATCCGATGAGCGCGGCTGTCCGCGAGCTCTATGAAGAAACCGGCATGAAGACAGTCTCCCTGCTCGCCGAGGCCAGTCGCTGGATCAATTACGATCTGCCTCCGGAGTTGATCGGCATCGGCCTCAAGGGGAAATACCGCGGCCAAACGCAGCGCTGGTACGCTTTCCGGTTCGAAGGCGACGAAAGCGAGATTGCCATCAACCCGCCGCCGGGAGGGCACCATCCGGAATTCGATGCCTGGGAGTGGAAGCCGATGCGGGAGCTGCCCGACATGATCGTTCCGTTCAAGCGATCCGTCTATGAACAGGTCGTGGCGGAGTTCAGCCACTTGGTCGACTGATTGGATGAGCCCGCCCTGGGCGCAGGGCCATGCGGGCTTTTTGTCTTGTTCTCGGGGGGACGACGGTGCAGCCGATACTAGTTGACTGTGCCGAGATCCAGGAACAGGGAGCCGCTAGGCAGCTCGATGACCTTTGTGCCGCCTTTCAAGATCCGCTCTCCTGTTTTCTTCATGAAAGCGCCTTAGGCGAGCTATGAAATCAACGACCTCTGTCGAATGACGATCGGCATGATATTCCTCGGTCGTGCTGATGATCAGATCGACGACGGTAGGAAAACACCCGCAGCAGCGGCCTCGCTTGGCCATTGCATGATAGACTTTCGCGGGAACGATGAGCTGCCAACAATCTTCATCAAGGAGCTGGTTGATGACGTCCTTGATTTCGTTGTCGGTGATGTAGTTGCAGCTGCAAACCAGCATAATCCAATCTGCCCTGGAAACATGATACCCAACGTCTCTTTTTTGCTAAATAAGACATTTCCTGTCAAGAAAAATTCGGCAAGCCTGCCTCGGCATCGGCCAGCGGGCGAGCACTCAATGGAAGTTGCGGCCTTTCGGCATGACCTTGTGAACCTCGCCGGCAAGCGCCGGGACATCCTCGACCAGATGCTTCAGTGCACTCGTGGATCTCTTGTCGTGGCGCTGCTCGATAACCGGGCGGCGGATCTCATCCGCATTGGCTAGCCCACCGAAATCGCGCAGGTCCCGCTCCAGAAAACCAAGCTTTTGCGTCATGTCCTCGATATCCTCGGCAACGATGTGAATGACGCCATCAGCCTTCTGTAGTCGTCCACGCACTCTGACCAATCGCGCGCCCATGATTATTGGCCGGAACCGTTCGAATACCTTGGGCCATACGATGATATTGGCGATCCCTGTTTCATCCTCGACGGTCATGAAGATGACCCCCTTGGCTGAGCCGGGCCGCTGGCGCACCAGCACGAGGCCGGCAATCGAAACCCGCCGTCCGTTCGGTGCCGTCTCGAGAAGGCGGCAGACAAGAATGCGCGACGTCTCCAACTGGCCGCGCAGGAAGGAAACGGGATGCGCCTTCAGGGACAGGGACAGGTAGCGATAGTCGTTGACCACTTGTTCGCTGGCCGGCATCTCGGGCAACGGCATTGCCGGTTCGGCATGGAGACCCGCATGATCGGCACCATCGAAAAGCGGAAGGCGCTCCGCAGCGCTTTTCTCATCAAGTGCCCTGACCGCCCAAAGGGCAGCCCTCCGGTCGAGCCCGATCGAACGGAAGGCATCGGCATCGGCGAGCCGCTCGATCACGGAACGCGAAAGACCGGAACGCAGCCAGAGATCGCGAACCGAAACATAGCCTTTGCCACGGCGTGCAACGAGTTCGTCCATCTCCGTCTCTCTGAGACCCTTCACCTGCCTGAAACCTAGGCGGACGGAATTGGACGCACGTATAACGGCCTGCATCGAGGCGTGCCGGGGTTCGATCGCGGCAGGTTCGGATAGATTATCTTCCAGCCCGCAGTCCCAACCGGAATGATTGATGTCGACCGGGCGCACCACGACGCCGTGTTCGCGGGCATCGCGCACCAGTTGCGCCGGCGCATAAAAACCCATGGGCTGGGAGTTCAGGATGGCGGCGCAGAAGACATCCGGATAATAGGCCTTCAGCCAACAGGAGGCATAGACGAGCAGTGCGAAGGAGGCCGCATGGCTTTCCGGAAAACCATATTCGCCAAAGCCCTCAATCTGCCGGAAGCAGCGCTCGGCGAAGTCGGCATCGTAACCATTGCCGACCATGCCATCAATCATCTTCTTCTGGAAGGTATGGATGGTGCCGACCCGACGGAAGGTCGCCATGGCCCGACGCAGCCGGTCCGCTTCTCCCGGCGTGAAACCGGCCGCCGTGATGGCGATCTGCATCGCCTGTTCCTGGAACAGCGGCACGCCAAGCGTCCTTTCCAGCACCACCTTCAGCTCCTGGCTCGGATAATCGATCGGCCGGCCCAGACGGAGGTCTTCCCGCCGTTTCAGATAGGGATGTACCATGTTGCCCTGGATCGGCCCTGGCCGGACGATCGCCACCTCGATCACCAGATCATAAAAGCGCCTGGGCTTGAGGCGCGGCAGCATGCTCATCTGGGCCCGGCTCTCGATCTGGAACACGCCGATCGTGTCGGCGCGGCAGATCATGTCATAGACTTCCGGCTGCTGGTCCTTGCATAGATCGGCAAGCGTCTTGCGCTTGCCGTAATGGGTTTCCAGCAGAGCAAAGGCCCTGGCGATGCAGGTCAGCATGCCGAGCGCGAGAATATCGATCTTGAGGATACCCAAGGTATCGAGATCGTCCTTGTCCCATTCGACCATATAGCGACCGTCCATTGCCGTCTTCATGATCGGCACCACCTCGTCCAGCCTGTCGCGGGTGATGACGAAGCCGCCGACATGCTGGGTGAGATGGCGGGGAAAGCCCATGAGGGCCGAGGCATAGGTAAGAACGCGTCGTGTTGTCGGGTCTGTGATGTCGAGCCCGGCGGCCCGCGCCTCGCGCTCGGAAAGATCAGCGGCCGACCAGCCCCAGACCGCACCCGAAAGCGCCGACTGCACATCCTCCGACAGACCGAAGGCCTTGGCGACCTCGCGGCCTGCCGAACGTGCGCGATAACTGGTCACCGCCGCCGCCAACCCCGCATGCTCGTGTCCATAGTGTTCGTAGATATACTGGATGACGATTTCCCGCTTCTCATGTTCGAAATCGACGTCGATATCCGGCGGCTCATCCCGTTCGGTAGATATGAAACGCTCGAAGAGCAGCATGGTCATTTGCGGATCGACCTCGGTAATGCCGAGACAGTAGCAAACGACCGAATTCGCGGCCGAGCCGCGCCCCTGGCAGAGAATATTGTTACTGCGGGCAAACTCGATGATGTTGCGGACGGTAAGGAAATAGGGCTCGTACTGTTTCTCGCGGATGAGCGCCAGTTCGTAGTCGATCTGCTTCGACACCTTTTCCGGAATGCCCTCCGGATAGCGGCGAGCCGCTCCTTCGCGCGCCAGTCGTTCCAGTGTTTCCGCGGTCGTCTCGCCGGCAAGGCTCTCGTCGGGATATTGGTATCGCAACTCGTCCAGCGAGAAGGAGAGACCGCGAAAGAACCTCGCCGTATTGGCAATGGCTTCCGGATAATCCTTGAAAATCCGAACCATCTCCGCCGGTCCCTTGAGATGTCGCTCCGCATTGGCAGCAAGCCGGAAGCCGGCGCTCGCAACCGGAACATGGGTGCGGATGGCGGCGACGATATCGGCAAGTGGCCGGCGCGCCACCTCGTGGTAAAGCGGTTCATTGCTGGCTATCAGGGCAATTCCAGCCTTGTCGGCAATGTGTGCGAGTGTGGCGAAGGTAATGCGGTCGAGGCCGTCATAGCGGGGCACGAGGGCAAGGAAGACCCGATTGCCGAAGCTGGCGGCAAGCCGCTGAAGCAGTCCCGGCAAGGGACTATCCTCGACCGATGCGGCCACCATCGCTCCCGGTACCACCGCGATCATCAGGTCTTCCCCCCATTCCAGGAGGTCACTTTCATGGAGGATGCAGGTGCCCTTTTCGCCTCTGAGATTGCCAACGCTGAGCAATCGGCAAATATGCGCCCAGCCACGGCGATTCTGCGGATAGGCGAGGATATCCGGCGTGCCGTCCGCAAAGACCAGCCGGGCGCCGGGCCTAAAATCGAAGCCCGCCGCCTTGGCCTGGGCATGCATCCGCACCACGCCGGCAACGGTATTCCGATCAGCGACGCCAAGCCCGGAAAGCTGAAGCCGGCGAGCGGTTTCCACAAGTTCTTCGGGATGGACCGCCCCTTCCAGAAAGGAAAAGTTCGTCCGCGCCCCGATCTCGAAGAAGGCGGCGTCTGTCATGCGAAAACCCCGTGCATGAACCAGCGCGGCATCTCGGCGTCGGGATCATAAAGCCCCTCCCGGAAGAGCCAATAGCGGCGGCCAGCCTCGTCCTCGATCCGGAAATAGTCCCGGATCGGCGCGTCCTCGCCATCGATCCACCACTCCGCCGCCAGCCTTTCCGGCCCCTCGGCGCGCCGGACCCGGTGTTGCGCCCGCCGCCAGCGAAAGCTCATCGGCGCACCCTCCGGCACCTCGGACATCGCCTGGACCGGCTCCGGATTCTTCAGGAGCCGGATCGGCCGTGCAGCTCGCAGAGGCGGAACAGAACCGGCCGGCCGGCCTGCAACCGCAAGCACGGCCTCCTCCATGCCGGTGACCGACAGGAGCAACGAGGCCCGCTCAGGAACATGGCTTTCCTGAAGAACGGGCCGAGCGAGGCAATCCGGCCCAAAACGCGCCATTGCCTGATCGATAAAGACGGCAAGCGAGGTATCGACAGGGCCGTTCCCGGAAAAATCCGACTGGACCATGTCATGCGCCTCCGCCTGCAGAACATTGAGGCGCAGGATCTCGAAGCCATAACCGGCATCAAGATCGTCATGCAAGGCGGTGAACCGCTCGGAAAACAGGGCCGCGATGCGCGCCGGATCGCGTATCGCCATCGAGGTCCCGGCGACGATCCGGAACACCCGGCCATCGACCCTGAACAACAGCAATTCGAAACGGCGTCCACCTTGTCCGCGTACTTCCAGTTCCGATTTAAGTGTCATGGCCATCTGACCGGCAAGGTGAAGAAGCTCCTCCTTTCCCTGGATCGGTTCGGCAAGCCGGCGTTCAATCGAAAGTTCCGCCACCGGCTGGCGCGGCGAAACCGGCTCGTCCTCCCGGCCCAAGGCCTGATCGAGCCGCTGCAGCAGGAGGGGACCGAAGCGGCGCGCAAGCGGCGCCCGGGGTGCGGTCAGCAGATCGCCAACCTGCTTGAGACCTGTCTTGTGAAGCGCCAATACGGTTTCTTCCGGCAGCCGTAATGCCGCCACCGGAAGGGGTGCGAGAACCGACCCGGCATCCTCATCGGCAATCACTTCGCCACCGCCGAAACGTGCCACCGCCCAGGAGAGGCCCGGCGTGGAGGAAACCGCACCCCGGGCATCGAGCCCCAGCTGGAAGAGCCGCCTCAGCACATCGTCAAGCAACGCCTTCTCGCCACCGAAAAGATGGGAGCAACCGGTAATGTCGAGAAAAATCCCGTCATTCCCGTTAAGCGCCACGAGCGGCGTGTAGCGATCGCACCAGTCGGCAACCGCTTCGAGAAAATGCCGGTCGGCCGCCTCGTCAGCGGTAATCACGTCGAGCCGCGGACAGATCGCCCGCGCTTCCGCCACGCCCTGATCGGGCTTGAGCCCCATAGCTTCGGCGACCTCGTCTAGTGCCGTCAGGCGCATGGCATTCTTCACCCGGCCGGCGCAAGCGAGCGGCGGATGATCAGGACGCCCGGCTGAACGCCAGGATAGTCCCCATCGGCTGCGTGCGATCCGATCGGTCGGCAGATGCGGGAAAACCAGCGCCAAAATCCGCCGGCTTGCCGGCTGAAAGAGCGTCGGGGCGAGCGAGGAAAAACAGGCAGTCATGAGCGTTCCACTCCAGATGAATATCGGCAGGAGCCGGAAGGCGGCTCTTTTCCAAGGTGACATGGAAGGCGGGATTGCCGATGCTCCTCCCAAGCTGGGTTCCGTCGGGGAGACGGTACCCCTGCGCCGGTGCGGGCCTGACGCAAAAGCGGAAAAAAGCACTGCCGGCTTCCTCCTCACCCCCCTGTCGTAGCAGCAGCAAGGGCCGGCCGGCAGAACGGGCCTTGAGACTGAGGCGCCGACTTTCGGTGAGGCCGAAACAGCGGGGATTGCCGTTGATCTCCAGAATGACGGCCGCAAAGGCGCCGCTGCCGAGCCCGGCCTCGGCAAGCCACAATCCATCCTCAAGCCGTCTTGGCGTCGCGTAAAGCAGGTGGTGCGGTTCGAGACCATAATCCATGAGCCCCGCGGCATGCGGCAGGCCAGCCTCCATGGCGACCACCCGCTCACCAATCCAGAGGACCCGAGCCGGGCCGGAAACGGCGGCCCTTCGGGCAAGCAGACGAACGGAAAGCGCCAGAACGAACCCGCTCGCCGCCCCTGCATCCCGCAATTGGGCACTACGGATCTCCGTCAGCGCATCAAGCGGCAATCCGCCCTCCATAAGCGCATCAAGTTCCATCGGACCGACCGGCAAAACTGCTTGGCCGGGATTGCCTGTGACAGGCGCGCCGAGCTCGGCTCTTGACGGATTTTCAGCCGTGGCAATCAGCCCGGTCGAGGCACGGCCCTCGATGCGGGCAATGGTTTGACGCAGGGCGAAAAGCGTTTCCCGCGCCATAGCGTTTGCAGCCATGACGTCAACTCCGGTTCATTTGTTCTCTATATGTTCTTATGGATTCCAGAGCTTGAACAAAGAGTCAACTACATTTCCTGTGAATTTATTCCTGAACGGGATTTCCCCTCGAAAAGCCCTGGCAAAGATCTTATATGATTGGATCGACAAGGAGTTCCGATGGCCCGCATTGACCAGACCGAAGATTGGCGCGAGCGCCATGCGCCGACGATCAGCACATTCGAATCGCTGGCGATCGAAGCCTATGGTCATTTGCCGGAGGAATTTCGCGCGCTGACGGGCAATCTGGTGATCGAGATCACCGACTTCCCCACCGACGAAGTTTTCGAGGACATGGCGCTCGAGACGCCTTTCGACCTGCTCGGTCTTTTCGAAGGGCGTGGCATTTCCGAGCGTTTCACGATGGAAACCGGCGAAATGCCGAACCGGATCATCCTGTACCGCCGCCCGATCCTCGACTACTGGGCCGAGAATGACGAAACACTCGGCGACATCATCACCCATGTCCTGATCCACGAGATCGGACACCATTTCGGCCTCAGCGACGATGATATGGAGCGCATCGAGGAAAGCGCCGAGGACGCCGCTACGGAAGGCTGAACGGAAAAGCGCCGACGCATCGCAACGCCGGCGCTTGAACGGATCTATTACTTCTGAAGGCTTGCAAGGAAATGATCGATGCCGGCCTGGGCACATTCCATATCCTGCATCGGTGTTCCGGAGCTCAGGCCGATACCGCCGACCACTTCGCCATCGACGGCCACCGGCAAGCCGCCACCGACGACCATCAACCGACCGCCAATCGCCGAATGAATGCCGAAGGCCGGATTGCCCGGCTGGCTTGCCGTGCCATACTCATGCGTCGCCTTCTTGGCGGCTGCGGCCGTGAACGCCTTGTCGATGGCGATCGTCGTGCTTGTGACCTTGCCGCCATCCATTCGCTCAAAGGCTATAAGCTGGCCCGACTCGTCGGTGACCGCAATGCACATCGGTACGCCGATCTCCTTGGCCTTTTCCCGGGCCCCGGAGATAAGCGTCCGGGCATCCGAAAGATCGAGGCGTCTGATGGTCAGCATGGTATTTCGTCGTCGGTGAAGAACTTTCTTCATCGCCTCGGCGGGTATGGAGTTGACGCTGGTTGTGGGGCAAGGACTGCCCAGATAATGGCGCACAAAAAAGCGATCCAAGTGAGGATGCGCCTGAAGT
>JBAYTX010000036.1:0-45257 GCA_041675415.1 Rhizobium sp. | reverse complement strand
GACCACCACCGCGACCTACTTCCTGGTTAACGCCTCCTCGACGACCTCAGCCACCGGCACCGTCATCGAACTGACCACAACCACGACCGACGACAACCTCGAAGGCATGATCTCGGCAGTCGATGCCATGCTGCAGGATATGACCGACGTAGGTGCAACGCTCGGTGCGACCAACAGCCGAATCGAGATGCAGGCCGACTTCGTCGCCGACCTCATGGACGTGATCGACACCGGTGTCGGTCGTCTCGTCGATGCGGACATGAACGAGGAATCGACCAGGCTCAAGGCGCTTCAGACCCAGCAGCAGCTCGGTATCCAGGCGCTTTCGATCGCCAACTCGAACTCGCAGAACATCCTGTCGCTCTTCAAGTAAGGGCGATAGGCTTCCGGAGGGTCCCAGGGCCGTCCGCGACAAATCTGTCGGAAATGCCGCGTTCTTCCCGAGCGCGGCATTTTTTCGTTTTCCCGCAACAGATTAACAATTCGCATCCGGCATTTAGGATTCATTAACCTTAATAATGTCTTTTGATCCCATCAGAACGGTGGGCCGGACGAACATCAGATCCGGACGTGCATGAAGCAGACTCCCGTTGCCGGTGTTGTACTCCGGCATGTCCCTTTCAAAATTCCTGTCAACGAGGGGCAGTACAATGACGAGCTTGATGACGAATACCGCTGCGATCGCAGCTCTTGACACCCTGCGTTCCATCACGAGCGCAATGGAAGAAACTCAAAATCGCGTTTCCTCCGGCTACCGCGTCGAATCCGCTTCCGACAACGCCGCCTATTGGTCGATCGCCACCACCATGCGTTCGGACAACAAGGCTCTCTCCGCCGTACAGGATGCTCTCGGCTTCGGTGCAGCCAAGACGGATACCGCCTATACCGGCATGGAAGCGACCGTCAATGTCGTGTCGGAGATCAAGGCCAAGCTCGTCGCCGCCCGTGAGCCTGGTGTCGACAAGGACAAGATCAACAAGGAACTGAAGGAACTCAAGGCTCAGCTGAATTCGATTGCCGAATCGGCATCGTTCTCGGGCGAGAATTGGCTCTTCAACGAGAGCACCGCCGCAGTCGGCACCAAGGAAATGATGGGCTCCTTTGTCCGCTCCGCCGATGGACTCGTCTCGGTTTCAACGCTGACCTTCGATACCGCAGACTCCGTCCTGATAGACACCGTTGACGCCACGCGCGGCCTGCTGACCAAGGACTATGAAGTCGATGTCACTATCAGTGGCACCGCGACCAAGGCAACCTACTTCCTTGTAAACGCAGGCGGAACGGGGACGAGCGGCAGCGTCATTGAATTGACCACGACAACAACCGATGTCCAGGTCGAAGGCATGATTTCGGCGATCGATGCCATCCTTCAAGACATCACCGATGCTGCGGCAACCCTCGGTGCGATCAATATGCGCGTCGAGATGCAGACAAACTTCGTCGCCGACCTCATGGACGTGATCGACACTGGTGTCGGCCGTCTCGTCGATGCGGACATGAACGAGGAATCGACCAGGCTCAAGGCACTTCAGACCCAGCAACAGCTCGGTATCCAGGCGCTCTCGATCGCCAACTCGAACTCGCAGAACATCCTGTCCCTGTTCAAGAACTAATACGAGGGGAGAGCTCAGCGCCTTCCTTTCCGAGAAGACGGAAAAACCTTTCAACGCCGCGGCCTGCACAAGGCCGCGGCTTCTTGCGTTCACGACCTGACCATGCGTCACCGAGGCGATTGCGAAATCTCGCCCCGAAGGTTGATGACTTGTTTACAGAGTTTAACAAATCCTTTATTGCGTTAACCACTTGTTAACCTTCTTCTCGTTAAGAAATCATTAACAACGTCGGGTCAGCCGCCAGGGCAAACAGCTGGCTGATAAGCATGATGCAGTCCGTCGTTGCCGGTGGCGTTTTTGAGTCCGGCATGTCCCGTACACCTCAGTGGGGCATTCAATGACCAGCATCATGACCAACACCGCCGCTATGGCGGCTCTGCAGACCCTCCGAACCATCGACTCGAATATGCGGGAGACGCAGGCGCGCATCTCCTCTGGCTACCGCGTCGCGACCGCGGCGGACAACGCCGCCTACTGGTCGATCGCAACCACGATGCGCTCCGACAACGCCGCGCTATCCACCGTGCAGGACGCCCTTGGCCTCGGTGCCGCCAAGACGGACACCGCCTATACCGGCCTTGAATCGGCTGTCGAAGTCGTCACGGAGATCAAATCCAAGCTTGTTGCGGCACGCGAACCAGGCGTCGACAAGGGCAAGATCAACAAGGAACTCGCCGAGCTGAAAAACCAGCTCGCGGCGATCGCCGAGTCCGCATCGTTCTCTGGCGAGAACTGGCTGTACAACGCGTCGACCGCAGCACCCGGAACGAAGGAGATCGTTGCCTCGTTCAACCGCGCCACCGATGGTACGGTTTCGGTTACGACACTCGCATTCGATATTGCTGATTCCGTGCTCATCGATACCAACAATGCCAATTTCGGCGTGCTGACCCGGGGCGTATCGGTCCAGCAGCCATCGGGTACGACGACCACGACCGCTACATATTTCCTGATCAACGCCAATTCGACAACTTCGGCGACAGGTACCGAGGTGATGTTGACCGACAGCACGGGTTACGACGTACTGGACGGCATGATCAGCGCCGTAGACCTGGTGCTTCAGCAACTGACCGATTCGGCCTCGACTCTTGGTGCAATCACGAGCCGTATCGAAATGCAGGATGAATTCGTGTCGACCTTGATGGACGTGATCGACAAGGGCGTGGGCCGCCTCGTCGATGCCGACATGAATGAGGAATCGACGAAACTGAAGGCGCTGCAGACGCAGCAGCAGCTTGGCATTCAGGCGCTGTCGATCGCCAATACCAATGCGGAAAACATCCTCACACTATTCAAGTAGTCGATCCGCAACGGACCGGAGTTGAAAACTTCCCTCTCTACCGTGCCGCCGGTCATCGGCATCAGGTGGAACCGTTGGACCGCGCAACTGCCCTGGCGCGGTCCAACACATTCATCCTCGCACAAGTTTGAGATTTTAGCGTCCGCGAAGGCATGCGTCAGGCTTGGGCCGCGTCGCACGAGCGAAGGACTTCCGGGTACGTCCGGGAACTGAAGTTGGCAGTGGGTGTCGTGATGATAAGCAGTCCAGGGATATTCCGCCCCTTCCACCCGGAGGTGGTCCACAAAGGCCAGCTACCGAAGGTCGCCTCTGGAGGCGAAAGCGAATGAGCATGCCGCTTGTGCACTACCTCAAGGATTTCTCAAAGCCTGCGAATGGTCCGGCCGGCATCAGCGGCGCTGATTTTGCCTCCTCCGATCCCGAGCCCTTCGATCTTGATTTCGCAGCCGCGAACGCGCCGGAGCCGGTTGATCTGGAGGGTGAGCGGCGAGCGGCCTACGCCGAAGGCTATGAGGCGGCCGAGCAGGCGCTACAGGAAAAATTCGAAACCGAACGCCGGTCGCTTGTCGAGGCACATGCGCGTGAACTGGACGACCTGCGGAAAAAGTTTGAAGCCGAGGCGACGCAGACCATCGCCGGGGGAATCCGGAGGCTTGCCTCGGAGATCGCTTACGCTGTCAGCGATCAGACGGCCGTCGCGATCGCGCCGCTGGTTTCTGAACAGATCGCGGCAAAAGCGGTGAGCGACCTCGCGGATCTCCTTCGTACCGCCATCCTGTCCGGTGAGGCTGGAACGGTCACCGTCAAGGGGCCACGCGGCCTTTTCGACGCACTGGCCGGCAACATGCCGGAAGTGGCCGGAAGTCTGCGGCATGTGGAGGCCGACGATCTCGATTTGTCGGTTGATATCGGCGAGACCGTTCTGGTGACGCGGATATCGGCCTGGACCGCTAGCCTGAAGAAAGTGCTGGGATGAGCGACAGCGAAAATCACCACCACGGCAAGAACGAGATTGTCATCATCAAGCGTCATGGCGGCGGCGATCATGATAACCACCATGGCGGTGCCTGGAAGATCGCCTACGCCGATTTCATGACCGCGATGATGGCATTCTTCCTTGTAATGTGGCTCGTCAACGCCGCGAATGAGGAGACCAAAGCCTCGGTGGCGAGCTATTTCAATCCGATCAAGCTGTCGGACGAAAAACCGACCGAGAAAGGATTGAAAAAGCCCGTCGATCAGGCCGACGGTGAGCAGAAACAGGACAAGTCAAAGCAGCAGGCGGATCAGCAGACGAACGGATCCGCGGCAGCCACAGGCGAGGATCAGACGGCGACGTCAGGGGACCAGTCCAACTATTCCGAGGCTGACTTTTTCGAAAATCCCTATTCGGTCCTTGCAGAAATAGCCCAGGAGGTCGGGCAGCAGGCGAACGTGAGCGCCAAGGGCGAGGGCGGCGCCAGCGATTCCGGTCCGTCGACAGGTGCGCAAGGCGGCGAAGCCTACCGAGATCCCTTCGATCCGGATTTCTGGACCCAGCAGGTTCAGACTGCCAAGGGCCTGCCCGGTGAACCAAAGTCGCCTGACGCGACCGAGGCTGCACAAATGATAGAGGCTGCGAAGACAGGCAAGACGGACACGGAGCAGACCGAAGAGCAGGTTGCCATTGCAGTTCCACGCGAAAAACCCTCGCAGGCCGAGGCCTCGACAGAAAAACCCGATCCGGAGAGCGCTATGGACAAGGGTCCCGAGGCTCAGCAGCAGGCCAGGGAAAAGGCCGCCGGCGACCTTAAGGAGGCAATCGAGAAGGAGATCGGTGGACTGGCCGGCAAACTTGCCGAAGGGCTTGTGGTCACGCCTGCCGAGGGCGGGCTCCTCGTCACGATTTCCGATCAGCTCGAGACGCCGATGTTCAACATTGGCTCCGCCGTGCCGCGCAAGGAACTGGTGCTTGCAATGGAGAAGATCGGCAAGCTGCTCGAAGGCCGGAAAGGCGCGATCGTCATCCGCGGCCACACGGATGGCCGGCAGTTCAAGGGGACGGAAAACGACAACTGGGGCCTGTCCATGGCGCGCGCCCACAGCGCCTATTACATGCTCGTGCGTGGCGGCCTGTCCGAAGGCCGGGTACAGCAGGTCTCGGGCTTCGCCGACCGCCGTCTGCAGATACCCGATGATCCTCTTGCCGATGCCAACCGCCGGATCGAGATCCTGATACAGTCGGACCAGGGATAGCATCATGACGCGGCTGAAGCTGCCCCTCCTTTGCTCTGCTCTCCTTGCCCTGGGTCTCACCGGCTTGGGGCAAAGTCACGCGGAAGATATGGAAGCGATCGCACCCTACAAGATGCTGCGCTCGCTTCAATTCGTTCAGGATTCCGTCGTTTTGGGCGATCACTCGGCCGCAGAAATGCAGCGCTTCATGCTGGCGACAATCGACAAGCGGCTCAGACAGGCGGATGCCTCGGTGTTCGACAATACCGACAACGTCGATGCCGCCCTTGTCTATGCGATGAGCGGCGGCAATCCGGCCACGCTCGAATATCTGGTTGCACGCGATGTGAACGGTAACTTCGACAACCGGGTTTCGGAAGCGCTACGCAAATATCTGGGCGGCAAGGGCGTCCTCATTGCCAAATCCCTTGCCGACATGGTGCCCGAATACAAGGATACCAAGATCGCGCCTTATCTGGCGCTTGTTGCAGGCAATGTCACGATCGTGAACGATCCCGTGGGTGCGCTCAAATTCTACGACTGGGCTAGGTTGACTGCGCCGGGAACGATCGTCGAAGAAGCCGCGCTTCGCCGCTCGCTTGCGGTCGCGGTCGAGGCCGGCATGGTTGAAAGGGCGGCGGGCTATGCCAATCGCTATGCCCGCCGCTTCCTGCATTCGCCCTATGCGAGCCAGTTCGCCGATATCTTCGTCCAGCTTGTCGTTGAGCATTATGATGCGCTCAACGCCCAGGATGTTCATGCAACATTGGGCTATATGGACAGCGACCGCCAGCGCGAAGTCTACCTGCGGATTGCGAGAAGTGCCGCAATCAAGGGCAAGAATGACCTCGCGCACCTGGCTGCGGAGCGTGCCAAGGTGTTGTCCGGGTCGGCCGAGGGGGCCGACGCTCTCGCAGCGCTCTACGGTGGTCTCGCCGACATTCCGACATCCGACGTCGTCTCCGCCGTCGAGGCCATATCGGACATTCCGGACGCGATGCTGTCGCCGTCCGATCGCGCCTTGCGGTCCGCGGCCGAAGCAATTGCCCGGGAGGTCCTGCGCAAACCGCAGCCGGCAAGTTCCGCGCAAGTCGGAAGTCCTAATGTAGAAGTGCCGAACGATTTGGCGGTGGTACCTGATACCCCTGCTGATGTGTCAACTGATCCGGTCGCAACGGCGCCTGCGACAACGACGGTCGAGGTGAAAAGCGAGCCTTCAAATACTGACCCCGAATTTCGCACATTTGTCGATGCCGGCCGCTCCAAGCTGGATGAAATCGACAGTCTGCTGGAAAAAGAAAGCGCTGTGAAATGATCGACATCGGTATTGCAGGAAAAGTTCCATCCGCAGATCTTTCCGCGAAAGCAGGCTCGGGATCGGGCGAAAAGGCAGGCGGCGGTGGCGATTTTTTCGACGCCTTGGCGGATGCTGGTCACTACGGCCGTAAAACATCCATACATGAACGCGGCAATCAGCATTCGAACGGCGCGAGGGCGGGGCAGGGTGCAACAGTCGGAGCTACCACCGAGGAAGGCGGCGCCCGCGCGGACGGAGGCGCAACGGTTGAACCTGACGCCGAAGAGAACGGCGTAAGCAGTCCGGCGAAGCCGATTATCGAGATCTCGCGAAAAAATCTGCATGTTGGAGCTGCCCAGCCATCCACCATTGATGCAGATGCACTCAGTCTCCCGGCGGAAAATCAACGCGACGCAGCGGAGACGCAATCTGCCTCTTCTCAGAGCAGGATCGCGAAGCGGCATGCCAAGGATAACGCCCTGGCGGCGTCGATGAAGAATGATGCCGCTCGCGATGCTGGACAGATCGGCACGATCGGCGAGGCAGTGGATTTGAGCAAGGCCGAAAAGACGAAATCGTCGAAAGGCCGGGACGAGGCTCAAGGCGCGGGAGCAGATGCAGACGACGACAGCCCGGTTACCGATTCCGGGCTGGTTGATGTCCTTTCGCTGCTGACAGGGGACAAGGCGGAATTGGCCCAGGCAGGTCAGGCATCGGGCGCCACTCCGGTGAAGCATGGCCGTGGCGAGAAAGGTCGTACGCTGCCCGACGAGAGCCTCTCGGCGCTGCAGTCGTTGACCCCCAGGGCCTCGGATACCGGCACAGGTACAGATGTATCGGATAGTGCTGTTGAGCCACTGAGCGATGCCGATCGCGCCTTCCGGTTCGTTCGCGCTGACGGTAAGGGTCAGTCCTTGTCGATGCGGGTCGCGGCGACCGAGGATAAACCGGCGCATTTCGAAACTGGCATGGCAAGCGAAGGCGGGCAGACAGTGGCCGTCCTAGACGCCCGCCGTTACCTGGCGCCTGCTTCCAATGCAGCCAGCATCACAGCGGCGATGGTGGCTGACGGTGAATGGGCGCATGCGATGCAGCCCGGTTCAGAATTGGCAAATGCTCTGACGCAGTCGAATACCGGCAAGGTCGTCAATACGCTGAAAATCCAGATGAACCCGATCGAGCTCGGAAACGTCACCGCGACATTACGCCTGACAGGCGACGAGCTGACGGTTCACTTGACGGTCGAGAACCGCGCGGCCTTCAAACACCTGAACGATGATCAGAGCGATATGCTGAAGGCCCTTCGGTCCCAGGGCTTTGCTGTCGATCAGATCCAGATCAGCCTTTCGAGCGCGGCCGACCGCAGCAACTCCGATGGCGGACAAAGCGGTGCGCCGGGGCAACAGGCTTCACAGAGCGGCGGACAGAGCGGGACAGGTGGCGGCGGCCGGCATGAGCCCTCGACGCAGCCTGACAGAGGCGGCACTGCAATGGGAAGGACTGGCGATGATGCAGGCACGGTACAGACGACTGGTGGCGATTCCGGCGCTGCTGGCGGCATTCGCCCTGACCACGTCTATATCTGATGCTGAAGCCTCCACGGGTGCTTGTGAGCGGGAAATACAGGCCGCTGCGGCGAAGTACTCGATACCTGAAGGCATACTCTATTCGGTCGGCTTGACGGAAACGGGACGGAAGGGATCGCTCCAGCCTTTTGCGATGAACGTGGAAGGTAAGCCGATGTTCTTCGATAGTGAGGGTGAGGCCATCAATGCTTTCGTTGCCGCAAGGCGGAATGGCGCGAAGCTTATCGACGTCGGCTGTATGCAGATCAATCAGCACTTTCACGGGGAGAATTTTGCCTCCGTGCAGGCCATGTTTGACCCGCGAAAGAATGTCGATTACGCGGCGAAGTTCCTCGTGAACCTTCACAGCCGTCACGAGACATGGACTATGGCGGTAGCCAGATACCATGCGGGACCGAACAACGACCCCGCGCAGAAGAGATATGTTTGTCGGGTGATTGCGAATCTGGTTGCGACGGGTTACGGAAACTGGACTTCGAACGCCCGAAAATTTTGTAGTGAATAGCAATTATAGGTTGTAGGTGACGCAAATCACCATATTTGGCGTGAATGTGACCGCAATTGGGACAAAATATGTCCGGCAAGCCGGTAATTAACCAACTGTTAATTTATCCACCGGAGATTAGTGCCTGATCTCGCCGACAGCTACTATATGTAGATCAAATCACCACTAAATTCTTAATCAACTATTAATACCCATCATTAACTTTCACCAGTTGTCGCTGATTCCCGCGATTCGTACCGATAGTGCATCGAGGCACCCACACTGATTCGGAGGCGGACGAATGATCGTAGTGGTTGATGAGCGTGAGCTTGTAAAAGAAGGGTACACGTCCCTGTTTGGACGTGAAGGCATTCCATCGACCGGATTTGATCCGGCTGAATTCGGTGAATGGGTGAATACGGCGGCTGATAGTGATATTGCCGCAGTCGAGGCCTTCCTGCTCGGACAGGGTGAGCGGACAATGGAATTGCCGAGGGCAATTCGCGATCGGACGATGGCTCCGGTTATCGCGGTCAGCGACCAGCCCTCCCTGGAGGCGACCTTGGCGCTGTTCGATTGTGGCGTGGACGATGTCGTGCGCAAGCCGGTTCACCCTAGGGAGATCCTTGCCCGCGCCGCGGCAATCCGCCGGCGTCTGAAGGCTATCGCGAACTTCACCGAAATCGGCCCGATCAGGGTTTTCTCCGATGGCCGTGATCCGGAAATATCCGGCGAAGTCTTCCCCTTGCCGCGCCGCGAGCGCCGCATCCTGGAGTATCTGGTCGTCAACCGCGGACGTCGCGTTTCGAAGTCTCAGATCTTCAATGCGATTTACGGCATCTTCGATGAGGAAGTCGAAGAAAATGTGGTCGAAAGCCACATCAGCAAGCTTCGCAAGAAGCTTCGTAAAAAGCTTGGTTTCGATCCGGTCGATTCAAAACGCTTCCTTGGTTACTGCATAGACTGGAGCTGATTTTCCGCTTCCGGGTCGGGGAGCTCGGGCCTTGATGTCGATGTGATTTCGATCAAGGCCCGCATAACCAGACAGCTTCACGCAAGGCCCGCCTCATACTCTCTGAAATGACTACAGAAACGAGGATGTACTATGAGCCTTTACGGAACGATGCGGACCGGCGTGTCCGGAATGAATGCCCAGGCCAATCGTCTCGGCACGGTCGCTGAAAACATCGCCAACTCCAGTACGGTCGGCTACAAGAAGGCATCCGTCCAGTTTTCGTCGATGATCCTGCCGTCCACTGCCGGCGCCTACAATTCGGGTGGCGTTGAAACAGACGTCCGCTACTCGATCTCCGATCAGGGTACATTCAGCTACACGACGTCGGCGACCGACCTGGCCGTCAACGGCAATGGCTTCTTCATTGTTCAGGGCTCCGACGGCATCGACTATCTGACGCGCGCCGGTTCCTTCGTCGTGATGGACGATGGTACTCTGCAAAACTCCGCCGGATACACGCTGATGGGTTACAAGTATTCCTCCACCGCAGATCCGACAATCGTCGTCAACGGATTCGACGGCCTCGTGCCGATCGACCTCTCGTCCGCATCGATCTCCGCGACGGCTTCGACCAGTGGCACACTGAATGTCAATCTACCCTCGGGCGAGGCGGTCGGTTTCACCAAATCCACCTCGCTGGTGGCCTATGACAGCCAGGGCAACAGCCGCCTGCTCGATTTCACCTACACCAAAACCGGCGCCAACGCATGGACGGTCCAGGCGGACTACGCTGGTCCGCCGGCGACCGCTGTGGTGGCTCCGACGCCCGTCACCTTCGACGTCAACGGTAAAATTACGGGTCCGATGACGCTGACGACGACCGCGCTCACGGCTGCGACCCTCAACGGCGCCGAGCTTCCGGCCTTCAATATCGATATTTCGGGTTCGACCCAGCTTGCCGCCGAATTCTCCGTTTCGCTTGGCGACTGCAACGGCAATGCTGCGAGCGAAGTCACCGGTTATGAGATCGATGAAAAGGGCGTGGTGTCCGTGGTCTATGACAACGGCGATCTGACCCCACGGTTCCGCGTAGCGCTTGCAAGCGTCCAGAGCCCCGACAACCTGACGCCAATCGCCGGCAACCTCTACTCGCAGAGCAACGATTCCGGCGTCGTCGTCATGGGCTATGCCGGTTCCAGCGGCTTCGGGAAGATCCTGTCGGGTGCGCTCGAGGATTCCAATGTCGACGTGGCGGAAGAACTCACGGCGATGATCGAATCGCAGCGCAACTACACCGCAAACTCGAAGGTGTTCCAGACCGGCTCCGAATTGATGGATGTCCTGGTCAACCTGAAGAGATAACGGAAAGGTCCTGGCAGCCAGATGTCGCTCACTTCTGCACTTAATACGGCTCAAGCCATTTTCAGAAATACGGGGGAGCAGACCTCCGTCATTTCGAACAATATTGCCAATGACAGCAATGCAAATTATGTGCGGCGTTCGGCTGTCGTAACCAATACGATCTTCGGCGCGACTACGGTGATGACGGAACGGGCCCAGCAGCAGGCCCTGCTCATGCAGACCGTGGGTGCCACGTCCCTCTCGAGTGGTCAGGATACGCTTTTGAAGGGCCTGGAGACTTTGTCGTCCAGTCTCGGAGGCAATGACTACGAACTTGCCCCTTCGACGTATATGGCCGAGCTCGAAACCAGCCTGCAGGCTTTTGCCGCGTCCCCTGGCGAGCTTTCGCTGGCCCAGACGGTGGTGACGGACGCGCAGGATGTGGCGAATTCTCTGAACAATGCCTACGCGACTGTGCAGAAGCTTCGCTCGGATTCAGATGCCGACATCGAGAGCCAGGTCATCAAGCTGAACAAGCTTCTGGCGGATTTTCAGGTTGCCAACGACATGGTTGTTCGTGCGACGGCGACCGGTGGCGACCCGAATGACGCCCTGGACAGGCGTGATACGCTCCTGAAGGAAATCTCCGGGATCATGGGTATCGACGTCGTCACACGCGAGAACAACGATGTGGCCCTCTACACCGCCGACGGAACGACCCTTTTCGAAACGGTTCCGCGTTCGGTCACGTTCAGCCGGACCTATACCTATGGCGCAAGCACGATCGGCAATGCGGTCTATATTGACGGTGTTGCGGTCAATGCCGGTCAAGGCGGGGATACCACTGCCGAGGGATCGCTCGCGGCCCTTCTGCAGTTGCGGGACGATATTGCCCCCGTCTTCCAGTCTCAGCTGGACGAAGTGGCGCATGGTCTGATCGAGGCTTTCGCCGAAACTGACCCGTTGGGCGTCGCGCCGGATATGGCGGGTCTGTTCATCGGGGCTCCAGGGCCGCTGACGTCGGGTACGGTTTCGCCGGGCCTTGCCGGCACGATCACGGTCAACCCCGCGCTGGTCATGGCTTCGGGCGGCAATCCGATGCTGCTGAGGGACGGCGGCATAAACGGCGCCGCCTATGTCTGGAATACCGGCGCAAACAGCGGCTATTCCAACCTGCTGCAAAGCTACGTCGCTGCGCTCAACACGAACAGGGCGTTCGATGCCAGTACGCAACTCGACACCTCCTCGAGCGTCATGACTTTTGCCACTGATTCCGTCGGCTGGCTCGAGGAACTGCGGTCCAATGCCACGACGGCAAAGGAGAACAAGACGGCATTCTACGAGCGCGCATTCCAGACCTATTCCTCCGAAACCGGCGTCAGCCTTGATGAGGAGCTCTCTTTGCTCCTGGATGTCGAGCAATCCTACAAGGCTTCGGCGAAACTCGTAGCGACCGTTGACGCGATGCTTCAGTCGGTTCTGGAAATGGCGGGTTAATCCATGTCGACATCGAATGTTTCGAACCTTTCCATACAGACTTCAATGCGTTTGACGATCAGGCAAGCGCAGAACGAACTCATCAAGTCCCAGAATGAGGTCAGCACCGGCATCTTCTATGATGTCGGCGCCGAGTTGGGCGGAGAAACTGCCAGCACCCTCGACCTCACCCGAGACGGTCTTCGTCTGCAGTCCATGATCGATACGAATGCGATCGCTACTCAGCGTCTTGAATCCTCCCAGGAGTCCCTCTCTCAGATGTCGGCGGCCGCGCAGGAAATGCAGGACGCACTGATTTCGCTTGGAAAGTCGGGTGCGTCGACGACTATTGACGTAGCCACCCAGACCATCAGCAATGCGCTCAATACGTTCACGAGCGTGGCGAACACATCTGTAGGCGGGGAGTATCTCTTCGCCGGAATCAATACCGACGTTCAGCCGCTGACACCCTATGACGCTACATCGGCCGCGAAGGTGGCTTTCGATACGGCCTTTGCGTCCTATCCGTGGTCAACGCCTAAGACGGCCGCCGAGATGGACGACTTCATCACCAACGTGGTCGAGCCGATGTATTCCGGAGCGAACTGGAATACCGATTGGTCTAGCGCGACTGATCAGGTCATGACCAGCCGGATCAGTCAGACGGAAGTCGTGGATACTTCCTCCAGCGC
Organism: Rhizobium sp.; assembly: GCA_041675415.1. Classification (GTDB taxonomy): domain Bacteria; phylum Pseudomonadota; class Alphaproteobacteria; order Rhizobiales; family Rhizobiaceae; genus Allorhizobium. The sequence continues at coordinate 32,299 of JBAYTX010000036.1, read as the reverse complement.
CAATTCCAACGGCATGCGCTATTTCGCGCTGGCAGCCGTCCTTTCGAAGGAGCTTCTCGGTCTCGATCTGCATGATGACGTCCGCTCCGTGGTCAGCCAGAAGGCGATTGCCTACACGGGCGTGGCCATTGCAGGGATCAACTCCCAGCGTACCCAGTTGGGGATGTCGCAGAACCGCGTGGAGAAAGCCAACGCATCTCTCCAGGTGCAGATCGACATCCTTGACACCACCCTGAAGAGCAAGATCGAAGTCGATGCCTACGACGCCTCGACACGGGTCAACAATCTTCTGGCGCTGGTTGAGGCTTCCTACACGCTGACGTCGAAGATTCAGGGTCTGAGCCTTGTCAACTACCTTTGATGATCAAAGGGAATGAATGAAAATGAAGGACACATGAATGTACCAGTTTTCATATGCCGAAATCATGGAGGATGGCGTCGCGGACGCCAAGGACCGTGAACGGCAAGCACTGACCCGGTCAATCGAACTACTCGAGAGGGCGCGTGATGAAAGCGGTTATTCGCGGGAGGCCATCGAGGCGCTCTTCTACACCCGAAGGGTATGGATCCGATTCATTGAGGATCTGAAACAGCCGGAAAACGAGCTTGGCTCCGAATTGCGGGCCAATCTCATTTCCATCGCCATATGGATCTTGAAGGAATGCGACCGGATCAGGAAGCGGCAATCCAGCAACTTCCAGGGCATAATTGACGTGACAACCATCATCAGGGATGGACTGAAATGAAGAGCACACTGCGCATATCACTTAAATCCGGGGAACGTATCTTCATCAATGGAGCAGTGCTGCGCGTCGACCGGAAGGTCGCACTCGAGTTCCTGAATGACGTGACGTTTCTGCTGGAGAACCACGTCCTTCAGCCGGAAGATGCTACGACGCCGCTGCGTCAGCTCTATTTCATTGCACAGATGATTCTGATCAACCCGGAGGGTCGCGATCAATCGATGGCGATGTTCCGCAAGTCGGTCACCATGTTGCTGACCTGTTTCGAGAACGAGGAAGTCCTCGCAGAATTGAAGCGGATCGACGGCATGGTTGCCTCTGGGCGCGCTTTCGACGCCCTGAAAGCGATCCGTGGCCTCTACGCGATCGAGGACCAGATCCTGAACAGTCAGGAAATGACCGCTGCGACGGTTGAGCAGATTCGCAAGGAGATCGCACCATGGCGGTAGCTCCGGTCACATCGGCAACGGCGTCGACGGAGACGAAGAAGGGGTCGGCCGCCGATCAGGCTTCGGCCTCCTCGTCGCTCAACTATGATTCGTTCCTCAGGCTCTTGATCGCACAGATGAAGAACCAGGATCCGACCGACCCGATGAAGGCCAGTGAGCAAATCGCTCAGCTTGCTACCTTCTCCCAGGTTGAACAGACGATCCAGACCAACAAGAATCTCGAAAGCCTGATTTCGGGCTCCGCGCTTGATATGGCCACCTCCTATATCGGGAAGACTGTAACCAGCGCCGATGGAACAACTTCGGGTGTCGTGGCCTCCATCAAGGTCTATAGCGACGCGATCGTCGCGACCACCACGACCGGTGCAACGATTCCGCTTGGTATCGGCGTTTCGGTGAAGGATACGGCACCGTCGACGTAAGACGCGTCCGGTGATACGGATGCCTGAGGGCCGGGGGAACTGATTCCCCGTCCCAGATTGAGGATCCGAGCAATGAATGAGGCCGACGCCCTAGATATCATGCAGGCAGCTGTGTGGACCGTGCTTGTGGCATCGGGCCCAGCAGTCCTGGCCGCCATGATCGTCGGCGTCACCATCGCACTGATCCAGGCGCTGACCCAGGTTCAGGAAATGACGCTCACTTTCGTGCCGAAGATCGTGGCCATCCTGATCACAATCGGCGTGTCGGCTCCCTTCGTTGGCGCCCAGATTTCGCTCTTTGCGAATCTTGTCTTCTCCCGTGTCCAATCCGGGTTCTAGCGGAACTGTTGCGGCAAAGGTGAGTGCCTAGTCCGCGAGCAGCATAGCGCGGATCCGTTTCGTCCTGGCGTCCCCAGCCACCCTCGCGCAAGCTTCGACCATTAACTGTAGAACGAACATGGCCGTATAGCGTATTGCTGCCGGCCGCCTTCTCATGAAGAGACGGATTGAAAAATGGCGCAACCAACTGCAATCACCATTCCGAAAGTAAGTCCGAATGGTCGTGATATCGGCTTTGCATTCGGCATTGTCGTCATTCTTTGCATTCTCTTTTTGCCGATCCCGCCCTTTCTGATCGACATGGGTCTGGCATTCTCCATCGCCTTTTCCGTCCTGATTCTCATGGTCGCGCTCTGGATTCAGCGGCCGCTCGATTTCTCGTCCTTTCCGACCATTCTGCTGATCTCGACGATGATCCGTCTGTCGCTCAACATCGCGACGACGCGTGTCATCCTTTCGCACGGTCACGAAGGGCATACGGCCGCTGGCGGCGTCATCGCCGGGTTCTCGAGCCTCGTGATGTCCGGCGATTTCGTGATCGGTCTGATCGTCTTCCTGATCCTCGTCACCGTCAATTTTATCGTGATTACCAAGGGCGCGACCCGCATAGCGGAAGTCGGTGCCCGCTTCACCCTCGATGCCATCCCCGGCAAGCAGATGTCGATCGACGCCGATCTCTCCGCCGGCATCATCGACGAGAAGGAAGCCCAATCCCGTCGGCGCGAACTGGAACAGGAGAGCTCATTCTTCGGCGCCATGGACGGTGCCTCGAAATTCGTTCGCGGCGACGCGGTCGCCGGCCTGATCATCACCGCGATCAATGTCTTCGGCGGTATCATCATCGGCTATTTCCGTCACGGCTTGGAAATCGGCCAAGCGGCGGATGTTTTCGTTAAGCTCTCGGTCGGCGACGGTATCGTCTCGCAGATTCCCGCCCTGATCGTCTCGCTCGCTGCCGGCCTGCTCGTCTCGCGCGGTGGTACCCCGGGCTCCACCGACCAGGCGGTCATCAACCAGTTGAGCGGCTATCCGCGCGCCCTCTCTGTCGCGGCTTCGCTGATGGTCCTCCTGTCGGTCATCCCGGGCCTGCCGATGATCCCGTTCCTGGCGCTCGGCGGCATCATGGCCTTCGGCAGCTGGTTCATCCCGCGTCAGATTGAGGCGGAAAACAAGGTCAAGCGCGAACAGGAAGAAAAGAAGGTCATCCAGACCAAGGAGGCCGAGAAGGACTCCGTCAAGTCGGTGCTCAAGACCGCCGAGATCGAACTGGCGCTCGGCAAGCTCGTCTCGACCCGTCTTCTCGGCGCCCATCAGGAGCTTGCCTTCCGTGTCGGCAAGATGCGCAAGAAGTTCGCCAGCCAATACGGCTTTGTCGTGCCGGAGATCAAAGTCTCGGACGATATCGCCATTGCCGAAAAGTCCTACCAAATCCGTATCCACGGCACGACCGTCGCTTCGAACATGCTGCGTGTCGGCGAAGTGCTGGTCGTCACCGGCTCTGGCCGCAAGCCGAAAGTGCCGGGCGACGAAATTCGCGAACCCGCATTCGGCATGCCGGCCATCTCGGTCCTCGAGACATTCACCGAGGATTTGAAGCGCGAAGGGTTCCATCCGATCGACAATGTCTCGGTGGTGCTCACCCATGTCAGCGAGGTCATTCGCAACAACCTGCCGCAGCTTTTGTCCTACAAGGACGTCAAAATTCTGATCGATCGGCTCGACCCCGAATACAAGAAGCTCGCTGAGGAAATCTGCTCGTCGCACATGTCCTATTCGGGTCTGCAGGCGGTCCTGAAGCTGCTTCTCGCCGAACGTGTGTCGATCCGCAACCTGCATCTCATTCTCGAAGCCGTGGCGGAACTGGCCCCCCATGTCAGGAAGACCGAACAGATCGTCGAGCATGTGCGCGTGCGCATGTCCCAGCAGCTCTGCGGGGATCTGGCCGACAACGGCGTGCTGCGCGTGCTCAGGCTCGGCAGCAAATGGGATCTGGTTTTCCACCAGGCGCTGAAGCGCGACGCCAAGGGCGAAATCGTCGAATTTGACATCGACCCGCGAAGCCTTGAGGATTTCAGCGAACAGGCAAGCAAAGTTATTCGTGAATTCATGGACCGTGGACTGCCCTTCGTGCTTGTCACTTCGCCTGAAACACGCTCCTATGTACGCATGATCATCGAACGCCTATTCGCCACATTGCCGGTCCTTTCCCATGTGGAACTGGCCAAGGGCATCGAAATAAAGATCCTGGGCTCCATTTCATGATAAGCGACCCCGAGGGGACGGTTCTTGCCTTGTTCGCGGCCTTCTGCCGCATAGGCGCATGTATGCTGACCTTGCCCGGCTTTTCTTCGGCCCGCATATCGCCGCAAATCCGCATCTTCATCGCGCTTGCGGTTTCGCTCGCCCTCTTGCCAGTCCTCTGGGACACGATCTATCCCCGCATTTCGGGAGCCGGGTACAGCTATATCAAACTGATCGTCGGCGAGACGCTGATCGGATCGATGTATGGGCTGATCCCGCGCCTTTTCGTCCTCGGCCTGCAGTTTGCGGGCTCGGCCATTTCCATGTCGATCGGCTTCAACTCGCCGGGGGCCCCCGACATCCTGGAAGACACGGCCGAAAACCAGCTGACCAACATGATCAGTTTCGGCGGCCTCCTGCTTCTGTTTCTGATGGATTTCCACCACACGGTTTTCCGGGCGCTGGTCGATTCATATACGCTTATGCCGCTCGGCGGCTTCCCCGACGTGCAGAAGACGCTGATCACGCTGACGGATACACTGAGCGCAACCTTCTATCTGATGCTGCGGCTTTCGAGCCCGTTCATCATCTTTGGTCTGATGTTCAACGTCGCGATCGGCCTGATCAACAAGCTGGCGCCGCAGATTCCGATCTATTTCATATCCATGCCATACCTGCTGCTGGGCGGGCTTTTCCTGCTTTATCTTTCGATCGCGGCGCTTGTGAACCAGTTCGCGGAGCATTTCGCGACGATATTCCTCGGGTGAGCCCCGCGTTCTGGCGTGGCTTCGGAGACGGCAATGGGCCCAAAGAAGAAATCCGAAAAGCTCAAACGGCTCGTCGCGGTCCAGCGCCATATGGAAAAAATGGCGGAAAGCGACCTGGCAAACACCGCGCGCCAACGCGAGGAGGTCAGCGCTTCGATGAACACGGTAATGGAAGCGATCGGCTCGCTTGATCCGGTTCACCGCCTTTTCGCCCAGCAATATGCGGATCGTTTCGACCGCCTGACAAATATGGAGAAGCAGTTGGCCGGTATCCAGCAGGCCCAGGAAATGAAGGTGCTGCGTGAGCGGGCCAAGGGCGACCGGCTCGAGGACAACATGGCGGAGGCGCGCATCGGCGAGGACCGCGAGGCCGACGATAATGCAATCTACGATCTCGTCGACATGCGGTACTCGACGCCAGCCTCCAGCAAGCTTCACGAGCGATAGTCCTCGCGAACAAGCAATGAGGACGGTCACGTGGCAATTTCACCCCCGAGCGATCTCGTCCTGGACGTTGTCCGGGCGGCTGACCCCATGGATGTGCAGGCGGCGCAGGCACGGCTGAAGGCCAGCCGGGCTGCTTTCGCGGCGACGAGTCTTGCCGAAAAGGGTGCCGGTTTCGGAGCGGCTGTCGATATCCTGAATGGAGCGGCTTCGGAGGCGGGCCTTGGCGACGTCAAGACGAAGAAGGCGGACGGGACGCCGGAGGTTTACCAGCAATTCGAAGCCGTCGTGTTGCAGAATTTCGTCAAGTCGATGCTGCCGAGCGACAGCGAAGCCGTTTACGGCAAGGGCAATGCCGGCGAGATATGGAAGAGCATGATGGCCGAACAACTTGGCCAGGTTCTATCGAAAAACGGTGGCGTCGGTATTGCCGATCAGATGTATTCGGAAGAACTGGCACGGCAGCGCGATAGAGGCATCATCAACGCCTCGACCGATGAAAACGACCGGAGCGTTGCGCTAAGCATGGTCACCGATCTCGAACGCCGGACACTGGGTGTGTCGGCTGCCGACGAACACAGCGCGTAACCACTCGAAATCTGGGGCTGGCAGAATGGAAATCACCTCAAGCGATTATCGGATCAAGACGGTCTTGGGTCGTCTCGAAATGATCATCGACAATGAAAACCAGCGCATCGGCAAGGATCCGGAGTTCGATCTCAAGGTTTCGAATGCGCACAAGAGCCGTTGCCTCTACGAGCTCACCATGCTTTGCCGCGATACCGACCCGCGCGAGCTGGCAAGCAGCTATATCGAGCAGATGCACAGCCTCAAGAAGAAGCTGGCGCTGAATGCCCGGCGCGTCGAGGCACATATGCATGCGGTGCGTGCCGTAGCGGATCTGCTCAAGAGCGCCGTCAAGGACGCCGATGCCGACGGCACTTATTCCCAGGAACAGTTCCAGTATAGCGAGTCCTGATGGTCAAGCTTGTCGTTGTCGGATTCTGGGTTTGCCTTGTGACGCTAGGCGCGGTCTTCTTCTCCGTGCAAATGGCAACTGCGCCCGTCGCCGATATCGGAGATAAGGCCAAGAAAGACCCCGGGCAATTGGTGCGCGGTGAACCGATCACCGTTCCGTTGATTGCCGATGGCGCCATCAAGGGCTACTTCCTCGGACGCGTTTCCTTCATGATGAACAAGGACAAGATCAAGGGCGTCGTATTGCCGATGACCGAGATCATGACCGATGAGATGTTCACCTTGCTGGTCGGCAACAAGATGGTCGACATCACGAGCATGAGTTCTTTCGATCTCACGGCCTTTCGCGAAACCATAAAGACCGATCTCAACAAGCGCCTCGGCGAGGGATTTGTCGAGGAAGTCGTGGTCGAGCAGCTGGATTACCTGTCGAAGGAAGATATTCGCGCCAGCGGCGAGGGAACCAAGAAGCCGATGGCTCCACCGGTGAAGATCGTCGAGGGCGTCACTCTCGAGGATCCCGCGCATTCCGGAAACTGAGCGCATCGATTGAACGCGGCGGCGTTTCCTGTCCGGTGATTAAGGCAATATGAATGCTCGGTCGTCAATTGTAGCGGACCGTTTAAGCCGAATTAGATGCGTCGCTGATAGAAGGGGACAGAGATGTTCCTTCTTTTATATGGTTCCATGCAATTTCATCCTTCGATCACGCGCCCCAAGACATCCGGCCGCAACTCCGTTTCGGACTTGCGGTTCTCTTCGCCGTTGTTGCGTCCAAAGCCGGGCGCCTTTTATCGGCACGGCTTCTGCACAGCGGGAGCTTGCACTTGGAACCGCTGAAGTCGCCTCCTGAGCCATCGGACGAGCCGCCAAGGCTTCCGATCTTCGGCTTCCCGGTTCATGACCTGACCTGGGACGGTGCGCTAACCTTTATCAGCGAGCGCGCCTCCATGCCGATCGGACAGACGCATATCTCGTTCCTCAACGCCAACAATGCCAACATCATGCTGGCCGACCAGGAGTATCGCGAAATCCTGTCCGGCCACGTCGTGCTGCCGGACGGGATCGGGATGGACATGGCGTCGAGATCACTGAATGGCACACAGTTCTCGGCCAATCTGAATGGCACGGATTTCGTCCCGGCGCTTTTGACCTACATGACGACGAAGAAGCGGATTGGCCTCGTCGGTGGCCATGAAGAGGTGCTTTCGGCCACCGCTACCAGGCTCAAGGAGCACAGTCCCTGGCATGATTTCGTCGAGATCGCCGACGGGTTCTTCGACAAGGAGGATTCCTCGGCGGTGATCGAGATCCTCGACCGGAGCGAACTCGATATCCTGCTGGTCGCGATGGGAACGCCGCTTCAGGAAAAGTGGATACACTATAATGTCGCCGCCGAGCATGCGCGCGTTGTCATGGGCGTCGGCGCCCTGTTCGATTTCGTCTCCGGCAGGGTTCCGCGCGCGCCGGTCTGGGTCAGGCATCTGCGCTGCGAATGGGCGTATCGCCTGTGGATTGAGCCCTCCCGCCTCTGGTATCGCTATGTGGTCGGAATTCCGGTCTTCCTGGTCCGGGTGATGCAATATAAATATACGGCCCGCCGTCAGCGCGCACCGGAGACTTCCCCACGTTGATCGCCGGTACGAAAGTCGGCAACGCGCCCTCTTGGATTGTTCTTGCATTTGCTGCTTTTTGACACCATAGGGCGGGCACAGGCAATTCGCGTTCGCTTACGGGCGCTAGGTTGCGCGGAAGTTCGGACGTGAGGGGTGGCAGGCGTGACGACGGTTATTGACGGCAAGCAGGCAGCGGCTTCGGTAATCGAGGCGGTAAGATCGGCGGCATTGGATCTGGAAGTTCAGACGGGGACGAAGCCCGGGCTTGCGGTCATCATCGTGGGCAACGATCCGGCAAGTCAGACCTATGTGGCATCCAAGAGCAGGATGGCCAGGGAGTGCGGCTTCAAATCCATCCAGCACAGCCTTCCGGAAGATACGACCCAGGAAGCGCTTATGGCGCTGGTATCTGACTTGAACATCGATCCCGAAATTCATGGCGTGCTGGTGCAGCTTCCGCTGCCGAAGCACCTGGATTCGGAGAAGGTCATCCAGTCGATCCTGCCGGAAAAGGACGTCGACGGCCTCCATGTCGTCAATGCCGGAAAGCTTGCCACGGGCGACAGCGAAACCGGACTGGTATCGTGCACACCGGCCGGCGCCATGATCCTTGTGCGCGCCATCTGCGGAACCGACCTATCCGGGCTGAACGCGCTGGTGATCGGCCGCTCCAATCTCTTCGGCAAGCCGATGGCGCAACTGCTGCTCACCGCCAATGCGACGGTGACGATCGGTCATTCCCGGAGCCGCGATCTGCCCGCAATCGCCCGCACGGCCGATATCCTCGTTGCCGCCGTCGGTCGTCCCGAGATGGTCAAGGCCGACTGGGTCAAGCCCGGCGCGACGATCATCGATGTCGGCATCAACCGTATCCCGGCGCCCGAACGGGGCGAGGGCAAGACACGCCTCGTCGGCGATGTGGCCTTCGGCGAATGCGCCCCCATTGCTGGCGCGATCTCGCCGGTTCCCGGCGGTGTCGGCCCGATGACAATCGCCATGCTGATGGCCAATACGGTCATCGCCGCCTATCGGGCGACCGGTAGGGCCGCTCCCAAGTTTTGAATTCCATTTCGTCTTCGAGATTGTCGCCGCCGCCAGTACTAGCCCGGTGCCGGGCCGGTCGAGGCGCGGATGACGAGATCGGCCTTCCAGAGCTCATGCTCGGGCGGTTGCGGTTTCGTCCGTTCGATCTGAGCGATCAGCCGTTCGGCGATGCGGATCCCGGCGGCGCGCAGTGACGACCGTGTCGTGGTCAGCGGCACGGTGAAATGTTCCGGCTTCAGCAGTGGCAACACATCGTCGTGCGCGATCAGCGAGATGTCGTGGCCGAGCCTCAGTCCGGCCGTGTTGATGGCCCTGACCGCGCCTAGCGCCAGCACGGTACTGGCGCACAGGACCGCCGTCGGCGGATCGGGGTGCCGCAGCAGTTCCGACATGCCGCGAAAGCCATGTTCGTCGGTCATCGCCGTATGCCGCGTGAGCGCAGGGGCCAGCGTCAAACCGCGTTTCTTCAACGCCGATTTTACCCCGAGCTTGCGGCGGATTGCGAAATCGAGGTCCTCCGGGCCATTGAGCAAAGCAAAGCGGTGATGTCCGAGGTCGAGCAGCAGCTCGGTTGCGTCGCGAAAGGCGCCCTCGTTGTCGACATCCAGGTAGGGGTAATCGTCCTCCACCCCGTAGGAACGTCCGTGCACGATGAAGGGAACGCCGAGCGATTTTGCCATGGCGATGCGCGAATCCTTCTCCCGCATATAGGCGAGGTAATAGCCGTCGACGCTTCCGCTGGCGACCAGCCAACGGATTGCCTGTTCCTCGTCCCGGGGATGTGCAGGCATGATGACAAAATGGAAGTCGTGCTTCAGCGCCTCTTCGCCGAGGCCGCTCTGGAACTCCCCGAAATGCACGTCGGAATTGTGCCCGGGCGCCGTCGGCATGACGAGGCCGATGGAGCCTGCCTTGCCGGTCGCCAGACGTTGCGCCGCCCGGTTGGGGCGGTACCCGGTCTCCTGGGCAGCCTTGAGGACGCGCTTGCGCGTTTCCTCGCTGACTTCGGGATAGCCATTCAGGGCCCGGCTGATCGTCGTTTGCGAAAGTCCGAGCAATTCCGACAGTTGTTTTAGGTTCACTTTCCTCCACCCTCCTTGGCGCAACGGACAACTGGAGATCGTGCCATTTCCCTTGCCGGTCAGCGCCTTGAGCCTATTTAGCAGCAGGCGGAATGCAGACAAACAGGAAAATGACAAAGCGGGCTGCATATGCTTAAATCTCAACCAGAAGGTGGATTTCCTTCGGGGCGGACGCCAGAAAAATGCTTGACTCTCATTCTCGCAGAGTGAAATGAGATGAAGCCAAAGCGCTTTGGATGATCCGATTTCTTGAGTTTGGCCCGGCGGGATCAACCGGTCGGAAAATGTGATGGGAGGTAAATCATATGAAGAGAGCCTTTATTCTGAGCGTGGCTGCCCTGGCCTTGCTGACCGCTTCCGCTGAAGCCGCGGAATTGAAGTTCGCCCCCGGAGAGGATTCCAGGTTCACCTGGTCGAGCTACGAGGAATTCAAGAAGTCCCATGACCTGAGCGGGCAGACAGTATCGATCTTCGGCCCTTGGCTCGGTCCGGATAGGGATCTGTTCCTGAGTGTTTTGGCCTATTTCGAAGAAGCAACCGGCGCCAAGGTCGAATACGCCGGTTCGGACTCCTTCGAACAGCAGATCGTCATCGACACGCAGGCCGGGAGCGCGGCCAATATCGCTGTCTTCCCGCAGCCTGGCCTCGCAGCCGACCTCGCTTCCAAGGGGCTCTTGACGCCGCTCAAGACGGAAGTCGCCGATTGGCTCAAGGAAAATTATGCCGCAGGCCAGTCCTGGGTCGACCTTGGAACGTACAAGGACAAGAGCGGCAATCCGACCTTCTTCGCCTTTCCGTACAAGGCCGACCTGAAGTCGCTGGTTTGGTATGTGCCCGAGAATTTCGAGGACGCAGGCTACGAGGTTCCGGAATCCATGGAAGACCTCAAGGCGCTGACCGAGAAGATTGTCGCCGATGGCGGCACGCCGTGGTGCATCGGTCTGGGTTCGGGTGCCGCGACCGGCTGGCCGGCAACCGACTGGGTCGAAGACATGATGCTGCGCACGCAGCCGGCCGATGTCTACGACAAGTGGGTGTCGAACGAGATCAAGTTCAACGATCCGGCAGTTCTCGGCGCGATCGATGAATTCGGCTGGTTCGCCAAGACCGACAAGTTCGCCGATGGCGGGACTGCAGGCGTCGCCTCGACCGACTTCCGCGACAGCCCGAAGGGCCTCTTCACCTCGCCGCCCAAATGCTACATGCACCATATGGCGTCATTCATATCGTCCTTCTTCCCCGAAGGAACTGAACTGGGCACGGATGCCGATTTCTTCTACTTCCCGGCCTATAAGGGAAAGGACCTTGGCAAGCCCGTTCTCGGCGCCGGCACACTGTTTGCCATCACCAAGGACAGCCCGATTGCTCATGCTTTCATCGAGTTCCTGCAGACCCCGATCGCTCATGAGATATGGATGGCCCAGTCCGGGCTCCTGACGCCATTCAAGGGCGCAAACCCGGAAGCATATGCCAATGAGACGCTCAAAAAGCAGGGCGAAATCCTGACCAGTGCGACTACCTTCCGCTTCGACGGTTCGGACCTGATGCCCGGCAAGATTGGCGCCGGTGCCTTCTGGACCGGAATGGTCGACTATGTCGGCGGCAAGTCTGCGGCTGATGTTGGCGCAGATATTCAGAAATCCTGGGACGCCCTCAAGTAAACAGGCATCGCATAGTGGGATTGCCGGACCACATCAGGTCCGGCAGTCTGTGCCGGCATGCTTGCCGTTGATCCCGGGACAAACCGGGGCGTGAGGTCAAGGGAGGGGTAGTCTGTGGAACAGTTAGCTTATGCGTTGTTGACGATCGTTCTCGGGGTATTGGGCGCGATCGGCTATTTCTACGGCTCAAACCTGTTACTCGATCGAATCTTCCCGGCGCAGATCGAGGACACGGCTCGCGCCTCGCGCAATCTTCGTAGAGCCAACATGGTGCGGCCCTGGCTTTTCCTTGGCCCGGCCCTGATCTCCCTTTCCATCTATCTCGTCTATCCGGTTTTTTCCTCTGTTGCCTATTCGGTATTCGACCGATCAGGCACGCGTTTCGTGGGCCTGTCCAACTATCGCTGGATGTTCTTCGATCGCGAATTCCGCGAGTCGATCTTCAACAACATGCTGTGGCTGCTCGTCGTTCCTGCCGCCTCCACGCTGTTCGGACTGATCATTGCCGCGCTTACAGACCGTATCTGGTGGGGCAATATCGCCAAGTCACTGATTTTCATGCCCATGGCGATCTCGTTTGTCGGCGCCTCGGTGATTTGGAAGTTCGTCTATGACTACCGCGGCGAAGGCAGTGAACAGATTGGCATCCTCAATGCAATTGTCGTCTATTTCGGCGGCGATCCGCAGATCTGGATCGCGCTGCCCTTCTGGAACAATTTCTTCCTGATGGCCATTCTCGTCTGGATTCAGACCGGTTTCGCGATGGTGCTCCTTTCGGCGGCGCTGCGCGGCATTCCGGAGGAAACCATAGAGGCGGCCGTTATCGATGGGGCCAATCCGTTCCAGATTTTCATGAAGATCAAGGTGCCGCAAATGCGGAGCACGATCGCCGTTGTCTGGACGACGATCACCATTCTCGTCCTCAAGGTTTTCGACATCGTGCTCGCCATGACAAATGGGCAATGGAACACGCAGGTTCTTGCCAATCTCATGTTTGACTGGATGTTCCGTGGCGGCGGCGACTTCGGACGCGGCGCGTCCATCGCTGTGGTCATCATGGTGCTGGTGGTCCCGATCATGATCTGGAACATCCGCAACGCGCGCCGGGAAATGGAAGGACGCTGATATGCGCAAGAGCACACGGTCTCCTCTCACCTGGTTCGTCCATCTTTCCGTTCTCTTCCTCGTCGTTCTCTGGACCCTGCCGACGGCTGGGCTTTTCGTCACGGCAATTCGCGACAAGGATCAGATTGTCGCTTCAGGTTGGTGGACGGCGCTTTCTACTTCGACGCAGAACGTCATCTATCGTGCTCCGGCGGCCGACAAGCAGGTTGAGGAGAACGGAGTCTACGTCATATCCGGGAACGTCCTGGAAGGCGGCAAGGGCGGTGTCAGCGCCTTCGGAACCAATAGCCGCACGCCCGGTGCCTATCCGATCGGCGCGACCGCGGATCTCGCCGATGGAGCGCAACTGACGGTCGCCGAAGATGGTGCATTCCGCATCACCTCCCCGACCCCGTTCGAAAACAAGCGCGGTATGCGCATCTTCTACACGGCCGAGATACCGCCGCGATTCACGCTTGAGAACTATCGGAACGTTCTGACTGCCGAGGGGATCGGCCAGTCCTTCCTGAACTCGCTGACGGTTGCCGTTCCTTCGACCGTAATCCCTATTCTGGTTGCGGCCTTCGCGGCTTATGCACTTGCCTGGATGAAATTCCCCGGACGCGCCCTGATCCTTGCTGTCATCGTTGGCCTGCTCGTAGTACCCCTGCAGATGTCGCTGATCCCGCTCCTGCAGATGTACAACAAGATCGGTGCGTTCTTCGGCGTTCCGGCCAAGACCTATCTCGGCATCTGGCTCGCCCATATGGGGTTCGGCTTGCCGCTCGCCATCTATCTGCTGCGGAACTATATTGCCGGACTGCCGCGGGAAATCATGGAGTCCGCGCGCGTCGACGGCGCCAGCGATTTCACGATTTTCGTCAAGATCGTGCTGCCTCTCTCCTATCCGGCTCTCGCGTCGTTTGCGATTTTTCAGTTCCTCTGGACCTGGAATGACTTGCTCGTCGCCACGGTCTTCCTTGGCAACAGCGAGGAGACGATCGTGCTGACCGGGCGCCTGCGCGAGCTGCTCGGCTCGCGCGGCGGCAATTGGGAGATCCTTACGTCGTCCGCTTTCATCACCATCATTGTCCCGCTTCTCGTCTTCTTCACCTTGCAACGCTACCTCGTTCGCGGGCTGCTCGCGGGCTCGGTCAAGGGCGGCTGAGGCCCGGCAACGGACATCTGACTATCATCGACAAGGAATAAGCATGAATTCAGCATTGCAATCGCCGCTTACGCAGGACAAGGACTGGTGGCGCGGCGCGGTGATCTACCAGATCTATCCGCGCTCCTACCAGGATTCCAATGGCGATGGCATCGGCGATCTCAAGGGGATCACCGCGCGCCTTCCCCATATTTCCGCGCTCGGCGCCGACGCGATCTGGATCTCGCCTTTCTTCACCTCGCCGATGAAGGATTTCGGATATGACGTCTCGAACTATGTCGATGTCGATCCGATGTTCGGATCACTTGCCGATTTCGACGGACTGATCGCCGAGGCCCACCGTCTGGGCATTCGCGTCATGATCGACCTTGTGATGTCGCATACTTCGGACCAGCATCCCTGGTTCATCGAGAGCCGTTCGAGCCGCATCAATGCCAAGTCGGACTGGTATGTCTGGGCCGATGCGAAGCCCGACGGCACGCCGCCGAACAACTGGCTTTCGATTTTCGGTGGATCGGGCTGGCACTGGGATCCGACCCGCATGCAGTACTACCTGCACAACTTCCTGGTCTCGCAGCCCGATCTCAACCTGCACAATCCGGACGTACAGAACGCGTTGCTGGATACCACGCGTTTCTGGTTGCAGCGTGGTGTCGATGGCTTTCGCCTGGATACGATCAACTTCTATTTCCACGACAAGAAGCTGCGCGACAACCCCGCGCTCGCACCGGAAAGACGCAATGCCTCGACCGCGCCGGCGGTAAATCCCTACAATTTCCAGGAGCACATCTACGACAAGAACCGTCCGGAAAATCTCGAATTTCTGAAGCGTTTCCGCGCGGTGCTCGACGAATTTCCCGCGATTGCGGCCGTTGGCGAAGTCGGGGACAGTCAGCGCGGGCTCGAGATTGTCGGCGAATATACCTCCGGCAATGACAAGATGCACATGTGCTACGCCTTCGAATTCCTGGCCCCGGAACCGCTGACGCCGGAGCGGGTGGCCGAAGTTCAGGGTGCTTTCAGTTCGGCAGCACCCGAAGGCTGGGCCTGCTGGGCCTTCTCCAATCATGATGTGATACGCCATGTCAGCCGCTGGGGCGCCGATGTAGTCGATCGGAATGCATATGCGAAGATGCTGGCAGCAATCCTGATGACCCAGCGCGGTTCGGTCTGCATCTATCAGGGCGAGGAACTGGGCCTCACTGAAGCCGATATCGCCTTCGAGGATCTGCAGGACCCTTACGGGATCCAGTTCTGGCCGGAATTCAAGGGCCGCGACGGCTGCCGCACGCCGATGGTATGGGACGCGCAGTCCGCCCAAGCCGGCTTCAGCACCTCCGAAAGGACCTGGTTGCCGATTCCGGTCGAGCACACCATTCACGCCGTGAATACCCAGGAAGGTGATCCCGGTTCAGTGCTTGAGCACTACCGCCGCTTCCTGGCTTTCCGCAAGGAGCACCCCTGCTTCGCCAAGGGAAGTATCGCATTCATTCCGGCGAAGCATCCGGTCCTGACCTACACGCGTACGCTCGGAAACGAGACTATACTCTGCATGTTCAACATGTCAGCGGAGAAGGCGAAGGCGGAGCTTCCGCAGGGCGACTGGCAGATTCTGCCGGGCCATGGTTTTAGTAGTACCGTCAACAACAACAAGGTTGAGCTTCCGGCTTGGGGCGCGTTCTTCGCGCGCCATGCCTGAGAAGAGAGGGGGAGACGATGGCAGGCCTCGTTCTGAAAGACATCCGCAAGAACTACGGGCAGGTGAAGGTTCTGAAGGGTATCGACCTGGAAATCGAACAGGGCGAATTCATCGTGTTTGTCGGCCCGTCCGGCTGCGGCAAATCCACCTTGCTGCGCATGATCGCCGGGCTTGAGGATGTGACAGGTGGCGAATTGATCATCGATGGCCAGATGGTCAACGATGTGCCGCCGTCGAAGCGCGGCATTGCCATGGTCTTCCAGTCCTATGCGCTCTATCCCCACATGACTGTCTACGACAACATGGCTTTCGGATTGCGGATCGCCAAGGAAAGCAAGGAAGAGATAGACCGGCGCGTCCGCGCGGCGGCTGATATCCTGCAGCTCGGCCCCTATCTCGATCGGCTTCCGAAGGCGCTTTCCGGTGGTCAGAGGCAACGTGTCGCGATCGGTCGAGCGATTTGCCGCGATCCCAAGGTCTTCCTCTTTGATGAGCCGCTTTCAAACCTCGACGCGGCACTGCGTGTCGCGACCCGCATCGAGATCGCCAAGCTCAATGATTCGATGCCTGATACCACGATGATTTACGTCACCCATGACCAGGTCGAGGCCATGACGCTCGCCGACCGGATCGTGGTGTTGTCGGCAGGCCGGATCGAACAGGTCGGCTCGCCGCTGGAACTCTACGAGCATCCCGCCAATCTCTTCGTCGCACAGTTCATCGGCTCGCCGGCAATGAACATCATGCCCGTCACCATAGGCGAGACCGGCAGCCCGACGAAGATCACCCTGAAGGACGGCAGCACGGTCGCTGTGGATATCGCAACACCTCCGCACGACAAGGGCAAGAAGGCCAGCTTCGGTGTCCGGCCGGAGGATCTGAGCATCGCCACGGATGGCAGCCATCTTTTCGAGGGCACTGTCAGCATCGTGGAGGCATTGGGTGAGGTGACGCTGCTCTATGTGGAAGGCCCGGTGGAGGACGAGCCCATCGTCGTCAAGCTTCAGGGCATCGCCGATGTCAAGAAGGGCGAGAAACTGCGGTTTGCCGCGGACCGCACCAAGCTGCATCTCTTCGACGAAACCGGCCACAGCTACAAGAGGGCGTAGCCTGCCTCGTTAAAGGCTTCGTTTACTCTGTTGGCGGAGCCCGGTGCTGGCCGCATTTGGCGGCGCCGGTCCATACCATCTGTTAAACCAGCGCTGCTAGATTCGCCTTCACACATTCGGGGAAGGGGAAGGAAACATGGCAGCGTCTTCAAGCGGATCGAACTATTTGAAGCGCGAAGAGTCATTCATGTATGATCGCGAAAATCGCTTTCGCATGGAAGACACGATGAATGCGGCGCGGATCGAGTATACCGAGAAGGGCGTCATGCATATGGCCGCGCGGCGTTGCGATGTCATTCGCATCTCGCTGAGCGGCGCCGTTCTCGGTCTATTGACCCAGTACAACCTTCCTCAGCAGTTCTATCTCGATATTCCGGATGCCCGCATCAGCAAGGTCGGCTGCATGTTGATGAAAACCTTCGTCAACAATACGGTGGAGGTGCGCTTTCTGCGCCTGTTGACCCAGAAGGAACTCGACCGCATCTTCGTCTTCTCTACGCATCCCGCGCACCGTGACAAGGTGCTCGACGTCCGCTCCTGGTAGAAACCAGGCGGAGACTGCACGCCACCCGGCAGGCAGGCTGAATTTGAATGAGGTTGGCCGCACGAACATGCGGCCGTTTCTTTTTGTGGCGTGCCGCAGGGAAGTGCCCAAGCGACAATTCGCACCTCTCCGCGGTGCCTCACCGCCGCTAAACGGTCGCGCAGCTGCACTTTTCCATACGCTGCAATTCTTCGCGCGCCGTAAACCTCTTGGTTACCAGATTTCTTCATACTTTAGTTTGTTCGGAATAGCTCGCCCTGCTTTGGCCACGTGCAGATCATCAAATCGGCACAGTTCTCCAGCAGGAGCACCGGATGAGTTCTGTGTCTGACAACGAGTAAGAGTATGGCGTTCTCGACCGAATCCAGTTGTGGCAACAAGATTGTCAAAGCATCGCGACCGGTAATCGGCGCGTCCCGCAAGACATTGATGGGTGCAGTTCTGGTGGGCGGCGTCATTGCCGCAGCGATCTGGACCACGGCGGTCATCGCGACCGTTCAAACGGCTACCGTCTCCATATCCGCTGACCCGAGCATGCGCAATGCCGCAGCCGGCCAGCGGGATGTCGCCCTCCGCGACGATGCCGCTAAGAGGAGCGGGCTCGGGAAATCCGCCAGACGGTCCGCCACCGATATCGAAGAGGCGAAGCTGCGCATAGCCGCGGCCGTGGCCAGAACCGAGGACCCGCTCCTCGCAATCCTTCCCGAGGCCATGACCCTTACCGCCGTCGACAAAGCCGACCGGCTTGCTTGGTCGCGGGTCAACGTCTCTCCAGACGAAGACGCGCTCGCCGTTCTCCGGCAGGCGCTCAAGAGGGCCGAGGGTGAGCGCGCGGCCATGATTGCGCTTGCCGCCGAACTGGAGAAGCAACAGGCTGCCGCCAAGCCGCAGATGGTGGCATCCATCGAGCCGCCGGACGCGTCCGTTGATCGTCTGTCGACGGGTGCCATTCCTTCCTCATCCGTATCCGGATCTTTCGCCCTTGCCTATGCCGCACCCTCTTCGGCTCGCGAAACCGTCGAAAACACCCTCGCCGAGGATGCCTTCGGCGAGGTTCTTGCGGGAAGCGAGGAGATCGATTCCGGTCTTCCCGAGGACGGCCCGTTACCGTCCAAGCGTCCGAAAATTCCGGAAAAGCAGCAATTCGCTAAGAGGCCCGAACCGGAAAACGAGAAGCCTGCGGCAACTGAACAGGCCTATGCCAAGCCCGGAAATTCCATTGTCGAGGAGGATGATAAACGACCGTCGCTCTTCGGCAGAAAGGCGCAACTCCCGGGCCGCGGCAGCCGCATTGCCGTCTATGACATATCCGCTGGCATGGTCTACATGCCGAACGGAGAAAAGCTCGAGGCTCATTCCGGGCGTGGCAACATGCGGGATAATCCGCGTCACGTCAGCGTGAAAAATCGTGGGCCCACGCCGCCGAACGTCTATAGCTTGCGGATGCGCGAGAGCCGTTTCCATGGGGTCGAGGCGATACGCATGACCCCCATCGGCGGCGCGAACATGTATGGTCGCGACGGTTTCCTGACGCATACCTACCTTTTGCGGCAGAGGGGCGATTCCTCCGGCTGCGTGGTATTCGAGGATTACAACCGCTTCCTCAGGGCCTTCAAGCGCGGCGAGGTTGTGAAACTGATTGTCGTGCCGCGCATGGCGGAACTGCCGAAATACATGGCGGCACTCTGAGGGGCCCGACGACCGGATCGCGCTCCATCGAAGTTTCCGCACGGCATGATCACGACCCGTGCCAACGCGCTGAACGCCGAACCCATTGGAGCACCAGGCGGGGGCCGGTGCTCTCAGTTGTCGGTTGGCGCAGCGGTCACCCGCCAGATGACATCTCCGACATCGTCTGCGACCAGCAGTGAGCCGTCCGGGCCGATGGTCACGCCTACCGGGCGACCATAGGAGTATTTCTCGTCCGGCGCCAGGAAGTCGGTGAGGATGTCGCGCGGTGGGCCCGACGGGCGGCCGTTTTCGAAAGGAACGAAGATCACCTTGTAGCCGGCGAGGTTGGAGCGGTTCCACGAGCCGTGCTGGCCGATCACCATACCGTCAGGGAAGCCGGGCAGCGTTCCGGCCGGCAGCCAGCAGAGACCGAGCGAGGCAGTGTGGCCGCCCAGCGCATAGTCGGGACGGATCGCGCTCGCGACCTTGGCCGGGTCCTGCGGCACGCGGTCGTCGACCGTCTGGCCCCAGTAGCAATAGGGCCAGCCGTAGAAGCCGCCATCCTTTACCGAAGTCAGATAGTCGGGAGGGGTCTCGTCGCCAAGCCCGTCGCGCTCGTTGACCACGGTGAAGAGGTCGCCGGTGGTCGGCTCGAAGGCAAGGCCGACGGGGTTGCGCAGGCCGCTTGCGAAGATGCGGTTCTCGCCGGTCTCGAGGTTCACCTCGTAGATGCAGGCGCGACCTTCCTCCTGGTCCATGACGTCCTCGCCGATATTGCTGAGCGAGCCGACGCCGACATAGAGCTTCTTGCCGTCGCGGCTCGGCAGAATGCTGCGCGTCCAGTGGCCCGCCGGCTTGTAGTCAGCGATCTTGCGGCCCTTGGCCTGGATCGTCGTCGCGCCCTCGGAATAGGGAAAGGCCATGATGCCGTCGGTATTGCCGACATAGAATGTGCCATCGAGCATGGCCATGCCAAAGGGATGGTTGAGCCCCTCCATGAAGGTGTGGCGCACTTCGGCCACGCCGTCGCCATCGGCATCGCGCAAGAGCGTGATGCGGTTCGGACTGTTGCCGACCGCTGCCGCCCGCTTCATCGTCGAATACATGGCATAGTCGAACGGTGTCCTGATCCGCCCCCCGTCGACACCGAGCGCCTCGGCCGTCAGCACGTCGCCGTTCGGCAGCACATAAATCCAGCGCGGATGCTTGAGCCCCTTGGCGAAGGCATTGACCTTGAGGCCGACGGCGGCGGTCGGCGTGTGCCCGTCCGTCCAGCCCTTGGCCGTCGGCATTTTCAGCGTCGGAATGCGCTGCGCCTTGGCCTCAGGAATGATCGGCGCGCCGCCGATGGCAGGTCTTTCCGGACTTTTGCCCCAGCGCCGCATCAGGATCATCATCGCGCCGATCATGGCGACGATGCGTGCGAAAATGGCTGACATGCTGTTACCCCTTCATCTCATCGAGAATACCATAGCCGAAGCATATTGGATCTGGAATTGACGATGTGCAATTTATGCCGTTTGTGACGACGTGTCCTGGCGCGAGGTCGAGCGTCCTCCCGGAAGAGCTCGCGCCCCATGCTGGACTCGAAAGGGATCGGACCCCAATCTCTGCCGTGCCGACACCTTCGGCCAGGGCGTAGGGCAGCCGCGGTGTCTCTCGCTTCACCGCGGGCGAACGGATGTGGGAGCGCCGTTGCCGATCGCTCCGGGCGGATAGCCGGTGACGCGCTTGAAGGCGCGGCTGAAGGCGGCGTGGGAGCCGTAGCCCAGATGATGGGCGGCAGTCTCGATCGGCATCCCGTCCCGCGAGATCCACTGGGCGGCAAGACGCATGCGCATTTCGGTCAGGTAACGCAGCGGCGGCACACCCGTGACCGCGAGAAAGCGCTCGGCGAAGACGGAGCGCGAGGCGCCCATGAGCTTTGCCAGTTCCACAAGTGTCCAGTCGCGGCCGGGCTCGCGGTGAAGGGCGACCAGTACGCGACCCAGGCGTGGGTCGCGCAAGGCGGCGATCCAGCCGCTCGCATCGCCGCAGCCGCATTCCACCCATGCCCGGACGATCGAGGCGGCGACGACATCGGCGAGGCGGGCGAGGATGCCTGCATAGCCGGCGCGGCCCTGGTTGACCTCACGCGCCATCGCTTCGAGCATCGGCAGGATCTCCGGATAACGCGTCATGATCGTAGCGACCCGCATGACCTCGGGCATCAGCGCCACGAGCGGGTGCATGCTGCCGAGGTCGAAATCCATGCAGGCGGAGAAGATCAGTACGCGCTCTTCCTCGCGGCACGCACTCTTGTCACAGGCCGTGATCGCGCTCACGGTGGCGCATAGCGGCTCCTCGTGCAGCGCGCCAAGATCGATGCAGGGCTGAGAGACCTCGGCCGACGAACCGATGACATGACGGCCGCCGCGCGGCAAGAGCGCTGCGTCACCTGCCTTCATCTCGTGCAGCACGCCGCTAGGGGCCCTGAGCATCATCGTTCCGCGCGCAAGGAACAGAAATTTCGCCCGGCTGTCCCCTTCGCCGAACGAGTAGGCGAAGGGCGGCGAAAGCTCCACGCGGCGATAGTCGACCCCCACAAGTCGCATACCGAGCAGCAGCTCGCTGACGAGGTCGGGATCGAGGGAGCCGGTTGAGTGCGAATCGGCGGACGATCGATCAAGCATAACGGATTTTCTGACATAGAAAGTCCGGGGAGTCCAGCCTAACTTTTCGCCGTGCCATTCCTCCCATCGCGAAAGGACAAGCTGATGACATCCACAACCAACCACGATCCCGCCACCGGTGGGGAACGGAGCCCGGCCTGGCCGGCGGTTGCCTCCATGACGATCGGCGTCTTCAGTCTGGTGACCGCCGAATTCCTGCCGGCCAGTCTCCTGACTCCCATCGCCGCCGATCTGTCGATCAGCGAAGGCGCGGCCGGCCAGGCCGTGACGACCACCGCGCTGTTCGGCTTCGCCACGAGCCTGCTGATTACTGCCGCTGCGCGCGGAACCGACCGCCGCAACCTGCTGATGTTCTTTTCCGCGCTGCTGGTCGCCTCCAACTTGCTTGTCGCTTTTGCGCCGGGCCTTCCGCTCCTGCTCCTCGGCCGCGTGCTTCTCGGCGTGGCGCTCGGCGGTTTCTGGGCCATGTCCACTGCCGTCATCATGCGGCTGGTACCGGCTGCGCTGGTGCCGAAGGCGCTCGCCATCCTCATGAGCGGCGTCTCGGTCGCAACGGTGCTCGCGGCGCCCGTGGGCAGCTATCTCGGTGAACTCCTCGGCTGGCGCGACGTCTTCCTGCTCGCCGCCGCGTTGGGTCTCCTTGCCTTGCTGGCGCAATGGCTGAGCCTTCCTTCCATGCGGCCGACGGGGGTGACGCGGCTGCGGACCATGTTCGACGTTCTGGTGCGCCCGGGCATCGGCCCCGGCATGCTGGCGGTGCTGCTTGTCTTCGCCGGGCACTTCGTCTTTTTCACCTATCTGCGCGCCTATCTCGAGAGCGGCAGCGGCTTTTCCATCGAGTCGATCTCCGTCATTCTGCTGGGCTTCGGGGCGGCGAACTTTCTCGGAACGCTGCTGGGTGGACGCCTGGTGCACAAGAAACTGCGGCTCGCGCTGGTGCTGGCTCCGCTCGCCATGGGATCGATCGCAGCCGCAATGGTTTTGGAGGGCGCCGATCCTGTTGCCGATGTGGTCGCGGTCATCCTCTGGGGCCTGTTCTTCGGGGGCGTGCCGGTCGCCTGGTCGAGCTGGATTGCCCGCACGGTGCCGGACGAGACCGAGAGCGCCGGCGGGCTCTTCGTTGCCTCCATCAGTTTCGCGATCGCTCTCGGCGCGGGTCTTGGCGGGGTGGTCTTCGACCTAACGGGCGGAACCGCAACGATAGCTGCGAGCGGGACCGTCCTGGCGCTCGCCGTATTGAGCATCATGCTGGGCGTGAAGCTGCGTGCGCCGGCCGCAGTGGCGGCCTGAGCCATTCTTGCGAACCCGTGGGGCGGCGGGATTTCTCCCGCCGCGCCGACAATATCGGGGTGGTTAGTAAAGTACGCTCGCGCCCTGGTCGGCCGGTCCGGCAATGTGACGCAGCGGGGTGAAAAGTTCGCGGCCGAGACCAGATTCGTTGGCCGAGAGGTCGGCGATTGCCGGCGGGCGGGCGTCAAATTCCGTCGTTTCGACCAGCACTTCAAGCGTGCCGGAGACGGCATCGACACGGATCATGTCGCCGTTGCGGATTTTAGCGATCGGCCCACCGTCGACGGCTTCCGGCGTGACATGGATCGCCGCAGGCACCTTGCCCGAAGCACCGGACATGCGTCCGTCGGTGACAAGTGCCACCTTGTGGCCGCGATCCTGCAGCACACCGAGTGGCGGCGTGAGCCGATGCAGTTCCGGCATGCCGTTCGCCTTCGGCCCCTGGAAGCGCACGACCGCAACGAAATCGCGATCGAGCCTGCCGGCCTTGAAGGCCTCCTGCAGTTCCTGCTGGTCGTGGAAGACGATTGCCGGGGCGACGATCACCTGACGTTCCTGTTTGACGGCGGAGATCTTGATGACCGCTTTGCCGAGATTTCCGGTCAGCATCTTCAGGCCGCCATTCGTTTGGAACGGTGTCTCGATACGGGTGAGCACCTTGGGATCGGCGCTGTCTTCCGGAGCGGGTTGGCGTACCACATTGCCGTTGGCCCCAAGCTGCGGATCGATCGTGTAGGCGGCGAGCCCCTGCCCATAGACGGTGCGGACGTCGTCGTGCAGCAAGCCGGCCTTGAGGAGCTGCCCGATTAGGAAGCCCATCCCGCCTGCCGCGTGGAAGTGGTTCACGTCGGCAAGGCCGTTCGGATAGACGCGGGCCAGAAGCGGCACGATGTCGGAGAGATCGGAAATATCCTGCCAGGTGAGCTGGATCCCCGCGGCGCGCGCCATCGCGATTAGGTGCAGCGTATGGTTCGTCGAACCACCAGTGGCATGGAGCCCCACGACGCCGTTGACGATCGAGCGCTCGTCGATCATCTCGCCGGCGGGCGTGAACTCGTTGCCCTGCGCTGTGATGGCGAGCGCCCGCTTGGTGGCTTCCCTGGTCAGGGCTTCGCGCAGCGGCGTATTCGGATTGACGAAGGAGGCGCCGGGCATATGGAAGCCCATGATTTCCATCAGCATCTGATTGGAATTGGCTGTGCCGTAGAACGTGCAGGTGCCCGGGCCATGATAGGACTTCGACTCGGCTTCGAGCAGTTCGGCGCGGCCTACCTTGCCTTCCGCATAGAGCTGGCGGATGCGCGACTTCTCGTCGTTGGGGAGCCCGGTCGTCATGGGCCCGGCGGGAATGAAGACGGCCGGCAGGTGGCCGAAGGTGAGTGCGGCGATCGTCAGGCCGGGCACGATCTTGTCGCAGACTCCCAGATAGACGGCGGCATCGAACATGTTGTGGGAAAGGCCGATGGCCGCCGCCATGGCGATCAGGTCGCGCGAAAAGAGGGAAAGCTCCATGCCGGGCTGCCCTTGCGTGACGCCGTCGCACATGGCGGGAACGCCACCCGCCACCTGGGCTACGCCGCCGGCCTGTCGCGCCGCCTCGCGGATGATTGCCGGGTAGGTTTCGAAGGGCTGATGGGCCGAAAGCATGTCGTTATAGGAGGTGATGATCCCGAGATTGGGCACGACGTCGCCGGCCAGATCGGTTTTTTCGGAGGGCGCGCAGGCGGCAAACCCATGGGCGAGATTGCCGCAGGAAAGCACCGAGCGGTGTACGCCCTTGGCGATCTGCGCCCGGACGCGGTCGAGATAGGCCTCGCGCATGGGCTTCGAACGCTCGACGATACGCGCGGTGATTGCGACGATGCGGGAATCAGCAGACATGGCTCTATCCTGTCTCTTTCGATGTCAGACTTTGCGCAGCGCTCAGGGCGCCCAGTAGATCTCAAGCGGCGAGGCGGCGCGGTTGAAGACCGCGCGGATCGGCATTTCCGCCTCGTCCGCTCCGGCAAGCGCCCGTTCAAGCACCGCCCTTTTCTCGGCCCCTTCAATATGAAGCACCAGAAGGCGGGCATCATGAAGGCTGGAGAAGGAAAAGGTCAGGCGGGGCTCACCGGCACCTTCGGCTTCCATGGTCATGACCCGGCGCGGGAGCGTCAGGTCCAGCGCTTGCGTCAGATGATTGCCACCGGGAAAGAAGGAGGCGGTGTGGCCGTCGCCGCCCATGCCGAGGACGACGACGTCGAAAGGATTGCCGACAGCGGCCGTCCGTTCGGTCGCAATGCGGGCGGCGTCCTCCGCCGATCCCGCCGGCTGGTAGAGCGGGACGAAGCGGGCCGATGTGGCGGCGTTCTGGAGCAGATGGGTTGCGACCAGCAGGTGGTTGGAGCGCGAATTGTCAGGGGGAACAAAGCGCTCGTCGACCAGTGTCACGGTGACGTTCGGCCAGTCGATCTCTTCTCTCGATAGCGCTTCCAGGAACGCCTTTGGGGTAGAGCCGCCGGAAACGGCGACGGAGGCTTCGCCGCGCACTGCAATGGCGGCGGCAAGCGCGCTTGCGACCGCGTTGGCAAGCGCCTTTGCGAGGTCCTGTCCGCTCGCGAAGCTCAGGAGTTCCGGTGTCATGACTGCGTCCTTACTCAATCTCGTGCCAGGTGCGGCCATCGCGTTCGATCAGCGCGATCGCCTGGCTCGGACCCCAGGTGCCGGCGGTATAGCCTTGTGTGCGTTGTCCGGTGTCTTCCCAGGCCGACAGGATCGGATCGATCCATCGCCACGCCGCTTCCACTTCGTCACGGCGCATGAACAGCGTCTGGTTGGAGCGGATCACGTCCATCAGCAGGCGCTCGTAGGCATCCGCATTGCGCACGTCGAAGGCCTGGGCGAAGCTCATGTCGAGCGACACATGGCGAAGCCGCATGCCCCCCGGACCCGGATCCTTGATCATCAGCCATTGTTTGACGCCCTCATCGGGTTGCAGGCGGATGACCAGCTTGTTGGCCGAGATACGGCCGGCGGCATCGTCGAAGATCGAATGGGGGATGGGTTTGAAGGCTATGACAATTTCGGACATGCGGGCTGCGAGCCGCTTGCCCGTACGCATATAGAATGGTACGCCCGCCCAGCGCCAGTTGCCGATCTCGGCCTTGATAGCGACAAAGGTCTCGGTATCGGAGACGTCGCCTAGTTCTTCCGTATAGCCCTTGACCGGCCCACCGGCTGAGGCCCCGGGCTTGTATTGGCCACGCACGGTCACTTTCTCCACATTGGCCGGATTGATCGGGGTGAGCGAGCGCAGCACCTTCAGCTTCTCGTCGCGCACTGCCTCGGCATCCATGGAATTTGGGGCTTCCATCGCCACCAGGCAGAGAAGCTGCAGGATATGGTTCTGCACCATGTCGCGCAGTGCGCCGGCCTTGTCGTAATAGCTGACGCGGCCTTCCAGCCCGACGGCCTCGGCGACCGTGATCTGGACGTGGTCGATATGGGCCGAGTTCCACAGCGGCTCGTAGAGCGCATTGGCAAACCGCAGCGCCATCAGGTTCTGCACGGTTTCCTTGCCGAGGTAATGGTCGATACGGAAGATCTGCTCTTCCTTGAAAACCTTGCCGATGGTGTCGTTGAGCGCCTGTGCGGAGGCGAGATCCCGGCCGATCGGCTTTTCGACGACGATGCGGGTCGAGGTCGTGATGAGATCGTAGGCGCGGATCCTGTCGGCGATATCGCCGAAGATCGAGGGTGAAACCGCCAGATAGAACGCGCGGACGACGTCCTTGCCTGCGTCCAGCAAGGATTTGAGCGTATCCCAGCCCTGATCGGATTTCGCATCAACCGAGACATAGAAGAGCCGGGCGCAGAATTTCGCGACCTCGTCGCTGTCATATTCGTCCCGCCTGAGATGCTTCCTGAGGGCGTCCTCAGCGAATTTTCGGAATTCGTCGTCGCTCATCGGGGTGCGCGAGGCCCCGATGATGCGGGTCGGTTCGGTCAGTTGCCCGGCCAGCTGACGGTGATAGAGCGCAGGCAACAGCTTTCGCTCCGCAAGGTCGCCGGTGCCCCCGAACACGACATAGTCAAAGGATTCGACGGGGATGATCTGACTGCTCATGCGGGCTTCTTTCAATCGGAAACGTTTGCTCCGTTTCTAATCTAATCGATTTAAAAAAGCCAGTAGCTAAGTCTTCAAAACTCCGTCACCGGTTCAAAAATCAGAGCCTGTCACGCAGCGCGTACCAGGTCAAAGCCAGGAAGAGCAGCGGTTTGCGCAGTTTGGCGCCGCCCGGAAATGGCGGAATTTTGAGGTCCTTGAGAAGGTCGAGTTCCGGCGCGCGGCCGATGACGGAGTCGGCGAAAAGCTTGCCGCAATAGTTCGACAGCATGACGCCATGGCCGGAATAGCCGCCAATCGAGGTGACGCCCGGCATCACGTCCCGGGCAAACGGCTTGCGCGGCAGGGTGATCCCGACGGAGCCGCCCCAGGCGTGGGTCATTTCGACCGAATGCAACGAAGGGTAGATTTCCGCGATCTGCCGGCGAATATGACTCGAAATATCGATCGGATTATCCGCGGTATAAGCCTCCCGTCCGCCGAACAGCAGGCGGCCGTCGCGCGACTTTCGGAAGTAGCGGACCACGAAGCGGGAATCGGCGATCGATTCCGATCCAGGAATAACCGACGGGAACTTGTCGAGTGGAACGGTTGCGCCGATGAAGGAGCGGATCGGCATGACGTGGGC
Source organism: Rhizobium sp. (assembly GCA_041675415.1). Taxonomy (GTDB): domain Bacteria; phylum Pseudomonadota; class Alphaproteobacteria; order Rhizobiales; family Rhizobiaceae; genus Allorhizobium. The sequence goes on along the minus strand of JBAYTX010000036.1, from coordinate 4,523 downwards.
TGCGGTAACCGGCTCGAGATTACCGATATAGGCATTGGTGGCGATCAGCACCTTGTCCGCAGTGATCGTCCCCGTCGGCGTGTCGATCTGGGTCTTGCCGCCCGACTGGCGGATCGACGAGGCCGTGGTCATCTCGAAGATATCGGCTCCGGCGGCTTTCGCCGCCTTTGCGAGACCGACAATGAGCTTCAGCGGGTGAATGTGCCCCGTGCCGGTGTCGCGGACGCCGCAATGGTAGAGGCCGGAACCCAGCCGCTCGGCGGTCTCCGCCTTGTCCATGAAGGCGACATGCGGATACCCATAGCGGGTCGCCATGATCTCGGCCGACTGGCGATACTCGCGATCATGGCCCGGCTTGTGCGAGACATTCATCTGACCCGGCATGTATTCCATGTCGATGCCGTTCGCGGCCGCGAAATCGAGCACGTATTTCTTGGCATTCTCGGCCATGTCGAACAGCGCCTTGGAGCGCTCATAGCCGAGGTCCGCTTCCAGCTCGTCCGGCCATGCCCGTTGTCCGGTGCCGAATTGGCCGCCGTTCCGCCCCGAGGCGCCATCGCCAATACGATGGCCCTCGATCAGGATGACGGAAATGCCCGTCTTGGCAAGGTTGTAGGCGGCCTGCAGGCCGGTGAAGCCGCCGCCGACAATGGCGACGTCGGCGGTTTTCGAGCCGTCGAGGGCCGGGTATTCCGGCCGCTCGGACACGGTTGACTGATACCAGGAAATGCCCGGCGCAATTGGGCTTTGCCAAACCATTGGATGCACCCTCAGACGTTCAGCAGCAGGAATTCTCGTTCCCACGGGCTGATGACCTGCATGAAGGTTTCGAACTCTCCGCGCTTGACGCCGGCATAGAGGCCGATGAATTCCTCGCTCAAGACGTCGCCGAGCAAGGGATCGGATTCGAGCAGCGACACCGCTTCGAGCAGGCCGCGCGGCAGCTCGACCGAGCCTTCATTGGCCGTGCCCTCGGAGGCAGCCGTCGGCTCCACGCCCTTGATGATGCCGAGATAACCGCAGGCGAGCGAAGCCGCGAGCGCCAGATACGGGTTGGCATCGGAGCTTGGCAGGCGGTTTTCCACGCGCCGCGCCGCCGCGTCCGAAACCGGCACGCGGAAGGCGGTGGTGCGATTGTCATAGCCCCAGGCGTTGTTGACTGGAGCCGACATGTCAGGGGTAAGACGGCGATAGGAGTTCACGTAAGGTGCCATCATCACCAGCGTCTTGGGCACGAAGGCCTGCATGCCGCCTATGAAATGGAAGAACTCCTTCGACGGTGAGCCGTCCGGGTTCGAGAAGATATTCTTGCCGGTTTCCGCATCGACCACCGACTGGTGGATGTGCATGGCCGAGCCGGGCTGCCCCTGCATCGGCTTGGCCATGAAGGTGGCATAGATGCCGTGCTTCAGCGCTGCCTCGCGGATCGTGCGCTTGAACAGGAAGACCTGGTCGGCGAGTTCGATCGGGTTGCCGTGACGCAGGTTGATCTCGAGCTGGGCCGGGCCCTCTTCGTGGATCAGGGTGTCGATCTCGAGGCCCTGCTTTTCCGAGAAGTGGTAGATATCATCGATCAGTTCGTCGAATTCGTTGATCCCGGCGATCGAATAGCCTTGGCCACCAAGGATGGAGCGGCCCGAGCGGCCCTTCGGCGGATGCAGCGGATAGTCCGGGTCGTCGTTCATGGCGACGAGATAGAACTCGATTTCGGGTGCCACGACCGGTCGCCAGCCCCTGTCGTCATAGAGCTTGAGAACGTTCTTCAGGACGTTGCGCGGTGTGTAGGGCACATCCTCGCCGTCTGTAGTGATGATGTCGCAGATCACCTGCGCGGTCGGGTCCGTTTCCCATGGAACGACAGAGAGGGTCGAAAGGTCCGGCATCAGCTTGATGTCGCTGTCGCGCGAATCGTAACGGAACTGCCCGCTTTCTTCCGGATACTCGCCGGAGATCGTGTGGCGGTAAAGTGCCGAGGGCAGGGCGAGGGAGGTGTTGCTGGTGAACTTCGAGGTCGGCATCATCTTGCCGCGCGGCACGCCCGCAAGGTCCGGCGTAATGCATTCGATATCCTCGATGCCGCGTGCCCTGAGCCAGGCGGCCGCCTCTTTCCAGTTCTTTACGCCGCGAGTGGATTGTATGTCCGGGGGAATGCTCGTCTTCTTGGATGCTGCGCCTTTGGGTCTAAGCATGTTTTTCTTTGCAGGCATATCTCACCGGTTTGGTTGTTGTCCGGCGCCATCATATCCAGTGTTTGGCATTTGGCGAGGGGGAAAGCGCCATTGACTTTGCCGATCGGATCGAAAAGACAGATATTCTTTGTCGCAGGGGCCGAAATTGGCAGGTATATTTGATGTTGCTATAGTAGGCGCGGGTGCTGCGGGCATGATGTGCGCGATCGTCGCCGGCCGGCGCGGGCGCTCTGTCATCCTTCTCGATCATGCCAATGCGCCGGGCGAGAAGATCCGCATTTCCGGCGGCGGACGCTGCAACTTCACCAATATCCACGCAGGCCCGAAGAACTATCTTTCCGCCAATCCGCACTTCATGAAGTCGGCGCTCGCCCGCTTCACGCCCGCTGATTTTGTGGCGATGGTGGATAAGCATGGAATTGCCTGGCACGAAAAGACCCTTGGTCAGCTCTTCTGCGACGACAGCGCCAAGGATATCATCCGCATGTTGCTGGACGAGATACGCTCGGCCGGGGTCGGGCTGCGGCTCGGCGTCGAGATCTCCGCAGTCGAAAAAGGTGAGGGCGGCTTTCTCCTCGCGACGTCGGAAGGTGCGATCGAGGCGCACGCGTTGGTGATCGCGACCGGCGGCAAATCGATCCCGAAGATGGGCGCCACGGGTTTTGCCTACAAGGTCGCGGAACAGTTCGGCCTTCGACTGACGGAGACGCGGCCCGGCCTGGTGCCGCTGACACTCTATCCGGCGCTTTTGGCCGAGCTTACGCCTTTGGCGGGCGTATCGGTCGATGCGGAGGTCCGTCACGGCAAGACGGCGTTCCGCGAGGCCCTGCTGTTCACCCATCGCGGCCTGTCCGGCCCCGTAATTCTGCAGATTTCCAGCTACTGGCGCGAGGGCGACGAGATTACGCTTTCCCTCGCGCCGGATGTGGATTTCGCAGCCTTGCTCAAGGCGGCGAAGAAGGAGAATGGCCGGCAGGCGGTGCAGACGGTGCTGGCGCAGCATCTGCCGAAGCGGCTCGCCCAATATGTCGCCGAACGGCAGAAGATCGAAAAGCCGCTCGCCGACCTGTCCGACAAGGCGCTCGAGGCGCTCGCCGCGTTTCTCCATGGCTGGACGATCAAGCCGGCGGGCTCGGAAGGCTATCGCACGGCCGAAGTGACGCTCGGCGGTATCGATACGGCCGGACTGGATTCGAAGACCATGCAGGCGAAGGCCGTGCCCGGGCTTTATTTCATCGGCGAATGCGTCGATGTCACCGGCTGGCTTGGCGGTTATAATTTTCAGTGGGCCTGGGCATCAGGGCACGCCGCTGGCGAAAGCGTTTGACATGGGCTCCTTTCAGGTCTTGTTAATGTAGGTGAGGCATCCTGTTCGAATGGCCGTCGACCTTCGTATGTTGCGACAACATGTCGGGTCGGATTGCCCGGAGAAACATACTAGGTTCTGGACGGAATTCGTGGAGTACCTGTTTATGAAACATTCAGATCGCAGAGCACGTGCAATTTCCGTCGCCAAGGCGAGCGATGAACGAAACGCTGTTCTCTGGCGGACGGCAACGCTCGGACTGGGCGCTTGCTGCGCCCTGTTTGCCGTGGCCGCCTTCGCCTTTTTCGGCTGAAACCTCCAGCCCGGGATCCGCGGCCGGTGTCCTGCAAGGACCTCGCGCGCGGATCGACACGACATGGTCCGCTGCCTGAAGGCTAACGGGACATTCTCTTTTGCACACTGCCGCAGGCTTGCCAGCAAGAGTCAGCCTGATCCTTTGCAGTGGACCGAGCGAAAATCGCGCGTAATATTCGTCTTCCCGCAATCCACCTATCCGATCCCCGTATTGGCGATTGCGCAGCGCCTGTGACAACAGCAATCCCAGCATTTCGTACATCGATGCATCTCCTCGAATGGAACACATCGAACTATGTATACGTCAAAATCTGCTTCATAAACCGCCGGTTTTGCACTACGTGTTTCACCTATGAAAAATACGTCGTGGGATGCCTATCAGTTATTCCTGCTCGTGGCCCGTCACGGCGGCCTGACGGGCGCCGCCGCTGCAACAGCCTTGAGTCCCGCTACGATCGGCCGCCGAATGGTCGAGCTCGAACGGCAGCTCGGGCGCGCATTGTTCAGCCGCAGTCAGGCGGGATACACCCTCACTGGGGATGGGCGGCAACTGCTCGAGCATCTCGGTGAGATGGAACTGGCCGCCCGCAAGGTCGAAACCTGGCGTGAAGGCGCGGCGGCACCGGCACTGGTGCGCATTGCCGCCGGAACCTGGAACTCATGGCTCATCACCGAGAATTTTCCGGCGATCTGTTCCGAGCGGGACGGATTTC